>DAIEGT010000010.1:0-1951 GCA_027356105.1 Candidatus Saccharimonadota bacterium
TCGCTTTGAAGATTTCATTTACTTACTGTTCTCATCATAGTTTTTACAATAATTACTATAAAATTTAAATAAGTATAACATTTCTATTTTTTATTGTCAAGCAAAATTATTCTATTTTGCTTCCTTCTGAAGCAGCCTGGATTTTTTCATCACTACCAAGTCGTTTTGGTAGTCTAGCATCATCATTTTTCTTAATCATAATTTGTTCCTGAGTAGTGAAGTTGTAGTTTTTAGAATCTTTTCTTGCCATAGATATTGCCACCTTTCTAAATTTTAGTAAAGTACTTAATTTATCTAAGCTACTTACAGTAGTTTCTCCAACATTCAAAGTATAATTCCTCTAAGTTATTACTAGAAGTCTCATGTTTTAGTGTTTTTCTTTTTTTATTTGAATAATTGTAAAATTATAAATATTTTTACATAACAATAGAAATTAGGTTATTATTATGATAAAATATTTAGGGGGTCTAAATATTTTCAAATAGGAAGTGATAAGAAATGGTAAGTGCCTATAAGGCAAAAATCAACATTATGGTTCTTAAAATGAAAAACCCTAGATCAAAAGAGGTTTTAAATATTGCTTGGCCCGTTTTAGCAGAATTATTATTAGGAACCTTATTTGGTATGGTTAATATGATTATGCTAGGGAGAATTAAAGATACAGCTGTAGCCGCTGCCTCGGTAGCAGCGGTGGGGATTACTAACCAGCCATTGTTTATTGGATTATCTTTAGTCCAAGCACTTAATATAGGTGGAACAGCTATGGTAGCTAGGTACATAGGTTCAAAAAAACTGGATAAGGTTGAAAATACAGTCAAGCATATTATTTTATTAAATCAAATTCTCTTGGTTTTACCTTTAAGTATAATTGGATTAGTATTTACCAAGGAAATAATGATGTTTATGGGGGCACAATCGGATACCTTACTAGTAGGAGTTAATTATTTCAGGGTTATTATGGTGGGATTTATATTTCAGTCCTTTAATTTTTCATTGTCAGCAGTATTAAGAGGTGCAGGCGATACTAAGACCCCAATGAAGGTAAATTTGAAAGCAAATTTTATTAATGTTTTTGGAAATGCAGTTTTAATTTATGGATTAATAGGGTTTCCAGCTTTAGGAGTAACAGGAGCAGGTGTATCTACAGCAATTTCCAATATGATTGCAACTATTCTGCTTTGCGTACGATTATTGTCTGGAAAATGTATGATTAAACTCAATCTTAAAAGTCGTTTTAAATTTGATAAAAATATAATGTATAATTTAGTTAAAATTGGTATACCGGCGTCGTTAGAACAAATGGCAATGAGAATTGGCATAATGATATTTATTAAAGTAGTTGCGGGGTTAGGTACTGTTACTTTTGCAGCACATCAAATTTGTTTAAGTATATTAGGATTATCATTTACGCCAGGGCAAGCTTTTGGAATTGCAGCATCTTCTCTAATTGGGCGAAGCCTAGGAGAAGGCAAACCTGATAAAGCAGATGAATATGGAAAGGAAGCTAGAAGAATAGGTTCAATAATATCTTCTATAATGGCAATAATACTATTTGTTTTTGGGCCGCAATTAGTGGGATTATACTCGCGTGATCCGGAAATTATAAGGAAGTCATCAATTGCTCTAAAAATTATTGCAGTTGTACAACCGTTTCAATCCTCCCAATTAATTTTAGTTGGAGCATTGAGAGGAGCTGGTGATACTGTATGGCCATTAGTGTCTACGTTCATAGGAGTAATTGGTGTTAGAATTGCATTAGCGTATATTCTTGTAACTAAGTTAGGATTTGGCCTTTCAGGAGCTTGGATAGCAGTATTTGTTGATCAATTTATAAGATGGATATTAATATATTTAAGATATAGAACTGGAAAATGGAAATATGTAAAATTAAGATAAATAAAAGGAGCTGACTAATAAATTTTATTAAAAACTTATTAGTCATCTCTTTTAC
>DAIEGT010000011.1:0-758 GCA_027356105.1 Candidatus Saccharimonadota bacterium
GGTGCAGATGCATTTCGGGGAAAAGGACGCCTCCATCCCGATGACGGACGTGGAGGCGATTCGCGCCGCCCAGCCGAAGGCCGAGAGCTACGTCTATGCCGGCGCCCAGCACGGCTTCGGCTGCGACGAGCGCGGCAGCTTCAGCAAGCCCGACTACGAACTGGCGCAGAGCCGGACCATGGCGTTCTTCGCCAAGCATCTGGGCTGAAAAGCCCCGGGGCCTGAAAAGACCCGGGGACCGATCCGCCCGCCCACCCACAAGCCTTGACACCGGCCGCCGCGCAGCCTTTCTACGCCCCCTGCGCAAGTCGCTCCCGCCCGGGAGCCCGGCCGGTTGTCGGGCTGCGGCGATCGGATGCGGCAGGCGGGCAGGTGCAGGGGTGTAGCTCAATTGGCTAGAGCGCCGGTCTCCAAAACCGGAGGCTGGGGGTTCGAGACCCTCCACCCCTGCCAGTCGCCGGCGCGACGGATGGGACAGGATCGGTTCGGGCGTCCCGCGGCGGGGCGCCGGATCGGGTACGGTGAACAAGGACGGTGGGCGTGGCGGCAAATCCGGCGAAATTCCTGCGCGAGGTACGGGTCGAAATCGGCCGCGTGACCTGGCCGGGTCGCAAGGAAACGATGGTGACCACCGGCCTCGTGCTCGGAATGGTGACGATTTCGGCTATCTTCTTCTTCGCCGTCGATCAGATCATCGGCATCGCCGTGCGCGCCCTGTTCGGCGCGGCCGGGTAGGACAGGGGCGGCAATGGCCAAGC
>DAIEGT010000012.1:0-708 GCA_027356105.1 Candidatus Saccharimonadota bacterium
CCGATGGTATCGCGCCTGAGTTTGGCTGAGCGCGCCTGGCTCAGTCTTTCAACAACACGGTTTTGTAATTTGTAGATACCATTAGTCGGACGATCAAGCAGACCCATAATATTAAGCAGGGTACTTTTACCGCAGCCACTAGGGCCCATTACAGCAACGAACTCACCTTTATCGATTGAAATACTAACTTCATCAAGTGCAATAGTAGTGGCGTCACCAAAGCCATATAGTTTTGAAACCGCTTCGAGTTGGATTAAGGGCATAGCTATTATTTAATTTTACTTGTACGGTTTGCGTTTTAACAATATTTATTGTAGTAATTTAGTGTTAACAGATTATGTATAATATGTTAGCGGATGGAGGGGTCGCCTAGTGGTTTATGGCGCACGCTTGGAAAGCGTGTAAGGCCTCACGGCCTTCGAGGGTTCAAATCCCTCTCCCTCCGCCAGATAAAGCGGAACCTTATATGAAATCAACGCAATCAAAAATCTACCAATGCCCAGTTTGCAATTTACACTATTCTAACCGCTCAATCGCAAAAAAATGTGAGCAATTTTGTAAAGAGTACAAGGCCTGTAGTCTAGATATTACAAAGCATTCGCTTGAAGCAAAACGAAAGTCTGTCGCTTAGAAAGCGCTGCATGATTATTAGAAAACTTAATTAAATGCCTAGTCGTACTGATTAAAGTTTACTTTTCGTTTCTTTAG
>DAIEGT010000013.1:0-706 GCA_027356105.1 Candidatus Saccharimonadota bacterium
GACTTCGGTGCGGGCTTGGTATACCCATCGGACGAGGGCGGCTTGGATGAGTTGCGTGACGTCATCGAGAGTCGCGCGAGCAGTTCGGTCATCTGCGAGCGCATTGCCTCGATCAGCTTGGTCTGCTCTTCAATCAGCACGGCCTGCTCGACGATCTGATTGGCCTGCTCTTCGACCAGTGTGCGCAAAGTGACTAACTCAAGGAGCAGCGCTTCGGGTGAGGGCTCGTTAGCGCTGTTCGGAGCGCCATTACAAGTGATGACTCAACGATAAGCCCGCTACGCCTGAATGAAGTGGACCCTCGCCAGATCGGGACCTGAACAGTAACTCCTGACTCAAGAAAATCTGAGGTCACGGGTTTGAGTAAGGCACTAATGGTGGCACTTTCCACGTGTGACACAGGAAAATGGCTCTCTCTAGAGAAGTGGGTTGTTCGAGGGCTGGATATGACTTCTGACCAGCGCACTTCTTCGTCTAATTATGAAACTTCTGGTGCCATTAATCAACAGAACTACGAGACAGGCACGGGTACTCGGCTCCTGCGTCAGACACAAAGACGCCTGACGGCGAAGCAAGTGGCGGACATGTGCCAGAAGTACCAGAATGGTGCGACCGTCTATGAATTGGGCAGCGAGTTTGGCATTGATCGACGGACCGTCTCGATTCGTTTGAAGCGTGCAGGTGAAGTGATACGTCAGTCCCAGAA
>DAIEGT010000014.1:0-686 GCA_027356105.1 Candidatus Saccharimonadota bacterium
GTGGCGCCGATGCTAGCGCTGGTGCCATTAAGAGTGGCGGTAAAACCCGCCGGGCCGCAAAAATGGTGATCTTAAACGTGGATCACCCGGATGTTTACGACTTTATCTGGAGCAAAGCAATTGAGGAACGCAAAGCGCGCGACCTCGAGAGTATGGGCTGGGACATGACCTTAGATGGCAAGGACAGTTTTTCAGTTCAGTACCAAAACGCCAACATTTCAGTTCGGGTTACTGATGATTTCATGCAGGCCGTAGAGAATAAGGCTGATTGGGATCTTAAGGCAGTCACTACCGGCGAAACGGTCCGGACCGTAAAGGCGAACGACCTCTTCCGCCAATTCGCTGAAGCAGCTTGGGAATGTGCCGATCCGGGAATGCAATTTGATACTATCATTAACCATTGGCACACTGCACCGAATGCCGGTCGGATTAATGGATCGAATCCGTGCAGTGAATACATGCACCTCGATAACTCAGCTTGTAATCTTGCCAGCCTCAACCTCTTAAAGTTCCTAAGAGATGACGGAACATTTTTAATTGACGAATTTAAACATACCGTTGAGTTAATTTTTACAGCTCAGGAAATCCTAGTTGGCTACAGCTCATATCCAACTGAGAGTATTACCAAGAACGCACGTGCTTACCGTGAGCTTGGCATTGGTTACGCTAACCTTGGCGCGCTCCTA
>DAIEGT010000015.1:0-658 GCA_027356105.1 Candidatus Saccharimonadota bacterium
CACGGGCTACTTTAGCGCGACCATCGGCGAAGCATCACGACGCCGGGCAATACTCCGTGTTGTTACAGGCGGCATAGCAGCTATGGCAGTCACCTACGGTATCGGTAAACTTTTTGGTAGTGCCGTCGGCTAAAAATCTGTATCCTTGTGATTCAAGCTATTCTCTAGTAAAATAACAGATACCTTATCCTTCTTCGTCCAGAATTCCAATCCAAGAAACGTACATGACTGAATGGAATTCTGAGAGGACGAGGCTCTTTAGCTCAGTTGGTAGAGCAGAGGCCTGAAGAGCTTATAAAATAAGTGTCCCCCGGGACACGAGGCTCAATCAGTGAACATTTATATGCCAATATCAATCCGTGTGGCTCTTTAGCTCAGTTGGTAGAGCAGAGGCCTGAAGAGCCTTGTGTCCCCAGTTCGAGTCTGGGAGGAGCCACCAAGAAAAATGTCTCAGCCGTAAGGCTGGGGCTTTTTTCTTGGCTGACGATAGCCAGACGAGAACTGGATGCGCGAGCTTTAGCGAACCACCAGTTCGGTGTAGCGAGGACGCGCGCAGGTGCTTGCACCGAGCACGCCACAGCGGAGAAGGGCGTAGCCCGCTGTCTGGGAGGAGCCACCGTAAGGTTGAGGCTTTTTCTCAAGGTGCTATAGTCTGTGT
>DAIEGT010000016.1:0-627 GCA_027356105.1 Candidatus Saccharimonadota bacterium
GCGTAAGCAATTGCTTCAGCGACTTGTTCCTCGCTAACTTCGCTCGCCCCGGCTTCAACCATCATGACACCGTCTTTAGTGCCAGCAACGACTAGATCAAGTCCGCCTGCTTGCAATTGTTCTTGGCTTAGAAAAGCCGCAAGTTTAGCGTTTTGGTCAAGGCCAACACGCAAACCAGCAACTGGTCCCTCAAAAGGAGCGCCCGTTAGCATGAGTGCCATACTGGTGGCAATTAAAGCCACCATATCGGGGCGGAAGTCTGGATCCATTGATAGAACAGTGGCAATGCCCTGCACTTCATGACGGTAGCCTTTAGGCCAGAGCGGACGAATCGGTCGATCAATTAATCGTCCAATTAAAACCGCATCATCACTTGGTCGGCCTTCACGCTTAATATAGCGAGAACCACTAATCTTGCCAGCGGCGTAAAACTTCTCTTCGTAGTCAATACTTAGGGGAAAGTAATCCAATCCTTGAATAACACTACTTGATAGCATCGCTGTGCCGAGCACTACGGTATCACCATAACGCGCTAGTACTGAAGCGGATGAGCGAAATCCGACCCGGTTTACCTCCAAGCTTAAGGTACGACCGCAAAATTCGGTCTCAACAGTTATGATTGGTTGA
>DAIEGT010000017.1:0-605 GCA_027356105.1 Candidatus Saccharimonadota bacterium
CAAATCCAGATAAAACAATTATCTCAATAAAGAGACATATGGGAACTGGATACAAAGTTGATATAGATGGAAAAAATTATTCACCACAAGAAATTTCAGCTATGGTACTTCAAAAAATCAAAGCAGATGCTGAGTCTTATTTAGGCGAAACAGTAACACAAGCAGTTATCACTGTACCAGCTTACTTTAATGATAGCCAAAGACAAGCAACAAAAGATGCAGGAAAGATTGCAGGCCTTGAAGTTTTAAGAATAATAAATGAGCCAACTGCAGCAGCACTAGCTTATGGCTTAGATAAAACAGATAATAATCATAAAATATTAGTTTATGATTTAGGTGGTGGTACTTTCGACGTATCTATTCTAGACCTTGGAGATGGAGTATTCGAAGTATTATCAACTAATGGAGATACAAAACTTGGTGGAGATGACTTTGATGAAAAGATCATGCACTATATTGCAGATACATTTAAAGCTGAAAATGGAATTGATTTAATGCAAGATAAAATGGCACTTCAAAGATTAAAAGAAGCTGCTGAAAAGGCAAAAATTGAATTATCAGCATCAACTCAAACAAATATCAATTTGCCATTTATCACAGCAGAT
>DAIEGT010000018.1:0-574 GCA_027356105.1 Candidatus Saccharimonadota bacterium
AAAAACCTCTGGCGACTGATTGAGGCCTTTAAAGTACTTAGAGGTACTCACCCGGACCTAACTTTAGTGTTGGCTGGCAAGCTGGACAACAACTATAAGGACATCCAGGCCCGCGTAAAGCATGAATCTATTGAGGGAGTGGTATTTACCGGCTTTGTTAGTGAGGGCGAGCTTAAATGGCTCTATGAGCATACTCAGGCTTACATCTTTCCTTCCCTTAGTGAAGGTTTTGGTTTACCAGGACTTGAAGCAATGGCACAAGGTGCAGCAGTGGTTTCATCCAATGCGACCTGCTTACCTGAGATTTATGGCGACGCAGCTAATTATTTTGACCCATTAGACACCCAAGCAATGGCTAAGGCAATTGATGAGGTGTTAAGTGATGAGAAACTGCGCACTAAGTTAATTAGCTTGGGACATCAGCAAGTTAGCAAGTACTCCTGGCGACGCACCGCAGAAGAAACCTTAGCCGTCTATAACACAGTTTTATAAAAAGCTATTTAGCTTCGTTAGCACTTAAGACAATATGGCGCTCACGGCCAAAGCCGGCCGATTCGCTAGCTAGACCATACTC
>DAIEGT010000019.1:0-561 GCA_027356105.1 Candidatus Saccharimonadota bacterium
CTCGCACGTGCTGAAGCAGCACAAAAGGATATCGCATCATTTGGATTTGAAACAAAAATCTCAACAACAAAAGAGGACGCTGAAAAATACTGGACTATCCGTCGCGAAAGCTTCAACTTGCTTCGTCATCATGGCGGAAAGAAGAGAACAGTTCCTGTTTTTGACGATATTGTTGTAGACCCAAATAAACTACCGGAGTTTCTTCCCCGCTTAACCGAGCTTATGGACGGATATAAACTTGTCTACACCATTGCAGGACATATTGGAGATGGTAATTTCCATATAATCCCCTTGATGGACCTTCGTAAAGCAAAAGAGCGAAGTATCGTTCTGGAATTAGCACAAAAAGTATTTGCGCTTGTCTTTGAATTTGGCGGTTCAATGTCAGGAGAACACAATGATGGAGTTGTTCGTACTCCGTTTTTAAGGCAAATGTATGGGGATGACGTATATCACCTTTTTGAAAAAACAAAAAATATTTTTGACCCTAAACATATATTTAACCCAGGTAAAAAAGTATTTGGGGGTGAGGACCTACAACGCCTGCAAGATCATATTGAT
>DAIEGT010000001.1:0-136948 GCA_027356105.1 Candidatus Saccharimonadota bacterium
CTGGGTCAATACCAAAAGAAGAGCTAGACGGATCTTCTAGCGTCTCAAGGCCTCTGTATTTGTTTTCTGGTTGCATTTTTTATCTTAAATTTAAGCTTTATACTGAGTAATTTTAGTTAACAAACTATAATTATTCAATCTAATAGCTATCTATTACCTAGAACTAATACTAAGTATAAACTGCTTTAGTTTATTACTACAACAAATACAGTGTATATACCTACATATGTATACAGATACACCTATGGTATTAACTATATATTTAGTTGTAATTACAGATACATACAAGATAAGTATTGTTACAAATACATTAAACAATACCTAAAAACAAGTAAATATACTAATTAAAAACAATTAACTAAAACAAAAATACATTGAAATCTATTTATACACAGATGTAGATAATACTACACATGAATAAAAATACATCACTAAATAAACTAATTAACAGATACAGAGTAAAATATTTTTTAATATTATGGTGTTAATGTGACAACAAGAACATAGTAAAATATTCTATTTTTGTGAGCTATTCCTCTATTTCATCTACAGATTCATCGGTATCCACTAGTGTTAATGATACAATTTCATCATTATCATTAAGTCTCATAATTCTAACTCCTTGGGTTGCTCTATTTAGTTCAGGGATATTCTCAAGCCCAAGTCTTATAGTTTGACCTTGTTTAGATATTATTAATACTTCTTGCTTATCATCTAAAAGAGTTTTAACACCGATAAGTTCTCCGGTCTTAGTGTTAACTACAGCCGACCTAATACCTACACCTCCACGGCTATGCGGAGTAAACTGTGAAACTTTTGTTCTTTTACCATATCCAAATTTACTTATAACAAAAATACTAGCTTCTTCTTTTACTATATCCATTCCAATAACATAATCTTTTGGTCTTAGCCTAATACCTCTAACACCGCGCGAAACTCTGCCCATTGGTCTTGTTTCTTTTTCATGAAACCTTATAGCTTGACCTAGAGAAGTGGATATAACTATTTCATTATTACCGTTGGTCATACGAATCCACTTTAATTCATCGCCCTCGTCCAAATTAATAGCTATAAGTCCACTGTTTCTAACGTTCTTATACTGTTCAAATGGAGTTTTCTTAATAACACCCTTAACCGTACACATTACTAAGTTATCTGCCTGATCAGTTTTGGAAATATTTAACATGCTACTAACGGTTTCTTTAGGTTGTAATTGTAATAAATTAACTAAAGCTACCCCTTTAGCATTTAACCCGACTGCAGGAATTTCATAAGTCTTTAACTTGAATACTCTGCCTCTATTCGTAAAGAATAGTATGTAGTCATGAGTTGATGCGTTTACAACATGCTCAATAACATCTTCATCTCTGGTTGTCATTCCTCGTTTACCTTTGCCGCCACGACCCTGTTTTTTATAATCAGCCAGCAAACTTCGCTTAATATAATTAGCAGCTGTAAGAGTTACAGCAACCTGCTCATCGGCAATTAAATCTTCATCGCTCATCTTACCAAGCTCACTATTGACTACTTTTGTTTTTCGATCATCCCCATACTGTTCTTTTAACTCAGCCAATTCTGACTTAACAATAGATAAAATCTTCTTTTCATCAGCCAGTATAGCTTTTAATTTATCGATTAGTTTCCTAAGTTCTGCCAATTCATCTTCAATCTTCTTCCTTTCAAGCCCCGCAAGAGTTCTCAGCTGCATAGCTAAAATAGCCTTGGCTTGAATTTCAGTTAATTTAAATTTCTTAATTAAATTTAATTGGGCTTCATCTGTTGTTTGAGAGTTACGAATTGTAGTAATAACTTCATCAATATTATCTAAAGCTATCTTTAAACCTTCCAAAACATGGGCCCTAGCTTCAGCCTTATTTAGCTCAAATAATGTTCTTCTTCTAACGACTATTTGTCGATGTTTTATGTGTTCTTTAAGAATATCTACTAGACCAAGTATTCTAGGTTGAATGCCATCAATAAGTGCCATCATATTAAAATGAAAGGTAGTCTGTAGACTAGTCAGTTGATAAAGTTGATTTAAAATTTTCTTAGGGTAGGCATCCTTTTTCAAATGAATAACTATCTTGACTTCACCTCTTGCTGTTTCATCTCTTAGTTCACTAATACCAACAATCTTTTTGTCTTTTACTAATTCAGCAATTTTAAGGACAAGGCTTTCTTTGTTTAAACCATACGGAATCTCAGATATTATAATCTGGTACCTAGAATTTGCACCCTCTTTAATCTCAGCTATTCCACGAGTAATTACACCACCTCTTCCGGTCGCATATGCTGTTCTAATAGATTCTTTACCGAATATGACACCACCCGTAGGGAAATCAGGCCCCTTAACATACTGCAATAAATCATCTAAGGTTGCATCAACATTATCTATAAGATGCATTTCTGCATCTATAACTTCTGTAATATTGTGCGGTGGGATGTTAGTTGCCATACCGACAGCTATACCTAATTGTCCGTTCAATAATAAATTAGGTAATCTAGCTGGTAAAACCATTGGTTCTTTTTTGGTACCATCATAATTATCACGAAAATCTACTGTTTCTTTATCAATATCTACTAGAATCTCATCAGCTAATTTTGCTAATTTTGCTTCTGTATACCTCATGGCTGCGGGAGGATCTCCATCCATGGAACCAAAATTTCCTTGTCCATTGATTAAGGTGTAACGCATAGCCCAAGTTTGAGCCATTCGAACCATTGCATCATAAATTGAGACATCGCCATGAGGGTGATATTTACCCATCACAGCCCCTACTACATTCGCACTCTTCCTATGTCTTGCACCACTCCTTAAACCTTCTTCGTTCATGCTATACAAAATTCGTCTATGTACGGGTTTAAGACCATCTCGTACATCTGGCAGTGCTCTATCAATGATAACGCTCATAGAATAACGAAGATAATTATCTTCCATGACATTCTCAATTGAACGAAATTCAACTGATTTACTAGGTATTACTTCGCCTGAAATAACATTTTTCTTAATATCTTCATTTTCCATTTTCTAAATATCCAAATCTTTCACAAATTTTGCGTTTGTTTGAATAAAGTTTTTCCTTAATTCAACTTCTGTACCCATTAATTTATTAAATATTGCGTCAGCTTTTTCGCCATCTTCAACTTTAACCTGTATTAATACCCTTTTATCCGGATTCATTGTGGTTTCATAAAGTTGTTCTGCATCCATTTCACCTAATCCCTTATAGCGTTTCTGTTCAGTAAAGCCGGCTTGCCTAAATCGCTCATCGTTCGGGTTAATAGATTGTCCTTCTTTTTTTCTCTTCTCAATTATTTCATCCAAAATTTTATCTAAATCATTTTCGTCATAAATAAATATATTTTCTGCTTTACCGGTCTTAACTAGTTCAAATAATGGAGGTTTTGCAAGATATAGATGACCATTATCTATAACTGCTTGCATATACCTAAAGAAGAACGTCATCAGAAGTGTTGCGATATGGCTACCATCAATATCAGCATCTGTCATTATAATAATTCGTTCATACCTAAGATTGTTAACATCAAATGACTCTTCAATTCCAACACCGAGCGCCTTAATAAGGCTTAATAGTTCATTATTAGCTAACATTTTATCTAATCTTGCTCGTTCAACATTTAAAACTTTACCTCTTAAAGGTAAAATCGCTTGAGTTTTACTGTCTCTACCAGATTTGGCTGAACCACCAGCGGAATCACCCTCTACTAAATATAACTCGCTATCTTTAGGGTCTTTCGACGAGCAATCAGCTAACTTACCGGGTAGACCAGCACCATCAAGTATTCCTTTACGTAAAATATTATCTCTGGCTGCCCTAGCTGCTTTTCTCGCCCTAGCTGCTAATAAAGCCTTACCAACTATTTTACGAGCTACAGCTGGATGTTCTTCTAAATAATAAGTGAAATATTCATTCATTACTTGTTCTACGTAGCCTCTGACTTCTGGGTTACCCAATTTATTCTTAGTTTGACCTTCAAATTGTGGATCTGGTAACTTAACTAAAATAATAGCCGTTAAGCCTTCTCTAGTATCTTCACCGGTTAAATTTTCTTCTTTTTCTTTTAATAATCCAGTTTTTCTAGCATAGTCGTTAATTACTCTTGTTAAAGCTGCTCTGAATCCTGTTAAATGAGTACCACCATCAGGGTTTAGAACATTGTTTGCAAAGGCTTTAATAATTTCTGTGTATGCATCTGTGTATTGTAACGAAACTTCAACCTGAGTCTCGTCAATCGTTTTATCAACATAAAATATATCTTCATCAACTGGTTCTTTACCAACATTTAAGTGTTTAACATAACTCTGTATACCACCTTCGAAATAAAAACTATAACTTTCATTAGAATTTTCATTAATTAAGGTTGTTTTAATTTTTTTAGTCAGATAGGCGGCATGTCGTAAGCGATCCAGAATAGTAGTAGAGTTAAAGTTAATTGTTTCAAAAATAGTGCTATCAGCGTAAAAAACAATTTCTGTACCAGTTTTACTCGATTTACCGGTAACTTTTAAATCGGATAAGGGCACGCCTTTTGAATACTCCTGATTAAAAATTTTTCCTTCTCTATATACTGTTATTACCAACTTTTCAGACAAGGCATTAACCACACTACTCCCCACTCCATGAAGACCACCAGATACTTTATACCCACCACCACCAAATTTTCCTCCAGCATGTAAAACCGTGAGCACGGTTTCAACGGTACTTTTACCTGTTTTAGGGTGAATATCAGTCGGGATTCCTCTACCATTATCCCAAACTTTAATTCCACCGTCTTTTTGCATAGTTACAACAACTTCGCTAGCATAACCAGCCAAAGCTTCATCTATACCATTATCAATTAATTCCCAAACTAAATGATGCAGTCCTTCTATACCAGTACCACCAATATACATACCTGGTCGTTTTCTGACTGGTTCCAAGCCTTCCAATACAGTAATTTGTTCAGATGAATAGTTACTTTTCATTTATCCCCAAATTTATTATTTTGATTTTAAACTCTATCTTACGTCCTTAATAAATTATACAATAGTTATTCAAACTATCCAAGACATAAAGCGGTTACATTTGTATTTTATATTAAACTATGGTTAGCTTAAAATATAGTTTAAATAAAAAATAAAAATGTTAGAAAAGTTATTACAAAAGGTTTCATATAATAGCGGAATAATATCTCAAATTTCTTTTTATAGTCAGCGCATGCGGCAAGAAACTAAAATTAGAAGAATTGGAATGGTATTTATTCTACTAGCTTTTTTTGTTCAATTTTTCGCGTTTATTTCACCTCCACAATCTACGCTGGCTTCTTCACCAAACGACTTAATAAATGGTGGCTATAACTCTTCGGCTGAAGCAGCAAAGTACTGTAATCTAAACACTGAGGGCTACGGCACTTTACTAGCAAATTATTCAATAAGCTGTTCCGAGGTAGCAAATGCACCAACTGTTACACTAAATTCAACGAGTTATAATAGACAGTTATTTTCAATGGGTCGACTACCGTATGGTTTAGCAGGTGAAACACCAGTGACTATAAATAATGTAACCTATTATTTTAGATATCTATGGTCATGGGATACTGCAGGCTCATCAAATTATCAGGCACTCAAAGTAACTTCTTCCAATAATCAAATCTACTTTTTGCTCTATAACTGTGGCAATATAGTATCTATTGGACTACCCATTGGCCCTAATTTATCAATCTCAAAAACAACAACTCCAGGATATCCATTACCGGATAGTAATTTAGTTCCTGGGCAAATTATTTCTTTTAGAGTTATTTTCAATAATGTTGGAGGAACCGCCAAAAATGTTGTTATAACTGATCCCCTCCCCAATTACACAAGTCTAGTTGGTTTTAATTCTACAGGAGCCAATAAGTATCCTTTAAATCTAAATATAAACCAGCCAACATGGATTTATAATTATGTATCATCAAAAGATCATTATTATATAGACATACGTTTGAAGGTTAACGATAACACCCCAGACAATACCAGAATTTGTAATGTAGCATCCATATTTTCAACTGGAACTAGTAATCTAAAGAGTAACCAAGTCTGTATGCTTGTTCATACTCCTAAACCAGTAAAACCAACTACGCCGGTTAATCCTAAAAAACCAGTTACTCCAACTACGCCAGTTACACCTACGACACCAACTACGCCTACGACACCAACTACGCCTACGACACCAACTACGCCAGTTACGCCTACGACACCAACTACGCCAGTTACACCTACGACACCAACTACGCCAGTTACACCTACGACACCAACTACGCCAGTTACACCTACGACACCAACTACGCCTACGACACCAACCTGTCAGTATAACCCCAGCATTCTAAGCACAGACAGCCAGTGTAAGCCTTGCCAATCAAGTGTTGACTCTCAGGACACCCTTGCATGTATAAAAGTCTACAAGACGGCTTCTAATTTGACACAAGGCATATCGAACGCAGATGGAACTACTGCTCAAGCAGGTGATGATATAGTTTATACTTTATACGCTAATAATTCCGGGCAAGCTACTGTAGACAACTATGTATTTACAGAAAACCTAAGTGATGTACTGGATTATTCAAATATAGTAAACTTGTACGGCGCTAAAATTGATAGCTCAAATCAAATTACTTGGCCATCAATTAATATCCCTCCGGGCCAAACTGCATTTGAAAAAGTGGAAGTAAAAGTGATGAATCCAATCCCTCAGACTCCAACATCAAGTTCAGACCCAGGATACTACAATCTCGAAATGGTAAATGTATACGGTAATACTGTTACAATTCACCTACCTCCTACAATAATTAAATCAATCGAAAATATAAGTACTTCAACTAGTAATCTAGTAAACACTGGTCCAGGAACTAATATTTTTATTACAGCAATTATTATCAGTGTAATCGGATACTTCTTCTTCAGATCAAGAATACTAGCTAAAGAATCAGCTTTAATCATAAATCAACAAGGATAGTAGCGATGACAGAAAATATTAAATTTGAAAATTCAGAGGAGCTTACCTTACCCGAGGGAGAAATTGAGCTTTTATTACCTAAAGGTGAAGTTGAGCAAGCCCAAAATACAGAATCTGAAACTTTAGCTCTGCAAAATGAAAAATTAGCAGAATCCAGAAGAATAATTTCTGAAGAAGCTGAACCAAAACAATTATTCGAAACTGATCAAGCAACTGATGATGATATATCTATCAAAAACAGTTTGATTCCACAAGAAGTTGCCAAATTTCAAGCAAAACAAAATCTTAAAAATGTTAGAAAAGATTTAGGTACTACAGATAGAATAATTAGTAAAATTATTCATTCTCCGGTACTGGATAAATTAAGCGAGAAAAGCTCATCGTCAGTTGCAAGACCTAGTGGCATTCTTGGAGGTTCAATATTAGCTTTCCTGGGTAGCCTTTCATACTTAATTTTTGTTAAATATGTAGGCATTACATACAATTATTTATTCTTTTTTGGCTTCTTTATTATTGGATTTATAGTTGGAATATTTATTGAGTTTATACTTAAACTAAGTAGACATTAACCTATAATATTGCCATCGGTATCGATAACTATATCGTTTGGCTGATTATTTTTAGGTGGAGGACTAGTAGTTTTTCTTAGTTCTGAAGCTATATCTTCAGCTTCTTTATTCTGAAATTCATTACTGGATATATTTTGTGTTTGATTTATTACAGACGATTGACTGCTTACACGATCAATTTTAAATTCGTGCTCAGATACAGGCGGTTCATCAGCTAATTTCTGATCAGGATATACTAATTGGCTAGTATCGGGTAATTCATTAGCATTTAAATAATTTGCAGCTGGAGTTTGGTTAGTATTACTAATTGGGTTAGGCACAGGGTTAACTGTTTGAACTGGACTATCCACTTTCTTTCGTTTTGCCAACCAGTCGTCCAAAAAACTATTATTATCTTTCCTAATAGAAGCTGGCGTCGCAGAAGGTCGAGCCCCCAAATTATTATTTACTAACGGGTTTGCTTTTACTGCCATTCTCTCTGAAATTTCTTTTTCAACCTGAGCCCTTACACGACCATATTTGATAGCTGAAAGCTGTTTTAATGCTTCAAATAATCTTTGATTAGGTGTACCAAGTGTTGGTAAACCGACCATACTAAAAGATTGAGTAGGCACTCCATCAATCAAAGTTCTGACAATAGAATTATAGTTAGGTATCCTTAATAAATCATCATTACTGAATGTTGGTTGAAAATATCTGCCCAAAATTTCTACATCATTTTGTCCTACTCTAAACGAGACTATGGTACCAACATTACCAAATACTGCATCTCTAATTTCTTCACTTAACTGAGTCGTGAACTGATTAGCGACTATCAAATTAAGGTGAAACTTTCGAGCCTCTGACATTATAGTAGCAAAACTATCAGTTGAAAAATTCTGAAACTCATCAACAAATAAACAGAAATCTTGTCGTTCTTTTTCGGGTATATCGGTACGACTCATTGCTGCAGCTTGAAACTTCATAACAAAAATCATACCCAATAATTTAGAGTTCAAATCTCCTAAACGGCCTTTACTTAAATTAACTAATAATATTTTTTTATTGTCCATTATGTCGCGCATATCGAACGAACTTTTTGTTTGACCTATTATATTTCGCATCATATCGTTACTTAAAAAAGCACCAAATTTTGAGACAAACCAAGCAACTACCTCACCAAAATCATTTGAACGCTGTGAAGCTGGCATCTCTTTTCTCCAAAAATCGATTACGTTATTATCTGTAACGAACTTTAATTTTTGTTCAACAAAAGCAGGATCTCTGAATAATTTAGGAATATCGACAAATGTACCTCCGGCTGGATCAGCCATTATAGTTAAAGCTGCCATCCTGAAAAGATTCTCGTATCTAGGACCCATTATTCCTGAATGATTAGGATCATACAATTTATAGAGCATATTAAGCGCCTCTTGTATTAAAAAATCTTTCTGATCAGGATTATCGAATTCAAATAAATTTAACCCCATTGGATTATCCATATCAGACGGAGAAAAATAAATTACGTCCTCTGCACGTTCTGCAGGAGTCATAGCGAGAAGTTTTTCAACTGTATCACCATGGGGATCAACAAAAGCAAATCCATCTCCATTTATCATGTCTTGAAGAGCTAGATTCTCTAAGAAAGTTGATTTACCTACTCCTGTTTGTCCGACAGCGTAAAGATGTCTTTGCCTATCGGCTAATGCGAGTCTAATTGGTTTTCTAACACCTCTAAATTCATTAAAACCTAACAGTAATCCGTTGTCTGGCACATTCGGTGGGCCATCAACCTGTCTAGATGCTTGTCTTGTGACTTGTGATGTCGGAATGCTTCTTTGATCGGGAAAATGAAATAAAGTCGCTAGTTCAACCGAATTTAATATGGTTTTATTTTTACTTTGAGGGAATATTCTTAATATATAATTACTTATAAGTTCTTCTACATCGTTTGCTGGTATAAATTTAAATCCATTTTTTGAAGGAGAATTATATAACGAAAAAGTTGCAACAATATTTTTTAATATATCCTGTGATCTTTGAATTATATTACTCGACACCACTATTCTAATCGAAACTTCATACCCTGGATATCTTGTCTTATCATCTATTGAATCAACTACGGATTGATCCAGTGAAGATAATTCATGCGATTTCTCATCGCTTTTTTGCTCAGATGGAGGTTTACTTAAAGAAACTGCTATAACTTTAAGATTATTTAGAAAACTACTTTTCTTATCCTTCCCCTTCCTTTTATTACTAGATATCTCGTGAGAAATTTTTGTCCAAGAAGGATTGGCAGGTCTAATTAAGAACTGGATTGCTGCACCATCTTCTTTTGTTAATAATGATAGGGCATTCAATATTGAGACCATTGAATCCCTTTTTATTTCTTGATATGTAGCTATCGGGAAAGCAAATTTTTCTTTTAATTCAAGTTCTCCTCCAGTTACACCGGTTGATTTTCCTGCTTCGTTAAAAATATTATGATCTATGGTTTCTTCGAGTCTTGCTGTTGGATATGCGCTGATAATTGCTTGCTTAACTACTTCTACTAAACTAACCGGGACACTGGCATAAAAATATACATAACCATTGGAACCAATAATCTCAAATGAAAAATGTTTTTGACCGTAATAATTAGCTTTAAAATTTTTCTGAAATGTAGAAGTTAATATATTATAAACAATCTCAGCTCTAGAAATTGTTTCTTGCGTTACATCTCTTACGTCTCTACCGTTAACTTCTAAATCATCACTTGGTGGAGGGAGATGAATATAAAGAGCGACTGTTTTTAATCCTCTCTCTAGATTTTTCTGTTCTCTGAAGATTTTCCTAGATTGATGAAATAATATAAAACCGCCCGTTGCGAACAACAAAAATAATATAGTAATAATAATTAGTAGCGTTGTCATCTCTATTTAATCTTAATCACTCTGTTATGTTCTTTTAACATATAATCAGCCTTAACTTTATTTATTTCTTGAGACTGTTTAAATGGATTGCCTCTTGTTTGCTGGATAATCGTTTTTATTTTATCTACCCAAACTTTTTCAATTAGATCGTTATCTACTATCTTAACGTCGATTGGGCTAACTGATGCTTGAGAGTTATTAATATCAGATTGTATAGATGGATCAGGCATAACTGTATTTAAATTTTGTGGTTGAACATTAATAATAGGTTGACCGAGATTAGGCAAAGCCGGGACAGGCAAAGTTTTATTCAAATCTTCATTTAAATTCGTATTACTTTCATTCATATATTAGATATTATAACTTTTATAACTTTCTTATTAAAATTTAATTTTTTGCTTTACGATCATCTGATATATACCAGGTATACCAATATATAATTATAACTAGCCCGATAATAACCATTGTATCTTTAAAAGTTAGTTGCCCTAATGATTCAAGCATAATTAATATTCCACCTGAATATAATAATGTTAAGAGAATTTTTTTACGTTTTTTTCTTAAGTTCAAATTTATAGATGATAATCTATTGATTAAAAAATCTAAGACAAGGTAATAGTCAAAAATTAAAAACAATATTCCTAGGAAAAGAACAAAAGTTTGACTATTAAACGGATTAAACACGGCTAAAAAGAATAATTCTACTATTAATATAGATAGTTTAAATATAGTTAGTTTAAATATTTTAATAAATTGCATCATATTAACTAATAGATTATATCCGTAAAATTTGCTTCAATAATTCTTATTTATAATTAAAAATCGGGACGATAAATCCGCCCAACAATAAATAAATATTTAGCGCTTATCGTCCTCGATCGACTGACCGCTTTAAAATGTTAATTAGCATATTTAAAGCGACAACTACATGCCACGAATTCACATGTATATTTTTTAAGTAAGTAATTTTGACTAGTTTTTGTTTTTGACTTACTGATTCAATCTTACTATATTTTATGTAAATAGTCAATCTAAAATAAATAACTTATGCAATCGCTAGTTCGATTAAAAAGTTATGCACAGGTTTAATTAAAATAACCATAAATGTTATTGACGATAATAATTCTATTATATAAGATATGTTTAGCGCTTGAATAAATAAAGTGCTCAAAAACAAAAAGACCGCAAAAAAGAACAACGGTTTTTCGCAAGCCGTTGTTCTGATTAAAAAGACACAAAAAAATAAAATACAAAGCAATTATAAAAATTTAATAGCCTCTTAAACAAAATTTAAGAGGCTATTTTTAATTAAAAATGTTTGATGTTTTTTTATAATCTGTTAAAATAGAGTTTAAGTAATTATAGAAACTAGGAGAAATTTATACTAAAGTACACTCGCCTGAATAATGATATTCGAGCAAACCGATTACGAGTCATAGATGAATCCGGCCATCAGCTAGGAGTTTTATCAAAAGAGGAAGCATTAAAGCTTGCAATCGAGAGGTCGTTAGATTTAGTTGAGATTTCTCCGGATGCAAATCCTCCTGTTGCAAAAATAGTTGACTGGGGTAAATATAATTACCAAAAAACCAAATCAATCCAGAAAAATAAAAAAAATAGCAAGATTCTAGATGTTAAACAGATGCGTTTAGGTTTAAAGATCAGCGATAATGATTTAATGATCAAACTAAAAAAAATAGATAAATTTCTAGATATAGGCCACAAAGTAAAGGTAACTTTAGTTTACAAAGGTAGAGAGCAAGCCCATAAAGAGATTGGTTATCAACTAGCTGATAAAATAATTGAATATTTTGATAACAGGATAGCTATCGACCAAAAACCTATACTACTTGGCAAACAACTTAATTTTATGATTAGAAGAAATAATGTTAATAAGGAGCTAAAGAATGCCGAAACTAAAAACTCATAGCGGAACAAAAAACCGAGTTAAAATATCTAAAAATGGAAAACTGCGTGTTGGCCACCCCAACAAAAACCATTTTCTACAAAAAAAATCAGGATCAAGAAAAAGATCACTTAATGGTTTAAAGACTTATACCGGTGTTACTTCTAGAATCTTAAAGAGAAAACTAGGAATATAATAAATTAACAACAGGAATTAATTATGAGAGTAAAACGAGGAACAACTAGCCATCAACGGCACCAAAAGATTAGAAATAAAACCAAGGGGATGACCCATTCTAATCGTGCGAGTATAAAAAGAGGTCGCCAGGCAATTATTAAAGGTCTACAATTTGCTACTAGAGACCGCAAGAACAAAAAAAGAACCTTCAGACAAACCTGGAATATTAGAATAAACGCTGCTGCTAAAATTAATGGCACAACCTATTCAAGGTTAATATCTGATTTAAAGAAATCTGAAATTAAATTAAACAGAAAAATACTAGCAGAACTTGCCGTTTCGGAGCCTAAAGCTTTCAGCGATATAGTAAAATCTATAAAAAAATAAATGCCAGATCATATTAAGCCGGGTTTTGTGCTTATATTTCTATAAGTTTGATCATCTATCTAGACCTAAAATTACTCTTAGGTTCAAGCGGATTATCAATGAATCAGCGAGAAACTGGGATAAATATCCTCATTCATCTCCTTGCAACGGATAGGGTTTACCTTTTAATATTGTCACCAATACTAACAATGGCCTTTACGACCAATTCTTTTCACCATTACTTTACTATTTAAATAATAAAGCTGTATCGTCTCTGTGGCACTTTCCCTAAGTTTTCACTCGGTCGTTGTTAACGACTATCTTTCTCTTTGTTGCCCGGACTTTCCTCGTAAAAATACGTGATCAAATTATGATCTGGCCTATAAATTATACCATCTTACGATAGTTTTTCATTTAATGCTCTATTTACTGCAGCGTCAGCCAGTTTATTTAATTCTCGAGGTACATGTTGAAAAGAAACTTGTTTGAAGTTATTTACAAGCATCTTAATCGAGTTATGAATTGGCCAGAGATCGCGATTTCTAATTTTATAGATTCCCTTCATCTGATTTATAACAAGTAAGCTATCCATATAAACATGTACAATTTGATAATTATTCTTACTACACTCCTCTAGACCCAATTTCAATGCAGTATATTCAGCCTGGTTATTAGTGGTAATGCCTAGATAAACACCTTTATCTATGATAATTGAATCATCCATAGACAATACAACAAAACCACTGGAAGATGGCCCTGGGTTGCCCCTAGAACCACCGTCAGCAAACATTTTTACTTCATGGATATTTGATGATATACCTTGATCTATCGCAGTCTCAGTTGGGTTAAACTTCTCATATAAATGACTTATTTCATCTGACATATCCATATCTAATTTAGTGATTAGATTTTTATTATTTTTCGTATTAAGCCATACCTGGACTACATTCCATTCAGATTCTATTCTAGGATAATGCTTGTTGGCTATTGCCACCTCGCCCATTGCTTGAATAAATTCTAAAGCTTCGGAAATATCTTTAAAATTAAACTGTTTATACAGACCATGTTTTGTTTCTTGCCACATTCTATTATATTATACCAGCCATAGGTTCATAACCAATATAACTTCGTTAATATTAGTCATGCGGGGTGTAGCGCAGTTGGCTAGCGCGTACGGCTGGGGGCCGTGAGGTCGCAGGTTCGAGTCCTGTCACCCCGACCAAATTAATTATTATTTTTGCCAAACATAATAATTTATAACTTTAAAATAAGATTCAATAAACCTGATTCTAGGTTAATAATAGGACCGGAGATAAATTGAAAAATAAAAATCATAAAAACAATAATCGCAACAAAACCATAAGATTCAATTTGTCTCATTATTCGCTGAATTATTTCTGGTGAAAATGCATATAATAACCTCGAACCATCAAGAGGTGGAAATGGAATCATATTAAAAATAAAAAAACCTATATTTACTTCAATTAATATAACAAGGAAATTCAGAACTGTTTGGTCTAAATTCTGTAGAAATATTTTAATTATAACCCCAGAAATAATCGCAATTAATAAATTTATTACTGGGCCGGCAATACCCACTAATGCAACACCAAAATCGCCATATTTTACATTATGTGAGTCAAAAGGAACCGGTTTAGCCGCAAAAAATGGTTGTAAGCCTAAAGATATCAAAATTATCGGTAAAAGAACTGTAGTTGTAAGATCGATATGCTTTAAGGGGTTTAAGGTTAATCTCCCAGAATGGTAAGCCGTCATGTCACCCAACCAATGTGCTACGTAGCCATGCATAGCTTCATGGATTGTTAGAGATATTACTATAGCGACTAGTAAATAGACTAAATTAAAACCTGATAAATTTAAGAACATTATTATGTATATTATACCAGTTAATAATTATAGTTTTTTGAAAAATTATTATTTGTTATATAAATAAAATTGACTAACTAAGGTGTTTTATATTAAAATATAAGTAAATTATTGTTTTTATACTAATTAAAGGAATATATCGAAATGCAAAAGTGTGTAATTAATGGCAAAGGTAAACAATTCGGTAACAACGTTAGCTTTTCTCAACGTCATACTAAAAAAGTTTGGAAACCAAATCTACAGAATAAAACTATCATTATTGATGGTAAAAAAATATCCCTTAAAATGAGCACTCAAGCTATTAGAACTTTGAAGAAAAAAGGCATATTACAGTCAAGTTACTCAAAAGACATAAACTAAGATTGATCTAAAATTATCAACTGAGTCTTATCGCTTAATTCATTATTCTTTAGTTTTATTTTTGTATTTCTTTCAATTACTTCCATACCAAGTTCAGAAATTATATCCTCAATCTCATAAAGATCTGGGCCACTATTTTCTTTGGTTTTATAATACGTAGGCACAATAATCTTTGGTTCAATTGATTTAATTATTTTCAAAACATCATTAGGGTTTGGTACTAATGTCATACCTCCAGCAGGGACAATTAAAACATCTACAATACCAATTTTTTCTAAAACATTATCTGGTATATTAGGATTTATATTACCAGTTATAAGAATGGTAAAATCATTTGAAATGATTTTAAACATGGTCACATCAACTTCACTTTCCTTGAAAGCTTTTGATTGTATGCCGACTATTGATATATCAGAGACCTCATATTCACCAGGACTATTAAAATATAATTTAGATTTACCTTTTTGATTTATTTCTGTAAATATCTCTACGTCATCAGGCTTAATGCTCATTTTGTCATTCGACTTTGAAGCTGTCCAATTATCAAAAATAAATCTTCTGTTTTTAATGTTAATTACTATCGCATTACCACCATAAAATTGCAGTTCCATTTTTTTATTCCTCAATTATTTCTATTAAACCAATAGAGTCTACTAATACTTGTTTTTTCGAGCTAAGTAACGCTGAAATAAATCTATCTTTAATTTGTTTCCTGTAATTGAAATCAGCTAAACTCATAACAGTATAACGAATAATCTTATTCTCGGATTTTTCTAAATCGGTAACAAATTTGTTTAGCGCATTATAATTCACATTCCCAATCAGGAAAAAATCAACGCCACTTGATTCGTCTCTAGTAAATTGCCCTGTAAATAAAGCTAGATCGATATGCCCGATAGATTTCAAATCAAGATTTTTAAATTCTTCAGATACTTCAATTTTGACATCATCATTAGTTTTGGAATTACTAACAGTATTATCGCCCCCAAAAATTTGTTTTAATGGCATATAAAATTCATATTTTTGATTAACCTCATAATAAACTTTATTATTAGTATTCTCGGATTTTATAAGCCCAATGCTCAAAAGATTAGCTAACTCTCTTCGGACGGAATTAATTTGTTCATCTATTCTTCTAGTTATTTCTCTTACGTAGAATGACCTGTTTGGATTACCAAAAAATAAATTTAACAACTTAACCCTAGTTTTAGACCCAAATAATTGTTCAATCATTCTTATATACTAACATTTTTTGAATAAAATTTAAATTTAGATTTTTAAATTTGTAGTAATCAACTCTACAATTTCATCCAAATTATACCTATAATCAACCCAAAAAATGTCATTATTATTTTTATTCGAAAACCAAGTCCTTTGTTTCTTGGCTAATTCTTTTGTGTGTTTTATTATGTTTTTTTTAACTTCTTCTAAATTGATTTGATTATTAAAAAATTCTTTCCATTCTTTATAACCTATAATATTAATTTTTTCTAAAGCAAAGCCCTGAGAGATTAAATTTTTTACTTCTTGTTCCAATCCACTATTTAACATAAGGTCAACTCTTGCCTTAATATTACTACTTAATTCTTCTCTACTGATTCTGATACCGATTAATAAAGTATTTTCTCTTAAAATATTATTAGTGTCGATATGTCCAATCACTCCTTTGTTCTGATAATTATGATTTGGAAAATCATAATTATATATTACAGAATTAATATACAATCCACTTCCACCTACAATTATCGGTAATTTATTCCTAGAATGAATATCATTAATTTTTTTATCAACTAATTTTTTATATTGTGCCACATTAAAATCATCTTTTAAACTGATCAAATTTATCATATGATAATTAACTTGTTCCATTAAAGACTTAGAAGGCTTATCTGTCCCAATACTCAATTCTTTCCTCAGTAATGTAGAATCTGCATTTATAATTTCACCATGAAATTTTATAGCGAGCTGATGAGCTAAGTTAGTCTTCCCAGATGTTGTCTCACCAACTATCACTAATAGTGGCTTATTTGAGCTATAATTATAGTCCATTTATATCTAAAAAGTTGACTTACTGATTCTTAGATTTGCTTCTTGACTAACTATCTTCAAAAACTCATCTATATTTAATTCCGATTTAGCTAGAATTGGATCTTTTAAATCACTTCTGATCCTAGGAGTAACGTTACTAGATAATAGCTCTTTTTCTCCTATGACGATTGTATATGGAACCTTCATAAGCTCTGCTTGCCTAATTTTTTTAGATATAGACTCTGATTCTGAATCAACTGTTAATCTTAGCCCCATATCAAAAGCCTTATTAGAAATCGACTCAGCAAAATCAATTATTTCTTTTTGTTGATTTATTGTTATTAGTCTTACCTGTTCCGGTGCATTCCAGACAGGAAATCTCCCGCCAGTATGTTCTATATAAACCGATAAGAATCTTTCAATCGAACCTAGAAGAGCACTATGTATCATGACTGGGCTTTCTTCCTCACCCAACTCATTCGTGAACCTAAGTTTAAATCTCTCTGGCTGGACAAAATCTAATTGAATGGTAGCGAGTTGATGCTCTCTTCCGAGCGCGTCTGTCACCATAAAATCTATTTTCGGGCCATAAAAAGCAGCTTCACCGGTTTCTTCAACAAATTCTAAAGAATTATTTTCAACTGCTGTTTTAAGTTGTTGCTGACTTTTTTCCCATAATTCTTTAGACCCTAAATAATTATCTGAATCATCGCGGTAACTTAACCTAACCTTAAGCGACATGCCAACGGTAGAATAGAGTTCTTTAGCACAAGCCAACAATTTATCTATTTCTTGGCTTATTAAATCATCTTGGCAAAATACATGACTATCATCTTGAGTAATCGATCTAACCCTGTTTAAACCACCAAGCTCACCAGATTTTTCATCTCTATAAACCGTTGTAGTCTCAAGATATCTTATTGGTAATTCCCTATAGCTTCTCGGTTTACTAGCGTATATTCTTGTGTGATGCGGACAGTTCATTGGCTTTAACACTAACTGATCAGACGTCTCTTGGCTTTTTACAAGAAAAAGTTCATCGCCAAATTTAGCCCAATGCCCAGAAACTTCATATAAATCCTTTTTTGTAATATGTGGTATAAATACTTTTTGAAAATGATACTTTAGTCTCAACTCATTGGAATAATTAATGATCTGTTCTCTTAAAACGGTTCCTCTTGGAGTAAACATAGGTAACCCTGATCCAACTAAATCTGAAAAAACAAATAAATCAAGTTCAGTGCCTAATTTTCTATGATCCCTTTGCCTAGCTTGCTCTGTTAACGTAATATAGTTATCTAATTTTGCTTGGGAGAAAAATGAAATACCGTAAATTCTTTGCATTTGAATATTTTTACTATCACCTCGCCAATATGCTCCAGATAACTTTAATAATTTAAATGCCTTTATATCGCCTGTTTTTTGTATATGAGGTCCACGACATAAATCTTCAAAGTCACCACATTTATAAAAAGATACTTTACCGGACTTGGTTTTGTTAGAATCAAAAGTACCGATTTCAGATTTATTTAAATCAGCAAAGTTTGTGGTCCCTTCTCTGATTAAGTCATTAATTAACTCCGTTTTAAATTTTTGTTTATTCTTCTTTGACCAATCTAAAGCTTTGGAGAAATCTAAATCATACTGAATGAACGGATCATTATTTGAAATGATATTCTTCATTTCAGCTTCTATCTTAGGGAAATCATCCTCAGACAATTTCTGACCATTGTCTAAATAAATATCATAATAAAAACCCTCATCTATCACAGGACCAATTCCAAACATTATAGCCGGCCAAAGATTTTTTAAAGCAGCCGCTAGTACATGGGCACTACTGTGTCTAAGTGAATATAATTCAAGATCTATATTTTTTTTCAATTCTGTAAATCTCTAACTTCTTAACAAAACTCTTAATAAGATTAATTATATCAATATAATAAAAAAACAGTTAAGTTATTTCGCAAAAAAACTTAACTGTTTCTTAAAACATCCTCGGCAAAACCTCGCCTCGACATTTATACTAACATGGTTAGTACTATGATGCTAGTATATTTATGCTGTAATTCCTACATTTTTTCTGTGGATAAATAATATTTAAAAGTATACTTCTTATGATATACAATAAAATATTTTAGAAAAAGGCTAGAAAATCTAACTATATAAACTTCTCCTTAGTAAATTTATCTAACTAATAAACAAATAAACTATGTCGTAAAATAAAAGACCACCTTAAAAAAGTGGTCTTAAGATACAAATTGGTGGGCGATATAGGATTCGAACCTATCACCTCTTCCACGTCAAGGAAGCGCTCTAGCCAAATGAGCTAATCACCCTCTGTTATATATACAAATAATACCTTAATGATTCGAAAAATCAAAGCATAACTTTCAGCAAGAAAACTTGACATCGGAAATTCAAACTGATAATATAGTTCGGTTAAAGAAGGAACGTTTGGTGAGATCTAAAAAAATAGGTGTACTTGATAAATTTCAATTATTTTATGAAGAAATAACTTTTTCTAAGCCAATAGATAGAGTAAGAAGAATTCGTAAAGCTTAAGTTTAAGTTTTAAAGCCTTAAAGAACCCTAGACAATTTGTTTAGGGTTTTTTTATACACAAATTTAAAATTGTTTTCCACTTGATATTTTAATAGCTTAATGACAATATATAGACATGGTTTGTTATTATTGTAAGAAAAATACCGTCGTAGTTAACAGTCGCATTCAAATAAAAAGTAACAGCGTATGGAGACGCAGACGATGTTTGGTATGTGGTAACGTTATGACAACTACCGAAAAATATGACTTATCGAGTCTTATAATGGTTGAAAATAAAGAAAAAAGATTAAACCCTTTTAAAAGAGATATTCTTTTTTTGAGTATATATAATTGCTTAAGTCACTCAAAACAGCCCCTAGCTATATCAGAATCGCTTACAGACACTGTTTTATCAAGGATTATGGCAGAACAAAATTCATCAAAGATAGACACGAAACTTTTAATTTCTATAACTTATACCGTTCTATCGAGGTTTGATCGTCTAGCAGCCGATCAATATATTGCAAATCACTAGCTTTTCTTAATTGCTTTTTCGGTTATATCAAATTTAGATAGATATCTCTTAAACATCAATCTGGTCTGTGAATTAAATGCGGCTAGAGAACCATATAAGATACTGGTAACTGGTAAAAATATCCATTGTAGTAACATGAACAAAGAACGATGTCTTTTATATCTCTCTGGCCTTGGTGGTAGAGTTATAAGTGAAACATACAGTGATGCCAATAGTCCAATGATACCGTACCTCTGTATTTGACTTACGATTAAAGGTAACTCATTCGCAGCCAGGCTTTGTGGATTTAACAAAGACGGTATAAAGGCTGCAAAATATATTAATAAAGTACCCGTGGCCCAGGTCACATGACCTTCAAGTGTCCTCAAAAATTTTGCTAGAATGTCTCTTTTTGGAATCTTATTTTTATGGAAAAATGCTTTATCTGCTATATATGCCACATCGGAAGCTCCGTAAGTCCATCTTCTTAATTGAATAAATTGTGCCCTTAATGTTTTTATATAACCATTAGCTAAGACAGCATCCTGGTAAATAGGTATACTCATTGGGTAAACACGATAATCACCGTCAAAATGCATATAACTTCTCCAGAAATGATGCCCATCTTCGACAATAGTACGTTTACTCCAAAAATTCATCTCGATTAAAGCCTGTAAACTTTGCGCATGGGCTGAAAAATTTCTTTCTAAATGCGGCCTTTTAGTTAGTACAATATAGAATAAATTATTCCCTGTTGCTATAACTCTCATGAATGTAGGAGCATCCCAAATATTATTAGTAAACATCGGCAATGGTTGAAATGAGGCTTTAATAGGATCAGGCACTACGCAATAAAGATAGGTAAGACAGGCAAAATAATTTCTATCAGGGCGATTATCTGAGTCTAGAGTAGTTATGACTACATTTTTAGGATCTAGATTTTTCTTCTTAACATATTCCGCGATTTTAATACCTGCAAAAGTTACATTACTTCCCTTACCTATAATTTCATCAGTTAAATCTGCTGGATGTTTAATTATGAGTAAATCTTTAAAGGAATCCTTATAATCTTTTTTAAGATTTTTAATCTTTTTTTCGCTTTCTTTACCAGCTCTTTCTTCATATGCCAGGACTAATATAATTTTTTTAGAATCATAGGTATTTTTGATAATTGACTGGATTGTTGGCTCAAGTATACCTCTAGATTCATTATAGGTTGCTATTATAGCTATATGTTGTATGTCATCTGGAGAATAACGTTCTTTGAAAGCTTTAATTCTCTCTAAATTATCCAAATGCCATTTAGGTCTCAATATATCTTTATCTGAAATTTTACCCATACTAACTTCTGATGTGAATTCAACCCAATCCAATTTTAAATGTTGTTTCATAGTAAAATATCCAGAAATCGCCCTTATGTCATAGCCCATAGTTCGAACGAAAAATATTAGCAAATAAGCTAGGATGAAGAATATGGCTAAATTAACATACAAATAACTAAGAATTAACGGTAAAAAAATAAGTGAATAACTTAAAGCCCCGGGCAAAATCTCAAAAAATCGATAATGACCTTTTCTATCTTTTTCCCAAGGAATTTCGATTTGCTTCATTTTAATGAAGCCCAAGGAGTGAATTAGATACTAGTAAAATCAAAACTTCTAGAAGCACACCGGAGTTTAAAATAGTTAAAGAAAAATTCCTATTTATATTGTAGACTTTATAGCTCATATACAGACTGAAAACTAATACTAAAAGAGCTAACAGTATAAAACTCAAAATATCCGATAAACTACCTGTTTGGAAAGAATTTAATCCAAGAGTTGGCCGATATTGAACAAAATAACTTGAATGATTCTGAGATACAAGTCTAATAGTGATTACCAATATAGTTGCAATACCTAAAAAAATATTAACTATACTCAATAAAAGTATACTGTGGTCATGTGAATAAAGCCGTTTTGTTGCCATATAATAAATTTACTCTTAACAATTATACCTTAAATATCCATAAAAATGGTGCGGATAGAGAGAATCGAACTCTCAACTTAGCCTTGGGAAGGCTACATATTACCACTATACTATACCCGCTCTGGAGCCATTTTGGAGAATCGAACTCCAGACCTCCGCTTTACGAAAGCGGCGCTCTAGCCAACTGAGCTAAAATGGCAATATCTCTTCAAATATGATACCAAAATAATAAATCAATTGGCATATTGTTCTAAATCTTTAGATAGAAATATTTATTATATTAACTTTTTCTTGCTGCTATAAATGTCATAATAATAGCTGCAACTACCCAGTTAGGAACGATAACTAATATTGCTAGCAATATTGAAGATGTGTATTTTATTCCTACGATTAATGTAAAAATCAAATAAGATAAATATGGTATGTACATTAGCCATCCCTTAAAATTAGCAGGCAAATAACTGCCTCTAATAGAAATGAACCATACTTTTTGATTTGATTGATTGTCTATATTATTATTTTTAGCCATTTTTCTTACATTAGCAATAATATTAAAATCTGTCTATTTGAATTTTTGTGTCCCATAACTATTAGATATACATGGCTACTCTACTTCAATAGTAAGTACACCTGGCAATATAACTGACTATGCATACTAATATGAGTAAACGATGCTATTCCGTCATCGACTAATTCGAAAATTACTTGGCAAGTACTTTAAGTAACAACTCTATTTATGCTAGTAGTAAGAGATCCTGAGATAGTAAAGTAAACGTCTCGAGTCTGAACGAAATTAGATGAAAAAGCACTAATAAGGGTCTCTAGGCAATATATACCAAGTAATTTGGTTAATATTTAAACCAAACCTTTAACCTTTTAAGCCTTAATACTTAATTTAGTTTAGTAACTTTCTGTACTAATATGCCTATACATAAATAAACCATCAGACGAAATTGGGTAAATATACACCTATTACCCTATCCTAGAAGCTCTATCGGTATAGTATTGGCATATTTTTTAGCCAATGCTTTATCAAGTGTTACAAAACCTTTACAAACTTCTCTAACGGCACAAGCAACTTGCAAGGCATCTTCAAAATCATCACCATTAAAATTCGCAAAAGCCCACTGAGCATCTGATTCAATAATTGGTAGCCAACTAAAACTTTCTAAAAAAGTCTTAACGGACTGCCAGGGAAGTTTATCTCTTTCGACAAAATACATTACTAAATCAAGTGTCAAAGTTGAAATGGCCTTTTCTTTATTATTGCTTAAGTATTGCTCACAAATATCTGCATGAATTCTTTTTTGGATAACCTCTAATAAAACATTGGCATCAACAAAAATCATTCATCGTGCTTTCTAGAACGCAATTCAAGTATCTGTTCCTTGATGCTACGCGTATCATTTCGAATCGAATTGGATATTTCTATGTTTTTTAAGCTATGTAGCCCTTGTCGAATAGCTTCAGGGGAACCTCGCCTTGCTGCCTTACCAGGATAATTGACAGGATGTAAAATTCCTATAACTTTATGTCGATAGCTAAGTTGAATGGAATTACCTTGTTGTAAATCAAAAACAACTTGCGACATATTTTCTCGTAACTGTTTTGTTGTAAGCGTACTCATAATTTAAGTTTAACTTAAATTAATATATGTTGTCAAGTTGAATATAACAGGCCTTAGTGCAAGATATCTAGAACTATCTTGCTTCGTTAGAAAGCATACCTAACCATAAAGTGGACTATGTGTGCCTATAAAGCCAAATATCACGTAGGTATCGCCAATTTTTACGTAGAGAGCTCGTACATTACTTGTAATATTAATATTATATAGGCCTACATAATCACCAGTTAACATATGTAGGTGAAGTTGCGAATTATAAGGGTCGTTTAGCCAAAGACGTTGACGACTTTTAAACTGTTCTCTCGCTTTTATATTAAGTTTAGAATACTGTTTTCTAAACTTCTTAGTATATTCAATTTTTACGTTCTGGTTCATAAGGAACACTGTCTAAAAATGATTCAGCTTCTTCTAAATTATAAGGTCCGTAGGTATCGCCATTAGTTACTTCCGCTCGCATTTCTTCAATAATTTTAGCCATCTTAGGAGTAACTGGTTCTGAAATAGTAAAGTGAACTTCGCCAGTCTGCCCAAGATTCCGCAGAAAATCATTCACAAGGGTTCATAGGGGTATTCCAAGTTGTTTGACTCTCATTTGAGCCAACTCTTTAACCTGTTTTTTGGTCTTAAGATTTAACATAGTCGTATCGTTTGCTGTACTCATATGCCTAAGTACACCTTTTGGTATACTTTATGTCAAAAATTTAACAAAAAACACCCTAATTATATTAAAGTGTTTATAATAATATGCTTAATGGCGGGCTCGACCGGATTCGAACCGGCGATCTTCTCCGTGACAGGGAGACGTGATAGGCCGACTTCACTACGAGCCCATAATTTAAATAATTATACACTAAGAACTAATATTTTATAAAATAATCTACTTTTTTACCAGATGAAACTGAGCTTATATAATTATTTATACTACTCAGATTAAACTGAATATGCGATGCAGTTACTGCTGGTCCAGATATAGAGTCTACTTTTAAAATTTCTAATGTATACCCAGTGTTTATAATTGGTGATATTTGACCAACTTTTAATGCAAAAAGTTCTGCCATAACTTGAGGCGCAAGATTTCTGTCAGTTTGTAGAATTTGATTTTGATATTGTCCTCCATTTGATTTAGTTGTAGTATCCTGTGAATACTGATTTGCAAGAGTAGCGAAATTCGCACCTGCAATTAATTGTTTATAGACACTTTTAGCTGTATTGACCGTAGTTGTATCTAATTTATAGACAACTTTTTGCTGAAGAAGTTCATTTTTTAATTCAGTTTTAAAATCCGATAAACTCCAACCCCAAAAATTATTCAATACACTTTGTAATACTGATTTATCTGAGCCTAAACGATTCTGGCTTTGGAAATAATTTATTTCATTGTTCACTTCAGCGCTACTAACAGATACATTATTTTTTACTGCTAATTTTTTGACATATAAATTTAGTACACTCTGACTCATGGCTTCATTCTTAAGATGATTTAATAGATTAATGTTAATAGACTGACTGAAATTTACCTGTTGTTGGGTTTCAAAATAATGCATATTCCTTCTTAACTCAAATAAATAGCTATGGTATGAAATAAAGTCATTATTAACTTTTGCAGCCGGGAATGGAATTATAGAAGATACGTCATAGATGAAATTAGATGTTGATTCAAAGACATATATTTCAATTGCACTAAAGCCCATAAATAAAATAATACCCAAGGAAACTAATATAATAGATATCCTAACTACATAATGTTTTGGATGTTTAAGAGGGTAAATATACTTCCTAGCATCTTTCAAGATACTTTCACGAACATCAATAATTGTATTGTTAGTAATTTTTGGGACACTGGAAATAGCTGACTGTAGCTTATTTTCAGCATCTTTTGATTTCTTAATTAAGTTTATAATTTGATTAAATATCAATTTGCTCTTTTTCATTCACCTCTCCAGTATAATTAATTCCGGTAATATTCAATTGTTTTAATATGGTTTGGATTTTCTTTTGAATCTTACCAGGGTGATGAACATCATGGATAATGAAATCACCGATGTAAGTTTGAAATTTTATCGGCCCATATCCCAGCAAAGTTTGTTGAAACCCGGCTAGCTCATAACTTATAGACTGTATTTGCTGTAATTTAATATCTGCAACAGACCTATGAAAAAATCCTTTTTGAATTATTTGGATAAACCTCTGATTAGTTATTATAAACAAACTAAAGTACCAACTTATCCAGCTTGGTAACATTATTATAATACCAAGAATGAACCCAGCAATTAAACCACCGAAGAAATAACCAAATCCTAGCTCCGGTTTTATTGCCGCCGGCATTACACCTACTAAAGGACCCATTAGACCAAAAACTAAGCCTTTTCTCATAACTACCGGATGTTTTCTGAAAACATACAAAACTGCTTCGTCATCAAATTGGTCTTGAAAATATCTATAACCGGTATTTTCTGGCGTTTTACTAAGATCCATAATTAGAATAATTGTAACATTAAATATGCTTATCTTTAATTGGTGCCTCCGAGAGGAGTCGAACCTCTAGCTTTTCCTTAGGACGGAATTATTTTATCCATTGAACTACGGAGACAGAAAATTGCACTAAACTTTAGATTGAGTAAAACCCTCGTGGACACTTTTATAGTCAAATATTTCATGCGCCTTAAACCAATGTCCAATCTCTTCTTTTGCTTCATCGGAAGTAGCGGAAGCATGAACAATATTTGCAACTCCTTTGCCGATATTGGCAGCAGAAGCATAATTAGCATGAGCAAAATCACCTCTAATTGTGCCGGGTTGGGCACTTTTTGGTTCTGTTTCACCAACCATTTTTCGAACATTTGAAACAGCCTCTACACCCTCTAAAACCATCAATAAAACTGGACCATCTTGCATACTACTAAGCTGGCTTGAGAATATCTCACCCCCTTTTCTTGTTTTTAGTTTACCGATGGTTTCGTAGTGGTAATAAAGTTGTTCATCATTCGCCTTAATCATTTTCATTCCAACGATTTTAAACCCAGCTTGTTCAAAACGAGTTAAGACATTTCCAACAATTCCCCTCATGACAGTATCAGGTTTAAAAATTACCAATGTTTGTTCCATGAATTATTTTCCTTTTAGTATAGATTAATTTTACCAGATAACACGCTTATAAACCAATCTTAATATAACCAAATTTGTTTTATACTATTTATATGCAATTCGATACATTAAAAAATGATTTTCTTGAGTATCTAGAAATCGAAAAAAATCGATCACTTAAAACTATTAAAAACTACGATCATTACTTAACTAGACTTAGTGATTATGCAGGCGATATATTAGTTGAAGATATAGATGATGATTTAATCAGAAAATGGCGACTATGGTTAAATAGATTAGGTACAAATACCCAAACGGAATTAGAAAAATCGACTCAAAATTATCACTTAATTGCTCTGCGAAGTTTTTTAAAATATTGCCAGAAAAGAAATTTAAAAAGTTTAACTTCAGATAAGATTGAACTGGCAAATTTCAAGCGAAAACAAGTAACATTCTTGGATAAATCTGAACTTTCGAGACTCTTTAGTCAACCAAACACTAAAACAATAATTGGCCTGAGAGACAGAACAATTTTAGAATTATTATTTAGTTCAGGTATGCGAGTTAGTGAACTCACAAGTTTGAATAGAGACCAATTAAATCTTGAACGAGGAGAATTTACAATAAGAGGCAAAGGCCAAAAAGATAGACCAGTTTTCTTAAGTAAAGAAGCAACGGACTGGCTGAAACTATATTTAAATCGTAGGACTGATAATATAACTCCACTTTTTATTCACTATCATAGTGGTTATAAAAATCTCGATAATTCTGGCGATTTTAAAAGGTTAACACCTAGAAGTATTCAAAGATTAGTTGCAAAGTACGCACTACTCGCTGGTATAACAAAACATGTTAGCCCGCACGTTCTTCGGCACTCATTTGCAACAGATTTATTAATGAATGGAGCGGACATCAGAAGTGTCCAAACAATGCTTGGACACAGTAATATTGCAACAACTCAGATTTATACGCACATAACAGATGTTCATCTTAAAGAAATTTATAAGAAATACCACGATAAATAACTTACACTAAGGCACCGGGCAGCCGCCACCTGATCTATCTTGTATTAAACCTGGTTGAGAGGTAAACTGCTTGCAAATTTGATTATTTGAAATTAGTGCTCCACCAGGAGAACTATTATTACAAACTGTGCTTATGCAAATTCTCTCTTCGATTCTTCTAAATACCCCACTGGAATCACCAGTTGAATCAATTAACGCTTGAGCACCAAACAAAGGTACTCCGCTAGAAAGACTACTACTAGTACCTGCAGTAACCGAAACATCTGCTCCGTAATAAATTGGCATAATATGAACATAGTAAGAACCAGTTGATGATGCAGGTAAATATATTCTATTAAAACAACCAAACTCAAAACCGGTTGGAGCTGTAGGAGAACAGTTAGAAGCTAATATTTCACCATTGCTTATAATAGTTGGCGTCGAAGAAGAAGGTGAATTAAAACTTAATGGCTGGAGATATACCGTCGTAGTTTTACTGGCTAAACTTGTAGCTGAAATACTATTCGCTAAACTATCGATTGGAATTATATCAACCTGGAGCACTGGTGCGTTACAGTTTACAGAATTATATTGTTTTGTAGTATAAAATTTACCTAAGGTTGAGCTACAGCTGGAAAAATCTAGTGTAGAATTTGTTATTCCATGATTTTGCCAACTAATATTCAAAACATGTATCGCCGATCTAGCTGAAGGAGGTGTCTGAATTGGAAATGTTTGGCCATCAAATTGATTAACTGGCTTAAATTCTAAGCTGTATGGCTGTGGATTTACTAATAAACAACTATAGGAATTATTCTGATCTAATTGATTTGAACTAGACCCAACTTTAGAATTTACATACGCACTATTTGTACAGTTGTTAAGGTTTGCAGGTAATTGACTTAAAGATAACCCAAGCTTTTCATATCCTGAAATAATATTATAAGCATCATTAATTCCACTTTCAGCGTCATAATAAGCTTGAGTTGAAAGTATATTATCTAGAGCAATCTTCTGATTACTTATTGTATTACTAGCAAATCCTAAGACTAAAAGCCCAATAACTGCTAAAATAATCATCGAAATAATAATTGCTGCAAACCCTTCCTCAGAATTAATTTTTAAAAATTGTATTTTGTTTTTAAACATATAATTAAATCTTAGCATAAATCATATTTAATCTATCAACCTGGATACTACTGTTGTGGATACAGGATCTACATAACAAAACGAAACACTATAAGTAGAGTCAATACATCTATAAACATAATTCAAAGTACTGTCACTATTACTATTTCTAGAAATCAATTGAAGTACCTGGTTATTTCCATAATCAATAGTTAATGAAATATGAAAAACATCTGCTGTATTAACAATATCTAACTCCCCCAACCTTTCATTATTTGACAATAGTTGTATCCCAGATGAATTTGAAGCACAAGTATTAGAAAATGATTCAACTAATCCTATAGATGAGCCTGTACCGACAAGACTATTAATACTAAATGTATAGACATTGTTACCGATACAGAAATATCCAGCAGCAATATGACTTATATTAATAGAATTAAGTTTATTATATTTAATCGCATTGGATATATTTAATAACACTGACTGAGTTGAGTTTTGTGTTTTTATTATAATCTGGCTTCTAGCATATGTTTTACTAACAAATATAATCGAAATTGTAGCAATCAACAAAACAGTCGAAAATACCGTAGTTGCTATCATTAATTCGATAAGTGTAAAGCCTTTTTTATTTAGTTTAATTTTCTTATTATTCATTATATTATCCGCATGCCGGAGGCAAAGTTGGCCTATATAACAATGTTACTCTACTCTGACCACCTAGTAGAGACTGCCATGTAACTTGAACCATAATTGTTATTGGTGTAATAATACAGGAATTTGGCGACACTCCTATAATAGGATAGCTCACTGGAGAAATTATTTTGGAATCAGTTATTGTATAATAATACGCTGGCTGAGTTGGGGAAGTTAGTTTTGCAGAGGGTGCTGACGCAGTGTTATCACTAGCAACATAGCAATTACTTTGTGGCTTATTTATGGTTAAACCGTTTGAAAAACAGAAAACTTGACCAGAAGGAATCTGGTTTGTTGAATTACTAGTGTTTGTCTGAAACCAACCAATTAATGATTCTACTTGATTCTGAGCTAATGTAAGAGCTGTCGTTCGTTCTTCTGTATCCCTTAATACTAAAGTGGAACGATTAGCCGCAGCATAAGCTCCTACGATTATTACTGAGAGTATAGCTATACTAATTAATACTTCTATTATCGTATCACCCAAATTATTAAAATGTTTTGTCATAACTAAATACAACCTACCGTATTATATAACTTGGTATATATAGCAGAAGTACTACTCAAACTAGAATTTCCAATAATTAAATCTGCTGATTCTGAATTATTAGTGTTATTTAAACAAATACTTATACCGCTTGATGGGTTTATTGGTGCATCAGAGCCAAAAATTAAACTACCATCCGAATAAGTTCTACAGGCAATGACTGGTATTTGAGAAGCAGGTTGACCACAGTTATCAGTTAATTGATTAATATATCTAACAGCATCACTTGGATTAGTAATGTTAGGTGATTTAATGGGTACAATCTCCGAGAATTGCGAACCTGAATTAAGTAATGAAGAAGTCGAATATTGATTAAAATTATTTAAAAGTAAAAATAGATTTGTTTGTTGATTAATATTACGATTATTAGTATCGATATAGCTTATTGATTCAATCTTAATACTACCCGGAATGAAATAGGTATGAATTAAATTAGAATCGGTTATGGGTAACGATTGCGCCAGCGAAGTAGAGTTTGGTTGATTCTGCTGAAAACTCCCTCCATTACCGAATGTATACCCAAATATTGGTAAGATATCGATTTGATCAAGCTGCGAAGTATTTTTTAAAAACAAAAGACCTGAACCCAAATAACTACAGCTAGAACTATTATTAGGCAAATTACCGGCCTTAGGTATTATCTGCAAGCGACTACCACCGTTTACACATTGATACGAAGAAGGTAGCTGATAATTTCCGTTTGATGAATTATTTAAGTATGATTGGAGTTCATTTTTTACAGTGTTTAAAGAAACTGTAAATTGATCACGGCTTTGAGTATTTAGCATATTACTAATCCCAAACATAAAAATAACTCCACTAACTGCTATGAATATCATCACTTCTATAATAGTGAAACCTTGTTGATTATTTTTAAGAGTATTCATCTTTTTTTAAGTATAGCATAAGCTAAATGTAATCTGTTATTTTAATTATTTAAATAATTAAATAATGATTCTTAGCCCACAAAATTATAGTACTGCCAAAAAGTTGGATGATAATATATGAAACTATTAAAAAAGGCCCGAAGGGGATTAAACTTTTGACTGTAGTTTTTTTTAAAAATATAAACAACACACTAACCATTGTTCCTATTAATGAGGCAAAAAATATTAACAATAGTGAATTGGTCGAACTACCGAGCAAAAAACCGAGCAAAAAACCGAGTCTGACATCACCGCCACCTATCCATTTGCCACCTGATATAACATACAATATATAAAATATTCCACCACCAATAATTGTTCCTAAAATAAGTTGCAATAAACTACTTGGATGATTACCAAATTTAATACTAAGCACCTGATAAATAATACCTAGCAAGAACAAAAAATAGATTACTTGTGTTGGCAGTATGTACCATTTAATATCATATATAACCAAGATAATCAGGCCATAAAGAACAAATAGAGCTAATGAAAAAATAATATAACTAGGGAGCGAGGAAAGAGTAGCCCATTCAATGTAATAAATTAAACTAATTAAACCTGTAATAAATTCAACTAAAGGATATTGAAGACTTATTTTTTGGTGACAATATCTACACTTACCCCTCAAGAATACCCAACTTATTATTGGGATTAAGTCCATTGGACCTAGAATATGCCTACATTTTGGACACATTGAACGACCAGTCAGAATAGATAAATCTTTATCTTTCTTATTAGCCGAAACTTCGGAATTGATTCTAAATCGCCAAACGAACGCATTAATAAAACTACCGAATACAATACCAACAAACAACACTAATAGAGCTAATTCCAAATTATGCGTTATTGAATATTGCATTCAATAATATCTATCTGATTCTATTCAATACAATTTGCATCATTATACTTATCACCAGCAGATGTTAACACTGGGAAGTAAATCGCAAATGACCTACTATCAGAATTTTCATTACATGTCTGTCCAGTTACAATATAAATACTTGTACCCGTTAAAGAAGTTGCGACAGTTCCAGGTTTTTTAGTATTATCTATTACATCACCGGCTTGAATTTTTGCGGTAGATGGAATAACACTAGTAATTTTTGAACTTGTTATAGCTAAATCAGTCCCTGTGAGAGTAAAACTATCTGGTAACGCTCCACCATTATTAGTTTCGAAATCACTAATACCAGCTGCTATAGCACTAGCATCTGACTTAATATTAGTATTTGTTGAAGATCTTTGTAATGCCGGAACAGCAAGCAATACTATAAGTAGTATTAAACCTGCAATAGCTAAAACAATCATAGTCTCAACTATTGTAAAACCTTTGTTTATATTATTTTTCATATTTAATCCTTTATGCCCCTATTAGATTTTCCACTTATTTTATCATAAGCATTATTACAAAATAAATCAATCATTACCCACCTGATGAGTTTATGGCCCCCGAACCCGCTAACCCGTATATTGGCAAAAGTACAGCAGCAACAATTATTAAAGCCATTATACCCAGTAGAACCATCATTACTGGTTCAATAATACTTGATATATTCTTGATAGCTTGATCAACCTCTTGTTCATAATAAACTGCAGTTTTTTCTAACATATCCTGCATAGAACCTGATTCTTCGCCAATCTTCAACATATTCGGAACTAACGGAAGAAAATATGGGTCACCCGTTAATGCATCTCCTAACGATTTACCGCCCTTTACTTTTTCGGCAGCTTTATTTATTGATCTTTCAACCAAAACATTAACAACACTTTTTGATGTTATATCTAAAACCTGTAATAGAGGCACACCAGCGCCAACTAAAGTTGATGCAGTTCTAGAAAATCTAGCCATGTATAATTTTCTGAATAAGGTTTTAAAAGGTGGCAAATCAATTTTTAATGTATCGAAAAATTTTCTTCCCGAAGATGTCTTACGCCAAATATTCGTTGAAACTATCAAACCGACGATTATAATTATAAAAAGCCACCACAAAGAAGTAATAAAATTTGAAGCGTCAAGCAGTAGTCTTGTCTCTATAGGTAAAGTTGCACCTGGAAAACTTATATAAAGTAACTTAACTTGCGGGAGAACTTTAACTAACATAAAGATAACTATCGCGATCATTATGACAATTACAATTACAGGGTAAGTCATTGCACCCCTTATTTTTGATGCTATATCTGCGTCTTTTTCTTGTTGGAATGCAATTCTCTCAAGTGCTTTGTCTAATGTCCCGGAGGTTTCACCAGCTGAAATCAAATTTATGAAAACTTTATTAAACGTATCTGGAAAATTTGAAAGGCCAACAGATAAAGCTTGACCGCCTTCTACGCTAGTAATTATTTTTATTAAAATACTTTTTAGCGGTTTTGAAGTAGTCTGTTCTGTGACACTTCGAAGTGCTTGAATTAAAGGCAAACCAGCATTAATTAATGTCGATAACTGCCTTGCAAATAGTACTCTATCCTTAGCTCTAACGCGATTTAAAAACTTTATTTTAGATGTTAACTTCGAACTCTCTTTTTTTATCTCGATTGGGGACAAACCTTGACTTATCAGCATTGAAGCAACAGCCTTTTCGTTTTGTGCTTCAACTAGTGATTTAATTAATTCGCCAGTTTTTGCATTTCGAGCCGTATATGAATAGCTAAGCATTCTACTCTCTCATTAACCTATCTAGCTCGTCAATATCAACTGCAAACTCACGAGCTTCATCATAATTAATCTTGCCAACTTTTATCATATTTACTAAAGTACGATCCATCGATTGCATACCAAATTCAGCACCAGTTTGAATAACTGCCTCAAGTTGGTGTGATTTACCTTCTCTTATAATATTTCGAACCGCTGGAGTAGCGACTAAAATCTCGGCTGCTGCCATTCTTCCACCGTCAACCATTGGCACTAAACGTTGAGAACAAATTGCCATTAAAATATTCGATAACTGTGCTCGTATTTGAGCTTGTTGGTGAGGTGGAAAAACATCAATCATACGATCAATTGATTGACTAGCTGAATTTGTGTGTAGAGTTGCAAAAACCAAGTGTCCTGTTTCAGCAATTGTTATGGCACTTGCTATTGTTTCAAGATCTCGCATTTCACCAAGTAGTACTACATCGGGGTCTTCACGCAGTGCTGATCTTAAAGCTGCACTAAACGAATAAGTATCATAATGAACCTCTCTCTGAACTACAATTGATTTATTAGAAATGTGTGTATATTCTATAGGATCTTCGATAGTAATAATGTGCTTGGATTGTTCAAAATTTATTTTTTTGATTAGGGATGCTATAGAAGTGGATTTGCCTGAACCAGTCGGTCCTGTTACTAAAACTAAGCCATGCGGGTATTCAGCGAATTTATTTACTATAGCTGGTAACCCTAATTCCTCAACAGATGGTATATCATTATTAATATACCTAAAAGCACCAGCTAAATTACCTCTTTCATGAAAAGCATTAACTCTGAACCGGCCTAAATCACCAAACGCGAAACTAAAATCAAATTCTTTGTCTTTAAGAAGTATCTGTTTCTGGTCATCATCTAAAATAGAAAATAAAAGTGATTCTATGGACTCTTCGGTTAAAATATCTCCATTAGTTGAAGGCTCTAGCCTACCATCAATTCTAAGCATTGGCTTTAAACCTACTTGTATATGTAGGTCAGATGCCTTTCTTTTTACAACTTCTTCTAATAATAATTCTATTCTTAAATTTTCTTTCATAATATATTCATTCCTTAACTACTGCCAACTGATGCTACCCTATCGATTTCATGGATAGTAGTTAACCCTTTTACAGCTTTTAAATAACCATCCTGGCGCATTGTTATCATTCCTTCTGCTTGAGCAGCAGCCTGAATCTCTGAACTAGTAGCTCTTTTGAGAATCAAATTTTGTATAGCAGTTGAAACTTCGAAAGCTTCATAAATGCCCATTCTACCCTTAAAACCACCTGGACTATCAGGGGATTCTATTCCCCTTGTTAAAGTATAAGCATTTTGACCAATAACTGGCAAGTCGGAATAACCTAAATCTTCTGATATCGTTGCAACTTCTTCTGCTGATTTCGGTAATAATGTTCCGATTGTTTCTCGAATCGCTGCATTCTCAACTTCATTCGATAAGTACTCTTCCCTTTTTTCACCAATTCTTCTTACTAATCTCTGTCCAATAACAGTTCTAATAGTACTTGCAATCAAAAAGGGTTCAACTCCCATATCTAATAATCTTGGGAGAATTCCAGCTGCAGAATTTGTATGTAGAGTCGAGAAAACTAAATGCCCAGTTAATGCTGCCTGTATTGCAAGTTCTGCAGTCTCATGATCTCTAATTTCACCAACCATAATAATGTCTGGATCTTGACGTAAAATTGATCTAAGCCCTGATGCAAAATTTAAACCAACTTCAGCATTAACTTGAATTTGATTTACACCACTCATTTTATATTCAACTGGATCTTCCATTGTAACAATATTGATATTATCGTTTTTAATTTCAGATAGTAATGCATACAATGATGTGGATTTGCCTGAACCAGTTGGCCCTGAGGTTAAAATCATACCGCTAGTTGCATCTATACCATTTTTAACTGCTCTGAAAGTTCTACCAGCAAAACCCATATCAATCAGTTTTAAAGAAGTGCTTGATTTATCTAATAGTCGAATCACGACTTGCTCACCCCAAACTATAGGTGAAATTGCAATTCTAAGATCAATTTTTTTATCTCCCACAATTATAGTAAAATCTCCATCCTGAGGAATTCTGTGTTCATCAATTTTTAAATCTGATAAAATCTTAATTCTTGATATCAAAGCAGCTTCGGTATTTTTCGGCAATTTCATAATTTCTCTCAAAACTCCATCGACTCTTGCTCTAATTCGTAAACTGTCTTCTGTTGGTTCAATATGTACATCACTGGCTCTATTATTTGCTGCATAGTCCAGTATTGATGTTAGGATCTTACTAATAGGCGAATCCTGAGCGATAATTTTTACCTTACTATCCGTCGAGGCTTGACCTTTTGATATCATCTCAGCTTCATTAGACTTAGTAATATCGGCTAAATCATTAATTACTTGGTCATTAATATCAACCTTGTATTGACTTAATATATTCTTAATTCCCTCTTCGCTAGCTAAATAAACATTTAATGGCATCCCAATCTTGTTTGTCAAAAAATCAATTGCTTGGATATTATCAGCATCTAGCATCGCAACTGCTAGTTTACCATCCGTCATACCTAGCGGGACTGCCATGTAATGTTCCGCCAAGTCCTGTGGAATATAATCTAATAATTTTTGGCTAACTTTTACTTGTGATAGATTGGCATAAGGTAAATTATTTATTTTAGCAATATATTTGGTTAATTGTTCATTGGTTAAAATCTTATTTTTTATTAAGATTCCAATTAATGATATCTTCTCGTCTTTTGCCTGTAACTTAAGCTCTTCTATTCTGTCATAAGTTAAAATTCCATCATCAATTAAATTTTGTTCTAATTGATTTTGTGAAATGTTTGATAGAAGACTCATTTAAATATATTTTTCCAATTAAGGTTTTGGAGTCCCAAATGGAGTCAAATTTGTTCCATTACCGATCTGAGTATAAGGTGTTAAATCAATTGAGTTTGTATTAAAAAATTGAGTTGAAGGGTATACGAAACTATTAGATATTACTGGAACAGTCTCAACAGTGTTTAATGTTGGATTTTTAAATAATATAGGTGGAATAAAAATAGAAAATGCTATACTGAAAAAAATTATTATGATAATTATTGCGTAATTATTATTTTTCATTAATTAACTAACCTCTTACTTATTGTAAATTGTACACCTGGTTGATAATATGTCTGAGCTGAAATAGTTAAAGATAAATTATTTTGATTACTCGTTAAATCAAATTTCAAAATATCAATCGGCCTAATAGATCGCTGAAAAGCATTTATAAGATTTTCTATTTGACTATAACTACCTGACACAGTTACTTGAAAAGGAATTTGCGAAATAACTCCATTAGGAGAATTAGTGAGCGTAGCTGACTGGTCTGTACCTGAAATACTTGTAATTGATACACCCTGTGAAACCAATAAATTTTGTAACGTAGTTATAAATTCAGGGAAATCATAAGTACTAGGGAGCGCATCCAAAATAATTTTAGCGTTATCTCCACCATTCACTGAATTTGGGTTAGCTGTTAACCCACCGATAATATTGTTTGTAGGACTAACAAACTTACTGTATGAACTATCCAGTGTTTTACTAGCTGATATATCATTATTTAAATTAACAAGAGCCAGTTTCTGAACACCTATGACGTTATTTTGATAATTATATTTACTAATAAGAATTTTTGTAGAAAAAATAAAGAATAAAGTAAAAAATATACCTAAACCTGATGCCAAAACAATTTGGTTAGAAAATATTTTCATTTTAGTATCTTTAATTGAAGTTGGTTTCATATTATATTCTCTTAATTTGTAGCATTATTATTTTTAAAAATATTTAAAGGTTGGTCAAGTATCGATCTTGTCGTTATTAAATTAGGAACCTTTAATGTTACATTTGAACTGTTTGCAAATATGTTTGAATCAAAACTAAAATCAATCTCATATGTGGCATTACTTTGTTGAGTACTGGATGAACTAGAATTATAAGAAAATGATGTCAATACCACGTTAGAAAATGCTGGCCTATCAGATGAACCCGATATGGAATAATTAGTAAACTTCAGGGTATCTACAAATTGATTTACCGTAGCTAAACTATCGGCATTTCCTTTAATTGTCATTATATTTTGACTAAAATCAGCTGTAATATTGGATATTGTAGCTGTAACCGGTGTCAGTTGATTTAAATATGTAAATAATTGGCTTACTTCGGGTAGGTTTGATTCAACTTGAGGTAAACTCTTCAATTGATTTTGTATAGTTAATATTTTGTTCAGATTACTATTGCCAGTTAGTGTGACACTCTTTGACTGAACAATTTTATCAATGTTATTTAAATTATTACTTTGAAAAAAAGTTACATAAGTAAAGAGGATCACAAATATGATAAAGCTAATCGATGTTACAGTTATAGAAATAAAAACTACTAGATTACGGATTCTCAGTAAATTAAGATATTCTTTTTTAATTGAAGGTATTAAATTAAACTGAATCATTCTTGTCTCTCCGCCAATCCTACTGCAACTGAAAATTGGTTAGATATAGCCATTAAGTCAGGCCTAATAGTTGGATCATAATTAACATTTAGCCATGCATTTCCAATTTCTACTGGAATAGATAATCTGTTAGCAACAAAAACTGGGAATTCAGGGAGTATAGCACCTGTTCCTGCTACAACAACTTTTGAAATCTTATTGTTATAACGAGAATAAAAAAACTTAATAGATTTATCTACTTCTACCATCAGATTCTCTACAGTATTAGATATTGATTGGAAAATTTGACCCTCTAACTTATCCTTACTTAACCCAAATTTATACAAAAATTGTTCAGATTGTTTAGCCTCACTATTTAAGTTTTGTGATATAGACCTAACAAAAGATTCGGTGCCAATAGGGATTGACCTTGATAATCTTAGATTATTCTGGATTAAAACAACTAAATCGGTGTATCTATTACCGATATCTATAATTAATATAGTATCTACATCATTTGGCTTAATCAATGATCTTGATATAGCTAAAACATCTGGCTCTAAAGCTATAACATTTAGCCCAGCACTTTCTATTAATTCAAGTTGTGCGGTAGCAAAATCTTTAGATGTCGAGGAGATTAATAATTCTTGCTTAGAAACGTCTTTAGGAGAATCTCCTAAAATAGACCAATCAATAATCGAATCTGCTAGAGGAGTTGGTATAAAGGTGTCTGCTTGGAACTCAATTGATTTTTTCATTTCGGAAGGTTTTAATTTATCTACATCAACTATCGCTGTAAAAACTTTATTCGACGAAATCCCTACCGCAACATTATTCGTGTTTAAATTAGCTTGAGCAACAAGATTTTTAATAATACTCGCTAGCTCATCCCTATCAGTTTTTGCTTCACTTGATATAATCTTACTCTCAACTGGAGTCACAGCGTATTTAATTAAATTCCTGGGAAAAGTATTACTACTATTGTCTAACTGAGCTAATCTAATAGAATTTGTACCGATATCTAGCCCAAAAAATTTTTTATTTGATTTCATCTTAAATATTATAATCTTTTTATTAATTATAACATAAGCATTATTATATTTTTAACTCTACCTATTGGCTAACTATTGGCGCTAAACTTGTAATAGATTGAATAACTGGTGTCTGCTGACCTGGGTATAAACCTGTTAAATTATTAGGAGCTAGCCAGACTAGTGGGGAATAATTTATAATCTCTGCGGCTGAAGTTTGAGGCTGGGTCGAACCTCTATCATTATCACTATTACCAGCTTCATATAATGAATCAAAAGTTCGATAAAAATTAATCTGAGATGCTTCCATTGCTCCATTAACCACTAACTGCTGTGCGCAGCTTTGGTTGAAACTAGGCGAACTAGGGTCTCTAATATCATAAAAATCATTAGCTTGGCTAGGTGGAAAATTATTGATTATACAGTCATTAATTGAGCTATTACTGGCAATATAAATACCATCCAATCTTGTAACATTATTGGCTATGTTTATAGGATTATTGTCTACATTTGAAGAGTCGCTATTATTAGTTACGATTTCTAATGAAGGAATGTTATAAGGGTTTGCTAGGTAGCTATTATTTCCACTAGAATCAAAGATTATATTGCCGGTTATATTTATTGCAGCATTACCAAATATGACAACATGGCCACCTGAGACTATATTTAAAGCTGGTATGCTTATAGGATTATTACCATAGTTATAGATACATGTTTTATTAATACCGCCACTAATCGATAAACAACTAGGCGCAGAAGTGCTAACCGTTGGATATGCAGCATTCAGCTGATTATATAAATAATTTGTCGTAGTAGCTGGTGCTGATGAACCGCAGAAATTCCCTCCATAACCACCAGTAATCGGATTGTTTGAAAATACCAAGCCGGAAGGTATAATTGAACCTTTCTGATTACTTGAAAACCCATTGTCCAGTCCACCTGTTATAACGGCTAATGTAGTACCGGAACCATTGTAATTAGGGCCTCCTTGATTCCAAGTATAAATTGCACTATTGCCTATACAACTGCCCGAATTCTGAGAATCAATTGAAGTAATAACATCACCACCGTTTACTTTCAAATATGGTTTAGTATGAACTGGGTTTGTATCATTTGGACCCAGAGATTGATTTGTAGTTGACGTTGGATTAAATGACCCTGGTGATTGTTCTACTAAGGTACCTGACGCATAATTAATATCTCCATTAAATTCAGCATAATCTCCAGCTACAAAATCAGCTAGATTTTCATCGTCTGTAGTTATACGACAATCAAATGTCATGTTCTGAAGGATCGATTGACCACTGCCTGAATCAGTAAAAACTGAAGCTTGTTGAGTATTATTACATAAAGAATAGTTTAAAGTTTCATTATTAATACTACTATTTGGGTTAGAATGTTTTTGGCTAATAATAGTATTAACAGTTACTCCATTTAATTGACTGGGCATTCTAAAGTTGGTAGCTGGATCACCAAGAGGAACACCAAAAGAATATTGAAGTGGGACCACAGTTCGTTCATCGTTAGGGTGCTCATAATTTGGATTAAAAGAACCACCATTCAAAATTCCTAGGGCAGGAATAGAAGAAGTTGGGTTTAGAGTAAATGTTCGATTAAAGCAAGGTGTCATTTGTTGACCAGTAATATAAGTTGGAGAATATACTGTAAAAGGTGTGCTAGGAATCCAATTATAATCATACAATGCACTATAGTTAATAGTATAGGTGTACGAATAAGTATAGTCACAATATGTAGTATTGCCATAAGTTACTGTATACAATGTATACGGTGGGAGACTTAAGCAAGATGACGGTGGTGAAATTTGGTAATTATAATAAATATAATTTGTTACTGTGTGTGTACATGAAGCACCAGATGGTGGTGGATCTCCAGAACTACAAGAATATCCTGTAAAAGATGGGGTCCAATCTACTTCATTATATATATTATTATAATTTACTTGTGGCTGGTTAAAGTCATACGGATAAGTCTGGACGTAAGGAGAATAATCTAATGTTATACTGCCTGATGAAGATATGGTTGCACTAGGCGAACCAACGGTTGTAGTTGGGTTACTTACGATCGTCGGAGTTATTCTTAACCCACCGATACTTATATCTGATATACTTGTTTCATTTACTCCTAGAGGTATATATTGTTGATAAAGACTAGCGGGATACGATTGTATAGTCGTAGAACTATGAGCTGAACTTGATAGCCCAGTATAGGGCATACTGACCGAAACATTCTTATAATTGGGGAACCCTGGACAATTATTAGGCGTTCCACTTCCCCCGCCAATTGTGACATTCACTAATACGCTCGTAGTTGTAGATTTACAACCCCACCAAGGTAGTGAACGGTTTACCTGAGATGGTGAGTATGGCGGTGTTGAACTAGCAACACAATATGCTGAACCATCAGTATTATTATTTACTGTAATATCAGTATAATTTATATAAAAACTTTGGGTGACTGGTACTGAAGGAACAAATGAAAAATCTTGCCATCCCAACCAATACTTAGTATAGTTATTCTCTGTAACTTTAAACTGTGTGGCTGTATTAGCAGTCGTACCTGGCAAAAGATTTACGCCAGTAAAAGTTCCAGGTATGTTTTGGCCAGTACCATTAATCCCTGTTGAGGCAGTTATACCTTTAATAACATATTCACCGCTAGATATTAGAGGTGAAGAAAGAGGGCCATCCTGGGGATTCAGTGGTGAATATGCAGGTCGAGGAAATCGAGTTGGGAAATATTGCCAATATACTTTAGTATGACAAACAAGATAGGCTATATTTAACTGCAGAGGTATATTTAAATTAACTCCAGTTGGATTAGATGAAGATATTGAATATGTTTTATTCGTAAAATTTGCAGGAGGTACCCCCTGGTTAACCGAAATCCAACTATATATTCCTATAACTTTAGGCTGAAATGATAAACAAGGAGACTGATTATTGCTAGGATTATCATAACTAGCAAAATATGATTGGAGATCAGATGGATAACGATTTGTATAATTTGACCCCCAACACTCATTACCACTACACGCATTATAAGCTAATGCTTTATTACTGAAGAGGAAAAGCATAAAAAAAAGTAGAAGTAGGGTAGAAAATAAACCTGTGTGAATTTTATTGAATTTTATTTTTTTGAACATAATATTAACATTAGTAATATAACATAAAAATCAAATTATATTTTACTAGAAAATTTACTATATTAATATAAATCTCTAATTAAAGAGGACTGTACTTATTTTTATTTAAAAATCAAATTATATCTAAAATTTTAAAGAGAGTGCCGAGTTAATTCATATAAGTTTCTAGCAATAGCACCAATTGCAGATATAGGATTTTGATGAGTTAAACTAGGTTCATTACCGGTTACACCTAATTCAAACGAATCAGACACAACCTCGAAATGATCAGGGTTTTTATTAAAATTTGAATCAAACTCGGTAGCTGCATGAAGGTATTGCCCACCGTTTTGTGGCCAAATACCAGCATTAGAAACTACAGTAATATGATCATTTGCCATATCAACTAACTCGCTTGATTTTTCTACTGCTCCCCTCATCACATCTATACCTTTTCCCGAATCAACTCTCATGATTTCTGAACTAATATCTGAATCACCGAGTCTAGCAGCAACTACACTTTGCATATAATCTGCCTCAGTCATTCCTTCTATAACATCAGGTCCTTCTGAAACTTTCATAATTCTATTTCCACCAACTAGTAAAACAGCCCCAATTTTTCTCGATTTATTGAGTTCTATTAATCGAGATGCACGACGCTCCATCCAATTTCGCATTCCACCAGATATTATCGCTAAATCTATATCACCATCAATTCGCTCAGCGGTTAAATACGAACGTTCTACTGGAATTAGTAATCCAGAGCTAATTGCCCAATCTCTAGTAATATTTATTGCATTTTCACCAAGTACACTAATGGCTGCTTCTATATTGTTTTGTAATAATTTATCTTTGGCTATTTTATCAATTAAGCTATTAATATTCTCGACTTCGGGAGCATCTGTTAATTTAAAACTAAAAGCATTAGCCATTTTTTTAGCTACACCTTCACTTATACCGTCACTAGCTCCGATTCTATAGACAGCTTCTCTGCCATGTTCAAGCGGACTAAAGTTATCAAATGTTAACTTTTCACTCATAATTACTCCTTAAGTATATTTAACTAAACATATTCTATCCCAAATTGTTTTTTTTTGTCAATAATAGTATAACATTTTCCTATTTAACTTTTATAAAAACACGTAATAATGTGATTTTTATTTTCACAAATTTATTTAATATGTTAGATTATTCATATGGATATAGATAAATTAATCGCAACTGGACTAACGAAAAACCAAGCATCTGCATATGCACTATTAATAGAAAAAGGCAGCATTTCACCTCCTGAAGCGGCTAATAAATTAAACCTAACACGAACAAATTCATATAAACTACTAGATAAATTAACTTTATTGGGTTTAGCTAAGAAAAGTAAAGATATGAAAGGTATCTACGAAATAAATGACCCAACCGCTCTAACATCTTTAGCAGCAGATTTAAGAGCCGAGGCAACTACCAGAGAAAATGCTATTTCATCAATTATGAAAGACCTAATTACAAAGTATTACACTCATAACGAACAGCCTGCAGTAAAAATCGTGAGTGGTAAAAAATTAGTAGCCAATGCATTTAGAGATCAAATAAATATTGGCGAAGATATTTACTTTATTAGATCTCTCTCAGATATTACATCTATGGGGTTTGACGCAATGCATGAAATTAGGACAAGACCAAGTTTATTAGGACTAAATAGATTCGTTATAATGCCTGACGGTAATAATGGACCAATTAGCTATGAAAATCATAAACGCAGTAACCTTGAAATAACCTGGGTCAAAAATGAAGACTACAACCTACCAGTAGAATGGAGTGTGACGAAATCCTCTCTTCTAATCATTTTATATGCCAATGAACCTCATGCTTTAACTATTTCTAATCCTTTGATAGCTGGTTCGTTTCTACAGTTATGGCACATACTAAGCAGCTGTCTTAAGACAATGCCCTATTACGATCAATTACCTAGAAGAAAATAAAAACTACTAAAGGCAATTTTTGGTAGTACTAGCTTATAGGGGTTAATCAGCACTTAAAGGTATTATAATTTGAATCCATAATTCGTATATCTGCCGTTAGAAAAACGCAACCTTCAGCTTCGCTTTGAGCTACTAACATGGTGTCTAATGGATCTTTGTGAGACATCTTTAAGGTCGTAGAAGTAATAATATGTTGATCAAGAAGTGGCATCATCTCAAGATTAAGCTCTTTAGTTCCTTCCATAAGCTCTTGGGGTGAGTATGCGAGTTTATGTTTATTAAATTTTAATGCTAGTTCCCAGAGACTAACTGGAGATAAATAAACATTATTAGCTTCCTCTAAAAGCTTTTGTGCATCACGGCTGATTTTTTCAGGTTCGTATAACAACCAAACGAGGATATGGGAATCAATTAGTACCCTCGAATTTGTCATATTAACGGCTGGTTCAAACTTTCCTCAAAATCGCTATTGATTTCTAAATCACTACCAATAAGTTCTTCTGTCTCATATGCATTAGGCTTTTTCTTGTCAGCCCATATACCAATATTTATGAGCTTCTTCACTGGTGCAGGTGATAAAACAGCCTGGGTATGACCATATGCGCCTATATAAATAGTCTCACCAGCCTGCGCTTTTTTCACTAACTTACTGAATTGGGTTTTTGCCTCATAAATCGATATAACTTTAGTCATATTGAAACCTTAGCAAATTTATTTGGTCTAGTCAAGCTCTGACCAAATATATAGATTTAACAATAACGCATATCGTTATAAAATGATAAAAACAAAATGTATGTTTTTTGGTTATTAAGTATCAAATCAATCATCTCGCCAGATGGACAGATTTATAAATTCTATTAGGTTATTGAGGAATTATCAGCTAATAATTTCTGCCTAAAAATAAGTTAGTGGACCGTTACTTACTAAGAAGTTTCCATTTTATAGCTCAATTATATCTAGTTAAATAGCCAGCTCTGCCAAGGCTGTGGAGCATTTGTTATCTTAACCTAATATTTTAACAAGTCATCTTTTTTTAATATATATCAAACCCAATACAGTCGGTGTACTTATCTATCGTTTATCTGTTAAACTATTGTTATGTCAAAGAGTCTTGAAATTGGTCTAGTTGGATTACCAAATGTTGGAAAATCCAGTTTATTTAATGCCCTAACTAAAAACGATATTTTAGTAGCGAATTATCCTTTTGCAACCATTGAACCTAACACTGGAATAGTTAGTGTACCTGATGAAAGATTAATCCGACTCCAAGAATTTTATAAATCAGAAAAAATCATTCCAGCTACAGTTGAATTTTTTGATATAGCTGGCTTAGTAGAAGGCGCAAGTTCAGGAGAAGGACTTGGAAACAAGTTCTTAAGTCATATTAGACAAACAAATTTAATTGTCCATGTTGTGAGAGTCTTTAAGGATCAAAATATAGTCCATGTCATGAACAATATAATGCCAAAAAATGATATAGATGTAATCAATACTGAACTTGTACTAGCCGACCTAGAATCTATTGATAGACAACTACCAAAATTGGAAAAAGAGCTAAAATCTGACAGTAAACTCAAAGATTACTATGAATATGTAAAAAGGTGCAAATCCTTTTTAGAAGATAATAAACCATTATGGACTATGGACGAAGTAGATAACATTTTCAACGAAAAATTAAGTTTATTAACCACAAAGCCAATTATCTATTTATTTAATTTAGATGAAGAAGATTTGAGCAATGAAAACTTAAAATTAGAATTAAATAATTTAGTTAAACCTGCAGCTACAATATTTATTTCAGCAAAACTTGAAGACAGTTTAAAAAATCTTGAAAGAAATGAACAGCTTGAATTACTCGCTTTATACGACCAAAAAGAATCTGGTCTAAATAAATTAATTAAATTAGCTTACGAATATCTTTCGCTGCAAAGTTTCCTGACGGCAGGAGAAAAAGAAGTCAGAGCCTGGACTGTTAAAAAAGGTACCACGGCACCTAAGGCAGCCGGAGAGATACATGGTGATTTTGAAAGAGGCTTCATTGCTGCTGAGATAATTAGCTACCAAGATTTAATTGCATATGATTCATATTTTGAAGCCAAAAAAGCTGGTAAAGTCAGATTAGAAGGAAAAAATTATATTATGCAAAATGATGACATTGTTGATTTTAAATTTAACGTTTAAACTAACTTCTCTCTTGAGAAAAAATCATTCGACCTATAGCATAAGCTATATTTATCATTTTTTCTTTGCTTAATGTTTGTAGTCTGCTTGGCCTTAAACTATGCGATAAAATTTCCTGCCTAGCCAAATTTCTAATCTGAGAGTCTTGTTCGGTCTTATTATTATAGAAAATCTGATTATTTGATAGAGTATCACTTAAACTGTTGAGAGTTGAATCTTGTTTTTCTAGATACATTCCAAGTCTTTGATTTATATCTTCTAAATGTTCCCTTTGTTTATCTATTTGGACTGATTGTACTTTTTTAGATTCTGAGATAAATACTTGTATATAATTAACTAATTTTCTAAGCCTAGTTTTATTAAAACTCATGAACTTAAGATTTTTTAAACCTGAATTTATATTCGTATAAGCAGCCATTAGACGGTAGCTATAATCAATTTGATTAATTCGATCAAATCTCATATCTTCAACCGTTAAGAAATTAAGAAATTTTCGGTCAATTAGTAATACTCTTTCGTTTGTGACAATTAATAGAGCGCTACCACCTTCATAATTACCACTAACACATTCATATATCGTCTCGTCCGGCATTAAGATGTTCACTAATTCATCAATCTCAGGGTTAATCCAGAAATGGCGATGATAGTTTATATTATGTAACTGTTGATTTATATAATCTAAGCTAACCATTGAACCCTCCTGTCTTTACAATTTAATTATAAATTTAATAAAAATAGTAGGCTGTGCTTTTAATCACTACACTTAACATATAATTATCACAAAAAACTAGACAATTAAATAAGACTTGTTCATAATAAGGGTATATGTTAGCAACCCTCAAGCAAGAAGCTGAGCTGGTGGAACTTTTTAAAAGTGTCGGAAAAAAACAAACATGGTCAAAAAATGAATTTATAATTAGCCCCAACCATCAACCTGATGGTGTCTTTTATATTGATGAAGGATTAGTTAAGGCTTACGATATCACTAAATATAACGAAGATAATTTACTGATTGTAAGAAAAGCTAAAGAAATATTTCCTTTAATCTGGGGGTTAACTGGTCAAGAAAGAAGGGTAATTTACCAAACTCTTGCTAAATCAATAACTTGGAAAATTAGTCGGGAAGATTTTTTATCACACTTGCAAAAGAATCAAAAAATAATGCCTCCCCTATTAGATATGACAATCGAAATGTACCGACTACACAGTGAAAGAATTTTAAATTTAGAGTATAGAACAGTTAGGGAAAGAATAATATCTTTTCTTTTTACTATGTCTAAAAGGTTCGGTTACGAAACAGCTGAAGGTCTAAAAATTGATTTACCGTTAAGACACCAAGATATAGCTAGCTCAGTCAATTCATCTAGAGAAACTGCCTCTAGAGAGATTGGAGCGCTAACTAAAAAAGGACTTATTGAACATAATCGTTCATATATCCTATTAAAAAACACCGCCGAACTTCTTAAATATATTGACTAATTCACTTCCAATTCAGAATAATATTTTGAATCGTCGTATTTATCATTTTTTGAGAAGGTAGTCTATTCTGATCAAAATAACGGTTAAAGTCTATCTCGTTATCATCTGTTACCCATAGACAAAAAATCTTATCAGCTGTTATGTGCATCCAATCAATTGCTTTAACATCAGCAATCGGCGAAGCCACAACTAAACTCTGAATCTTAATTGGTTTTAAATATTCATAAGCAATATTAAGTAGTGTAGAGCCTTTTATTCCATCGCTTACAAGGATTACATGCCGATGTTCAATCATACTTCTATTAGTTAAATCAGTTTTTCCAATATCAGATGTCATATCTCTTAATTTAATTATCTTTTGTTCTTCGATTGAGCCTCGAAATTCATCCATTAATTCTTTACTATCACCTATAGATAAATCATTATTGGCTATAAAATTTCCATCAAAACTTATACTTCCAATCGAAACAGGTTCTCTTGATAAATAAATCTCTTCAGTGGTTAACATCAAGATAGCACAATGGATTTGTTGAGCGATTTGTGCACCAACAACAACCCCACCTTTATTGATAGCTATAACAACACAGTCTTCATAACGATATTTTTGGGATATCTGTTTAGCTAGTAACCTACCAGCATGAATTCTACTTGCAAAATGCATACTATAACTATAACTAATATTTTATCTTTAAACTATATCTTTCTTAATAGATAAAATCTCTCAACATTACCTTTTTTACCTGAAACTGTAGAATCGAATTTTTTTATAATTTTAAATTTAGATTTAAGTTCAAGTTCAAGTTGTTTTAATATTTGTCTCCTGATATTTTCGTTTTTAACGACTCCATTTATTAAATTATCTTTTATTGACTCAAATTGAGGTTTAGCCATCAAGCAAATTATAGTTTCATGAGATGACAAATCATATATTTTATCAATTATATTTTTAAATGAAATAAATGAAACATCAATCAAAATAACATCAGGTTTTATTTTCATTTGAAAATCTCTTATGTCGGTTTTTTCAAATAGTTCAATCCTTGGATCTTGCCTTAATTTTGGATGAAACTGATTTGTACCAACATCGACAGCAAAAATTTTTTTTGCTCCATGTTGTAATGAAAAATCTGAAAATCCACCTGTGCTACTTCCTACATCTAAAACAACCAAACCATTAAAATTAAGCATAAAGTTATCATATGCCGTTTCTAGTTTAAGTGCTGCCCGGCTAACATAATTATTATCTTTTGATAAAATAATAGTCTGATTATCTCCAACAATATAACCCGGTTTAATTATATTTTTTCCGTCAACTTGAACATAACCTAATTTTATATCTGAAAGTGCTTGTGACCTAGAAACAGATAGCCCGAGTTCAACTATTCGTTGATCAAGTCTTTTTTGAACCATAATTACTAATTTTTTATTCTTTCCCGATAAAGATAGCTAGTGGTGTCGACTGAAATAAAATCACCAGTTTTTATAAAAACAGGTACTTTTATTTTTAATCCTGTTTCAAGTGTCGCTTCCTTAGTAATTGAAGAACTAGTATCACCTTTAACGGCACCCTCAGTATAAGTTACTTCTAAAACTACGTTTTTAGGTAATTCAATATTAATTGGACGACCGTCAAGAAGTTGTATTTGAACCTCATCACCTGGTTTTAAGAAATCAACACTATCTTTAATTATTTCCTCTGTTAATTCGAATTGTTCAAAAGTATTATTATTCATAAAAAAATACATCTTATTGCTATCGTACAAATAACTGACAGTCATATTTGTTATGTCGGCCATTTCTAACTGTTCATTTCCCTTAAAGGTTTTTTCTAAAACCTTACCGTCGATTAAACTCTTTATTTTGACATTTACAATTGAGCCACCTCGTCCCATAACTTTTTGGTTATAGTTCACCACTTTAAATGGCTGGTTATCTAACTTAAAAATAGTTCCTTTTTTTAAATCTGTTATTCCTAATATCATCATCTTCCCTTATTATATATATTTACTAATTCCTTGAGCATTCTTTTTAGTTTTCGAAGATTATCTTCTGATATATCTCCAATACTGTATGAAGATAAAAACATACCGTCTAGTGTACTAGAAATTTTATTAATTTTTTTAATATCGGAAGTTTTGAATGCAGCAATTAAATTAAATATTTCTTTTCTAATCTTACTATTGAGTACACTATTTATTTTTGTCATTCCAAACGAATAAACAATATTTGAATTGTCTGTTTTAAAAAAATTTAATGTTTCGATAAACGCTACAAATTCGTTTAATTTATCAACAAACAATTTTTGATTGGACATTTATTAATTATTGCTAATGAATGGCAACAGTGCTAAATGCCTAGCTCGTTTAATCGCTACAGCTAAGTGTCTTTGTTGGCTTTCTGTCAGTCCAGTTTTTTTACGATTTTCTATTTGTCCGTAAATATTAATATATCTTTGTAATGTTTTAAAATCTTTATAGTCAAAAAATGCTATTTCTGACGAATGTTTAAATATCTTGGCCATTTACTATTTCTCCGTAAAATTAATTATTAAAATGGAATGTCGTCTAAGTTGATTGGCTCGTCACCAATTTCATCAACTCCAGCAACTTTATCTTCTTTCTTGGTTTCTTTTTTCTCTGTCTTTTTAGGAGCTTCTTGGTTTACATCTGAATCTGTTGAATCATTACTTCTAGAGTCTAAAAATGTCACGTCAGAGGCTAAAACTTCGACTTTACTCCGTTTTTGGCCTTCCTGTTCCCAGCTTCTACTCTGTAACCTACCTTGGACCAAACATCTTCTTCCTTTAAACAAATACTGACTAACTCTTTCAGCTAAAGGTCCCCATGCGACTATGTCTACATAGTCAGTTGCCTCTTGCCATTCTCCAGAACTATCCTTGTAGCTTCTATTTAAAGCTAAACTAAAACTAGTTACGCTCTGTCCTGATGGTGTTTCTCTTAATTCTGGATCTCTGGTTAGATTTCCCATTAATGTTACTTGGTTTAAACTACGTGCCATGTGGCATCCCTCCTTATAAGACTTATGTCTTTTATTAATGTATTTACAATTTTAAAGTACTACTTAATGAATAAACTTGTCAAGTTATTATTCTTTAGGTTGTTCTGTGGCTTCAGTAGAATTTTCATTAGCAAATTTTTTCTCTGCTTTAAGCTTTTCAGCTTTAGCTATCGCTTTTAGGTCTAATTTAATTATTGAAAACCTTATGACTTCATTCGTGATGTTTAAAGTGGTTTCTACTTGTTTAATGTTCTGAGGGTCAAACATAACTTGATAAAAAACATAAATTGCATGCTCATTTTTATTAATATTATAAGCAAGCTTTTTCTTACCCCAATTATCCTGACTTAATACTTCACCTTTATTAGTTGAAAAAATCTTAAGCACTCTTTCTTCTGCTTTAGATAAATCCACTTCTAGTCCTGGATCATATAAAATCGCAATTTCATATTGATTCATTTAGATTAAACCTTTCTTTGGATTAATAGTCCGTGTCCCTAAATGGCACGAACAAAAAATTTAATATTATTTAAAGATTATATCCTAAAAATTATTATTTGTACAGATAAGTTTTTAGATTAATCATCTATTGAATCAACAGTATTTTCAGCTGGTTTATTCGAAACATCCCCTGCTGAATTATTAAATACTTCATCCATACTACTCACTAAGACCTCTCTAGGTCTAGAACCATCTTGTGGACCAATAATGCCTTGATCTTCCATTGTTTCCATAATCCTGGCAGCTCGACCGTATCCTATTCTAAGTCGTCTCTGAAGTAAACTCGTACTTGCTTTACGGTTTTCAATTACTACCATGACAGCATCTCGCCACATATCATCTTCATCATTATTTGTACCACCATTATAATCAACTATTTGGCTGCCTCTACTTAAATGAACTGGCTGCGAAACAATCTCATCATCATAAGCTGGAGGTTGTTGTAATCGAATAAATTCTGTTACCTTAGACGTTTCATCATCTTCAATTAATGCTGCCTGAATCCTTTTTGGCTTATTCATTTCTGAAGTTAATAACAACATATCTCCTCTGCCAAGTAACTTTTCAGCTCCCATTTGATCAATAATAGTTCTGGAATCTATCTGTGAAGCAACTGTAAATGCAATTCTAGCTGGTACATTCGCTTTAATTAGTCCAGTTATTACGTCGACGCTTGGTCGCTGAGTAGCAAGTACTAAATGTATACCGACGGCTCTCGCTTTTTGAGCAAGTCTTACGATTAATGCTTCCACTTCACGGGCAGCCATCATCATTAAGTCTGCGAGTTCATCGATCACAATAACAATATAGGGCATACCGGCTTCATTTTTAAGATTATTATACTCAGCAATATTTCGTTTGCCGACTTCAGCCATTGTTCTGAGGCGTCTTTCCATTTCAGCTACAGCCCATTTCAAAGCACTAATACACTTTTCTGGGTCATTAATAACAGGTGAAAGTAAGTGTGCTATTCCATTATATGGTGCCATTTCAACTTGTTTAGGATCAACTAAAATTAATTTAAGATCAGCAGGAGAATTTTTATATAGCAAGCTAGTTAATAAAGTGTTAATCAAAACAGATTTACCTGATCCAGTTTGTCCGGCAACTAAAAGATGGGGCATTTTTGCGAGATCGGCGACAACTGGTGTCCCTGAAATATCTTTACCTATTGCGAATGCCAATGGTTCATCCATGCTAGACCATTCTCTTGAAGCTAGCAAACTACTAATTCTAACCGTAGCTGGTTTTATATTTGGTACTTCTATACCTACCGCTCTCTTACCTGGTATAGGTGCTTCCATTCTGATTGAATGAGCTGCTAAATCAAGTGCTAAATTATTTTCGAGTGCAGTTATCTTGGTTAGTTTAACGTCGGCTGGAGGTTTAAGGGTGAACTGGGTAACTCGTGGGCCAATATTCGCACCTTCCATTTCAACTTCAATTTTAAAGTTAGCAAAAGTGTCATGAATCCGCATTGCATTCATATTGACATCACCAGCATCTGCTTTATCTTGTTTTTGATTAAGTAAATTAATCGATGGATATTGCCACTGACTATCTTTAGTGGTGGTTAGGGCACTGTGCAATTGATCATCCGACATTTTGTCGGCTGTATTCTTCAGACTACTAAGTCTCCTAGGCTCCTTCAAAATTGAATTTGCGCTTGCTTGATGATGTATTACCGGTACACCTTCGTTTAATTTAAAGTTAACTTGTTCATTAGCAGATTGTTTTAATCCAAACAATTCTGAATCATCCTTATCTTTTTTCGGAAATTTAATCATCTTCAATATTGTCAGAATAATGCGAGGTGAAATAGAGAAAGCAAATAATAACGACAAAATACTAGCAATGCCAAAGAAAATTGATGAGGGTATCTTAGTTAAAAACTTAAGTATAAAATCTGCAAAGAATACTCCGATGTTTCCACCATGACCACCTATTTTACTGGTTGCAGTAATATTCACAAAAGTAATTTGAAACCAAATAGATGATAGAAATAAAAATAAAAATATATTAACTAATTTGGCTAGTGGAACTCTTTTATCTTCTGTCGAAAATTTATAAACTCCCATGTATATCAATACAAAAACCACAAGGAAAGCAGCATACCCAAATAATCTATAAGTAAACTTAAACAAGTTAACAGGTAGAGGTCCACCTGCGCCAAAACCACCTATAAAAATAAATAATGCTACAAAAAATAAGATTATTGCCGCAATATATGCCCAGAAAAAAGTACGACTATCATTCTGATAATTCTTAGTAATTTTTTTCTTTGAGTTTTTATTTTTTTTCTTAGTGGCCATTTCTAAAGTATATCATCTTAAAATATTTTTATTAGCACTAGCTAATCTACTCTTGGATCCTGTGTCAATAATCTGTTTCTCATTTCCTGAAACCTTCTCTGTTGCTCTTTTGCAATTTCGTCGGCCGATTTTACTGGAGCTGTTGCTGTTGCTGTTTGATTATTGTCTTTTTTTATATTACCGTTACCAATTATATTTATAACTGGGATGATTATAGGGCTTCTCTGAGTTTGATCAAATAAATAGTGTGTAATATGATCCTTGAGTTCTGCTTTAAAACGATCTAAATCAATTCTCTTAAACCTCTGTGAAACTGCTCTTTTAATTTCAAGTCGTAGGCCATTCATTAAATCTTCATTGTCTCTCATATATATAAATCCTCGACTTATAATATCAGGACTAGTTAGTAGATTACCTGATTTTCGATCAACAGTTAAAACTATAGCAACCAAGCCTTCTTCGGCTAATAATACCCTATCCTTAACAACAACATTACTAACTAAAGATCCAGTTTGATCAACAAGGATTGTGCCATGAGGAACTTCACCGATTACTTCCATTTTATCTTGAGTTAAACCAACCACCACACCATTTTCAACATTTAAGATATTAGATCTTGGAATGCCCTGGTTAACGGCAATATCAACATGATATTTTTTGGATGTAAAATCTCCGTAAATTGGAATAAAAAACTTTGGTTTAATTAAATCAATCATTTCGGCATATTCATCTCTTGATGCATGCCCCGAGACGTGCAATGGGCCTATACTATCAAGTTCATGAGTTTCATGACGAAATACATGAACACCTTTTTTAAATAAATCATCAACCATTGCTCGAATTAGTGAATCATTACCCGAATAAGGGATTGGTGTACTAGATAAAATAACTGTGTCTTGCTCTTTTAATTTAATGTGTCGATGTTCACCATTACTCATACGCTGAAGTGCTGAACTAGGTTCACCTTGAGAGCCCGTACATATTACGACAACTTCGTTATCATTAATATTTGCAACAGATGCAATAGGCACAAATGTACCTTTTGGAACTCTAACAAAACCATGTCTAACTGCCATTTCTAATGTACTTACCATGCTTCTACCGTCCATTGCGACTTTTCTATTATGATAGACAGCAGCATTGATTATCATTTGTATTCGGTTCATGTTAGTTGAAAATACACCAACGAATATTCGTCCAGGAGCTTGATCCATTATATCATTGTAACTTTTCTCAATTGTTGATTCTGAAGGTGTTCTACCCAATCTTTCGGTTGTCGTACTTTCGCTCAGTAAAGCCAACACTCCTTCTTGACCAATTTGAGCAAGTCTTTCAATATCACTTTTTTCATGATCTAACGGTTGGGGATCGAATCTGAAATCACCAGTATTAACAATCTTACCGACGGGTGTATCTAAAATTATTGATGTACTACCCGGTATTGAATGAGTTATTCGAACTAGTTCAACAAAGAATGGTCCAATTTTTAGTTTTTCATGCGTATTTTCGTTCATTGTAATTGTACGAAGCTCAAATCCATCAGGCATAGGTAGTCCAAAGTTCTCAAAGATTTCTTCCACTCGACCGATTGTAAATTTTGATCCATAGATTGGAGCAGGAAATCTAGGAACGATGTGAGGTAAGCCACCTATGTGATCTAAGTGACCATGAGTAATAATGTAAGCTCGTATTTTATTTTTAATAGTCTCCAGATAAGCTGTATCAGCAATACCATAATTAATACCTGGAAGATCAACACCCAAGTCATTACCACAATCTAATATGACAGCATCATTTAAGTATTCAATTAGTATCATGTTTTTAGAGCCACCACCATCCATACCACCTAGCCCGATTATTTTCAGTCTAGGACTGTCATCAATTTTATTTGCTCGTTTTTGTTCATTTGGGTCTGCAGACTGGTACTGATTTGCAATTCTCTGTGCATCCGCCTGGCTTCTTCGCTGTGCCCTGACAGCTTCACCTCTTGAAGAATTTAATTTTGAACCAGTTATAGCTGGTTTTTTAGGTTTATTGTTTTGTTGATTATTCATATTTAGTTTAAGAACTCCTTCTTATTATTGAATTTAGATAAAATTTAAAATTTTCAAAAAATCTTCATCCCAAAGATGTTTTAAATTTCGATTATAAATAGTTGCTGCAGGATGAAACAAAGATAATAAATTATAATTATTGCTGGAACTTTTAATATTTAATGTGGATTTATAGTCATTTAGGTTTATTTGCATAATTTTTCCATGTGTTTTGTTAATTTTCTTATCCGGTAAAAATGTATTTAAACTGTGTCTACCTAGAGTAATTATTAATTTTGGTCGTATTATACTTATTTGAGAAATTAAATATGGTAGAAACATAGACTTCTCATATTCTGAAGGGTCTCGGTTCTCATCTGGACGATATTTAACAATATTTGTTATATATACATTAGTTCGATTAAGCTTAATATCCGACAAAGACTTGTCTAAAATACGACCAGATGCCCCGACAAATGGTCTGGCCAATAAATCTTCTTTTTTACCAGGAGCTTCGCCTATAAAGAATACTTTTGAGTCTATATTGCCCTCGCCAAAGACTAGATTACTTGCATTAGGGAATAATTTATTCAACTTTTTATTTGATTTAATCATTTCTTCAAGCTTAATCAATAAATTCATTTTAGTAGCTTTCTCGATTGACTCATTCTGGTTTAAAACTAGATTTTTTAACATATCTTTTTACAAAATTATTTACAAAATTCCCTAGAAATATAAAAGCTAAAACATAATAGATAGGGTTACCTATTGTCAAAGATAAATAAATGGAAAAAAATGTAGCTAATAATAAGAATAATAAATAAAGCAAAAATTTCATACTAATTATTTTTTATCTTTAACAGCTTTAATTGAAAGTTGTAATCTTCCTCTATCATCAATGGCTAAAAGTTTTACGGTGACTTTATCTCCTTCTTTTAGTACATCGCTAGGTTTATTAATTCTTTCATCAGAAATTTCAGAAACATGAACAAGACCATCTTTACCAGGCATTATTTGAACAAAGGCACCAAAATCCAATACACTTACAACAGGAACATTTTCATATATCTTACCAACCTCAGGTTCAGCAACTATACTTTCAATCCATTGTTTTGCGGCTAAAATATGTTGATTATCTGGGCTGGAAATTGTAACAATACCTTCATCATTTATATCGATAATTGTTCCAGTCTCAGCTGTAATTTTTTGAATGGTCTCACCGCCTTTACCAATTATTTCTCTAATTTTGTCAGGATTAATTTTTATAGATTCAACTCTAGGTGCAAATGGACTAATTTCATTTCTAGGTTTTTCGATTGTTTTTATCATGTGATTTAGAATAACAAAGCGGCCTTTTTTAGCTTTTTCTAAAGCTTCTTTTAAAACCTTAACTGGTAAACCAGCAACTTTCATATCCATCTGAAGTGCAGTAATACCTTTAGTAGATCCAGTTACTTTGAAATCCATATCACCTGCAAAATCCTCTGCATCGGCAATATCGGTCAAAATTATCGGTTGATCATTATTTAAGATTAATCCCATTGCAACTCCACTAACAGGAGCCTTTAAAGGTACTCCAGCATCCATTAAAGCTAAACAACTACTACAAGTTGCTGCCATCGAAGTTGATCCGTTCTGTGACATAATCTCGGTCACTGATCTAATTGCATAAGGAAAGTCAGTTTCAGAAGGCAAAACAGGCACTAAAGCGCGTTCTGCTAAATAACCATGCCCAATTTCTCTTCTACCTGGACTACCAAGTCTTCTAACTTCACCAACAGTATATCCTGGAGCATTATAGTGATGAAAAAACCTTCTAGTGCCTTCTTTTTCCATTGTGTCTATAGTTTGAGAAAAACTTAGTGGAGCCAATGTAACAATATTTAAGGCTTGTGTTAATCCTCTAGTAAAAAGACTAGAACCATGAACCCTTGGTAGAATTGAAACTTCAGAGCTCAATGGCCTAATTTCATCAAATTTTCTACCATCAGGTCGTGTTCCATCTTCAACAATACCCTTTCGAACATCATAATGAATTGCTTTATCAAAAGCCTCCATGTACTCCATGCTTAGAGGAGTATCATCTTCTTTACTAGTAAATTCTACTACCATTTCTTCCCTAAGATTTTGAATCATGACATTTCTTTCGGGATATGGTTTTCTTAAATCAGCACCGAGTTTATCTTTTAACCAATCATCTACTTTATCTTGGATAGATTTATCGATTGATACTAATTCAAACTCCTGTGGTTGAACTTTTACTTTTTTGACTAATTCTTTTTGTAATTCAATTGCTGGTTGCATTGATTTAAATGCATACTCCAATGCGTCGGCCAGTTCATCTTCGCTAACCTCATTTGCCCCAGCTTCAACCATCATAACTCCGCTTTCGGTCGCAGCAACAACTAAATCTAAACTACTATGATCAATATTCTCTGGATTATCAAAAGCAGTCCATTCACCATCTTTTTGGCTAACTCTTAGGCCTGCTATTGGTCCACTAAAAGGTGCTCCACTTAACATAAAGGCTGAACTAAGCGCGATCATTGCAATCATATCTGGTCTAAAATTTGGGTCCATACTGAGTACTGTTGCAACTCCCTGAACTTCATGCCGATATCCTTTTGGCCATAACGGTCTAATTGGTCGATCAATTAATCGTCCAATTAAAATTGCATCATCCGAAGGTCTACCCTCTCTTTTAATAAATCTACTACCGCTAATCTTACCCGAAGCATACATTTTTTCTTCATAATCAATACTTAAGGGGAAATAATCAAAATTAGGTAAACTTTTAGGGCTAACCATCACACTGGCTAAAATTACTGTGTCGCCATATTTTGCAAGCACAGAAGAAGTGGTTCGAAAACCAACTCGGTTAATCTCTAAACTAAGTGTTCGTCCAAAAAACTCAGTGCTAACAGTTATTATTTCTTTTCCTTCAGGATTTATGGTTTGCATTATTTTTTCAGCTTTCCTTTAAATTTTATATGTTTAAAATTATTCAGCTTTACATTATTGTTTAATTTATGATGTACAAACGTCAGTTCTTAATTTACTTTTAAAAAACTAAAGTCTGAACACAATTAACGTCTAATGCCCAGTTGACTAATCAATTCTAAATACTTATTACTATCATTTAAAGCTATATACTTTAATAATCTTCTTCTTTTACCAACTATTTGTAACAATCCACGACGAGCCATGAAATCATGCTTATTAATCTTAAGATGTTCAGTTAATTCTTTTATTCTTTCAGTAAGAATAGCTATCTGAACACTTTCACTACCAGTATCTTTTGGATGTTGACGAACTTTTTTAGTCGCCAAATCTTTCTTCTTAGAACTTATCATTTAATTCATATTTTATCACTTCTTTAATCAAGTTGCAAACTTAATTATTCAAATCTATTTTAATAATATTATCCAGAATTAAAGCAACTTCACTTTTTGAGCTTATTTTAATAGCAGAAGATAAATTAAAATTCCCGACTGATATTCTAGATAAACTAGACGTAAAAGCACCAGTTTTAATTTTATTACCAATATCTTCCACTAAACTTCTAATATATGTTCCAGAGCTTACTTCACAGATAAATTCAACTTTTGGATAATCATAAACTATATTTTCTATGTAATTGATTCTTACCTGCCTGATTGGAATATCTACTTCCCTACCTTTTCTAGCGTAATCATAGGCCCTAATACCGTTAATTTTTATAGCAGAATATATTGGTGGTTTTTGATTAATAGTGCCAATAAAACTCTTAATAACGGTTTTAATTTCATCTAATGACGGTTTATCGTTAGAAATTTCTGTTAATTCCCCTTCGATGTCTCCGGTTGTACTATTTTGGCCAAGAACTAAACCTACCTGATACACCTTATCTAGTTTTAAAAGACTTGTCATTTTTCTAGTGTAATTCTTGCCGATTAAAATAATTAATAAACCTGAAGCGAAAGGGTCTAGGGTACCTGCATGCCCAATTTTTATAGTTTTTGGCTTAACGCCTTGATAATTAGCAATAAGTTTTCTAATAAAATTAACTACATCAAACGAAGTCCAACCTACTGGCTTATCAACTAAAACAATACCTTCAATCATTATTCTAAGTTTAACTCAGTGGAATTGGTGGTGGGACTGGTGGTGGTGAATCTTGAGATAGATTATCTAAAACATTCTTCTTTAAGTCATGGATGGGGTTTAATTTTAGCTCATGTGGAGTAGATTCATTGACAGTAGGCTCAGATTCTTCATTCTGGATTATAATTTGACCATCTTCATCAACCTTAATATTGTGATCTTCGTTTAGCTCTTGATGATCAACTTCAATAACAGGTTGTGCATTTAGTGATTCAATCGGTCTAATAGGTTGCGGCGTATCGAGCATCGCGCTCTCTACTTCTAGCCTAGCTTGATCTAGTTGCTCTTTAGCCTCATTAATAAATTCGTCTTTTGTACTTATATTTGGGTTTGGATCAGTATCGTAAGATAGCGCTGAACTATTTAATTGACCAGATAAAGGATTAATTATTGGGTCATCGGTTATGGTTTCGACATTTGAATCAATATTATTTAATTCTGGCTTATTATCAACAGAAAGTTTTATTGGTTCTTCTTCTGGTGGAGCTAATTCTTCTACTTTGGGTAATTCCAAAGACGAAAGTTTACCTATTCTATTTGCCTCTTCTATCTCAGATAGTGTAAGATCTGATGATGGTTCAGTAGGATTAGGTTCAGTTTCTGAAGACACAACAGGCTCCTCGGTTGCTAAAGGTTCTGCTGGTGGTGTAGGCTCTACTGGTACCGCTGGTAGTTCTGATACCGGTGGTACTGCTGATTCAGTTGTATCATCATGGTAAATTTTAAGATTACTATCCACAGTAGGTTTTTCCGCTTCAGGTGGAATTGCTTCAGTACTTTCAGACAGTTTTGTTGCAACAAGTTGTTGATTAGCCCCCGCAGCAACCAATTTAGAGCTAATTGCAAGCGTTTCCGAAGTCGTTTTATTATTGCTAAATCTTTCTGTTTCAGAGACAATACCCGTTAATAAAGCTGTTGCGATCTGATTATCTAATAAATTTTCACCTATTTGATCAGATAAACCAGATAATATTTCACAAATACTGCTTGAATTTGAAGAATAGTTAATCGATCCAAGTGTATTATTTGCCGTAACTCCAATGGTAGCAATTGTTGCATCGTGTAATATTCTGCCGTGAGAAATTATTGCTTGATCAAGTTCTTCTCTAGAAACAGCACCTAATACAATAATTAAATCAACATTAAAATCTCCTTGGCTAAAATCTAAATCTTCTTCACTAATAGATGTCCTATATGGTGTAATAAAAATTTTAACTTGACCATCTTCTTGTTTATATTTTAATTTATCGGCTTTTTCTTTATCTAGTGAGATAATGAAGTCTCTCAAACTATCTGTATTTGTCTCGATTGTTTTCTCTGGTTCAAGAAAATCTAATTTATCAGGAATTAAACCACTAAAAACTGTCGTTGAATGTTTGTCGAGCTTATTTAACATTAGACTAAGACTAATGCTAGCGGCAAGTTGATCAACAGATGGATTACGATTTACCGTAACCAAAACATTACTGCTTGACTTTATTTTAGCTAATAATTCATCTTTAGGATTGTTATTCATAATATTATTATAATTTTTTTATTTTGATTATTTAATATTGATTATACTACTTTTCTATACCAAAGTCCAGGCTATGAAGGGCTAAAATTATAAACTGTCAAATAATAACCAAATCTGTTATAATTTAACAAAATTATTAAATACATTTTTAAGGAATTAAGATGCCAATCATTAAATCAGCCAAAAAAAGAGTTAAACTTAATAAAAAAGCTGCCATCAGGAACAATAAGACTAAGAAAGCTTTAAAATCTGCTTTAAAGGATTTCAAATCAGCTATTAAAAATAATTCAAAAGAAGTAACTAAAAAACAGTCAACACTCCAGAGTAACTTAGACCGAGCGGCTAAAAAGAATGTTATACATAAAAACAAAGCTAATAGATTGAAAAGAAGAATGGCTAAGACGGCTAAATTAAACTCTACTCAAAAACCAGTGGCTAAAACTACTAAAAAAGTAGTCAAAAAAGTAACTAAAAAATAGTTCGATTAGACTAATTTTTCAATTTCTAGGAAATATAATTCCATAGCTTGATCTATATCAAAATTGTTTATAGATTTTGAATTTAAATCTATCTGGAGTAAATTGTTTGTAATTTTTTGTAATTGTTTTGCTGATAATTTATTTGCAAAACTTTTAAAGTTATTCAAACTATTTAAATTAATACCTGTTTCTTTTGCTAATGTGTTTATTGGGTTCTTAGATAATTTTAAAATACTAATATTAAACAGTGCCCAGGTGAATGTTGATAAAATCTTTGCTGATGGTTCATTTTGAAATCTTAAACTCCTATATATATCAATAGCTTTCTTGGACCTATTATTAAATACATCACTAATTAAATTAAATATATTACTATCGAGTGACAAATCGCATAATTCTTTTATAGAACTTACGGTAATTGATTTATTAAACAATATTAATTTATCTAATTCATTCGACAATCTCTGTTTATCTTTAGATACATTTTCAATTAAAAATTTCGTAGTGATAAAATCAATTTTACCATCATGTTTAGATACATAATCTTCTACCCATTTGTTGATATTGAATTTATTATCTAAATTATAGGTTAGAAAATTTGTTTTAGATTTCAAGGTTTTAGCTACGACTGTCTTATTATCTAATTTGTGTAAAAGAAGTATTATTTCAATTAGCGGATTATCTCTATCTATAATCATTTCCAAAAATCTAATTATTTCTGCATTTATATCAATAATAGATAATACAAATAAACTTTTTTCATTAAATAAACTAGTGCTTATAATTTGATCCATTAAACTAGCTAAATCAAAATCATCTAAATAGAAATTGCTAATCGATAATTGACCGTAGTTATCAATAAATTTAGATTTAACCAAATTAATCTGACGATCTATCTCAAAACTATCGTTTCCGACTATAGTAGTTATCATAGTTTTATTCTATCAACAATTTCTGACATCGTAGGCATAGATGTGTTCCTCTCCCGGCTACTCTAATTTTAACGATCGGTAAGCCACAAATAAAACAAGGCTGATCCTGACGTCTAAAAACCTGAGCAAATTGTAGATAACTACCTTTTTTGCCTTCTGCATTAATATAATTTTTAGCGGTTGAACCACCTTTATCTATGCTCAATTTTAGAACACTCCTAATTGAGACAAACAAGCTTTCAATGTTTTTATCAGTCAAGGAACTTACTTGACTCTCCGGATGAATTTTTGATAAAAATAAGCTCTCATCTGCGTATATGTTACCAATACCGGCAACTACCGTTTGGTTTAATAATACTGCTTTTATTTTTGATTTTGGATGTTTTAAAAGATTTCTTTTGAAATTTGTTTTTGAAAAATTATCCATTAATGGTTCAGGCCCATATTTTTTAAAATAATCTTCATCTGTAAGTGTAATAGTTGGCAGAATCTTTACCCAACCAAATTTACGTTGATCATTAAAAAAGATCATCCCATTATTATTAAGCATTATTTCTATCCTAGTAGATCTATCTGGAAGATCATTTATAAAAGAATCATTTGGATGTCCAGCGGCAAACCGATTATTTAAATCAACAAACACTATTTGACCAGTCATTTTTAAATGAATCAGTAAGCTGTAATGACTAGATAAATCAACCATTAATAATTTTGCTCTTCTTCTAATATTAATTATCTTTGAGCCAAATACGAAAGTTTTAAGAATATTTTTATCACTTTGAAGACTATTTGCGTTTAATAAATTAATACCGGTAATTTCATAACCAAGCGCAAGATTTAGTAATCCGTTTTTAACTGTTTCCACTTCGGGTAATTCAGGCATGTTATGATTATATCAATATCTCATTAGAAAAATATTATGGAACCAATTAAAAAAGTATTGAGCAAAAAGAATTTTGAAAAACCTATCAGTATTGAGGCAGTACAAAAGTATATTTTAGAAAACTTTAATTCAAGTGTTCAAATTCAGATAACAAAAAATAACTTAATCATAATAGTTCAAAATTCAGCACTTGCAAGTTCTATCAGACTTCGACAATTAGAAATAATTAAAACCTGTTCGATTAAAAATTTAAAGTTAATAATTAGAACTATTTAAAGATTCAAATTATTCGTATAATTGTTATAGCTTGGAACCTGTGATTGAAATAAGCTCAATATTACACTTAAATTTCCGCCGAAATTACTGTTTGAACCATTACAACTAGATTGCCATGTATTAACTATGTTGTTTGAGTTAAATATAAAATAAAAGTTATATAAATCACCTGTTGCACATAAACCCACAGGGTTGTTTACAGTATTTTTATTAGTTTTAAGCGTAAAACCATTTAAATATATTGATCTCAAAAAAGCATCGTAACTTCTTTGAGAATTAGGAAAGACTTGGTTTATAACTATATCATTATCATAGCCCTTAATAATCTGAAGATTAACATCTAAATTTGAAACGATTATCTTAACCTCATTATGAGTAGATTGAGAAGTTATAGGACCATTTATATCTAATGTTGCTAACGCTGAAGTATTGGAATAATTAGCAAAATTATTTAATTTTGTATTATATTGGCTTTTATTTGTTGAGTTATTAGAAAAAAATAATACTATAGTCACAATAACTAAAGCAAGTGTGAATAGAAGCACTAATAGACTCCGTGTATAGCTCATCATATCAATTTAGATTTTATCATTTTTTCGTATTTTATGCAAACAAATATAATAATATCTAAAGTTCGCCCCAATTTAACCCCACAACAACATCAACGTCTAATTTTACAGATAACTTAGTTATATTCTCCATAGTATCTCGAACTAGTTCAGTTACCTTTTCAACTTGATCTTCCCTGCATTTAATCAAAACTGAATCGTGTATTTGTAAAACTAATTTTGCATCAAAACCAGATATAATTAACTTCTTATCTAGCTCAATTAAAGCTAGTTTCATTAAATCTGCTTCTGTGCCTTGAATCGGCATATTTATTGCTGCCCTTTTAGCAGACTCTCTTAACATAAAGTTAGTTGAATTAATATCTTTAAATGGTCTTCTTCGACCAAATTTTGTTTGAGCATAACCATATTTTTTCGTAAATTCTATAATGCTATCCATATAATCAAACAATGCTTTATGGATTAATTTATACCTATCAATAAAATTATTTGCATCATTATAATTCATACTTGTTGCTTCAACTAACCCATGGGCACTCATACCATATAAAATACCGAAATTGATAGTCTTAGCAGCCCTTCTCATATCCTTTGTAACAAGTTCCGGCTCACAATCATAAACTTGAGCAGCTGTTAAGGTATGAATATCATACGAACCTTCAGAAAAAAGCTTAATTAACTCCTGGTCGTCTGCTAAATCTGCGGCGATACGTAGTTCAAACTGTGAATAATCGGCTGATATTAACCTATAACCATCTTCACAGACGAAAGCCGTTCTAATTTTTTTACCTAGTTCAGTCCGAATTGGAATATTTTGCAAATTTGGATCTGTACTAGAAAGTCTTCCCGTTTGAGCAATAGTCTGGTTATAAGTCGTATGGATTAAGCTATTCTCATCAACCAATTTTGGTAAAGTATCAAGATAAGTGTTTTTTATTTTTACTACCTCTCTATACTGGACTATAAAAATCACTATAGGGTGTAAATTAATTATTTTTTCTAATTGATTAAAATCGGTTGAATAATGATTTTTATTCTTCTTAAGACCGGCAGTCGGTATATTAAGCTGATTATATAACACATCAGCCAACTGATTTGGACTAGATATATTAAACTCACGGCCTGATTGATGAAATATTTCGACTTTTAAATCTTCAATCATCTGATTTATTTGAATATTAAAATTATTCAGATAATTAACATCGAGTTTAATTCCAGTTAATTCCATTTTTGATAAAACAGGTATAACGGGAAAATCCATAGATGATAAAATTTCAATCATCTTTTTGTCGGCTTGTAGCTCCAATGTTAACGATTCATAAACTTTATCGATAACAGCTGTGATTATATCTCCAGCAGAAATCAATAATTCATCATCCATTTCATCGAACTTATTTGTTTCAAAATCAAGATAACTTTGCGCTAAGCCATTTAAAGTCTGATCTTTAATTAACGGGTTTAATAAAAATGAGCTAATGAGAATATCGTGAAATTCTGTAGGAAGTTTTAACGCATATTGAAGACAAAATTTAAATATTTTTTTTAAATCGTAGCCTATTATCTTTTTTTCAAAAATTTTATACTTATTCAACCACCCTATAAAATGATCCAGACCTATAGAATTTATATCAAAAACATAAGTTATTTTATTAGACTTAACCATGAAGACACTTAGATTTTTTGATTGCCTATCTGAAAATCTCCAATAGATTGAAAGATACTCAGAATTAAACTTAAAATCTATATTCAAATCAGACTTTGATAATATGTACTGTTTTTTAGGTAACTCTACTTGATTAGATATTTTATTCACCATCGAAGATTGTTCGATATTAAATAAATCTGAGACCGGTTTAATTAAACTTTTAAAATCAAATTCGTTCAATAAATCAGTTAATTTTTCTTTATCAACCAAACTATCTCTATCTTTAGAAAAATCAATTTCTAAAGGTGCATCAAGCCAAATTTCAGCTAATTCTTTACTTAAATAAGCCATCTTTTTACCTTCAGCTAATTTAGTCGCTATCTTTGAATTAATCAACGCTAAATTATCATATATATTATCCAATGTTTTAAACTGGCTAAGTAAAGCTACGGCACCTTTATCGCCAATACCACTAACACCTGGGATATTATCTGAACTGTCACCTTTTAATGCTTTATAATCAAGAAATTGTGAAACATTTATGCCGTATTTTGTTACAAATGACTCAGGTGAAAATAATTCAATATTACTAAGACCTGTCTTTAGCACATATACATGCACTAATGGACCAATTAGCTGAAGCATATCTAAATCAGAAGTTACTAAATAAGTATTTATCCCAGCATTTGAAGCTTTATAAGCTAAGGTGCCCATGATATCATCAGCTTCATAATCGTCAAATTCATATAAATTCCAGCCAAAAGCTTTAATTAAATCCATTAAATATGGTATTTGTTTATAAAAATCTTCTGGGGCTGGTTTTCTATTTGCTTTATAGTTAGGATAAATCGACTGTCTTTTTCTAATATTAGTCTTGGGTTTATCCCAAGCAACAGCTACATGATCTGGTTTCAGTCTTTTCAAAAGTTCTATTGCCATCGAAGTAAAACCATATATACCACCTGTTGGTAAACCTTTTTTATTTGAAAGATTGGGCATCGCATAATAACCACGATAGAATACGCTCTTACCATCAATCACAACTAATGACTTTTTACTTTCATCCATCTTATATAGTATAAACCCATCCGATCAGTTATTATTAATTAAAAAATAAACATAAGAATTTAAACTCTAGTTTATAATTAGATTAAATGTCATTTGTTATTAATAAAAATTTCCTAAATATGTCTGACAAAGAACTCCTTGACTCTCTAAAGGTTGATATGGGTGGTCTATCGGATAAAAGAGTGCTCAAAAACATCTTAAAATATGGCGATAATAGTTTTAAGAATTATAAACCCAAATTATATTTCAGTACCGCTAAACCAAAATATTATAAAGCAAAGTTTTTATACTATTTTATAGTTATAATTTTTGCGATTTTAGATGATAATCTATTTGTACTAAGTATCATTCTTGCAATCATAATTATTGAAGTAGTAAATCTTTTTAGTGTAAATAACAAAATTGAAGAAAATATCAGTAAATCACTAAAAATAAACAAAATAAAGGTTAAAAGAAACGGAAAATTAAAATATGTAAATACTGAAGATCTAACTGTAGGTGACATCGTTTATTATGAAAAAAATATTATAATCCCAGCCGACATACGTTTATTAAAAATCGAAAGTATGACCGTTATTAAGAGCCACTATACTTCAAACCAAAGTTATCAGATAAAAAATTTAGAGAATCCGCACAATAAACTTAGTTTAGAAAATTATGTATTTACTGGAGATGAGATAATAGAAGGCTCTGGATATGGTGTAATTTTTCAAGTAGGTATGTTAACAAGACTTGGCAAAATTCTTTCACTGAAGCAAATAATCCAAAAACACGTATCTAATTTTTCAGACATCAGGGCGAAAACTTCGCAACTAATAATGGCATCGGCTATTATATTATGTTTCGGTTTCTATTTTTTAAATCTAAATTTTTTAAAATTTGATAATTATATCCTAGGTAACATCATTTTATCTATTTTAATAATAGCTATGCCATTTAGTTTTTTAATAAATTTTAAAAATCTATTTAAAAATGGTAGCAAAACAATGTCTAGCGAAACTGATCAATCTTTGTCTGAAACAGACCTATTAATCTCAAGTTACGATAATTTATTTCTTTCAAATGAAAAAGAATATATATCAAAACTATACACTGGTTATACAGAGTATAACCCAAGTGATTTTAAATTATTGAATTCAAAAAAAACACAACTAAGAATGTTCTATAACTCACTCTACTACTCCAGCCAGCCAAAGATTTTATCCGAATATTATAACGATAACTCAAACTTAAGATTCAACGAGTCGTATTATTCAAATACGGTCCATAGATTTATAAATTCCTTGGAGTTAGATTCTGAACAAACTTTTTTTAACTCAGATGAAATTGATTTCATAACTTTGGAACATAATATAAATATATCGATTGTTAGAGACAATAAAAAAATTATCTGCTATATTCAAGCGCCAGCAGATTTATTGATTAATAAAATTAAAGATATCCAAGATAATGAAACGATTAGACCTTTTAATAAATTAGATTTTAAATATTTTGATAGCATAATCCAAAACTCGGAATCAATTGTTTTGGGATATGCGTATAAAGAATTTAACCTACAAAAGAAAAAATTTAAAACATCAGAAATTTTGAGCGAACTGACGTATCTTGGCCAAATAGAAATAAATGACATGATTGAAAGTAAAAATATAGAATCCTTATATAGAGCCAGGAATCATAACATTAAACTTATTACTTTTTGCCGAAATATCTATCAAAGTCAAAATTTAAAAAATATGATACTTGGGTTAAAGAAAAATAATCCTATTAAAACTAAAACCATAGTTGGGAATAATTTATCTTATATAGACCAATATTTAAACGATGACGTCAATCATCTAATTATTATAGAAAATAATAGCGAGATAAAATTTGAAATTATTAGACGACTAAATGAAATGGGAACAACCATAAGCTATGTCGGAGAAAGTATTGAAGACTTACCCGCCCTCAAGCTAGTGTCAAACGGAATAGTTTCTAACGATAACTCGCTTAAAGAATTATCCATAAAGTATTTAATAAATATCGAACAAACAAACCTGTACCAATTAATAAATTTAATTATTGAATCTAAGAAAAAAGTTCTAAATATAGTGAAAATTTATTATTCATTATTTACTAATAGTATTGCTGCACTAATATTGATAATTGTCGGAATTTTAACTATTAAATTTTTTAACCTACCTACAGCTATTACGCCAAGTTTAATTATTATTTATATATTAATAGGTCAAGTTATACCAAATAGGTCTTTACTTAAAGACAAACACTATAACCAAGAATTAAAATCAATAAAAGCAAACCTAATAGATAAAGAAGCACTAACAAGAATAATTTTTTGGTCAATAACTATGGCAATTTTAGCCTATTCAAACTTCATTTTATATTTTGTTAGATTTGGCTTAACTCCATACTATATTTCAACATCAAACCCAATTTATTTAAGTGCAATAACGATGACTTTAGTTACCCTAATATTTTTAAATTATATAAACGTTATTTTCGAAAAAACTAATTTTTATCATAAAGACTTAATTAATAGATTAACTTCAAATAAGTCAACGTTTGGTTTAATTTTGATTTCTGTTATAAGTCTTGCATTTATTATATATGGTAATTATTTCAATCGATATCTAAACAAACTAAATTTCAATGATATAGTTTTTGTAATATTTTCTGCTATGATATTTATAATCATAAAGATCATCTTTTTATATGGTAGAAACCATACAAAAAAAGAGCTAATTAGACTTTATCAAGAACTTTTCAGTTAGTATTTTTTTTAGGCTACCTAGATTATTATTATTTAAAATCGTAATGTCGCACATTATTTTAATTTCCGCCGTATTTAAATTCTGATTATTTTTATTGTATGCCATTTCTTCGTTTTCTTGTTTCAAAAAATCACTAAATGATACATCGTCATCGGCTGGTCTATCTCGATTTAGATTATCCTTTATTCTCTGATATCTAATTTCCGGGTCAGCATCAACCCAAACCATAATCCCATTTAAAGATTTCACCTTGCTAGCTTCATTGGTATTCCTAATAGACGAAACCACTAAACCACCAAATTCATCTTTGAATTTTTTATACTGATTAATCGCTTCTTCTACTAAGTACGATTTACCATATTTAATTTCTAGGTGATTGCTTAATTCTCTAGTATTTTCTCGGTTAATTTCTTTGGCTTGTTTTAATAACTCTTGACGCAAAAACTGACTAACAGAAATAAATTTATAGTTAAGCAGGTCTGCCAATATATTTGATACGGTATCTTTGCCGGATCCATTCGTTCCGCTTATACCGATAATTCTAAGGCCTAAATCAGTCATTATCCAATATAATCATGTAGTTTTTTTGCATCACGGTGTTTTCTGAGTTTAGCTAATGCTTTAGCTTCAATCTGCCTAATTCTTTCTCGAGTAACAGAAAATTCTTGTCCGACTTCTTCTAGAGTATGACTTTTACCATCATCAAGGCCAAACCGTAGTTTAATGATTTTTTGCTCTCGATCAGTTAAGGCTGCTAGCATATCTTTAACTTGCTCTTTTAATAGTTGGCCAGTAGCAGATTCTTCTGGTGTTATTGTATCTTCATCTTCAATAAAATCAGATAAGACTGAGTCTTCTTCATCATCTCGTATTGAAGCATCCAAAGATGTAATATCTTGCTTTATTTTCATTATGTGTTCTACTTTATCGACTTCAAGTTCCATGGCTACAGCAATTTCTTCATTTGTTGGCTCTCTATTTAACTCTTGAGTTAATCTTCTTTGGGTTCGTAAAAGTTTATTAATTGTTTCAAACATATGAACTGGTATACGAATTGTACGAGCTTGATCGGCAATTGCTCTAGTGATAGCCTGCCTAATCCACCAAGTGGCATAAGTCGAAAACTTAAAACCTTTATCAGGATCAAACTTTTCAACAGCTCTAAGTAGTCCTGTATTGCCTTCCTGAATCAAATCAAGTAGGTCTAAACCTCTACCGACATATCTTTTGGCTATTGATACTACTAATCTCATATTAGCTTCAGCCATCTGGTCTTTTGCGGCTTGCTCGCCTTTAATTACTCTGTGCGCTAAGGCTAATTCATCTTCAGATGAAAGAAGGGGTATTTTTCCGATTTCTCTTAGATATAATCTAACAGAATCATCAGCTATGTCATCATCTAAATAAACTCCAGTAGTAACCTCTTCAGTTGGTTCTTCCTCTTCGTCAATAATCCATTCGTCGCTAAAATGACTATTTTCTGGTGGCTCTGAAGTAGTGATCTCAATGTTTGCTTCAGCCAACTCTGTAAATAAATTATCCAATGCTTCTGCATTTTCAGATACATCCGGGTATAGATCATTAATAATTTTTTGAGAGATATGACCATCTTTTTTAGCCTTAGTGACTAATTCATCACGAGTTAATGGAACTGCTTGTTTTTTTTGAGTTTTATCAGATTTAATTGATTTAGGTTTTCTTCCCATGTTAATTTAACTCCTTTTAATCTTATTTAAAAATGTATTTAAATTATTTACATTTTTTAGTAATGCTTCAACTTCAGTATCATTTGCTAACAATAGCTTTTCTTGAATATCATCTTTTTGAGATTTCACATAATTGTCGACTAATCTTAATCTAAGAAAACTTGCCTCATAATATAGGCTATCTAAGTCGAGTTTTTGATACAATTCTTCGTATAATAATACTATTATTTTAACATAATCAGTCGAAATATTAAACTCGGTTAATTTAGCTTTAGATTTGTTAAAATCAAAATCTGGAGTTTTTGATAATAAACTATAAATATTTATTGAATCTTCTTGAATAAATACTGATTTCTTTAGAGGCTTTAGTAATTCCCTTAAAGTTGGCCTTAAAAGTACTAAACAAATAAACTTATCCTCGACTTTTAAAAACTCTTGATTAGATTTATTGAGACTATTGATGTTGACTTTCGATCTTTTTAAAGCTACAACCTCAGACAAATAATTCTGACTTTTTTTATTAATAGCATTTCGATCTATTTCTATAATGTCGGATACTTTATTTAAATAGAATTCTTTTTCAACTTCGTCTTGCAGTTTATTAACAATTGGCAACATTTTATCAGTAAATTTTTTCTTACCTTCAGCTGATTTAATATCGTAAACTGTTAAATACCTACTAATTAACCAATCTAAGGCATATTGATGGTTTTCAATAGCCTTAACCCAAAGACCAGGGTCTTTTTTAATTAAATCATCTGGGTCCTTACTATCATTGATACTTATAATACTTAGATTTATATTCAACTTAGAAGCTAAAATTATGGCTCTTTCAGTTGCCTCTAACCCGGCTTTATCGGAATCAAATGCTAATCTAATATCACTAGTAAATCTGGCTAAAATCTTTAGATGGTAACTAGTAATTGCAGTACCGGCAGTTGCAACTACATTTGTAACTCCACTTTGATGTGAGCTTATAACATCTAAGTTACCTTCAACAATAACAGCATAGTTAAGTTTTCTGATTGTTTCCTTAGCTAAATTAAGCCCGAATACATGTCTACTTTTGTCATATAAAACAGTTTGAGGAGTGTTAATATATTTAGCGATATTTGTTTGATTATCAAGTATTCTAGCAGTAAACCCTATTACCTTACCCTGCTGGTCTTGAAGAGGAATAATTAACCTTCCACGAAACATGTCGTTATTGGTTCGAGAATTTGAACTAATAAGACCAGCCAATTTAATTTCATTTAAACTAAAATTTTTTTTAGTTAAAAAATCTTGCAAAGCGTGGCCTGAATTTGGCGAATAGCCAAATTTCCATTCTACGGCTGTTTTTTTAGAAAATTTTCGATTATTAAAAATATATTCTAACGCTATTTTATTATTCTTAAACTGAACCTGATAAAATTTTGTCGATAATTCCAAAACTTCATAAAGTCGTTCTTTATTTATATCGTTTGTTTTAACCTTAGAACTATTTTTATTTAATTCAGCCTCTAACCCAACCCGACTTGCCAATAATCTTAAAGCTTCTTTAAAATCTAAGCCTTCCATTTCCATAATAAACGAGTAGATATTTCCACCCTTCCCAGAGCTAAAGTCATGCCATATTTGTTTTTCAGGGCTAACAATAAAACTCGGCGTTTTTTCATTATTAAAGGGACTCAGACCACGCCAATTTCTACCAGCTCTAGTTAAATGGATATACTCCCCAACTAAATCCTCTATATTTATTCTCTGCTTTATCTCTTCAATTATGTCCATTGATGTAATGTTAATATATTTATAAACTAATGATAAACTATATTAGATAGATAAACACAAAAAGTATGAAATGAAAAATAACGATTATATACCAGGAAAATGCAATATTAATTCCTATGAAGTCGAATTAAGATTCCGAATGGCTGTTTTAAGTTTAGTAATTTCTATAATTTTACTTATTATCTTGCTTATATTTTTTTCAAATCACTACATTCGGTTAATCTTAACTGTACCAATATTTTTAATGATTTTAAATCTATTCCAAACTCAGCAAAAATTCTGCGTATTTTATGGCTTAAAAGGTGAAGAAAATTCCAAACAAGATAGTAAGAAATCAAGCATTATAAAATCCCTAATATCAAGGTATAAAGATAGAAAGAAATCTATAAAAATGATTATCTTGTCAATTCTAATTACACTAGTAATTAACATTCCTTTGGTTTTTTTACCAAATATTAATTAAACTCTATATATCAAATAGTTTTTATGGTTAAATAATAGATATAATGGATCAAAATAACATAAACAATTTAAATAGCAATCCTTATGATTTTATATTAAATAATTCCAAATCTAAAAACCCAATATTTAATTTTTCTAATAAACGCCAATTATTCATATTATTATCTGTGGGTTTAATATTTTTTATAATAATCTTTGCGGTAATAAATAGTATATTCGCCGGAAAACCAGCTATTGATATTAACTCGTATACTAGAACTATTCAAATTGAACAAGAAATTGTCCATTTAACATCGGAACCCGGTACAAGCACTTTAACAGGTGTTAATTTAGGATATGACTTAACTAATTCCAATAGCACAATTAATTTAGTTATAAATTCTCAGGAGCAACAACTATTAGCATATCTTAAACAAAATGGTTACTCTCTAAGTCAGAGCACCGTAAATCTTGGACTTAATACTTCCGTCGACAATGCTTTAGTTGCGGCTTATGGCAATGGAAATTTTAATACTGTATTTCAACAAGAACTACTAAGCCAATTAAATTATTACCAACAATCACTAAACACAACTTTTAAATTGTCTACTGGCATCAATGGCAAAAAATTATTATCTCAGTTTTACGCGCAAAATACTCAGTTAATTAAAATACTTTAATTATTATTCTATTATGGCCTGTTGATAACTATGACGGATAAGGTCTTTAATTTCTTCAGCGTTTAATTGACCAGTAATAATAATTGATATCCAATTTTCTGAATTAAGATTAATGCCATCTACTACTTCTTCATATTTTTCTTTTAATACGCCTGCCAATTTTTTATCACAAAGTAAACTAAGTTTTAGAGGATCTTTACTGAAATCGAGCAAGGCAAACATTTTTTTATCAACATAAAAAACTGTTTGATAATCTGAGAATGGTTTAGATGATGATGTGTCACCTAAGCTTTGAATAAAATCTGTTAAGAATTCTAGGTTTATTGAATTTATCATTTAAATATTCTTAAATTTAGTTAAGTAATACTTCAATTCTGCTATTGAATTTTCAATATCGCTCATCGCCCTATGCTGATTATTTTTCTCAAACTCTAGTTTATATTTTTCAGCCATAATTATCTTGAACGAACTAACATCTAAAAGCCTATAGTGAAGTCGTTTATCTAGTAAAGGCCAGAACTTTGCAATGAATTTACGGTCTGAATAAATAGAATTTCCAGCAATATAAACAACTTGATCTTTTGCGTGTTGATCAATTAGAGTTAATATATTTTCTTCTATTAGATTAGAATAAACAGATTCTTTATTTTCAGAAGTAAATTTTTCTAAATTAATCGGAAATTTTTGATACCAATCATTTTCGCTAATCAATTCTTTAACTTTAGCAATGTCGTGTTTAACAATAGCTTCATAGGAAACTATAGGAGAAAAATCAAAATCAGTTAAAATTAAGGCTACTTCAAGTATTAAATCAGTATCTGGATTTAAACCAGTCATTTCTAAGTCAAGCCAAAGCAATTTAGATTCAGTAGATATATCTGCCATTTATTTATATGTATTATATCTGGATACGGCTTAAATTAAAATTAAATTACTTAGCGGCAGTTAAGGCGTTAGAATACCAAACAATCTCTTTGAGTAAAGTTTCAAGTTGAGCATTAGGTCCATAAGGATTAGCCTCAAGTTCAGCTGACAAATTTCCTTCATCATCAACAGCATTAGTCATAGCAACGTTAATTAGTTGAGCGGATTTAGCCATTACAACTGATTGGCATTCAGATAACACTTCTTTTAGATCAGTAGCCGCTCTTACTCCTCCTACTGTCCCATGGGAAACAACAGCAGTAGGTTTTCTATAAAGTTCATTCGTTAGATAATCTAAAGCATTTTTAAGTACAGCTGGCATTGAATGATTATATTCAGGTGTAACAAAAATATAAGCATCAAATTCGTTAATCTTATCCAACCATACTTGTACTATTTGACTTGGTTTTCGGTCTGGGTTATACCTTGGTGAAATTGCTTCATCAAAAAAAGGCATTTCATAATCTTTTAAATCAACTATTTCAGCAGAAACATCGTTTTTAGCAGCAATATTAGCCACCCACTTTGCAACTTTATCTGATTGTCTTCCCTGTCTTGTTGATCCAACTACAACTGCTAATTTCATGAGGTTCTCCTTTTTTCTTAATTTACTTTTATGTTATTGTATTTTTATATTAAATGATTTACTATACTTTGTAAAGTATGTTAAATAATAACAAAGCGATAGACGTAGAAAAAAATATCGGTTGTATTGCCGAAGCGATGGATATTATTGGTAACAAATGGACGGCTTTAATTTTACGTGACTTCTTTAAAAGCGACCAGCGTTTCTGTCAACTGGAAAAATCTATCCCGGATATAAACCCAAGAATTTTATCTCAAAGATTAAGATTTTTAGAGTTTAATGACATCATATCTTCTAAATCAAAGAAGAGTTGTGCTAATAGAAAAGTCTATAGTCTAACAAAAAAAGGCTGGGATCTACTTCCAATTCTTCAAAGCATGGCTGTTTGGGGTCAATCTTATAATTCTATATAAAAATTACATCTTATCTGGAGCAAAAATTCCTAAAATATTTAACCCATGTCTTAAAACGTCGGCGTATTTATTTACAAGTTTAAGTCTAATTGATTGGCGTTCAGAACCAAGCACCTTATTGTGCTCATAAAATTGATTAAATTCTTGGCTTAGTTCATAAAGGTAATTACAGGCAATATTAGGTTTAAGTTCAGCTACTGCCTGATTTAATATCGATTCATAATCAAATAGTTTGAGAGCTAAACCCCTTTCAGCGTCAATATATTTCACTTTTTCGTCAACACTATTTGTTTGGACTGCTTTTCCTAAAATAGACCTTGCTCGTGCATGAGCATACATCAGATATGGTCCAGTATTACCCTGAAGACTAACTGATTGATCAATATCAAAAACTATATCACCTCCAAGTTTTACCTTAAGAAGCTGATATCTTATAGCACCTGCAATAAGTTTATTATCAAAATTTTCATTATGTTCAGCTAGTTTACCTGATACTTGGTCTACTAGCCAATTGATATCTAATACTTTACCTTCCCTGGAACTCATTTTGCCAGTTGATAGCTTAACTAATCCTGTATTTATATTGATAGTTTCATCAGAAGTTGTAATATTTAATAGTTCACTTGCTTTGAAGATTACTTTGAAGTAATCCTTTTGCCCATTATCTGTAATAATGTAGCTTTTATCAGGTGCAAAATCATTTTCTTTTAATTTAATTAGTCCCAAATCTCTTGCAGCATAAAGTCCGTTCCCAGTAGAAGATATAAATACTACTGTAAATAAATGATAATCTTCACCTCTAAATATGATTGCTGAATCACTTTTAGTAAAAACCCTGCCGATATTCTCGTTAACAATTTTAAAGCCAATTTTATATGCTTCACTCTCAAGATATCTTTTTTCAACAGGTTTTGAACCAAGCTTTTCTAAAATTATATCTAAATCTTCAAAACTCCACTTTTTACAAATAGAATAAACCTGATAATAGAAATCATCTTCTAATTTATAAGACTTTTTTGTTAACTCAATAATCTCAGCTTTTATTTCTTCACTTTCATCATATGCTTTTGAGCCTTCGGCATACATTCGAGACATAAAATTATTTCTATCATCAGGCTTTAACTGATTTAACTTATCTAAATCTCCGTCAAGATATTTCAAGATTGACCACATACTTTTGCCAACATGAGTACCAATATCGCCATGATAACTAACTCGATGTACTTTCCCGCCTCCAAATTCTAATAAGTTAGCAATCGTATCGCCAATAACTGCATTTAAGGCATGGCCAACGTGCATAGATTTAAACGGATTTGGATTATTAGTTTCTATAACAATGGTCTGATTTGAAAAAAAATTATTTTTTGATAAATAATTATCATTCAATAAAATTTCATCGGCCAGTTTAAAGTTAATAAACCCCGGAGCCGAGAATGTTATATTCGTTAATAAGTTTTGTGATAATTTTTCTAACTCTAAGATTATAGTATTAGCGATTTCCTCTGGAGTTTTACCTAAAACATTTGCTAATTTTAAAGCTACATTAGTAGAAAAATCACCATACTTAGGATCTGATTTAAGTAATTCTAAATTTACATCAACATTAAATTTATCTCTAATAATTTTTAAGAATAAATCAGTAATCTCTGTTTTCATTAATCAATTATACCAATAACAGGCTATATCTTACTAAAACATACTACGCTAATTTATTTTGTAAATTAAGCTACATAAACTGATTACTGAAAATTTTATTACTCTAGATTATTCAGTCGGCTGACGATATCGATTAATCCAACCCTGCATACCAATTACATTGCCACTATAATATCTTGTATTGCCTGGATTTATAGCAACTGATTCACTAAAAACCTTTGACGCTTCACGAATGACATTAGCTATCGATATTCGATGTTCCGGATTAATATTACCGGTGAACATTAAACTTTGAAGTTTTTCTAAACTAGAGGATGATCTACTCCACTTCTTATCTTCTGTGCCAGCTGCTTTTACGACTTCTTCGCCTAAAATAAGCAAATTAGCCCATTTATCCTGTATTTCTTCTGGTAATTGGCTAAGCCTTACATCATTCAAATAAACTAATGGATTACGAAGTGTAATCTCGGCGCTCTTTGCCTGTTCTGTCGTTCCGGTAACTGCAAAAATATCAGCCCATTCGCTACCTAAGGACAACTGAAGTTCACCTACTTGTTGTGGGCTTTGTTGTAATTCTGGATAATTTATATCTTTTAACATAAAATTATGTTACCATAAGCTTGTTAAATTGTCAATCTAATTATATTTAACGAATACTTAACACTTAAGAAATTTAGTTTTTAAAATTTATTACTTATTCTTAGCTGCATCAAGTACGCTTAGCAACGATACGATAGCTATATTTAAGCGAGGATCCAATTTAACCTGGCTACCACGAATATCTAGAGTCATTTTAACAACTAATGGGTTCTTTTTATGCGTAATTCTACCTACAAGTTGTGGATTATTGCCTTGTAATCCTGAGTTAATTGAAAAAGTTTGTATTACGAACATTAGAGCTAGTTCAATAAATGGACCTACGACCGGTATTAAACCTGCCCATCTTCGAATTAAAGCTAAGGTACCACTAGTCTCCTGTACAAATCCAAAATCGTTACCATTTACATCAATTAAATCCATATGGTCTCTTATGAGAACTGATTTTAAGCTCTTCTGTCTAATAGTAGCTAGCTTTTCTCCAGTTTGGCTATCAAAAATATCGTACATCTTTTGAAAACTAACGATCTGACGTCCACCTATACGTACAATCTCTTGTTGCATAGAATTATCAGTAAATATTCGCACATCACCTTTTAAGCTCCATGCCTTCATTTTAATATATCCTACCAGAGTATCTGTTTCAGGATCCATAATCGTTATTGAAGCACCAAACAATTTAAAAAATTTTCTTCTAAATTCTAAAATACTATAATTTAAATAATCCATAAAATACTTACCTTTAAATATAATCTAAATGATGTCGATATATTAACATAATGCAGTTATAGATTTAACCCTAAGATTTTAATTACTAAAAAATATTCTTTAAGTATAAAGTTGTTAATGATTTGGTATACCTTCCTGCTTTCGCTTGGAACCGCCTCAAGAGTAAGTTGCTTCGCTGGCATGAAACATTTGAGACGTCACCTTTGCAAAGTCTAGCCCGGCAACTACCGTGCAGGGTTAGAACCTTAATAAGACTACTGTTTTAGTTTTTTTATGTCTGCGCAACAAGTATAATCTGCGGCACGTTGCCAAAGTCTTTATCATATGTCAACAACGGCATCGATAGATACATGCACTCTGCTGCAATCCAAAGATCATTGGGTGATATTGGTGTACCCTTTTTTCTTAGATAGCCATAGATCTCCACATAATTAGTAATTATTTCTGGGACTAATCCGGGACTGGTCGTGATATTTTTATCTTTAAGAAAAGTATCAAGTATTGGACGGTTCTTTTGTGGGTTGTTGCCTGCGGCTATACCGGCCTGCAGTTCAGCGAGTACCACGTACGGTATATATAACTCTTCATTTGGTAAGTCGTGGTTTTCACCACGTAGTAAGGCACTGATAACATTTGTATCAACACCGATCATTTAAGTTTTATCCCACATAGTTTTATCGATCGATTCAAAATCAGCAAGGACTTCTTGGTTAAGACCTTTATTATCGATAAGCCCACTATATTGGCGCCAGCTTATAGTATCTTTAGCTGTTATGCCACCGACTTTGTCCTGTAGTGCGTCAAGTACGAATTCATTAATGCTCATTGATTTTAGCTTAGCGAGCTTATCTATACGTCTTTTTAGCACAGGACTAACATTGCGAACAGTTATTTGAGTAGTATGCATATCTTATATGCTACAACGAAGTCAATATGATGTCAATGACATTAGAGTAAATTCTATGGTACGTCATAGTGCCTGAAGTTATAGCCATTCTTCTTGTAAGCGTAGTTTAAATTCATCTTTGTCGGTAGGTATTTCTCTTACTAGAAGGTAATGGTCTGTTAATCCAGCCCTGTATTCGGATTTTACTGTGCCGCGTAGCAACATTGCAAGGGAGTGAACGGGTTGTTCTGGAGACAACAGACTCCGTAAAGCTGCCACCGACCCTAAGGTTGTCACAATATCCTCCCCAATAAAGGGTGTTTTTGCAGATATCGCAAGTTCTTTATCCGCAGGAGTTTTAAAAGTGAAGTCATATTTAGTGGTAGTACCTGGCCGTCGAATCATATGTATGATTGGTTTCTGTAGTTCCTTACCTAGTTGTGTTATAAATTGTCGCATACCATCTGGCACGTAGAGAAGAACGTCAGCGTTCTGTACATGTGGGAAAACAGCAAAATGACCCATTACAACAGCAAGCTCTTTCGGGTGCCGATAAAGCTTTTCAGCATCGGCTTTAAGAGTAGCGTGAATTCCAGATGCAAAGTAAAGTTGCCTTCCGTAAACACCCCAGCACTCAACATTGCCTCCCATGTCTCAGTTGCAGCTTTATTTTCGTCAAAATTAGACGTTTGCGTTGAGGTTGTCTCATTCATTAGTAATTAGTTTATCAAATAAAAAAGGCGTTTGAATTGAAAGATTTTAAGCGTAAGTAATATGGTACACCCGACAGGATTCGAACCTGTGACCTCTGGCTCCGCAAGCCAACGCTCTATCCAGCTAAGCTACGGGTGCAAAACTATACAATTCACCTTAGTATTATATAGGATATACTAATATAAATGGAGAGGTCGCATAGTTGGTCTAGTGCGCTGCACTCGAAACGCAGTATAGGTTAATACCCTATCGAGGGTTCAAATCCCTCCCTCTCCGCCATTATTTAGATTACACCGCATCTTTAAGATTATTAAATAGGACTTCACCTTTTTTAACTTCTAAATTTAATTTATCCAGTGCTGAAAATTTACCGTATCGTTTTGTTAATCCTTTGATTTCCACTATAGCCATCACACCCTCATTTCTTTATATGTTTCAACAATATCTGAAACTTTTGAAAATTACAATTTTAACGAAAGCGGCTTAACAATAAATTTAAAATGGAATTATAACCAATTGATGGTTTTTCATAACTCACCATTACAAATTATTTATGCTGTGACTTTCTTTCATTTAAACTGATAAAATTTTGTGAAGGTTGTGTTTTTGAGACCTCCTCTTTATTTATCTGTTTTTTGTGTTTTTTCTTTAAAAACTTACTAAAGTAAAGCACCGCTAATATTAGAAATATACCTACATAAATGTAGATATATTTATTTAAGTTAGTTCTTAAATCATTCGAAAAGTAAGATATCATTTTAATAATATAGTCAGCGAATTGATTCTTAGAAATTGCCGATATATTTGATAAATTATTGAATATTGGACTTATCACAAATTTACCTATTAAAATCACAATAACGGCAAATGCTAGTGAACGAAATAGGAATTTTATAAATCTAAATTTAAGACCAAATATTAAAATCGAAAATAACACGATTCCGATTAATAAAAATATTAAATAATTAGGAAGATGCATTAAAAATTGGTAATAATTAGGTAAATTACTATATGAAACGTAATAAGGTATAGAAGAGTTAGATATACCAATAAACGAGCCTAAATTGTCCTGATTTAATGTTTGAAAGCTAGATAATGTCAGATTAGAATTTAGGGAGTCTGTAATGCTAATTGTACAATTTAATTCTGTAGTCTGTTGGTATAAGACTAATCGATTGCAATAGTCTTTAACTCCGGGTGTAGTTATTATTTGATTAATCAAATTTGTCTTAAAATTTAATAAACTAATCTGAAAAACAGGTTTAGTAGTTTTACCTTCTAACCAGTTATAGTTTGCAGTAAGTACTTGGTTTTTAATTTGATTGAAATAGGTCAAACTAATAGATTGCTCTAATGCAGATTTAATCTCTTGGCTACTAGGTTTTACTATCTGTGTTAAACTGCTTGAACTTAAACTATTTAAAATCTGTGAGGATAGATTATTGATTACGATCTGATAATCTCCAGCATTCGAAGACCAAGATGAGATTTTACTGGAATTACTTAAATCACTTTTAATTATCTGACTAATCGGCAATAAGAATAAAGCAACCGCGAAAATTAAACCAAAAATTATTGAATAAATCTTCCGGACTATATACATGATTCTTTCTTTTTAAATAATAAGAGATTTAAAATCATCCTACTTAGACTATAATAAAAATATTAAGTTAAAGATAGCTTTAATCAGTAACTTATTGAATAAATCCTAACATAAACGGTATTATATGGCTCTTTTACGGCTATAACAATTATAATAATCTAATCTACGGAGACTTATTTAATGTCATCATTTTTTATTTCAGTTGTTTTAGCAATCGGAGCAGTAAGTTTTGTTTATAATAAACTTACAACTCGCAGAGGTATTGTAGGAAGTCAAATGATAAAACTACTAGTGTTAATATTTATAATCTCATTGGTAGTTTGCTATACGATACTAAAATTTTTCTTAAAAATTAATTAAATAGAGCGAAATTTAAGTTTTTTATTTAAAAAATCAGTAAAAATTGGTACTATAAGGCTATGGATGGTGGTAAGTCTCTATTGAACGAGAAAACATTGGGCAAAAAACTACAGCGAGCTCGACAAGAGGCTGGTTTAACCCAACAAGGTCTCTGCGCAAAAGCAAATTTAAGCTATTCGACTTTGGCAAAAATTGAACGTGGTGCTATCAAGGCACCTTCTATATTTACAATCGAAGCCATAGCTAACGCTATTAATATAAGCTTAGATCAATTAGTCGGTCATCAAACTAATAAAATAAACTACAAACGAACCAAATCCGGCATAGAATTCATATATTTCGATTTAAACGGTTGTTTAATCAGATTTGCCGAAAGAGCATTTTCGCTAATCGCAAAAAACTACGCCATAAGCACTGATACGATAGAGGCAATCTTATGGCGAAACAACGACGATTTGAATAGAGGTAAAATGTCCATCGATGAATTCGATAAGCTATTTAGTGAAAAATTAAATATACAACATTTTAGTTGGATTGATTATTATCTTAAAGCTATCGAAGCTGTCCCCTCTTTAATTAATCTGATGACCTGGGCGGCTGAAAACTATCATATTGGAATAATGACAAACAGTATGCCCGGAGTTTTCAATAAAGTTCTCGAGAGCGGTCTTATTCCAAAATTAAACTACGATGTTATTATTGACTCTTCTGAAACTGGATTTATTAAACCAGAACCAGAAGCTTACCAAATAGCCACTAGTCGAGCTGGGTTTCCTGAAGATAAAATTTTACTAATCGACGATACTAAAGCCAATCTTATTGCGGCTGAAAAACTAAACTGGAAAATCATGTGGTTTGACTACGCTAGACCAGAAGATTTATCAGCTGAAATTCGGTCCAACCTGGAACCAGCTAATTAATCAGAAAATCGTTTCTTTTCTTCTAGCAAATTACCTAGGTACTTCAAGTTATTTTCTAAATCGGCTTTGGTTTGATCGATTAGATTTTTTGGTGCTTTATTCACATAGTCCTGATTATTTAAACGATTATTGAGTAAATCAATCGCTTTTTGAGATTGAGATATGAGATCATTCAACTTATTTAGGTAATTTAAAATGGTCGATTTATCTATATCAAGCCATGCTTTATAGGTTGTAGTGGTTAGGTAAAAGCCAGTACCCGATGTAACTTCTTCAACCCCCTCTAACTTAACTAACCTTTTAATAATTTCGCTGTTGTTTTTTATTGACTCATTGACGGTGAAATAAAGTGTTAAATTAGTTAAATTAGTCTTTGTCACTATATCTCTAGCTTCTATGACAATATTTTTGATTTGTTCGAATGCTCTTACTTGATTCTGATTGCTTCTTGGTAATTCTTGATATTCTTGAAGAGCTAAAACGTTATCATTTTCAAGCTCAAGAGTCTGCCAGATTGCTTCAGTCACGAATGGTGCAAATGGATGCACTAATTTTAATATGCTCTTAAAAGAAGAAACCATGAATGACTTATTTGGATACTGTTTCAAAAACTCAATATACCAATCAGCATAATCATTCCAGACTAATTTATAAACAACATCGTAGGCTTCAGAAAAGTTATAATTATCTAAAAGTTCAATAATCTGTGACTGAGCATGGTTAATTTTAGATGCTATATAGTGATCAGCATCAGAGATTATTTCAACATTTTCCTTTTCTTCATCTACTCCGTTAAGAGTTCCTTCAATAAAACGAGCTATATTCCATAATTTATTACAGAAATTACGGCCAGCTTTTACCTTATCATCAGAGAAAATTTGATCATTCCCCGGACTAACACCGGTTATTAACGCCAATCTTAAAGAGTCGGCTCCGGTTTGATTAATAATATCAATCGGATTAATAATCGTTTCTGGTCTGGATTTACTCATTTTCTTACCATCACTTGTCCTAACAAGACCATGGAGGTAAACCTTTTTAAACGGCACTTCACCTGTCATAAAGGTAGTTGATAATATCATCCTTGCTACCCAGAAAAAAATGATATCCCAACCAGTCTCTAAAATACTTGTTGGATGATATTTTTGAAAATCTAAACTTTCTTTCATCAAATCTTTGAAACTTAAACTGTAATCTAAGGCAATTTCGGGGTTAATTAAAGTCGAAAATGTCCAAAGTGAGCTACTAAACCAGGTGTCTAGAGTATCAGGGTCTTGCTGCCACTGTCTTAAGCCTTCACTTTCGTCAGTCGGGGGTGTTAATCCACAGTAGATCTCTTCCCTACCATCAACATCTTGTCGGTACCAAACAGGTATCCGATGACCCCACCAAATTTGTCTTGATATACACCAATCCCTTAGATTATTTATCCAATTAAAATAAGTGCTTTCAAATCTAGATGGAATTATTTCTATATCTTTTTCAGTAATAACATCTGTTAAAATCTCTTTAAACGATCTTTCTCTTCCCTTCCACTCTACAACCGGTTTATTAACATCAACAAACCACTGCAATTTGATTTGAGGTTCTATAACTCCCCCGCCCCGAGAATTTATTGAAAGATTATGTTGATGATTTTCATCTATCTTAATTACTAAATTTTTTGTTGTTAATTTATCAATTATTTTCGGACGAGCTTCCCTGATATTCATGCCAGAAAACTCACCACAATTAGCTAATAGATTCCCGTGAAAGTCAATTATCTGTTCATAATCAAGATTATGTCTCTGAGCTATTTCAAAGTCGATTTCACTATGCCAAGGAGTGATAGTCATAACCCCAGTTCCAAACTCTGGATCGATTACATTATCTTTAATAACAGTGGCAGTAATTTGCCCATTAATCCATTCTGCTGTAAATTGATCACCGTGTTTATATTTCAAATATCTTTTGTCTTCTGGGTGCATTACAACATACTTATCACCAAATTTAGTCTCAGGTCTGGTAGTAGCAATTTCAAAAGGTCCAAATTTTAAATAATAAAGTTTAGTTGTCTCTAACTGATGTTCAACCTCATCATCTGAAACAGTTGTTTCTAAATTAGGATCCCAATTAACGATTCTAGCACCTCTGTAAATTAAACCTTTTTGATACATTGCCATAAAAGTCTCATTAACAATTCTAACTAAGGTGTCATCAAGTGTGTATCTTAATCTGCTCCAATCAGCACTGGCGCCCATGGCTCTCATTTGTGAAAGCATTGTGCCCCGACTACTAGCAACAAACAGTCGAGTACGACTGAGAAACTCTTCCCTGCCAATTTGATGTTTATTTAGACCCTGTTCGCTTAATTGTTTTTCAATTAATGAATTTACGGCTAGAGCGGCATGATCTGTGCCTGGCAACCAAAGGACGTCCATCCCCTTTAACCGAGCATGCCTCGAGATTATATCCTGCAAAGTTAAAAATAAAGCATGGTGCACACCCAAGGTTCCAGTCTCATTAGGTGGTGGCATTGCCATTGAAAATTTAGGTTTATTTGATTCAGGATGTGCCTGAAAAACCTCTTTTTTCTCCCAAAGAGCGTAGATTAAATCTTCGAATTGACTAGCCTGATAAGTTTTTTCAAGTTTCATTATATTTAATCATAACAATTTATAGACTTATGCCCAAAAATCTAAGTTACATCTTTAAATTTGGATATATATCAATATCATAAGGATTTACTGGTTTAACACCGTTGACTATTTGGTAATATCCCCTCGTAGCTATCATCGCAGCGTTATCGGTACATAATTTTATATCGGGAGTGAAAAATTTATCTTCCCCAGATATATTTTGAATTTCTTGTCTCAATAAGCTATTAGCGGCGACTCCACCAGCCAACAAAACTGAACTTGGGTTATATTGATTAATCGCTAACTTAACCTTATTAGCTATTGTTTTAACTATACTGGCCTGGAAGCTAGCAGCAATATTAGCTTTTTGAGTCATTTTGAGACGCTCAGAGACCTTAAAGGATGGAAAGTTGAAATCTTCCCCAATCTCCGCTTGAGCTAGTCTTAAAACGGCTGTTTTTGGCCCAGAAAATGAAAAATCATAGATATTATCTAACCTAGCTTCTGGTAAATGATAAAAATTTGCGTCTCCTTCAAGTGCTAGACGAGAGACTGAAGGTCCGCCAGGATAGGGAAGCCCAATAATTTTAGCAACCTTATCAAAAGCTTCACCAACTGCATCGTCTCTAGTTACTCCGAGTATTTTGTATTCTAAATGATTAAAAAAGACTACTAACTGACTATGACCACCTGATACTATAACGGCCAGAAGAGGGAATGACGGCACACTAGAATTCATTTTATAACCTTCAATTTTTGATTGGTTTAAAAAATTTGCGTAAACATGACCTATTACATGATTAACAGGGAAGAGTGGCTTATTATAGCTAATTGAAAGTGTTGAAGCCGTTAAAACACCAATCAAAAGACTACCACTTAAACCAGCGCCATTAGTTACGGCAATAGCATCAATTTCGTCCATTGTAGTTTTAGCTGTAGACAAGGATTGTTTAATTACCGGTAAAATTGACTCAATGTGGCTTCTAGCCGCAATTTCGGGTACTACACCACCGTATTTAGCATGTAAATCCATACTACTTGCTATTTCATTACTAAGTAGAGTAGTGCCATCTTCAATAACGGCGGCCGCTGTTTCATCGCAACTAGTTTCAATTCCCAAAATTTTCATCCAAATCATAGTATACTGAAAAATAAATGAATTTTCGAAAATTAGTTAAAAAGCTTATACCCAGGAATCTGTTTTGGAAAATTGAACCGATTGGTCATTTTTTCGAAGCATTTATTGTTAATTTAATTAATTTTTTTCCAATGCGACAGGTTAAGGTTATCGGCGTAACTGGGACAAACGGCAAAACGACCACAACTCTTTTGATTCATAATATGCTAAATAAAGCTGGCTATAAAGTTGGATTCAATTCAACAATTGGCTATGGCTATAAAGATGAATTTATCCCTCAAATACACCATATGACAAACGTCTCGACTAAGGAAATGATTTCTCGGGTAAAAAAAATGAAAAAACAGGGTATGGAATGGCTAGTTTTAGAAACCACTTCTCACGCCTTAGCCCAGTACCGAGTTTGGGGTGTACCTTATTCGATAGCTGTCTTTACGAATTTAACACACGAGCACTTAGCTTATCATCGAACTTTTGAAAGATATCGTCAGGCTAAAGTTAAATTATTTAAAATGGCCAATCATAACAGACAAGGTCTACGGTTTGGTGTCATAAATTCAGATGATCAAAATAGCCCATATTTTGAAAAAAATATCAAAAATAACATTAAGTACGGCATGAAAAGTGGTGACTTGAAGCCTAGAAATGTTGATTTAAAACCAACTCAGCTTAGCTATGACTCTTCATATGAAAATACAGATTATCACATAGTTTGCCAGATACCGGGCAGCTTTAATGTTTATAATTCATTAGCCGCTCTAGCGGTTGGTATTAAATTGAATCTATCTAAAAAACAAATTGAGGATGGCATAAGTTCGTTAAGTTTCGTTGAAGGCCGAATGAATATAATTGATCAGGGCCAGCCCTTTACGGTTATTGTCGATTATGCTCATTCTCCTGATAGTTTTGAAAAATTATTTAAAGATATTAAACCAATGGTTAAAAATAAACTGATTGTATTATTTGGATCTTTAGGCGGAGGGGATCTGGGCAAAAGAGGTATACAGGGTCAATTAGCTGGAAAATATGCCGATTACACCTTTGTCTGTCAGGAAGATGATCGACAAGAAGACGGTCTGAAGATTATGAATGATATTGCAATTGGGATAAAAAGTGAAGGTAAAAAAGAAAACCAAGATTTCTTTTTGATTCATGATCGACCAGAGGCAATATTAGCTGCCCTCAAAAAAGCTGAAAAAAATGATATTGTACTTTTCTTAGGCAAGGGGCATGAAAAAACCATGGAAGATAAAGATGGCGAACATCCTTGGAACGAAACTGAGGTTGTCGAAAAATGTCTAACAGAAATTGGCTACACGAAACACCGTTAGGCGTTAATCTTATTTCTTTCCATATAACCTGTATACCAACTCAAATTCTGACCTAAGAATTTTGCAATTAATTCAATTCCTAAATCAGCTGTCTTATAATTTACATCTTGGAGTGGATTGAATTCAACTACATCTACTCCTATAACTCGACATTTCTGACCGATATATTCAGCAATCGTTGCAATTTCCCGATAAGTTAAACCTTTGGCATTTGGCATACCTGCTGCAGGCGCATAAATTTGATCGATGACATCTAAATCCAAACTAACCCAAACATTACTACTTATTTGGGAAATTTCATCAATCAACTTTAATAAGGGGGCTAAGTTATTACTTAATAGATCAAAAAGTGTAAAGGTTTTAATATTTAAACGAGAAATTAGATCTAATTCGGCTTGGTCCCAGTCGCTACCACCGATATGAAGTAGGTTATTTGGACTTAATTTTCGACCTTGACTATAGAGATTACTTAATCTTTCATCACCTAAACCTAGCAGGGAGGCGACATGCATTCCGTGGATATTACCACTTAAAGTAGTATCTTTAGTATTCATATCACCATGAGCATCCAAATAAATCATCACCAAATCTTGTTTAAGAGCCGCTGATGCACCAGATATTAGACCTAAATTAATCGAATGATCACCACCGAGGGCGACAATTTTTTGACCTGATGAAATTATCGTATCAGTTAATTGAGCAACTTCTTGATTTACTCGAATTATTTCATCTGCATACCTTAAGCGTTCGTCTCCAATTTCAATATCTTTCCGTGGACGAACAATGATATCACCATGATCTTTTATCTCGAGACCAGCTGAAGAGAGTTTTTGAACTATATGTTGATATCTAAAGGCCTGTGGACCGATATCAACACCTAAGTTTTCAGCACCTAGATCGAGTGGTATACCAATTAAATTAATCAAATTATCCATTATTAAAAGTTTATCACAGATATAAAACAAAAAATCATCAAGTTTAGATTTATTAAATATGTAAAATATAAAATAATTTTACGATACTAAACTAACAAAAAATATTCTAAGGGCACTGTTATAAATTTTTGATTTTTATTAACATCTAACCTAGTTTGCGATACTATTAGCCCATATTTTGCCTTAACTTTTTGAAGACTATTAATTGCTTGCCTAAATCCTTTCTTACCCATACATACTTCTAAAATTATTTTTTGGCTATCGACCGATGGGAGCAAAATAAAGTCAGCTCCAGATTCTGCATTATCATAAGTAAGAGATGCCCCCGGAATGTTACTATACAAATACGATAGCCCAACGCCAGTTACATCCTCAAGTAGCCGACCTTTATATTGATCGTACAGCTCTACGCTGCCAATTAAGTTATAATACATCGCTCGATAAGTACTAGACGTAAATAAGTATTTTGAAGGTTTTTTTACTTGACTATAGTGAGCGCCGTACGGATAAACACGTAATAACATTTCTGTTTTTTCTAAAGTATCAAGAGCCTGAATAACAGTTTTTGGATTAAGATTAAGGATACTGGCTAGCTTACCTACACTAACTACATCGGCTCCTGCAATAGCATATAATAACTGACTTATCTTACTAAGTGTTGGCTTGTCAAAATTATTAAGTTCACTAACATCTTTATTTATTATGTTCTCAATCAGCCGTTGGATTTGCTGATAAATTAGCTGCTCATTAGATAGATTTAAAGCAAAAGGTAGGCTACCGTACTTTAGATATCGGTCAATTTCAAAATGGTCTATATCTTTCCAGTAATCAGTAACTAATCTTGTTTCTGCTTGAAGTTTTCTATAAACTTCCACTGCACTAGTCGATGAATAAAGAGCTGATCGAATTCGAGTATCAAGTCCTTCGGGAAGTTTTTTCTGAAATTTTGCATCGATATATTCACTAAACTTTAAGGGATAAAGCTTCTCTAACAACATCCGACGATCAACATCGGGATTAGTTTGTAGCGCAACAGCGGAGGAGCCTGTAACCATCACAAAAACATTCCTAGTTCTATCAAAGAGTGTCTTAACAGTTAAAGCCAAGGATGATTGATACTGAGCCTCATCCAAAAATAAAAGAAGTGGGGAATCTAACTTTTCAAAGCTTTGTCCCATTAACTCTTCATAGGCCGAGAGTATGTCTGATAAGTTATAACCAAGGTCTGTCAATCGGTCTAGAGAAATATAGAGTTTATTTATTCCTTTTTTTGGTTATGGAAATAAATCTGAGCCATTAAAGTAGTTTTTCCGACACCCCTTAACCCGGCTACCGATATCCAACGTGGTTCGGTACGCTTTTCTAAGAATTCATCCAGGTATTTCGATAGCTTATTATAAAGATTTCTTCTAGGTAATTCTCGACCATGAAAATCATTAACTAAAGTCTTAAGCAATTCTTCTGATTGCGTCATCTGATTTCGTAAAAAGACTAATAATTGTGAATTTATATCATATTTATTCATATCTTTATGGCACTACAATGGTTAAGTAATGTCAATCTCTTAACCATTGTAGTACCTATTAATTCAATTAATTGAGCTAGTATTCAGGTTTATAGTTTAATATTTCTCTGTTACTTAGGTGAGATCGCCAAAGCCAATCTTACAGATAACTATTAAAAAATTGGATAGGTCTTGACAGAGCTTTTAGCACTTTAGTATTATGAGTGCTAGAGCATTAGCACTCTAGCTACTATAGTGCTAATGAGAATTAAACTAACGGAGGTATTAAAAATGTCTACACCCCTACAACCTTTAGGCGATAATGTTGTCGCTCAAATTGAAGCAGCTGAAAAGAAAACAGCTAGCGGATTATATCTACCTGATAAAGCTACTGAAAAACCTAAAGTAGCCAAGGTATTAGCAATCGGTAAAGATGTTAAAAATATTAAAGTTAACGACCGAATTGTTTATAAAAGTTATTCTGAAACAGAAATTAAAATCGGATCGGAAGAGTTTGTAGTCGTAAAAGAAAAAGATGTTCTTGCGACCGTAAAATAATTTAAACAAGATTTAAGGAGTATTTAAGATGGCAAAGAAAGTTTTTTATGATGATGATGCAAGAAGAAGAGTTTTAGCTGGTGCTCAAATTCTTTACAATGCAGTTAAAACAACCATGGGACCAAAAGGCCGAAATGTCGTAATCTCAAAAAGTTATGGTAATCCAACCATCACTCACGATGGAGTAACTGTTGCTAAAGGAGTTGAACTGGCTGATGTTGATGATGAAACTTTGGGTTATAAAGTTGGTGCCGAACTTATTAAACAAGCAGCTAGTAAAATGAATGATGTAGCTGGTGATGGTACAACAACCGTAACTGTCCTAACTTACCAAATTCTAAATGAAGCCAATCGTTTAATTGCAGCTGGACATAACCCAATGTTACTTCGTAAAGGTTTAGAATCTGCAGCTAGCAGTGTTATTGCTAAATTAGCAACCCTAAGTGAAGATATTCATACTAAAAAATCCCGAGTCGCTGAAGTAGCTACTATTTCAGCTGGAGATAGCGAAATCGGAAACTTAATTGCTGATGTAATTGAAAAAGTTGGCAAAGACGGTGTGGTAACAGTTGAAGAAGGGCAGGGACTCTTACTTGAATCTGATGTAGTTGAAGGTTTCACATTTGATAGAGGTTTTGTGAGCCCATATATGGTAACAGATACTGCCAGGATGGAAGCTGTATACGACAAACCAGCTATTGTTATTACTGATAAGAAAATATCTTCTATCCAAGAATTTCTACCACTACTTGAAAAAATTGCCCAAAGCGGCAAGAAAGATTTAGTCTTAATTGCTGAAGACGTAGAAGGTGAAGCTCTTGGAACTTTGATACTTAACCGATTAAAGGGAGTATTTAATGCTGTAGCCATTAAAGCGCCATCTTTTGGTGATAAAAGAAAAGATATTCTAAACGACATCGCTATCCTTACGGGTGCTGAAGTGATCACAGACGACAGAGGCATGACATTTGATAATGTTGAGTTAGATGTTGTTGGTAGTGCCAGGAAAGTTATAGTTTCAAAAGATGAAACTACTATCGTAGAAGGCAACGGTAATAATTCAGAAGTTACTGCCAGAATAAAACAAATTGATTCACAAATAAAACTATCAACAAGTGATTATGACAAAGAGAATCTCGAGAAAAGAAGAGCATCGCTCAGTGGAAAAGTTGCTGTTATTAAAGTTGGTGGAGCTACTGAAACTGAAATCGAAGAGAAGAAATTTAGAGTTGACGATGCAGTCGCAGCAGTAAAAGCTGCTCTTGAAGAAGGTATAGTCGCCGGTGGAGGTGTTACCCTAATTAATTTAGCTAGCGGTATTACGATAAAAGGGAACGATTCTATCTCAGCTGGAGCTCAAATTTTGAAAAATTCTCTAGAGCAACCATTTAGAATCCTATTAACTAATGCTGGGCTGAACCCAGATGAATGGCTCCCACAAGTCAAAGCTGCTAAATCTGGTTTTGGTGTTGATGTAAACAATCCAGTTAAATTAGTTGATTTAAAGTCAGCAGGTGTCATTGATCCAACTAGAGTTACTAAAGAGGCTATTCAAAATGCTGTTTCAATTGCCGCCACGGCTGCCACTATGGGAGCATTAGTCGTTGAAGTACCTAAGGAAGAAAAATCTGGAAGTGTTGGACCGGAAATGGGTGGAATGATGTAACGAAGGGTATTTAATAAGTAAAAAAGACTTATTTTTTAATTTTTTTTGGGTTATAATAATTGGACCAATGCGTCAAGATTATAATCAAAGATCAATTGACGGATTCAGGCCCACTAGAAGATTAAATTCAAAACCACTTCGAACATCTAACCGAAATTTTAATGCCACTTCTGCGAATCGAACTAATTATTCTAATGCCTATAATCCTAATTTGATAAATAACCCTAGTAGTAAACCAAACAAGGCTAAAAAGCCCTTTAAAAAGCGTTTAAAGCGCTATTTATTAGTAGCATTAGTACTTGTTGTCTTAATCATCGGCGGTTACTTTTATTCACTAGCGCAAACAGCCAGTAAAGTTTTTCACGGTAATGTTTTCTCAAACATAACATCCTTATTTGGTTCTACAAAATTAAATGGAGAAAGTACTGGTCGAGTTAATATTTTGCTGGCAGGCTATCAAGGAAATTCTTCAACCGAAGGGGCTCTAACTGATTCAATTATGGTTGTTAGTATTAACACCAAGAATAATACCGCCTTCACATTTAGTATTCCTCGAGATTTCTACTTAAATGTGCCCGGTATTGGTGATGAAAAAATTAATGCTGCGAACGACAATTCCTCATTTAATCAATCTGGTTACTTTGAGGGAGGGATTGGCCAACTCCAAAAGACAATTGAGAAAGATTTAAATATTCCAATTAATTATTATGCTCTTATAAACTACAATGCTTTTGAACAAGCTGTTAATGCAGTTGGTGGGATTAACGTTAATATTCAAAGCAGTGATCCAAGAGGCTTATATGATCCGAATGTTGATAAAGCCCATGGCGGTCCATTGCTACTGCCTAACGGGAACGTACATCTTAATGGGTTATCGGCTTTGGCCCTAGCACTAGCCAGAGGTGATTCACCATATTCTTATGGTTTTCCACTGAGTGACATTAACCGAACTCAGCACCAAAGACAAATGTTAATTGCGCTTGAGCAAAAAGCATTAAGCACCGGAACTCTAACTAATCCTATTAAAATTTCTAAATTATTTAATGCAATAGGTAATAACGTAACAACCAATTTAAGCTTAGCTGACGTTATAAAATTAGCTCAACTGGCTCATTCAATTAATTTAAACAATATTAGCTCGTATGGACTTAGTTATGGTGGAACTTCACCTTTACTAAAAGCTGCTTACATTGCTGGCCAAGATCAATTGATACCAACCATAGGACTTAATAACTTTAGTCAAATAAGTCATTATTATCTACAAATTACTTCAAATAATCCGGTTGTCAAAGAATACGCATCGATCGATATATTAAATGCTAGCAACACTGCTAACCTAGCTAAAACAGAGGAAACTGTCCTTAACTCGGCCGGACTCAATACAACATATATTGGTAATGCCAGTGCTCTATACAATAACTCAATGCTAATTGATTTATCTGGTGGGACAAAACCAGCTACGCTCTCATATTTAAAAACTTTACTTCCTAAGGGTTCAGTAGTCACTCAAACCACAACTGGTTCAGTCGAAGCAAATGAAGGCTCAGGTTACAACGCTAACTTCATCTTAATAGAAGGTACGAACTGGTAAAATACTAGATTATTCTGGTTAGGCCAATAAAGACCAAGAATAGCATAATAACACCACCAATGAATAAAGCATAAGCTACAACTTGTGCGATTGTCCCAACTGTTGAGAAGGCATAGGCATCTCCGAGTAGTAATCCTCGTAAAGTTTCTCCTTGGAACAGAGTTGAGGCTTCTTGTTTTAATTGTGCGTTCGAAGGATCTGCTTGTGACTCAGTGCTAACTTGAGCATAAGTTTTACCACCGGCAATTTCTGAAAGATGAACAGCTATAAAATGATTAGCATAGGCTTTAGCCTGAGGTCCGGTTAATAATTGTTGTCCAGCATATCTATTCAAATATGGCCCAATTAAAGGACTAGCTAGAGCTGGGCTACCTTTAGGTGGAAAATAAATCTTCTGGGCAGATAATTCTGTTTTAACATTAGAAGAGGTAAATGAATAAGTCCACCAGGCTAAACCACCCATCGCAAATAATACTACGGTCGCCACTACGCCAAATGAAACCAATACTTTATCAATTAATTTTCGATTTAACTCAGTTTTTTTTGACATAGTTTTTCCTTTTTTTAATATCAGCTAGATGGTACATCTAAAAAATAGAAAAAGCAATAGCAGTTTAAGATATTTAGCCTTCAATAATTGGATTTACAATTTTTTCGTTATGATTATGAATAGTATTTCTAAGTGGTGTTTCTTTTAAGATTATGGCTAGTACGAAAGCCACCCCGACAAACGGTAAAGCTGAGATAAAAACATCGTGAAAGGCCATACTAAATGCATTGGAAATGGGTACTAAAATACTACTTGAAACATGAATATTTGAACCACTAAATCCCGACAAAACACTTCCTTTAACCTTATCGACGACTTGAGCTGGTAATAGTTTGCTAAGGTGATAACTAAGACGACTAATCAATATTACTCCAAAAACAGCAGTACCAATCGAGCTACCAAAACTTCTAAAGAAAGTTACTAGTCCCGTAGCGGTACCCATATGTTTAACGTCAATTGAGTTCTGAACCGCTAGGGTCATAACCTGCATAAACATACCCATTCCGAGACCAGTGACTACCATCCACATAGATAAACTGAGCTGGCTTGTTGACGCTGTAACGTGACTAAACAACCATACCCCAATACCAACCAAAATTGTACCAATAATTGGAAAGATTTTATATTTTCCAATACGTGAAATTAACTGTCCTGATCCAATAGAAGCGACTAGCATTCCACCAACAAAAGGCAACAAGTAAAGTCCACTAGCAGTTGGCGAATCACCTCTAACCATTTGTTGATAGACAGGCAAGAATATTATAGTGCCCATTAAGATAACACCAATAACGAGAGATAAAGCACTCGATACTGTAAAAATACTATTTTTAAATAATTCTAGTGGAATAATTGGCTCTTTTGCTCTCGTTTCCTGATAAATTAAAGCAATTAAACTCACTAATCCTAGACCAAATAATCCAATAATTTTATCTGATCCCCAAGGATAGGTAATACCTCCCCAGGTTAAAGCTAGAATAAAACTAACAAGTGAAGTAGCCATTAAAATTGATCCTATCCAATCAAAAGAATGTTTTCCTTCTTTCTTTGGAAGGTGAAGTCGTGCTGCAATCGCAGTTAAGGCTAAAATACCAATCGGTAAGTTAATATAAAAAATCCATCTCCAGGATAAAGATTCAGTAAAAAAACCACCAAGCAACGGTCCTGCTATACTAGATATACCAAAAACAGCTCCAAAATATCCTTGATATTTACCCCTCTGTCTCGGGGGAACAATATCACCGATTGTAGCAAGAGACAAACTCATTAAACCACCACCTCCAAGACCTTGGATGCCTCTAAAGATTACTAATTGATTCATTGTTTGGCTGAGACCAGATAGGACAGATCCAATTAAAAATAAGACTATCGCGAATTGAAAAACTTTTTTCCGGCCAAGTTGATCAGATATTTTGCCGTAAAGAGGTGTAACAACAGCGCTAGTTAAAAGATACGCCGTGGCGACCCAAGAAAGTTTACTTACACCATGTAAATCTGAAGCTATTCTTGGCAGAGCGGTTGAAACAATTGTTTGATCGAGTGCTGCTAAAAACATTGCCAGCATCAGAGCAGAGATTATTATCTTAATTTCACTGTGAGATTTTTGCTCGGGTTGATCTTTATTATTTTCCATTGTCTACTATTTTATCTCCTTAATATCTTTTACAAATCTTTTTAGCAAGTTGGAAAACTCCTCTTGATCGACAGTAGACCAATTTTTTAAAGCTTCTGCTACGTTCTTTTTGCGTTCTAAACTAAAACTTTCAACAACTTTCCGAGCTTTTTCAGTTGGCTCTAAATAGACTTCTCGACGATCATTATCTGATTGATGCCGTTTAATTAATTCCATATCTTCTAATTCTTTGGTTTTTCGACTAAGGTAGGGAGCCTCAATTTCTAATATTTTCGCCAAATCATTTAATCTAATATTAGTTTTTTGATTTAAAAGAACATGCAAAATTCCTAAACTAGGTCTATCCAGAGTTAAGTTTGTCGCTAAAACTATTTTCTTCCAAGTTGTATGGCTCTTTAGAACATTGAATAATTGATTCAAAGATTCATCTAACTCGTTTATGTAATCACTCATATATTTAAATTATTATATATATTTACTTAAGTTAAGTAAATATATAATTAATTATAATTTATCAAATTAGAATAACAGATACTAGCACTTGACCAATATAATTTTTTATTATAATATAGTTAATAGTTAATTTACCAAGATATAGCTATACATTTATGGATTTACATAGAGTAGAAAATAATAAACCCGACTGGGAGAATATCCCAGAATCAAAACATAATGCTTGGCAAAAACTTGCTAGTAAAACAAATTCTATATTGACGCCAGGCAATATTGTTACTTCTGCCGGCTTAGGATTAGTCACATATGGAAGCACTAAGCTAGGTACTAACCTAATAGAAAGTTTTGTTTTTATCACTGGCGGAAGAGCAGCCGATCCTTTTGACGGATATATAGCTAACAAAACTGGTACGAAAAGCCCGCTTGGAGAGATTTATGATGCAACGGCTGATAAAATAGAAATGGTAGTTGTAGGTGCTGGAATTATTGAGAATAACTTAATTCCACTTCCTATAATGTTAGGTATTCTAGTACAAAATGGTTTAAATACCTTTTTTTCTATCAGGGCAAAAAAAGATAAGAGCATACCTAAAATGCATCCTTCTAGATTGGGCAAGTATGCCACCGCAAGTCAATGGGCTACCATTGGGCTATATGGTATATCGACCATATTAGAACAAAAGAATATTATTAACACAAGTCATATAGTTAGCTACCTTGGTGATGCCAGTTTAGTACCGACAACAATTACTTCGATCAGCGCAACTTACGACTATTCGAAATCTTCTAAATAAAATATTATTATAGAATTGATATATGAAAAAAAGATCACGCATTAGTCCATATCTATTTACCGGTAATTCAATTAGATTAAGGGTAAAAATTTTCTTTTTACTTATAATAACTGCCTTGATTTCAGGGGGAATAGTACATTTTTACGATACTATAAACTCAAATAACGCCTTAACTAAATCTTATTCTCAAAAGATTAATTATCTAAATAGCTACAACCAAACTCAAAAAGATTTCACTTTTTTAATTAACCAGTTCAATAATTCACTAAACTGTTTTCAGCTACAAACCACTATCGACCAAAATCTCTGTACGCAACACAACAATACTACTAACTAAATCCCAAACCACTGCAAAACAATATCAATCCAATTTTTATTAGTGCCTTTATAAGGTAATTTTTTGCTAAGCAAATCCATAACTTGATTGGCGTCATTTTCGTTTAAATAAAAACTAACTGCTGTGGAGAATCGTTTAATTGGCAATAGTGAGATAGAGATTATACCATCAACTGATTTATTATCTGAGAACGACTGAAAAATTGAGAAATAGAAAGTCTTATTATCAACTGTAATATCTCTATTGCTAAAAATTATTTTAATGATTTTAGGTTTTTTAAGACTTAACGTAATAAGAATAATCACACCAATAAAAATCGCTACAATAGCTATATAGTCTTTTAAGAATATAAATATTAGTGTGTTTACGACAAATGCCACTAATACAATTAAAAGATATCTGGTAAATTTCTTAGCTGGTAAAGTATCAAAACCGTTTAATTCAATTCTCTCATTATTATCATTTGGAAGAGTAGGGTTATCGGTAGTGATAATATCATTTTGATCAGACATTTTGTCTGCATTTTCCGGATGGTAAAAATTATCGTTTTCCATTTAATTTATACTATACTAAATTTTTTTAAAACTATGACAAAATCTGGCGGAGAGAGAGGGATTCGAACCCTCGCGGGGAATTGCTTCCCCCTATCGATTTAGCAAACCGACCCCTTCAGCCACTTGGGTATCTCTCCAAAAAATTATCTGGCGGAAGAGGTGGGATTTGAACCCACGGTACCATTTCTGGCACGCTGGTTTTCAAGACCAGTTCCTTAAACCACTCGGACACCCTTCCATAACAGATAATCTTAAAATCTATTATACTACACATTCTAGGCATGAAACCCTCATAATTAATGTTGTGTTTATTGTGTTGTAAATAACATAAAACTTTATTGATATATCTTTAAGACTTAAGTTATACTGTTGATAAGACAAAAATACAATAATATTTAATATTAAAGTTTTTGGAGGGTATAATGGCGAGACGAAACCGCGATGACGATTTAATGTTAGAGGAAGATGAGTTAACTGCTGCCTTCTTGGGTGAAGACGACAATATGACAAATCAACAGGATCAAACTCAAAACATGCCAACTGCAAAAGACTGGGAAGAAGATGAAGACGATAATATTCCCGGACAATTAGCTGTTGATGTTTATGAAACAAAGGAAAAACTTGTTGTAAAAGCCAGGACTGCTGGTGTAAACAGGAACGAATTGGATGTCAGTATTGCTGATAATCAATTAACAATTAAAGGAACCTTGAGTTCTGGTGTAGAAGAAGACGTCGAGAACTACTTCTTGCAAGAATGTTATTGGGGTGAATTCTCAAGAACTATCGCATTACCAGTACCAGTTAAAGAAGAAGAGATTGAAGCTGTTCTAAAAGATGGCGTTCTAACAATTTCTTTTGGTAAAGTTAAGCAAGATACTATAAAGAAGATTCAAGTTCTTTAAATAGAGTAGGGCTTAATTAATAAAAAACCTCGGGTAGAACCGAGGTTTTTTATTTAAATAAGACTATTTTTCTTTATAGTATTTAAGTCTTAGGCTGCTGTAACAGAAGTACTAGCAGTATTTGCAACAAAACTTACTATAACTTGAGCGGCAATTACTACTACAATACCAACTAAAGCATATATTAAAGTATTCTTGGCTGAACTTACCTTATTTGAATCTCCACCAGATGTTACATATTTAAAACCAGCAACAATTAACATTACTACCGAAATAACTCCAACTATATATGTAAAAGTAGTCACAATTGTGTGTGCGAGTGTTCCAAGGGTGGCTGTAGCACTACTGCTTCCACAAGAACCATTCGCTGTTCCTGTTGATGATTGTGTTATTCCATTACAAATATTAGTAATAGGGACTGTAGCATAAGCTGAACTGCTAGTAATTGGTAATAAAACTGGTACAAATGTCATAAGACTAATTGTTAATACTGTTAAAAACTTTTTGATTTTAAGTGCCATTTTGATCTTCCTTTATTTATAAATTATTAAAATACTTACGGTATTTAGAAACAATTATATATTAAATCATTAAAATACAATAATCAACCATTTTTAACCTTACTGAAGACTAACAACATCAGTGTACGAGATATGATGACAAATGCTAAGCCAATTAGAGCGTATGTTAAAGTTTGTTTCGCTTGAGTAACCTTATTCGAATCTCCGGAACTGGAAGAGTATCTAAACCCACTTACAATCATTAAAATAACTGTCAAAATACCCGCTACATAAGAAAAAATATTGAGAATTGAATTTATTATATTGCTAATTGGGTTGCCTGTGTGTGCATTGTTATTTATAGTAGAGCAGACGTTGGTTGAACTTAAAGAAGAATTTGAAGAACAGGCTTTGAAGACATTTGCTGCAAATGAAGTATTTGTAACCAAAAGAGGTGTGGTTAGTATGATCATGGAAATAATTAATACTTTACCTATTTTCATACTTTAATATTCCCCATAACAATATCAATAATAGTAGTAGCACTTGCTGTAATTATTCCCCCAACAATTGTATAAATGATTGTCTTTCTAGCATTTGCAACCTTCTGAGGATTTCCTTCTGAAGTTATTAACATAATACCGCCAATCACAATCATTAAGACCGTTAAGCTGCCAATTATATAAAATACCACTCCCAGTACATCGTTTAGTGTAAGGTTTGAAGCTTTAGTAGTTGGTAGACCAGAAATACTACAAATAGCTGAATTACCTGAAACACATACGGTTGAAACTCCTAATAAATGTATCATTCTAAATAAATTCATCATTTAATACTCGATGCTATGAAATTTACTATAATTGAGGCAGAAAATGCAATTACTAAGCCAATTAAGCCGTTTTGAATTATTTTACGAGCTTTAACAACTGATTCTGAATTACCGGCACTTGTGATATAGGCGATTCCGCCATAAATTACATAAAAAAAGGCTAGTATTAAAATAACCCGAAGCAGTATTTCTATAATTGCAGCCACTACCAACCATATATCAGATATTGAACTAATGCTCGGCGAACAAAGACCATTGGCGCCAACTGTTCCGTTTAAATATTCATACCAGCTTGGAAAACCTAATAAATTACCGTGTTTACAAACTGTTGAGGTTGTAGCTGCTAAAATCTGAAAATTCATGCTTTAAAAAATCCTGCTGGAATTAAATAATTTAATATAGCGTATATAAAAATGAAAAATATTAATGCAATGATTGATGATCGTATTCTCTTGATTGCATTTGCAACTTTCTGTGAATCACCACCTGCGGTTGTGTATAGAATACCAGCATATATAATTGAGCCAACTATTACCAGCCCGACTCCATCAGATAAAAATCTTATTAATGAAAAAAGCAAATCAATAATTGGTGAACTATTTTGGCTACAATAAGCAGCTCCACTAGCTCCGGCTACACATGCATCACCTTTACAGCCAAAATCTATTGAGGTTGTTTGTTTTTCTGATCCAGTACCACATTGGTAAGTAGTTGGGGTTGAGACTGTTGAAGTAGTAGTAGTAGTGGTGGTGGTAGTGGTAGTTGAGTTAGGACGTGGAGTTGCAAGAACAGCATAGACCGCATTACTACCAATTAGACTAGACTGACTAATTAGTAAAAATAATAGAACAGGCCACGATAGTTTAATGAGTTTCAAATGCAATATTTTGATTCTATTATAATATACGTTTTTTTTTGCTTTTTTATTTCGCATATATCATAATTGTACTGAAGTGATAAATTAAATCAAGTTATCGAGATATAGATTTGGTATAAAAATAGAAATGCATACATTTAAAAGAACATACGTCGTTGGGCTTGGTATCTTATTGATATTAATCGCCTTAGTGCTACCAGTTAGTACTACTCTTGCGGTTACAGCAACTTCAACATCTGGCGGTAACAGTACTTCTTATCAAAACAACAATGCAGAGCTTACTTATAATGGGCAAACATTCTATGAGTGTAAGACCACTACTTTGGCCGATTTCTGTAGTTTTAGTTTTTCTGGAAATGATACATCTTACGGGGCTCCTAACTTAACATCTTCAAACGTTGCCAATACATCTGCTTCAGGTGCAACACCTTCGAGCGGATCTTTTACCTATTATTTTAATCAATCAATGATAAATGCAATGTGTCCAGGGACTGCTGCAAATATTAGTGGTTTTCCAGCAACTTGTACAACGGGAACTATTTCGAATTTAAGTTGTAATAGTTTTTGGAATATATTTAAAAATACAAATTCAGCCTTCATTGTGTCGGGTGCTTCAAGTATAGTTAACTCAAGTGGTTTGATTAATAATACATTCGATCCTAATTCTGCAATGTATTTTACAGCCTCAAAACCATTCTCTTTCAATGATTTAACTTCTTCACCTCCAATACAAGGTACTACCTGTCTTGGCCCGAACCCAATAACTTCATCAAGATCAATTGGTCAACCTCAAGGAAGTGTAATTAGTGTAGCTGCTGGTTCTTATGTAGTGCCATCTACTACCACAACTGGTTCAACTGGTAACTCAAACAATAACACCAAGGCGGACTGCACAGCGAGTGGTATAGATCTAAGCTGGATTATATGTCCTGTTATTGATGGGATATCAAACATAATAAGTGGCTTCTATAACTCGGTACTTGCTCCAATGTTAAATGTTGATAGTAGCCAATTTATTGGATCTTCTAGTTTTTTCTACCAAGCCTGGTCAAATTTTAGAATAATTGCTGATATTCTTTTAGTATTAATAATGTTGCTGGTTGTTTTTGGCGAAACAATTGGTGGTGGACTTTTAGATGCCTATACAATTAAAAAAGCTATCCCAAGATTAGTAGTAATGGTTATTCTAAGTAATCTATCTGTCTATATTGTTGTTGCTTTAATCGATGTATTTAATATTCTTGGAAAAGGAATTGAAGCTCTTCTAGTTGCGCCTTTCCCGAATCTCAATATTTCAACAAAAGATTTTTCTGGAGTCACTTCACTTACGCTTTTATTTGGCGGTATTTGGGCTGGGGCAGCTGCTTTTGGTGGAATCGCTTTCTTTTTACTGTTTTTACTTATTCCAGGTATTCTAGCGTTAGTTGCTACTTTTATAACTTTAGGCCTAAGACAAATTATAATTATGTTTCTTCTAATTGCTTCACCGATTGCATTCATTCTATATATAATGCCAAATACGGAAAAATATTTTAAAAAGTGGTGGGGATTACTTATTAAAACCTTAATGGTATACCCAATAGTTTTTGCAATCTATGCTTTGTCTCAAATTGCTATAGTAGGGCTATTTAAAATAAACACCAGCTCAGGCACACTAAACGTTATCGATAGTTTGCTGGCTATTTTCGCCATGTTATTACCAATATTCTTAATTCCCTTTGCATTTAAAATGTCTGGTGGATTAGTTGGTGGTGCGTATGGTTTATTGAATAAAGCTATGAAAGGTGAGCCATATAAGCGTTTTATAGCAGGGCAAAGGAAAAAATCATTCGGCAAACAGTTTGGCAAAATGCAAAGCAATAATAGGTATAACACAGACACGAGGTTTGATAAATTAAATACAGCTAACCGATTCAGAAATAGTTTATTACAAAATGCCACACTACTACCCGAAGCCCTACAAGGTAAAAAATCACCTAGCGCTATTAAGAATAATCTAGCCGCTGCTAGAGGATTAAGAAATAATCAAATCGGTATGGAGGCCTTAAAAAACCAGAGTCCAGCACTCCAATCTATAGGAGGAGACCCTGATGCTGTTAACGCAGGTGTAGCGCATGGCACTAATGAAGATCTTATTGCTACTTTCTTAGCTGATATCGTTGGGAAAAGGAAGGGTTCTGCGCTTACAGACCAGGAGTTACGTGATATTAAATTAAAGGCTAGGAACGTTGCTCAAGCTGTTAGGGGTATAGGTCACGGGGCATTTAAAGAAATCGCACCAACTCTGAAGGCCCAATCTTCTGGGGCATATTCAAAAAGTCCAACTTCAAACGGAATTGCAACTATGCTTAGTGAAGTTATTGCTGCATCTGATGGTAATATAGAGTTGGCGAGACAAGGAGCTATAAGAGCCACCAAAACTGCGGGAGAGGCCGGTAGGAGCGACTTAGCACTGAGCGCTGGTGATACATTGACTGCTTTAGATGAGGTACAAAAAGTATATGATACTTATGGGACGTTTAATAGTGTTGAAGCAGTCGCAAGGCTTAGTGAAATAAATAACAAATACTACGAAAGAATTATCCAAACCAAAGGTGCATCTGCTTTGGTTGGAGCAAAATCTTCAGCCATCGACAATATTGCACCTACAATGGTTAAAGGACTCGATAGTTATACTACGAGTGGGCCAAACTCCGATGATTTCTTCAAACGACTGGCTGCTATTGCCAATACTTACGATACGCTTAGTAGTATTAGTCCGGAAAGCGCAGCCAAATTTTCTGATCAAGTATTGTCCAGTAGAGATTTCGGTGACGGCTCTGCTACAGTAATAGAACTGCTTGAAAAACATAGAACTGATCCAAGATTCTTAAACTTCAGAAGAGAAGGTATGATGCAATCTCCAGGTACACAGACACCAGGATCTCCGCCTACGACACCTACTGTTTAAATAAATTGATAAGTATGGTAAATATTTTTAAAAAAATTTTTATAAGAGTTCCAAAGATATAAAATTAAGTGATTTTGTTATAATCTAATTATATGTCAACATACAAAGTTATTCAGGATATAGAAGCAGAAGATCATATAATTGGTCCATTCTCGCTTAGGCAGTTCGTTTACCTTCTAATATCACTCTTCTTTGGTTATATTTCCGTCATAATTATGCTAAAAGGAGCTGTTTATTTTGATATATTGTTTATACCTTTCGTATTATTTTTTGGTTTTTTGGCATTTCCGTTTATTAAAGATCAACCAACAGAAGTTTGGGCATTAGCAAAAATTAGATTCTTGGCTAAACCTCGAAAAAGACTTTGGAATCAGACAGGTATAAAAAACAATGTTACTATAACTGTTCCAAAGAAGATAAACAAACAACTTACCAAAAATCTAGATAATAATGAAGTTAAAAATCGACTGAAAAGATTATCTGAAACTATCGATTCAAGAGGATGGGTCATTAAAAATATTGATGGGCCAATCCTGCAGTTTGATAAAGACGATCAGGATGCCGATCGATTAATTATGCCGACTAAAGAAGTTCCAGACGAAACTGATTTAGACAACAAATTCGATATTCTAGACTCAGATGCAAATCCAACGGCAAGTAAAATTGATTCTATGATAACTGAAACTGAATATAATCATCGTCAAAGATTAATAAACCTTGTTAATTCAGCACCTCAAACACCTCAATTACCTAAAGCGCATAAAGCAATAACAAGTCCTGTTGAACTTCCGATAAAGTTGAAGAAAACTGAAACTACTCAAGAAATCCAAGCACCCACAGTACCAGCAAAACCCGTTACTGAGATAACGAAAGAAACAAATAATTCAGTTAAAAATGCTATAATAAATTTTTCAGGTAACGACAATTTAAGTCTCCAGACAATGTCCAAAGAGATAAATAAAAAAACGTTAGAGCAAGAAGTTGTTATATCATTAAGATAGGTTTAGCGGTGGGCAATAAATGAATCCAAATAATTTTCAGAGCAATCAACCAAACCCGAGTATTGTTGGTCAAAACAACTTAAGTAATACACCCACCCAAAACAGTATTAACCCAAATAGCACTCAAAATATACTAGAAATTGCTGAGATTAGAGACGGTATAGTTATTATGAACGATGGTTCTTTTAGATCTGTTATCATGGTAAAAAGTATCAACTTTGACTTAATGAGCCAAGAAGAGCAGGAAGCAATTGAATTCAGCTACCAAGGATTTTTAAACTCATTGTATTTCCCAATCCAAATCTTTATACATTCCCAAAAAATTGATTTAAAACCCTACATTGATCGATTAGATAAAATTAGAACAGAGCAAGATAATATGCTTCTAGCTCTTTTAATGGCCGATTATCTAGATTTTATTGAAGCTGTCAGCCAAAAAGCCAATATTATGGACAAACTATTTTATATAATAATCCCTTACTACCCAAATAATGAAGAACAGAAAACTGTTTATGGTAGCAAAAGCTTTTTATTTGGTTTAGCAGATCTTTTCTCGAAAAACCCATCTAAGCACGTAATTATTAATGAAGCTGATTTGGAAAAAGCTAAGACTGAACTGCGAAACAGAGTACAATCAGTACTATCTGGTTTAGCTCAAACAAATTTACAAAGCCTACCTCTTGATACCCAAGAGTTAATTGAGTTATATTATGATGTCTATAATCCTGACACCTCAACTAGACAACAACTAACAAATATTGATAATTTGACTGAAGATTTTATAGTAAAAGGCGACGGCGTAGCCCCTCAACCACACCTTGATAATGGATTAAAGGGTTAACTTAGGATTAATGATGTTTAACAAGAAAAACCAAGTAAGTCCCGTAAATTTAGCCAAGGAACAAGAGCTACGTGAACAAAAGGAAGTTCAAGCAGCTTTCCAAAAAGGTATTACAGCTTTAAGAGATTTTATTGCCCCAAGTTCGATTGAATTTTCTTCAAGTTATTTTCAAATAGGTACTAGATTTGCTAGAACTTTTTATGTTTATGGTTATCCTAGACAACTCTATACGGGCTGGCTCAGTGGTTTAGTTAATATTGATGAAGTTATGGATATGGCCTTGTATGTCTACCCAGTAAACAGCCAAGTAGTACTTGAAAATCTAAGGAAAAAAGTTAGTCAATTAGAAGCCGGTATTCAAATTGATAACGAAAAAGGTAAGGTCCGAGATCCTTCAAAAGAAGCAGCTATAACTGATGCCGAAGAGATTAGAGATAAGTTGCAGGTGGGCGAAGAAAGATTTTTCCGTTTTGGACTTTACTTTACAATATTCGGTAACTCAAAAGAAGATTTAGACTTCATTTCAAATAAAGTCGAATCAATGTTAGGTCAACAATTAATTTATTCAAAACCAGCATCATCTCAACAGGAACAAGGATTTAACAGTACCATCCCTCAAATGACCGATCACTTACAGGTTAGAAGAAACCTTAGTACTGGTGCATTAAGTACAAGTTTTCCTTTCACTAGTGCTGATTTAACCCAGGAAAATGGCATTCTGTATGGGGTAAACATGCATAACTCGGGACTTGTTATATTTGATAGATTCTCACTCGAAAATAGTAACTCGGTTGTTTTTGCTAAATCTGGTGCCGGTAAATCTTTTACTGTTAAGCTAGAAGCTCTGAGAAGCTTGATGTTTGGCACAGAAATAATGATCATTGATCCAGAAAACGAATACCAGAAAATGTGTGAAGCAGTTGGTGGGGCATACATAAGACTAAGCTTAAATTCGAACACTAGATTAAATCCGTTTGACCTTCCAAAAGTCGTCGACACTGAAGAAGCCGATAATGCGCTACGCAGTAACTTAATAACTCTTCATGGATTATTCAGGTTAATGATGGGTGGAGCGCAGAATCAAATGATGGGTGGTGAATCTGTCTTAGCTCCAGCCCTAAATCCAATTGAAGAATCTGATTTAGACACTGCGCTAATTGCAACTTATGAAAAGGCTGGTATTACAAACGATCCTTTTACGCATAATTCACCACCTCCAACAACTCTTGATTTATATGACACCTTACTTCACATGGGTGGCACTGGTCCTCAGTTAGCACAAAGATTAAGAAAATATACTACAGGGACTTTTGCTGGTATTTTCTCGCAACTTTCCAATATTGAAATAAATAACCCTCTTGTTGTTTTTAATATTCGAGATTTAGAGGATGAATTAAGACCTGTTGCTATGTATATAATCTTAAACTTTATCTGGAATAAAACTAAAAGCGACCAGAAAAAAAGAATTCTCATAGTAGATGAGGCTTGGCAGCTAATGAAGTACGAGGATTCGGCTAACTTCTTGTTCTCGCTAGCAAAAAGAGCAAGAAAATATAATCTAGGTATTACGACTATTTCGCAGGATGTTGAAGATTTCATCGGTTCAAGGCTAGGTAGGGCAATCGTAGCTAATGCTAGTATGCAAATACTCCTTAAACAGTCCCCTACAGCAGTTGATTTATTGTCTGATGTCTTTAAACTAACTGCGGAAGAGAAAAAAAGGTTAAGTCAATTTCCAATCGGCCAAGGTTTATTTTTTGCTGGTCAAAACCATGTTCACATTCAAATAATTGCCTCTCCACAAGAAAATCAGTTAATCAATACTAACCCAGTAAACAAATAAAGTATACTCCGGTATTTTAATCTATAAATAAGTAGTTAATAATTCTCTCATGATATAAAATAGAATTAAACTAAACTAAACTATGCAACAGCAACTACTGAAATTTCTAGTTAAAAATAAAAAAATTAGTATAACATCGATTATAATAATTGCACTTGGTGGAACAATATTTTTCTCAGGCGCATTTTTACCTGCTTTAGAATTACAAAATCTAGAGAAATTGATGCTAAAGTATACAACTAAAATTGAAGCACATATGGAACAAACCGCTTCTAGAAAAGTTTTTAAACTTTTAGCATGTAAGGGTTTTGGTGGAGGAGTAGGTGGCGCAGCTTTTGGTTGTAATAAATCAAATCCTGAAGAAGAGATGACCAAAGCTCAAAACATAACTGAAGCAGATGCGGCTGCTGCAGCTGGTGAAGAGATGACATCTGAAATCGATAAATTTAACTTTAATGATCCACAAATTACCAAAACTTTATCCAATCAAGGAATCAAGGTAAACAGTGATGCGACCGGACAATTAACTGGTTTTAAGGACACCTCGAATGGTAGCTCGCTTACAGAAAATGACTTTAGTAATAATTCAAGTATTTCTACCGAATTAAACACCGCCTTACCTGAAAGCAGCGTAAATCTAATAGACAATGTTGAACCAATGTTAAATAGTGAGGATGGGGTTGATTTTGCAGGAATTGATGCTCCGCCGACCGATACTCAATCACAAGTTGATAATCTTATTGAATCTGACGTACAAAGTGGTGTTATTGAACAAACAGCAACTGCTGCAACAACTGATAAAAACCCAACCCCAACAGATCAAAATAATGCAAGTGCCAATAATACTGTCGAAAACGCCGTTCAAGCTACCCAGGATGCTCTAAATTCAGGCGCTACTGAAACTCAGGCTTTAAGTGCTGGAGTATCTAAAATGAGTCTGGGTAATTCATTACTAGCAAGTAGTATAGCAACATCTGTATGTAGTATTTATAATGCTGCTGCACATGGTTCGGGTCAAAGAATTGTAACTATAACCAATTTATTAATGAGACATTCTGGATTAATATTTAGCTTGGCTGATCAAATGAAAGTAGGTAGTCCTACACCTACGGCTGTGGGTTCTTTTATGAACATTCTTCATGCTAAAAATAGTTCGGGTCAAACTTACGAATCTTCAGTTTCTTATAGAAAAATGTCGGGTTTACCTGTATATAGGAATAGTCCGGATATTTCACCCTCCAGCCTTCCTATAGCTAGTAGTGGTACATTATTAGTTAATGAAACTACAAAAATCATGAACACTATGGGTGGAACTTTTACATGTAAGATTTTAAACAGCCCGTTTGGCGGATTATTCCAAGGTGCGCTCGGAATTGTACAATTAGTTACCGATATTGGTAGCTTTGGTGCTAGTCAAGTTGCTATAACGGCAGGTCTTTTGGCTGGGAATTACGAAATCCAGCATACCTTAATTCCAGATATTCTAAAATATTTCACAGTAGTAGGATTAAGTGGAATTGAGAACGGACCATCTTGGGTTAATAATGCTTTTCTGGGAAGTGTTATAACAAGTAATAGAATCGCTCAAAGTTTAGGTGGTCAACCAATGTCAACTACAGCTGCTAACTCAGCGGCTGCTGTTGTGGGTTACGATCAAGCTAAACAAGAGTCTAGTTTACCACTTACAACTAGATTATTTTCAATCGATAATCCTTCTTCTCTGATATCAAGGGTAATCCCATATATTCCTACTAGTATATCTGGACTTTTTTCGGATATATCTAATTATTTTACCGACTTCTTTAGTACCTTATTTAAAAATACTGCTGATTTATTAATGCCTTCAAAAATTTTTGCTGCAACAAATTATCAAAGTCCAGGCGCATCTTACGGTGTAACAACTTATGGTTTATCAGATTCACAGGCAACAAAATATCCAATCATCCAAAACGAAAACTATCTCTACGGATCAGATAATCTAACTCTTCCAGACGGAAGTGTGTTGTCTTTAAAAAGAATTACTTTAACCGGCAATCCTTATAGTTACCCAAATGGTGCAGCTGATAATTCTGCGACTGATTTATACCACTGTTTCAGTCAAAGCTTTGCTTCTCAAAGTAGCTCGAGTTCAACTATCCCGCTTAATTTTAGTAGTGGCAACAATGATCCAATTTGCGGTTCAATGGGTAGTTTAGATTCTGCGAATGACCCACCACACCCGATTGGAGAAAATGAAGTTTTATATGCTTACTGTCACACATTTGCAGCTACATTTGTTAGTGATACTCTGACTGAAGATGAGTGTGTGAAACAATTAACTCCTCAATACAGTGACGATATAGGCCATTTTTCACAGTACATACTAGACAGTGCTGTAGTTCATAATTATTATTCAATGATGAGTACCCAATGAAATCAATACTATCGATTATCTTTTCATTCATAATTTTAGCAGTTTTTAGTGTAACTAATATTTATGCTCTAACTCCTGCTAAGTGGTATTCAATAAACACAGATTCGGTTTACTACACCGGTCAAAGTACTACCTGTTCTACCCCAGTTATGTCGTTACTTTCCCAAAATCCTAATTCATTAAATAGTACCTGGTCAAGTACTGCTTCACCTCCTTATTCAATCGAAAATTTCGTTATAAATGTCTTGCAAGATGTAGCAACCAAACTAAACTTACCTTCATCTGATACGGTTACACAGCAACATGTTTTAGCTTTAGTTGCTTGGGCATATTTAGAGGGTGGAAATATACATAATACTTTTTGGTTTAATCCTTGGAATACTTCTTATAGCCAACCCAACTTACTAGCAGCCGTTCAAAGTCCAGGTGGATTCCCAACCTACGCAAGTTTTAATGCTGGAGTTGAGGCAGCGGCAATTTCAATGACGGGTTCATATCAAACAAGAATTGGTACGGTTTTAGCTAATCCATCCTCAAACGCGACCGATGTATTAAACGCAGTCGCATATCCTTTACCTAATTATCCAAGCAATCTCGGCTGGGATACTTCCAGCCCGCCAGCTGTATATGGTTCAAAGCTATTGCAAGTACTGTCTCAAGCAGAAAACTCTTACAGCCAATATGCTAGCATTGTTATTGGACCAGGTCAGCAAGACACTAATCATGTCTCAACATCAAGCTTAGCTTATAATTATGGCTCCCTCGGTTCGACTCAAACTGTTACTAACCCAACTCCAAACGCTTTAGTTACTTCAAATCCTTGTTCAACCGCAATTAATTGCCAAACCAATTCTTCTGGAGCTAGTTCGGTTAATTCGGCTATACTCTGTGAAGCTCAAAGATATAACGGAATATATTACTCATGGGGTGGCGGTCATGGTAGTTACGCAACATTCAGACAGAATTGTCCTGAAACAGCTATTTCTAGCGCTGCAGCTTCATCAACCTCAGCTAATCCTGGTCCGTGTGGAACAGACTGTAGTGGTTTAGTAACAGTAGCTATTGATGCGGCGTTTAATCAAAATTATTCTATGTCGGTTAGTGATACGACAGGATTGATGGTAGGAGACGGCGCGCAATACTGGCAACCAATTTCTCTAAACCAAGTACAGCCAGGAGATATAGCTACCTGGCACGGCGTATTAAACGGCACGGCTGATGGACACGTAGAAATAGTTGATCATTATGACTCTGCTTCTAATACACTCTACACTTTTGGTTCACATTCAACCGGCAGTAAAACTAGTGAGATAAACTCAACCAATTACTTTATGGCCTATTATAGGTGGACAGGACCAACCAGCTAATTATGAAAAAATTTTCTATATTCTTTGGTTTAATGGTTTTATTATATCTAATTTCTAGCCTTTTACAGGGCTCGTTAAATTATGTCTCTTTAAACAATAATGTTTTTTATCAGCCAATACTTAACGCCACTTCATCTAAAACTAATCTAATAAGCAATATTAATAATTTAGTAATTGTTTCTTATAAAGCCTTTAGTGATGGGTTTTATCTTGTTAATATAAATAACAATAGCGGAACTGATAGCGCTGTAGTTATCCTTCAAGACGTCAAAGGTACATATACCGTTATCATGGGGCCTGGAACAACTTTTAATATCAATGGAGCGGTTGGTTTGCCAAACGATTTAATTAGTTATCTTAACTCAAAAGGACTTAATAATGCGGCGCATTAAGCTTGCAATACTATTTTTGGGGACATTTTTACTATTGATTAGTATCTATAAGTTCTTTGTTTATTTTAATAATCTTTCTAACTCAGGTTCTGTTCAAATTAACACTTCTGAATCAACCCTTACTTCCTATATCTATAATTCTAGCTCAACTTACTACTCATTAGGTAGTGGAGATGTAAAGTTCAGAATCAAACCAGGTCATTACAGTATGCTGTTTGATTATAATAACAATCTTTCTTACAGGAACATTGTTGTTACTAATGGATCGTCTCAAAATATTTCTATTAATATTGTTGATCAGTTTTTAAAAAATACTGATACAAACAATTTAATTAAGTTATTACCACAATATGGTCCAGCTTTTGAATATTCAATAACTTATTCTTATTCTTTCTCTTCGGGTATTGCCATGCCACTGGTTACTATCTCTTATACTGATCAAAAATCACTTAGCGATGCTTTGGCTTGGTTAGAGCAAGTAGGGGCTAATTATAGTTTGTTAAATATTAACAAAGTACCGGTATCGTCTGTGCCTTTTAATTAGATTTAATTGCAACTATATAGCTGTCATTAAAGTTATTTATTACTAAATCGGCATCTGTTGTAGTGATAAATGTCTGATAATTATTAATTAAATTAGTTAAATGTTTTCTTCTCTTACCATCAAGTTCACTAAAAACATCATCAAGTAGTAGAATTGGTTTTTGTTGTCTAACTTCCTCGAGTTGTTTTAGCTCCATTATCTTTAACGCAAGGACTAGTGTTCTGTTCTCACCTCTTGAAGCAACAAGCAGGGAATCTTTTTTATTTAAGTTAACCCTGAAATCATCTTTATGTGGTCCGGTTTGCGTATAGCCAAGTAGGCTATCGATTTTTAGATTTTCCTGAAGGTGTTTTATCATCTGGGAGGCGTAATCTTGTTCGTTCCATTTAGATAAATAAACTAACTCAATGTCATATTTAGGTTTAATTGATGCGATTTCATTATATAGTTCATTAATAGATTGGTTTAAGCTATCAATAAGCTTGTTTCTATAGCCAACTATCAAAGTCGCTAGTTCAGTTAACTTAATATCCCATACAAAAATATCATCTGATTTAACAACATCATTTTTAAGTAAGCTGTTTCTTTGGACCAATGTTCTTTGGTATTTATTAATTAACTTATCGTAACCTGGGTTTGTTTTATCAATTAGGTCGTCCAAGTATTTTCTTCTTCTTTCTGGACTACCACCTAAAACATTTAGATTATTAGGTTCAAATAATACAACCGGTAATGATTTATCGTAGGGAAGACGGTTATACTCTATCTGATTAATAATATATTTACGGCTAAGTTGCTCTTTTTGATTTTTTATAACGACGCTTCTGCTTAACTGATCACTATCGAGTGCAGTTAATTTAGTCGAATCATTTAAATTATTTATTAAATCCTTAGAAGTGACTTGCTTGAATGTTTTATTAGTAGCAATTACATATATAGCTTCGAGTAAATTAGTTTTACCACTACCATTTGGTCCGACAATAATATTAACACCGTTTTCAAACTCAAACGATTGATTAATATATGATCTAAATTGCTTTAGATTTAAGTTTGAAATCATTAATCTTAATTATAACTGATTAGATATCATAGTATGTTAACAAGTGGTTTGAAATAATCAAGCTGTAGCTAAATATTAAATAGTTAGGCCTTTTTGAAAATTTACTATTTTACTACTTAGTCTATAATAAGATTAGTTTAATAATTAAAAAATAAAAATATGTTCGATCAACAGGGACATCAAGAAGACTCAAACGTTATAGTTGGACCTTTTTACCCTAATCAAAACCAAAATAAAGTTAAAAAAATTAAGCTTTTATCTTTATTTAATAACATGGGCTTACCTCTTAAGCTAGTATCTTTAGTTATTTTGATATTTATCTTATCTGGGGCATTTTTTGCGATTAAATATAGTTTTACTAAGTTCAGTACGGCATCACTTCCATCTCAGACCAAAACAATACTTACTACGAAGTCTGGCTCTCCTAAAAATAAAACCGTCGTTACTACTAATAACTCGACTACTAGTAAAACCACTACATCTAATTCATCAACTATACCATCCAAAACGCCCGTAGCTACGGTAAAAATATCCTCTGGTAATACTACTGTTAATAAGCCAAGTCCTAGTGGAAATTCAACCTCTTCAGGAGGATCAAGCAGCAGTACAGGTACAAGTTCTGGTAGCACAGGATCATCTGGTAGCTCTGGGTCTTCAGGAGGATCAAGCAGTGGATCTGTTCCTTATTACGGAGTTGTAACAGCTGGGAATTCAAAGGCTAATTGTATTCAGTTAAATATTCCTAATGGCTTTATAAATGATTCGCAGTTTTCTGCAGTTACAGCAATCACTGGTGTAGCTTACAACTGTGTTATAACCTATAACGATAATATGCCAGCTTGGTCTAATTGGGATAACCCTTGGCAATTTACAAGTTATTATAATTGGGGAGCTTGGGTAGCAGAATCAACTAACCATCAAGTTGTCTTGGCTGAAGATTTAATACCGACTTCTTTAGAGAACAATAGTAACCCCTTAACGTGGGAGCAGTCCTGTGCGGCCGGTAACTACAATAGCTATGCAACTACCCTAGGTGATAATCTTGTTGCTGAAGGTGGTGCTAACACTATCATAAGACTTGGCGTTGAAGCTAATGGAACCTGGGAGGACGATTTTGTTGGAACAACTACCCAAGAACAGAACGCTTGGGCACAATGTTTTGACCAAGAAGTTTCCGCAATGAGAGCAGTACCTAACAATCATTTTTTATTTGTCTGGAACCCTAATATCTGTACTCAAAATCTTCCTCTAAATGAATGGTATCCGGGAAATGCATATGTCGATATTATTGGTGCCGACGCTTACAATCTAGATTGTGGCACCAGTAAAACTGTTTCGCAGGAAGGATGGACGGCATACTCCACTGACAGTTCTTCTAATAGTCCTAATAACCCAAATTTTCCTAGTTTAGCTAATATTGAGTCTTTCGCCGTGGCCAACGGCAAACCTTTTGCATTGCCTGAATGGGGTCTAGATAATGGTTATCCGGACGACGCAACCTATGTAACTAATATAGCTAACATAGTTAGAAATACTAATACTTCTTTTCAAGCTTATTTTGATTGTGGTTGTGATAGTATTACACCCCTTGGTAATACAATTCCTCTAGCAACTGCAGCCTATTCATCAGGTTTTTAATTGATATCTTTATATTAAGCTTAACTTAATTGTTATCTAGCTTTTTAAGGGCATTATAATATGAATATAGTCTTTTTGATTTGGATCACTAAGCATTGTTGGTTCAAGTTTTTCATTGAAACTAAATTCAATTTCTTCACCACTAAAAACATTTAGGGCATCGAGGATGTATCTAGAATTTAGTGTAATCTCACCGTCACCATTAGCTACTGCATCAGCTGAAGCAGAGTTTTCTCCAACCTGGGAAGCAATAGATCTAATAAATAAAGATTGATCAGCCGAATTAACTTCAATTTTTACACTACCAGCATTTTCTTTAGCAAAAAGGGAAGATACTTTAACTATATTTAACATATCTGTTCTTTTTAGTTTGGCAGTAGTTTTAAATTTTTCTGGGATTAACTTCTTATAATCTGGGTAATTACCACTAAGTAGTCTAGTTAGAAGTTCTATTTCTCCAAGTACAAACTTAACCTGATTTTCATCATAAATAATTTCAATTAACTCCGAGCTATCTGGTAATAATCTTAATAATTCATGCATTGAACTAGCTGGGACTAAGATTTTTATATCCTGATTTTGTTTAGTAATTTCTTTCTCGGCTAATCTATAACTATCAGTTGAAGCGATATATAACTTAGAATTAGAGGTAATTAGTAATACACCGGTTAAAATTGGTCTTGTTTCATCACTACTGGCAGTAAAGATAACCTGGGACAGTGCTTCTTTTAATTTATTGGCTGCAATCGTAATTGATTTTTTAGATTCGATTGACGGCATAACAGGGTAATCATCTGAGATAATACCGTTAATACTAGAAGTATATTTATCAGTATTTATTTTAAGTTTTGTGCCATCTAGTTCTAAATTAATAATTCCTGAAGGCAATGAAGATATAAAATCTTGCATTAAACGAGCTGGAACAGTGATTGAACCTTCAGTTGAAACTTTAGCCCCAATCGAATGAGTAATAGCTATATTTAAATTAGTAGCTGAAATTGTTAGAAGGTTATTACTGGTTTTAATTAATACATTAGCAAGTACTGGTAAAGTAGCTCTGGTACTAGCAACTCTAGATACTGAGTTTAGAGCTTTATTTAAGTTTTCTTGTGTGACTTGTAGCTTCATTAGTTATCCCCTTAATATATAATTAAATATTTATTTAAATTGTTATTCATTATTATTGGTACGGTGGAAAAATAGGATAAGTTGGACCTGACAGGTATTAATATAGTTAAATTAGCTGTGTTTAAGCTGTGTTTAATTAGCGAACAAAAATAGGATAAGTATGTGTTTATACGCTGACTAAAAGTACTAACAATTTTAAACCCAGTATTATCAACAAGATATAAACAAGTTTTAAACATACAATCTTTCTATGATTTCAGTCACAGCTTTTTTAATATCCATATTTATAGCAATTTCTTTTTCAATCTTCTCAACAGAGTGAATAGCTGTTGTGTGATCTTTTCGGCCAAGCTCAGTCGCTATTTTTGGGAAAGATAAATGGAGTTCTTTGCGAAGTATATACATAGCCACTTGTCTAGGTACAACGATATCCTTATCTCTCTTAGAACCAAGGATATCTTCATTCGAAATTTGAAAATATCGAGCCGTCTTATCAATAATTTGTTTAGAACTTAGATGTCTTGGTCTTGAACCGTTGTTCGAAAAAAGACTTGATACGATGGCAAGGGTTGGATCAAGTGTTCTCATCTCACAAAAGGCTAGGAGTTGATTTAGGGCTCCTTCAAGCTCCCTAATGTTGGTTGGAATATTGTTGGCTAAATACTCTACAATATCGTTTGGTAAGGATGCACCCTGTTCGGCTGCTTTGTTTTGGATAATAGCGCATCTTGTCTCGAAGTCAGGGTTTTGCATATCGATACTCATTCCCCAGGCAAAACGACTTCGAAGTCTTTCCTCTAGGGTAGGAATATCTTTTGGTGGCTTATCAGAACTGATAATAATCTGTTTATTAGCCTGGTGAAGAGCGTTAAAGGTGTGAAAGAATTCTTCCTGCATCTTCTCTTTACCAGCGATAAACTGAACATCGTCAATTATAAGAACGTCAGCTGCTCGATAATGAGAAGCAAAGTCAGCTGTTTTTCGAAACCTCAGCGCATCAACGAATTCCTGAACAAACTGTTCAGTTGATATATAGAGGACTTTTGAAAAATGTTTACTACTAACTAAAGCATTACCAACTGCTTGGATTAAATGGGTTTTACCAATACCAACCCCACCATATAAAAAGAGTGGGTTATATTTAGTGCCTGGTTGGGCAGTAATAGCCTGACAAGCGGCAAAAGCCAGTTCATTACCAGCCCCAACGACGAAGTTATCGAAGGTATATTTTTCGTTTAGACCCTGTCTATATGAATGAGACAGTGAGTTAGAAATATAACGGTCATTAAAAGACTGAATAACCGGACTTTTGTTTTCTTCAATAATAACTTCTTCAGATTTTTTATTTTCAAAGGGAACAATCTTAAATTCCAGATCATTAACCTGTAAACCATTCTTGGTTAGTAAGGAAGAGATAAGTTCAGTGAATTTTTTCTCTAGTTGCTGTTTAATGAAGACATTATTAACACCGATAGTGACAACTCCTTCCGAGCTGTTAAGCAGGCGAGTGTTCTTAAACCAGGTGACAAAATTTCCATGAGAGATGGAAAGTTCTATTTCACCAAGCACTGCTTGCCAAAGATTATCGGTCTGCATATTCCTCCTATTTATCCTATATAATAAACGAATTATGAATAGTTTTCCACAATTAAATTATTTATTCAATATTTTTGACTACAAAAGGGCTCTAAAGAGATAACTTATCCACATTTTTATTCTCTATCTATATAATAGTGGATAACAATTGAAGAAAAGAGGAAAACTTGTTATACTTGTAGGGCTAAACATTGTTAATTTTACTAAATACGAAAGTTTAAACTATGCCAAAACGTACACATCAACCAAAAAAACAAAAAAGACTTAAAGTTCATGGTTTTATGAAACGAATGTCTTCTAAAGGTGGAATTAAGGTCTTAAAGAGCCGACGACTAAAGGGTAGAGCTAAAATCTCTGCTTCGAAGTAGTCTCTTTTAAGGATTTTTTGTGCTTGCAAGTATTAATCGAATACACGGTCGTGGAGTCTTTAAAAAGCTCTTACGCGAAGGTAAAATGATTCGAGGCGAGCAAATAAGTCTAAATTATTCTAAAAGCCGATCTAATAGATTAAAATCAGCCGTGGTGGTTAGTAAAAAAACCTCTAAATCAGCTGTTAAAAGAAATCGAATTAGACGACGAGTCTATGAAATAGTTCGAAAAGAATATTTACCTAAAAATCTTGGCTACAATCTAATTTTTTTAGTTTTCTCAGAAGATATTGTAAATATTCCACACGAGGAACTAGTTCGTAGAATCGATAGTTTAATAAAAAAAGCCAATATTCTCTAATTTATCGTCATTTTTTCAGATGAACTATGATAAAATAAACTAAATTAACCTATTAATTTTATAACTATATGTTTACGACTTTTATTGTTCAACCTATCTTTAACCTGCTAGTTTTAATCTATGCTATCTTGCCTGGACATAACTTTGGTTTGGCCCTAATTATCTTCACTATTATTATTCGGTTATTGCTTTGGCCACTAGTTAAAAAACAACTTCATCAAGCCAAAGCGATGAGAAAACTCCAACCTGAGATTAAGAAAATTAAGCAGGAGACTAAAGGTAATAGAACTAAAGAGTCTCAGATGCTGATGGAACTCTATAAGGAAAAAGGGATTAGTCCTCTAGGAACCTTCCCAACCCTTATTATTCAGTTTGTTGTTTTGATCGGTCTCTACAGCGGACTAAGAGACATTATTTCAAACCCACATAGCTTAATTACCTTTGCTTACCCAGCTCTTAGGCATTTGTCTTTCATGCATAGTTTAGCTGGCAATATTCACCTCTTCGACAACACTCTTTTTGGCATAGTTGATTTATCTAAAAGTGCCCTTGGACCTAAAGGACTCTATCTACCAGCCATGATTATAGTCATTGGTAGTGCTATAGCTCAGTTCTACACCTCAAAACAACTCATGCCTTCCAGTAAAGATTCTAAGAGCCTTAGATCAATTCTTAAAGAGGCTGGTAAAGGTTCTCAAGCTGATCAAGCAGATGTTAACGCAGCAGTTGGTAAAAGCACCAGATACTTACTCCCAGTTATGATTTTCTTATTTACGGTTAACTTGGCTTCAGCCCTAAGTCTTTATTGGTTAGTCGGTGGAGTTGTCGCTTATATCCAACAAGCTTACGCCCTAAGAGAGGACGAAGAAGAATTAGAAAAAATTGCTGATCGACCAACTAAGAATATTGATTTAATACCAGAAGCAGAAATTATTGAAAAACCTGCCGCTAGTAAAAATAAGCCGAAAAATAAAAATAATAAAAAGAGGAAAAAATAATGAATGACTCAATCAATGAAGCAACTCTTTATGCTCAGAAATATTTAGAAGATTTATTATCTTTCTTTGGACTAAATATTAACGTTGACTCAACAATCGACGATGAGGTTATTCAGTTATCGATTCCTAGCTCCAGAATGAATGGATTTCTAATTGGTCAGAATGGTGATAATATGAGATCTTTTCAGTATTTAGTCATGATGGCCCTGAAGAATAAAGAGTATGAACACTTCAGAGTTAGTTTAGATATTGCCGATTACAAGAAACATCGAGCCGACAGGTTAAAGGAAGTCGCTGAGGGTTGGGTTAAAGAAGTTCAAGAAACTAAGAAACCAATGGATCTTGAGCCGATGAATCCAGCTGATCGAAGAATAGTTCATCAGTTAGCTGCCGATTATGGCTTGTTGAGTGAATCAGTTGGTTTTGGACGAGATAGGCACATTGTCCTTCAACCATTAGTTGAAGAAGCAGCTAGCTTGAAAAAAGAAGCTGCTAAGCAAGAAACAAAAGAAACAGTAGCAGTCGAAAAAGAGACAGCAAAAGAAATAAAAGATAAACCAGCTAAAAAAAACTATTAAGAAAGTTGCCAAAGATACCAAAAATACCAAAACAACTAAAGCTAAAAAATCAGCCAAGTAGGCGACTGTAGACTTCTAGGGTCTGCTCGGCCATTGTTCGCCAAGAATAGTTTTTAATCTGATTTAAGCCTTTTTGAATCATTTCATCTGATAGAGTTTTATTATTTAACACTGATTCGATTTTTTTAGACATATCGTCAACATCTAGTGGATCAAAGTAGACAGCCGAAGCACCGTATATTTCAGGTAAACAGGTAGCATTACTACTTATGACTGGTGCAAGGTGTCTCATTGCTTCAAGCCCTGGTAAACCAAAACCTTCACTAAGAGACGGGAAGATGTAGCCGGCTGTGTGCTCATAGAGCCATCTAAGCTGGCTGTCGGGCACAAAACCAAGGAAATCTACCTGTTTTATGCCTTTCTCACTCACAAAGCGCTCAAGTTGTTCATAGTTAAAGTCTTTTTTACCAATTAGAGCTAAACGTAAATCAGGAAATTTATCTTTAAGCTGGCTAAAGGCAAGCACTAGTCGCTCTAGGTTCTTATGAGGAGTTGGCCGACCAACATACATAATGTATTTTTTATTTTGCAAGGAGTTGACAGCTTCGGCTGATTGCTTAATTTCATCAGCACCTTCGTAAGTGACAACAATTTTATTCTGTTTAATCTTTGCGAAACTGGCAATATCTTTTTTGACGTATTCAGAAGGAGTAATAATTGCCTTAGACTTAAAGGCAACTACCAGAATGACCATTTTATAAACTAGTTGCTTGATTCTAAAGACAATCTTGTTTTTAGCAGGGTTATCAAAACGGGCAGTTGTCAGATCGTGAATAGTCGTAATTACTTTGCCGAAATATAAAATTGGTTGTTGTGTCATGCCAAAATGAACTAAATCTGGTTTTAGTTTTATTAGCTGAGCCAAAAAGCCAATTTGTTCACTAAAGGTAAATTCTTTGTAGGGACAGAGTAACTTCTTAAAGTTATTATTAATAGGGATGAAATCATCAAAATCTTTAGCTTTTAGTAAGACAATATAATCGTTTGTTCTATCGATCTGTTGGAGGTAGTGAAGTAGCCTTTCAATGTAGCGACCGGTGCTTTCTCCAATGGTCCTGGCATCGATAACTATTTTACTCATAGTTTATATTCTATCATCTTAGAAGATTAGCCACGTTAAGGGATTGTAATTGCGGCTAAACTTAGTAACCCTTAATGTTTAAAGTTGTGTGCTTCGCCCAATGATTCTTATAAATATTGACCAGTATTCCCTTGTTGAGAAACAATAGGATCGCCATTTTCATCTACTTCTTCGAGTCTAATTATAAAATTATTTGGTAGCCATGGAGAAATCACTGCATTTCTAGCTGTTTGAAGCACGCCTCTTAGAGGACATACTATTAGACCATCACTATCATAAGTTGGTCCAGAACAGGGAATTTTTTCTCTGACACTCTGTAGAAAAAAGTTTGCAGCTCCCAATGCTCCAATCGCTCTATCTGTAGATGGATGAATTGAATTAAAATGTTCTAAGCCTTCCAAGGCTGCTTTAATAATTACTTCTTCCGGACAAATATGTTCCGTAGTTTCTGGACCAAACTCTTGCATAAACATATTATATACTATATTAGTAAAATATGCCAAATAATTGTTTAGAATTAGCTAGATTTCGAGATATGTTCTAAAGCTCTAATAAAAAATTTTTCATATTAGTTGATGAGTTAAAACACTAAACAACAATAAACCTGGTAATGTTTTGGTTGATTAACACAAACCACATCAAGCATTTAATGAAAAAGCTATAGCTGATAATTAAAGTAATATCGGGCTTCATCAAGGTAGAGTACAGCATCGTTTAGGCTTAAAAATCAAAAGGTAAATCAATGCATCCTATGAATTAGTAAAGTAGGAGGTTTACAGATAAAAATAAACAAAAATACTAGCTTTTTGTATTATATATAATATAAAACTATTTATTTTTAACTAAAACAAGTATATAGTCCAAATTAATGAAACATGGTGGTAGCTTTCAAACAAGAAGTAACTATCATGAACCAAATATCAACCAAGACAACTAAACAGACAAACCGAAACCCTAAAACACGTCAGGTAACTAAACAACAACTATTAATTCTAAATCGAATATATCAATTTAGATTCGTTAGCACTTATCAGATTCAGCAATTACTGGGCAAGAAACAAATTCAACAAGCCCAGCAAAGACTAAACCTTTTACTATCAAGAGGTTGGATTGGTCGAAACTTCACAAAATCTGATCGTTTAACTGGTCGGTTCGCTTCATATTATCTATTACCACCAGGCCTTAAAATCCTAAGACAAAATAACGAGGATAAAACTTTAAACGAAAAAGTTCTTCGTAATATATACAAAGACAAATCAGCTTCAAAGAGATTTATTGATCACTGCCTAGCAGTTGGTGATATCAACCTTCATTTAATTAGATTAAACGGCGACAGTATTAAGTTCATCAATAAATCACAGTTAGCCTATTATGACTATCTACCTAGACCACTGCCGGATGGTTTCGTAAAAATAAAACAAAAGAGTAGCAATCTATCCGATATCTATTTTCTAGAATATTTTGAGCAGTCAGTACCTTTCTTTGTTCATCGAAAAAGGATTAAACAATATATAGAATATATGGAAGAAGGTTATTGGCAGTCTGAAAATGAAGGAGCCCATCCACATAATAGGTTTGTAGCTGAAACCGAAGCTCTTCAAAAGAGAATAAAAAGATTTACAGGTAAGTTTTTAGCTGACTATTATTATGACTATGAACCAATCGTCATCACCAACCTAAATCTTCTTAAAACCACAGAAGACCCAGCTATTTGGTATTTAATCAATGAAGCAGTTGATAATTAGCCTAGAGACTTATCAAAAATTTTATAGGTAAAATCTACCACAGATTACCCCTTATTCAATGGTATAATTAAATCTAACAAGTTGTAACTACAGGAGATTTAATGTCAAAAAGAGCATTTATTACCGGTATCACTGGTCAAGACGGTGGACACTTAGCTGATCTTTTGCATCAAAAAGACTATGAAATTTTCGGAATGATAAGGGGCCAAAATAATGCTAAAAAAGAATTAGTCGAGAGAGAACTACCTTACGTAAAGCTTATTGAAGCCGATATGACAGATGAAACATCGCTTGTCAGAGCCCTAGATGTTTCACAACCCAATGAAGTCTATAATTTAGCGGCTATTAGTCATGTTGGATTTTCATTTCAAAACCCTCAAATTACGCTTGAAGTTACAGGTAAAGGTGTTTTAAATCTACTAGAAGCTATTAGGCTAACTGGTGGCGAAAAATCGATTAGATTTTATCAGGCATCGACTTCTGAAATGTTCGGTGGACTTGATTATAATAGACCAGGCAAAGGCTATGACGAGATGGCATTATTTCATCCAAGAAGCCCATATGGTGTTGCTAAACTTTATGCCCACTGGATAACCAAGAATTACCGCGAAAGTTATGGTATGCACGCTAGTTGTGGCATCTTATTTAATCATGAAGGACCAAAACGAGGCATAGAATTTGTCACTCGAAAGATAAGTAACGCAGTTGCTAGAATTCATCTTGGATTACAAGACAAGATTGAGCTAGGCAATTTAGATTCTAAAAGGGATTGGGGTTATGCTGGTGATTATGTAGAGGGAATGTGGCGAATGTTGCAGCAAGATAAGCCAGATGATTATGTGCTTGCAACCGGCGAAACGCACTCTATCAAAGAATTTTTAGAACTAGCTTTTAAAGAAATTGGTATAACAGATTGGCAGCCTTATGTTGTCAAAAATCCAGCCTTCTTAAGACCGGCTGAAGTCGATATTTTGCTTGGTAATCCAGAAAAAGCTGAAAAAGTTTTAGGATGGAAAAGAAAAGTCGATTTTGAAGGTTTGGTTAGTATGATGGTAAAAAATGATATTCAGGTAGAGTCAAAACAATCATCAAGATAGGGATATTAGAAAATATAGTATAATTTTAACTTAAAGTTTATGAGAAAATCTAAAATAATTTATCGGTCTGGACGTAAAGCTCTAAAAAAGCTTATAAAAGGTGATCTTAAATATAGAAATAAAAATCCTGCTCAGCTAATTGCACTAACAACTAAACAAATCATCCAGAACGGTCCTAAACAGACCTTAGTTAAAATAAAGAAAGAGCTATTATCGATTGATAGACATATTGGTAATAACTTAGCTTTCCCAAATGGAATTGTTACAGGCGTAGATCCAAATGCTGTAAAACATTGGTATGCTCACTCAGCTAGAAAAGTTACAATAGTTATTCCAAGCTATAATGATTTTGAAGTTTTACGGCCATGCGTCGAAAGTTTAAAAAGAACTACTGACCCTGAGAAGGTGGCTATTATAATAGTCGATGATTACTGTAAGCCGAGCTCAAAGAAACAACTTAAGCTACTAGAAGATGACCAGGTAAAAATAATCTATAGAACTAAAAATGGTGGTTTTGCTAAAGCAGTTAACGCTGGACTTCGGGCAGCTGATAAAAAAAATGATGTAATTTTAGTCAACAGCGATATTCTGGCACATGATGGATGGTTAGAGAGTCTAACTTACGGTGCCTATGAGTTTGGTGTTGATACTGGAATTGTCGGGCCAAAGTTACTTTACCCAGATGGTCGAATACAGAGCGCTGGTACTCACCGAAATACAGAATCTCCTAAATGGTTTGATCATTATTATCGTTTCCAGGACTCAAATTATGGACCTGCCAATATTCCTCAATACTGTTTGGCTGTAACTGGTGCCTGTATGTATATAAAGAGAGAGTATATGGATTACGTCGGATTACTTGATGAAAAATATGAATTTGCTTTTGAAGACGTCGATTATTGTTTAAGAGGCTGGGAAGCTGGTTATCGAACACTATATTTCCCACTTTCTACTTTAACTCATATTGAATCGGCAACTAGAGCAAAGAATAAAGCGATAACAACCAAAGAAAAACAATCTATCGATTACTTCTGGCAAAAATGGGGCGATTGGTTTGATAAAAGAAATGTTAGAGACAGTGATGGCAGAATTAAGTTAATTTTTATCCTACAGTCTATGGGTATGAGTGGTGGTATAAAAGCAGTTTTTGAACAGGCAAATATGTTGTCTGATAGAGGTTTTAATATTGAGATTTGGGGTCTCGATTCACATAATCGACCTTGGGATATATCAGACAAAATAAAAATTAAAACATTTAAAAACTATGAAAGACTAATTGTGGCGTTATCGAACGAAGAAGCTATAAAAATAGCTACCTGGTGGGAAACCTCTTTCCCGGTTTGGTTATCATCAATCAGAAAAGGTATCGCAGTCTATCTTATCCAAGAATTTGAAACATGGTTTTATCCTGATGATGTTTTGGCCCAAGCGACTGTAGTCTCTTGTTATCGCAAGGAGTTCATTAATTTAACTGAATCCACTTACAATCAACAAGAATTAGCTAATATTGGTTTGTCGTCTACCTATATCCCTCATGGTTTTGATGATACATATTACAAACCGCTAAATCTTAAGAGAGAAACAAATACAGTACTGGGAGTTGGCCGAACATTCTTTCAAAAAAACTTTAAATTCACATTCGACGCTTGGAAGTTTTTGGGTGATAATAGGCCAAATATGTGGTTATTTGGCGCTGAACCAGAAATGGCGGAGATGGATAAGAAAATTAAATATTTTACTAAACCATCCAATGAAGAAGTTAATAAACTTTATAATAAAGCAGCTGTTTTTATTCAGACTTCTAAACATGAAGGTTTTTGTCTACCGATTTTAGAAGCGATGGCAACTGGTTGTCCCATTATTTGTACCGATGCTCATGGTAATCGAGATTTTTGTCATGACGGCGTCAATTGTTTAATGGTTAACCACGACGATATAGAGGGCTTGTCTAAAGCAATTGAAAAAGTCCTAAAAGATAAGAAGTTAAGAGAAAAACTCTCACAAGGTGCACTTAAAACTGCTCAAAATTACAAGTGGAAGGGTATAATTGAAAAAGTCGATCAATTTTATAAAGAGGTAGCGAAATAATAATATGGCTAAACCATTAATTAAATATTTAAAACCAAGCAATCTAAATCTAATCAGGGAGCTGGTTGCTAGTGATTTTAAGTTAAGATATCAAGGATCGGTACTCGGATACCTTTGGTCGTTGCTTCGACCGTTATTCATGTTTGGAGTCTTATATGTAGTTTTTACTCATGTGATTCGGCTTGGTAATTCTGTTCCACACTACCCCCAATATCTTCTGCTAGGTTTAGTAATGTGGACATTTTTTATTGAAGCGACAGTTAGTGGCATGAACGCCATAACTGGTCATGGAGATATGATTAGAAAAGTTAGTATACCAAAATACACAATCGTAGTTAGTACGATGTTGTCAGCTTTTGTCAATTTTTGTTTTAATATGATAATTGTCTTTATATTTATGCTCTTTGGTCATATTGAGTTTAGAATCACTTTATTACTGGTGCCATTCTTAATTGTTGAACTGATGGTTTTCGCCCTAGCTTTATCGTTTATTCTATCGGCTTTATACGTAAAATTTCGTGATCTCAGTCATATTTGGGATGTTATTTTACAGGCTGGTTTTTATGCCACTCCAATCATCTATTCCATGTCGATTGTGCCAAAAAGATTTATTAAATTCGTCGCCTTGAATCCTCTGGCTCAAATTTTTCAAGACATGAGGTCTTTTATGATCACACCAGCTACACTAACCACGAAACAGGTATTTAACTCTCAGCTCGGTCGGATTATTCCGATTTTAATTGTTATTGCACTGTGCTTTATAGCTTTTTGGTATTTTAGAAAAAGTTCTGGTAAATTTGCTGAGGAATTATAAGATGGCTAAAGATATTGCTTTATCAGTAAAAAATATATACAAAGACTTTCTGTTGCCTCATGAAAGAAAAAACACAATTAAAGAGTATGTTCTGCATTTTAGTAAGCCAACCTATGAAAAACAACACGCCCTAAAAGATATATCTTTTGAAGTTGAAAGAGGTGAATTTTTCGGCATAGTTGGTCGAAATGGTAGTGGTAAGAGCACTATGCTTAAAATAATTGGTGGGATATATCAACCAACCAAAGGATCAGTACAAGTTAATGGCACATTGACACCATTTATTGAACTAGGCATAGGATTTAATGCAGAACTTAGTGGTCGGGATAATGTCTTTTTAAACGGTGCCATACTTGGTTTAACGCGTAAAGAAGTTCAAAAGAAATATAACGAGATCGTTGAATTTGCTGAACTAGAAAGATTCATGGACCAAAAATTAAAAAACTACTCTTCAGGGATGCAGGTTCGTTTAGCATTTTCGATTGCCATGCAGGCTCATAATGATATTTTGCTAATTGATGAAGTGCTGGCTGTTGGTGATGAAAGATTTCAAAGAAAGAGCATAGAAGTATTTGAGAATATAAAAAAGAAAAGAGATAAGACAGTCATTTTTGTTAGTCACGATATGCAAACTATCCAACAATTTTGTGATAGAACAATGGTTATCCACGATAGTAAGATGAAGTTTATTGGTGATTCAGCTCGGGCAGCCTTGGAGTATAAGAAATTAAATTTTCCAGAACTCGCTCAAGAAATAACAGTAGATAGTGATAGTTTAGCCCGGAAAGATCAACGTGCTGGTACTGGTAAAGTAAGAATCACTAAATATGAAATCTTAAATGAGGAAAATCAAGTAGATAACATTATTCCTTTTGGCAAGAAATTTGCTATTAAGTTTTACTATGAATCAGCCGAAAAACTTGAAGATGTTGTTTTTGGTGTTGGTCTAAAGAATAAAAAAGGTGATAGTGTCTATGGGCCTAATACTAAAGAATCTAAATTTCCTCTTAGTCTCAATAAAGGCAAAGGTGAAATAGTAATGAGTGTTAAGGAAAATGTTTTCTCGCCTGGTACTTACATTCTTGATGCTGGTTTTTTCAATGATTCCCAAACCATCAGCCATGATTATATTAGTATTAAAAACGCAATAACATTCGTAGGAATAGAAAGGCATGGTTATGTTTACATTCAACCCGAGTGGACTATTAGCTAAAGAAAAATTCGATATCAATGCTTACGAAGGTTTTGATCCAACATTTGCTAGTCGTTATCTAATCCAAGCTAGTATCTTAAGAGCTTACCAAGAGGCAACTGGTATTAAAAAACTAAAAGTTTTAGATGTTGGTGGCTCTGGTAGCATCATTACACAGTTTATTGATGTTGATCTAACTATAATCGACATTTTACCTAACACTAGCAAACTAGATAATTATATTGAAGGTAGCGCACTACTGATGCCCTTCGCCGATAATTCGTTTGATGTTGTTATATCTTGTGACGTACTTGAACATATTAAGAAAGAAGATCGTGATAAATTCATAAAAGAGTCATCCAGAGTTAGTAAAGATTTTTTAATCATTGCAGCACCATATAATTTAAGTGGAGTTAGACTGGCTGAAATTTCGGCTAATAATTTTTATAAAAACCTAACTGGCAAAGACCATATTTGGCTCTTAGAACACTTACAAGATGAACTACCGGAATTAAATCAAGCAGTTGATGCTTTTAATAGTATTGGCCTTAAAACTAATCACTTCTCACATACTTCACTAGATTATTGGCAACTAATTACTAGAGCTGGTTTCTTACTTAGTTTAGAAGAAAAATATCCCATGTTTGTTAAAAAAATTAAACAATTAAACTACTATTATTTAGATAAAATAATGTCTAAAGATTTTTCCGAGACTGGTTACCGAACATTTCTTCTGGCTAGTAAAAAAGCTGAGATTAAATTAGTAAAAGAAAAAGACATCTATTCACCAGAACTCGAGATAATCTTCTCAATTATGACTGATGGACTATTGGACTTAATATGAAGAAATATATAGTCAAAGCTAAATCCTACACGCCACTTGTTAAAAAGAAAAACTTTGAAGCTCTCAAAAACAGCTTTAATAATATTGAAGCTGATAACACAACTCTCAGAAATCGGAATGACGATTGGGCAAATGAAGTAAGAAATCTTAGACTAGAAATTCAAAGACTAAAAGAATACGAAAAATGGTTAGCACTTTATTATCCAAATATAAATATTATTAAAGAACAAAGAGAGCAGGCAAATGATTTCGCCTATCGACCCTTAATTTCAATAATATTACCGGTCTATAACACAAACCTAGATTACTTAAGAGTCTGTATTGATTCAGTTATTGGGCAGTCATACACTAATTGGCAACTTTGTATAACTGATGATGCATCAACTTCACAGCCAACAATAGATTTGCTTCAATCGTACGACAATAAAGAACCAAGAATTAATTTAAAAACACGTAAAGAGAATGGTCATATTAGTGTAGCAAGTAATGATTCAATTAGTCGGGCTGAAGGTGATTTTATTGCTTTGCTTGATCATGATGATTATCTTTGGCCAAATGCCTTATTTGAAGTAGTTAAATTACTACAAGAACAACCTGAAGCTGATCTTATATACTCAGATGAAGATAAGATCGACTCTGATAGTGATAAATTCATTCATTTTTCGCCGTATTTTAAACCGGATTGGAGCCCGCATTTACTGGAATGTATCAATTACATTACTCACTTTAGTGTTCTAAGAACTGATTTAGTTCGAAAAATAGGTGGTTTTGATCGTCATTTAATTGGTGCTCAAGACTGGGATTTGTTCCTAAGACTCAGTGAAAGTTCAAGTAAAATTTATCACATACCTAACATTCTATATAGTTGGAGATCTCACGATAATTCAACCGCACAAAGCTTAGATTCAAAGAACTACGCATTAAATAACCAGAAAACAGTGCTTGAAAATCATTTTAGTAGATTAAATAAAAGTGTCGAATTAGTTTTAGAGGAAAATAATCATTTTTGGTATCCGAAATATGCGATTAAAGGTAAACCAAAAGTCTCAATTATAATACCAACAAAGGATAAAAAGGATTATTTAGAAAGGTGCGTCGCTAGTATAATCAACAAGACTACTTATAAAAACTACGAAATAATAATCGTCGATACAGGTTCTGAAGAGGAAATAAGTATAGCATACCTAAATCACTTAAAATTGAATTTTAAGAATAAAATTAGAATAAAATATTGGAAAGAAAAACCATTTAATTATTCTGATGCTTGTAATTTTGGAGCTAAATATGCAAGTGGTGACTATTTGTTAATGCTCAATAATGACACTGAAGTTATTACAGACAGTTGGATTGAAGATATGCTTGGTTATGCTCAACAAAAAAATATAGGCGCTGTTGGAGCTAAATTATTATTCCCGAATAAACAAATTCAGCACGCTGGAGTGACGGTCGGTATTGGAAGTTTAAAACCTGTTGCTGGACATTCAGGTACCGGAATAGATATAAATTCTCCGGATTTATTGGCAATGACTTACACAAATACAGTTAGGGACGTTATGGTTGTTACGGCAGCATGCTTAATGATAAAAAAGGAAGTATTCTGGAAAGTCGAAGGATTTGACCCGATTTTTAGAGTTACGTTTAATGATGTAGACCTTAATTTAAAACTTGTGGATGCGGGGTTTGTAAATATATATTTACCTTTCGTTAATCTATTTCATCACGAATCAGTATCTATTGGAAAAGTTTTTAAAAATCGAGACATGAAAGAATTAGATGATTCAGCTAAATTAATTCGTGCTAAATGGAAGAAAGTTCTCGATAAAGATAAATTTTATAATAAGAATTTTTATATATTAAGCCCAAATTTTGGTTTAGATATTTATACGGACTCAAAAAATGATCAGTAATTTCTTTAATTAAAATTTTATAACAAGCTTTATCATTTTGCTATAATAGTAGTATGCGTAAAAATAAAAAACTATGGATCATAATAGGAATTTTAATTTTAATAGGTTTAGCGTTTCTAGCATTACATAAGAATAATAAGGTTAGCTACACTAGTTCAAACAATAAATCTACTACTAGTGGATCAACTAAAAATCAGACATCTTCCAGTACTTCCACCCCAACAACAACATCGAATAATTCAACTTCAAGTAATGCTAAAACCTCAACTACTGCCACTACCAACACAACTTCACAACAAAACATTACTTTAATCTCTCCAACTGGTAGTTTTGTCAGTAATCATAACCCGTCATTAAGTAATTCAGCCTTATCGACCGAACAATCAACCTGTAATACAAATCCTGGGGTTAGCTGTAACATAACATTCACTAATACCAGCACTAATAACACCATTTCTTTAGGTTCAAAAACAACAAACTCAAGCGGAAGTGCTTATTGGACATGGACATTGCAAGGTGTTGGTTTAACCCAGGGAAATTGGAAGATAACTGCAACATCAAGCTATAATCAAGAATCAAAATCAGTAAATGATTCGTTATTATTAAGTGTTAATTAATGAGAAAAATTCTTCTAAGCATTATTCCTGTACTATTAATGGCTATTTTGATAGGTTCATTTATCTATTCACCTAATTCAGCTAGTGCACAATTTGATCCAAATAATCTAATTGATGATGGTGTTTTTAATAATTACGGTAGTATGAGCGCAGCTGGAATAGACGCTTTTTTAAACAATAATTTTCCTAGTAGCTGTATAAGTACTGATAATGGATTTGCAGCTCCCTTACCAACTGGATATAATCCTACGGCAGGGTTTACATTTGGCGCAGATGCTTCAGCAGGCAATATTATCTATACAGCCGCTCAAGTTTATCAAATAAATCCACAAGTTCTTATTACTACACTTGAAAAAGAACAGTCATTAGTTACCGGAGCCAGTTCTAGTGGTTGTACAACTCTTCAATATACAGCTGCAATGGGTAATGACTGTCCTGACGCTGTTCAACCATATAATTATAGTGGTTTTGAACTTTATAGTATTAAAGGTGTTCCTGTGACAAGTGTTAACGGCACCTGTGTTAATTCACAAGCAGCAGCAGGTTTTTCTGAACAAATTATATCTGCGGCATGGAAACTTAAGTTTATGCAGCAAAGATCGGAGGGTAATGTGTCTTGGAATATTGTTATTCCAAATTGGGATAATTCTAATGATCCAAGTAACTGTTTTTATCCAATTATGACATCCGGTTATAGGCAGGGTGCGTTAACAGGAACTACTTCATGTACAACATCAACTTATTATGATGGCTATACTACAATCGATGGATCATCTGTATTTATAACAAATGGCGCAACTGGAGCGCTTTATACCTATACTCCACACTTTCCAGGCAACGAGAACTTTGTTTCTTTGTTTAGTACCTGGTTTGGTCCAACTACTGCAGAAGGATATACCCTTGCGACATCTTATGATTCAAATGGTGATACTAGACAATGGGTTGTCTATCACGGTATAAAGCAACTTGTACCCGACACCCAAACGCTTACCGCTTGGGGGTTAGAGAATGTTCCATTAATGCAGTGGTCTGGAACATATTTGGGCTCTTTCCCGACTGCTTCTCAACCGCTAACAAGATTAATGCGTCCAGATGGTACTTTAGATGTTTATTTTGTTGATGGGGGTAAAGCTTATAAGATTTCATCGCCGGCAATGTTCTCGGCATGGGGATTTAATCCAGCAGCAATAACTGACGTTAGTGTTTATTTAGGACAGGTGCCGGTTAATTCAGGTTATCTTTCTTATGATGTTCAAAGTGCAACTACAGGATCGAATACTTACATGGTTGATGGAGGAAGTATAAGATTGTTTAGTTCACCAGATATTGAAGCTGCTTGGGAAGGAGATAGCCCGGGGATTACGACGTTATCTAATGATTATATAAGTTCGATGGGTTCTGGTGCTCCAATCAGTAGTAATAAGATTGTAGTTGGGTCTCAGCTTTATCAGATATCGGCCGGTCAAATGCTACCTGAATCTTCAACATTAGCTCAGTTATATCCAGGTTCACCGATATCAGTATCAGCAGGCACCATAGGAAGATTGACTCTTGGTCCAAATGCAAGCCAGTTTGTTGAACTAAATGGTTCGACCGGAGTTTATATGGTGGATAATTCTACTAAATATGGTATACCAACCCCAAATATATTGATTGCTTGGTCTGGAGGAGGAAATATCAACGTTAATAGTGTCGACCAAGGATATTTAAATCTACTGGGCAATGGTAGTGCACTTAATACATACGAGGCTAACGTGAATGGCCAGTTATATTTAATGAATGGAACTACTATTTCAGTACCAGCAAGTCTAAACAGTGCTTATCTAACTCCTAGCAATGTATTTAACGTATCAACTAGCCTAATATCGTTAATAGCATCTTCCAACAATAGTGCAACTAATTTCATTAAATCTTCAACTAGTCCAACAATTTATTTAATAGATTCAGGTACTTTGCATCCAATATTATCTCCGAATGATCTAACTTTATGGAATAATGGTTTCAATAACATAACCACTGTTTCTAGTAGTGTACTCAGTCAGTTTACGATCGGTAGTCCTATAGGATCATATATAACGGATGGGACTAATAATTATTTGATTGAAAATGGAAAAACACATCTTGTTTCATCTCAAGTAGCGACAAATTGGGGGTTAGCCAACCCGGTTTACTTAAGTGATTCTGTTTTAAATCGTTTTCCGGTTGGTAATAATTTATCGAATCAATTTCAATATAATGGCCAATATTATTTTGTTAGTCAGGGTACTGCATATATGACAGTTGATCCTAATATTGCAGGTGAATGGGGTATTGGTAGTGGTGCACCAGTTATAAACCCGGCTGCAGTTAATGAATACTTAAGACTAAATATGCTAACAAGATTCGCTAGATCATCTATACCAAATGATTTAAGATTATTTGTTGCTAATAATGGAGTACTATATTATTTATCTCCTAGTCAGGCAGCAAACCTTGGACTTGTAAGTGGTATGTCGATGATGGCAATTAATCCTGAATCTATTACGCCATCAATTACTAGTTGGACTGCCGTATTAGTCGAAGATTCAAGCGGTGGAGCTTACGTTATAAATGGTGGTACTAAAATGATGTTTCCAAATCAAGCCACAGCAGATTACTGGACTCTTAATGGAACAGTTAATCCAATGCAAGTAACTAACGGATTCCTAAATGAGCTTCCAACTTCAGGATATATTGAAAGAGGAATTATAGGTAGCTCTCCAGCCGCCTACGCAGTTATAGGTGCTGTGAAGCATTGGATATTGTCGCCAACATCAGCATCCTTATATGCACCAATTCAACAAGTCAATGACTCGCTTATCAATAGTTTGCCATCTGGTTCAAATATACAATAAGTATATATAGGTATTTACCAAACTAGGGGTATAGCGCCAGGGAAGCCGTATTGAAATTCTTGATCTGGTGCACCACCAGTATTACTATCTCTTAAAGCCCATGTTCCATTTAGACTAACTGATCCAATAGTTGTAACACCATTTCCTAACCAATCACCAACTACTGGATACCCTGGTGTAAAACCATAGTTAAATGACATATCAGCAGGCCCAGAACTGTTTGAGTTCCTTAAGTACCAAGTATTATCAGGGGTTACGACACCAACGGTATCGATTCCGCTACCAGTCCAATCACCACATACAGGTGTATCACCAGGAGATCCATAAGCAAATGTTAGATCAGCGGTTCCTGTGGTATAACTAGCTCTCATATACCATACACCCCCACTAAAGATAACGGGTAATTTTACACCTGGTTGGTTAGGGTCCCAAGCACAAAGTAATTCATTGGTTGGGAATCCATAGCCAAATGTTTTATCAGCAGGTCCA
>DAIEGT010000020.1:0-546 GCA_027356105.1 Candidatus Saccharimonadota bacterium
CGAATATATGCTTGAGCTGAATCAAAACCAAGTTCTTTGGCACGCAACTCAAGGCCTTCTCTTACAGAATTATCTATAGGTACTTGTAATTTTGTAGTCATATAAAAATAGTACCAAAGTAGTATAATTAAGTCAATTTCATAATATTGTTAAGTATGCTGTCGAGCGATTGAGTTAACCTAAGTTCTTAAGAAATAGAAAGACCCGATACTGGGTCTAATTTAATATGCTCATGCTTGGTGATCCCAAGGGGAATCGAACCCCTGTTGCCGGGATGAAAACCCGGTGTCCTAACCGCTAGACGATGGGACCGTTAAATGGACTGGCATATATTACCATAACAGAGGCGATTATATGAAATCCCAGGCCATTAAAAGCCTGGGATATTTACACGTATTTTTAAAACTCTAGATTGTATTTTTATTTAGCGGCTAGTTTACGGCGAATGAACAAACTGTAACCTGCAGCTCCTGCGACACTGAACCCTGCAAATGCTGCCACTACATTACCAGGACCAGTATTTACTAGTTGTGTGGGTGGTTGAGG
>DAIEGT010000021.1:0-542 GCA_027356105.1 Candidatus Saccharimonadota bacterium
GCCGAACGCTACACGACTGTTTTAAACCTAGATGACAAACCAAAAGTTTATGACTTTACTGAATCAGGTAAAGTAGTAATTTCTAGTGCACTAGGTAACAAACCAACCACCGACAACTTACATAGTTACCGCCTCAAGCCTTACGAAGCCATTCTTATTAAGCATCCAAATAACTAACCCTAGTTGCACCAAGGGCTAATGTTTAGCTATAATTCACCAGTTAAGTCCGTAAGGATAATACACATTAATATATTCCGGGGTAGCTCAACGGTAGAGCGGTGCGCTGTTAACGCATAGGTTGCTGGTTCGAATCCAGTCCCCGGAGCCAAATAGGTACTAAGGCCTTTTTAAGCTCTTTGTTAAGTCTTTTACCCCTGTTGTTTTTGTCTTTTGGTAAAGTTTGGAATGACATTTTCTATACCTCCAATAAATTAGTAGTTTTTTGAACTCTATTTGAAATCGCTAACACGAATTTTGAGTATTCAACAGATAGCTGACCAGACTTGATGGTCAAACTTGAGAATAGTTTGGAAATAATTAAA
>DAIEGT010000022.1:0-542 GCA_027356105.1 Candidatus Saccharimonadota bacterium
TCGAACAGGCTGTGAGCTACTAGTTCTTTGGAAAATACTTAACAAGTCTGCTTACGCTTCACTAAAAGATACGATTTCAAATGGTGCCCCGGACAGGATTCGAACCTGTGACCTTAGGCTTAGAAGTCCTCTGCTCTATCCAGCTGAGCTACCAGGGCACACATGGTGCGGGTGCGGAGGGTCGAACTCCGATCACCAGTTTGGAAAACTGGGATAATAACCGCTATACGACACCCGCTTGTCGGAGTGCTCACGAGTATGGCCATACAGCCTCAAGTGAGACAGGGGTATTATACCAAATTACAGATTAATTTACCCCAACCTGTTTTTTGCATGTTCTATAGGTCCTGGAAGACTTCTATTCGGGCGCCGAGGCTGTTCAGGCGTTCTGCCAGGTCTTCGTAGCCGCGCTGGATAGTGTAGATATTGCGAAGGGTGCTGACACCGTCAGCTGCGAGCATCCCAATGAGAAGTAGACTAGCAGGGCGCAGGGCGGGTGGACACACAACATCAGCTTTACTAAATTTGGTTGGACCAGTTAC
>DAIEGT010000023.1:0-519 GCA_027356105.1 Candidatus Saccharimonadota bacterium
AAAACTAAAAAAAATGTGTATATTAATCTATTTATTACATTTCTGTTGGGTCTGTCTTTTCTTGTAATTGAACTAAATGAATTTAGTCACCTAGTTTCTATTGGCGATAGTTGGCGTGTTAGTGGGTTTTTAAGTAGCTTCTTTACGTTAGTCGGTACTCATGGGCTTCATATCAGTATCGGCCTCATTTGGATGATTATATTAGCTTACCGGCTACACAAGACTGGCTTTGGTAGAGCCAATATCCGTCGTTTTACAATTTTTAGTTTGTTTTGGCATTTTTTAGACGTTATTTGGATATTTATCTTTACCGTAGTGTATCTTATGGGAGTAACTAGATTATGAAAACAAACGTCTATCAAGCTTCAAATCATCCTACTGGGCAGTTTAAAAACTATTTAATTGGCTACTTTGTTTCTATATTGCTTACTCTAAGTTCATTTTTCATAGTAACAAATCATGTACTGACACTAAATACAGCTGTATACGTAATTTCTTTATTAGCAATTGGGCAGTTTA
>DAIEGT010000024.1:0-516 GCA_027356105.1 Candidatus Saccharimonadota bacterium
ATTAATCTAATTAAATTGTCATTAAAGAATACTTTAGCCTGAGACTTATTCTTAATTAAGTAGTAGATAGATAAGAACATTAAGATAAAGAGAACTGTTTCAGGATATAATCTGATAGCTGTGTAGTGACCAATAATTGAACTTAAGAAAATAGTAATAAAAGCAAAAAAAGGTAGGCTCAAAATTAAAAAGAAAAGTCCGTTTTTTATCAAATTATTTAAGGACATTTCTTTAAATGTTTTTAGCATTACTTAATTATAGCTTAACTTTAACCACTAAAATTAATTTATGGCTACCCCGGACAAGAATTTGATAACATAAAGACAACGAATTCTGATGGGCTAAATAATTTAGTATAGATGAAGCTTTAACCGAGTAATAGCCCATTAATCTTATAGTCGGCCATTTTTTTATCGGAGGATAATAAGATAGATTGACTTTGAATTGCCTGCCAAATTAACATTCGATCAAATGGATCCTTATGCTTAATGGATTTTGGTAGATTATAAAACGAAG
>DAIEGT010000002.1:0-126713 GCA_027356105.1 Candidatus Saccharimonadota bacterium
GATACACCGTGGCACCTTCTTCATACCTCTTTCGCATTCGCTCCACATCCGTTTGTGTGAGGCGCCTCTGACTCTGACGCAGATTCCGTGGCCCCTCTTCGAAGGCACTATCAAGTTGACCCTTGAGGGCAGAGGGTTCATAATTTAGTGAGGATTTGTGCTGGTCATGGGCAATATTGAGCCCTGAATTCGCCCAATTCCGTAGTGTGTACCATTTTCCTGTGTCACACGTGGAAAGTGCCACCATTAGTGCCTTACTCAAAACCCTGACCTCAGATTTTCTTGAGTCAGGAGTTGAAAGGGCCACCATTAGTATGTTTAATAAAATAGTTTGGTCTAAATAATTATTAAGGGTGTCCAGCATCTCTCTGGCTCGTTTAATGGGCGGCTGACAACCCACCCACCCTTAATTTCTATTATTTTCGATTTACTAATTTATGTCAAACTATTAAAAGTTTTATTTGTAGTTAAGAAATATCGGATCTAGACATCTCAGATAGGTTAATTAAAAGGTTAGGTTTTAAAAAGTACTGCTTAAGATTTATATCGATAATAACTTCGATATAAAATAACTTAACTTAAGCTATAATTTAAGATAATGAAAATTGTTATCGATGACCTAGTTGTTAATTATAATTTGGTTAAATCAAGTAAAATGGTTTTATTGCTTCACGGCTGGGGGGATCAAGCTTCGGGGCTGGATAACCTATATCAATACTTTATAAAAAACGGATATGGCGTTGCAAGCCTGGATTTACCGGGTTTTGGACAATCAGATAACCCGCCTATTGATTGGGATTTAGAAAAATATGCTCGTTTTGTGAGTAAATTTGTTTCTAAACTAGGCCTTAAAGTAAATATTTTAATTGGACATTCGAATGGTGGAGCAATAGCTATAAAGATAGTATCTTTAGGTTTAATACAGCCACAAAAACTAATTCTAATATCATCAGCTGGTATTAGAAGTCAGTATAAATTAAGGAATAAATCACTTAGAATTGTTGCAAAAACAGCCAAAGCGGCAACTTTTGTCTTACCATCAAACTATAAAAAAAAGGCTAAAGAAGTATTTTACAGAGTAATTGGATCTGATATGCTAATAAAAGAAGATTTAATAGAAACATTTAAAAATGTTGTCAGTGAAGATTTAATTCTTGAAGCAGAAAAAATTACTATACCTACTTTATTAATTTATGGACAAAATGATAAAGCTACCCCAGTTCTATATGGTAAGATTTTTCATCGAAAAATTAAAAATTCCCGTTTAGAGATTTTTGATAACGTTGGGCATTTTATACATTTAGAGGAACCAGGTAGATTAAATATGATGATTGGAGATTTCATTAGATGATTAAAAATTTATTTAGCCTTTATACTTATCGATATCCTAAGAATATTGCCTACATGCTTCAAGCTAGTGAATACGATGCTAGAAATTATTTGATATGGCTTAGTAAAACTAAGAATTTTAATTTAGTTAGTCGTCGAAAACAATTCATAAAAACAAAGTTTAGTATTTTACTGTATAGATTTATAGCTGGAGGCATGCTACTACAGATATTAATCGGATTAATTATAATTATTCTAGGATTTACTAATCATTTTGTTGGTGGACAATATTATGGTTTAGCCATAATACTTTCTTATCCTGTAATTTGGCCTTACTTAATTTTAATTCTTATACTAGTTGCAAAAATACTAATAATTAACCCTCGCGACAAAATTATTTTAGACAAAGCAGAGAATATTTTTAAAAATCATCCTGGCAAAATAATTGCTGTTTTGGGTAGTTATGGTAAAACTTCTATGAAAGAATACTTAGCAATTGTTTTATCTGAAGGCAAGAAAGTAGCTGTATCTCCTGACAATAAGAATGTCGCTTTGTCGCACGCTCGATTTGCTCAAAAATTGACAGGATTAGAAGATTATATAGTTTTGGAATATGGTGAAGGTAAAAATGGAGACATTGCTAAACTAGCCAAATTGACCCATCCGGATTTTGCTATTATAACTGGACTTGCTCCTGTTCATCAGAACCATTATAAAAGCATAAAACAACAAGCCGACGATTTACTTTCCATTGAAAAATATGTTGATCCAACTAATATTTATCTTAATAGTGATACATATTTTAAAGATATTAAGATTAACAAAGAAATCAACCAATTCAATGATCAATCTGTTTTAGGATTTAAAATTAGTAATATATTAACCGACTATAGCGGTACCAGCTTTGAATTATCAAATAAAAAGCAAACTAATAATTTTAAAAGCAAAGTCATTGGTCGCCATCAAGTTAAATACCTAGCTTTAATTATAGTAATTTCTGAACAGCTCGGCTTGACTTTAAATCAAATTAAAAAAGGTATAGCTAAGACTAAAGCCTTTCCTCATCGAATGGAATTATCTGAACTAAATGGCGCAATGGTTATTGACGATAGTTACAACGGTAATATCGAAGGTATAAAGGCTGGTTTAAATTTAATAAAAGATCTTAAGGCTAAGAGAAAAATTTATGTCACTCCTGGGCTGGTCGATCAAGGTAAGAAAACTAAAGATATTCATCTTGAAATGGGTCGTTATATTGCTGCTGCTTCACCTGATATAGTGGTTTTAATGCAAAACTCGACAACAGAAAGTATTAAAAAAGGTTTAGCTGAAGATAATTATGCTGGTCAGCTCATTGTAGAAGATAATCCTTTAGATTTTTATAATAATTTATCTATATTTGTAGCTAAGGATGATCTAGTTTTAATGCAAAACGATTGGCCAGATAATTACAAATAATTTTTTATCAGCTTAAATCGTTGTTATACTAGGTATAAAGGTATTTATATTATGAAGAAAATTTTGGTTATATTTGGTGGTCGTTCGGTTGAACATGATGTCTCGATTGTAACGGCAATAAATAGTGTTATTAAACCATTAAGACTGACTAAGAAATACCAGGTAGAGCCTTTATATATTTCTAAAACTGGACAATGGTATTGGCATGAAGCTTTAGCCGATATTGAAACTTATACATCGGGTAAGATAAATTCACTATTAAAAAAGTTAAAACCGATTAGTTTAAAATTTGATCAAGGGTTAGTTCTATCAACTGGTGGTTCAATTAGTAGCCGAAAATTGTTAATAGATGTTGTTTTCCCGGCTATGCACGGAACGTACGGAGAAGATGGTGATCTAATGGGATTATTAGAGATGGCAAATGTAGCTTATGTTGGTTGTGATATGCCTGCCTCAGCTATTGCTATGAATAAGGTTTTAGCTAAACAACTGGCTGTCGCAAATGGTATTTCAACCAGTAATTTTTTATTTTATAAAAATATTAATTATAAAGAAAATGGCCAGAAGATAATTAACGAAATAAATACTAAACTTAATTGGCCACTTTTTGTTAAACCAGCTCACTTAGGATCATCAATAGGTATAAGTAGAGTTAATAACAATCAAGAACTAGAGAATGCGTTAGAACTTGCATTTCATTATGATGATTTAGTAATTGTAGAAGAGGAAGTAGCTAACTTAATTGAAGTTACTCTGCCGATTATCGGTAATGATGTACCAGAACCAGCTTATCTAGAGCGACCAATGTTACAGCAGGCTGACTTCTTTGACTTTGATACCAAATATTTACGTGGCCAGAAAAAAGGCAGCAAGAGTTCATTGGGAGCCAGTGAAGGCTATAGCCAAGTACCCGCTGATTTGCCAGCTAAATTATATAAATCAGCTGAAACACTGGCTCTAGAAGTATTTAAGTTATTCAATCTATCGGGTATAGCGCGAGTTGATCTTCTAATTGATAGTAAGAAGTCCATTGTTTATTTTAACGAAATAAATCCAATGCCAGGATCACTTTATTCTCATAATTTTCAAAAATTTGGTCTTAGTAATGTTGATTTAGTAGAAAGATTAATCTTTTTTGCCTTGGAAAAATATGAACAGAAAAATAAACTTAATTCAAGTTTTTCAACCAATTATCTTAAACAGTTTTAATCATGAAACGCTATAATCCAAAAGATATCGAAACAAAGTGGCAAAAAGTTTGGCAGGAGGATAAAATCTACCAAGCTATAGATTTTGCTGAAAAGAAAAAGTTTGTCATGTTGACTGAGTTTCCATATCCTTCAGGCAGTGGCATACATATTGGTCACACGAGGGAATATACAATCGGAGATATTTTAGCTCGATATAAAAGAATGAATGGTTATAATGTTTTATTCCCAATGGGCTTCGATGCATTCGGCCTACCAACTGAGAATTATGCTATTAAAAATAAAGTTTCACCAATTAAAGCAACAGATGATAATGTTGCTATTTTTGAGACCCAGCTTAAAAGCTTGGGATTATCAATTGACTGGCAGAGAACTTTTAAGACGTCGGACCCATCATATTATAAATGGACCCAATGGCTATTCTTAAGATTTTTTAAAGCTGGTTTAGTTTACCAAGATGAAACTTTTATAAATTGGTGTCCGTTTTGTAAAACTGGACTAGCTAATGAAGAAGTAATTAATGGTCGTCATGAAAGGTGTGATACTCTTGTTGAAAAAAAATTACTTAAGCAATGGATTATGCGTATTACTGATTATGCAGATCGATTAATTGAAGGCCTTAAAACAGTTGATTATCCCTCGAAAATTGCCGATCAACAAATAAATTGGATTGGTCGAAGCAATGGCGCTCAAATTAAATTTAATGTATCAGGTTCGGATAAAATTATTGAAGTATTTTCAACTAGAATTGATACGATTTATAGCGCAGCGTGTTTAATTTTAGCTCCTGAACACCCAATGATTAAAGATATTGTAAACCCCAAGCATAAACAGACAGTCAATGATTATATTAATTCGGTAAAATTAAAATCAGAGATTGACAGACAGAATATTGATAAGGACCGAACAGGAGTTTTTAGTGGAGCTTATGCTATAAATCCGATTAATTCTAAGTTAATCCCGATTTGGATAGCAGATTTTGTACTTGTTAATTATGGTACCGGTGCAGTATTTGGCGATATCCATGATGAACGAGATGCTACATTCTTGAAAACACACAATATTGACGCAACAGTTAGCGTTGTGCCAAAAGATCAACAACTAAGAGATAAAGTGGTTTCTATGACAGATATTTACACTGAGGATGGTTATTTGATTAATTCTGAAAGATTCGATGGACTAACATCTGCAAAAGCTAGAGAAGAAATACTGGAATACTTGGTCAGTAAAGGACAAGCACAGAAAAAAGTTAATTACAGGTTAAGGGATTGGATTTTTTCTCGTCAACATTATTGGGGGGAGCCAATTCCTATCATTCATTGCCCTGAACATGGTGCTGTAGCCGTTCCTGACGAGGATTTACCGGTCGAATTGCCGCCAGTTGATAAATATGAGCCAACTGACAATGGTCAAAGCCCATTATCGCTTATTGATAGTTTTGTTAATACTAAATGTCCAATTTGTCAGCAGCCAGCAAAAAGAGAGACCGATACGATGCCTAACTGGGCTGGTAGCAGTTGGTATTATTTGAGATATTTTGATGCCCATAATGATCTAAGTTTCGCCGATAAAGATAAACTAGATTATTGGCAAAATGTTGATTTGTATCTGGGGGGGATGGAGCACACCACTCTCCATTTACTTTATTCTAGGTTTTGGCACCAATTTTTATATGATCAAAAAATGGTTCCAACCCCAGAGCCTTATCAAGCCAGAAGAGGGCAGGGAATTATTCTAGGACCAGATGGTTTAAAGATGAGTAAAAGTAAAGGTAATGTCGTAAATCCGAGCGATATAATTGAAAGTGGCTATGGGGCTGACTCTTTAAGATTAGCCATTGCGTTTATAGCACCATATGATTTAACGACACCTTGGAACCCAGAAATTCTTGGTGGTACTTATCGATATTTGAATCGGGTGTGGGTTTTAGTTGATCAGATAATCTTAAGAGATAGTAATCAATCTGTTTCTGAGCAAGAAGATAAAAACATCAAACAAATCATGGCTAATTTAATCAATAAAGTCGGTAATGATATTGAGTTGATGAATTTTAATACGGCAATAGCTGCTTTAATGGAGACCTTAAATGGTTTTTATAAAATATTTAATGACGTTGCAATAAACTTCAATAAAGATATATGGCTTGATGCAATTAGCCAATATATAAAACTATTAGCAATTTTTGCACCACATATTTCTGAAGAAATTTGGCGACAAAAGCTTAACAATAAAGACTCTGTCCATTTAAGCACTTGGCCAGTATTTAACAAGAATCTTCTAAGTACGGATAATATTACTATTATCGCTCAAGTTAACGGTAAGATGAGAGCTACTTTTATATTACCAACAGGTACAGGTCAAGAAGAAATCACTAAGCTAGTCTTAAATGATCAAAGAGTTGCTAAGTTTATTGATCAAAAATCAATCAAAAAAACTATTTTCGTTAAAGATAAAATTATTAATTTTGTTGTATAAACATTACTTAATTTAATTGTAAAATCAGCTTAAAAAAGTTATTATATTAATTAAATTAGCATAACATCAAAGGAGAATAATATTACATGGGTAAACCTAAGAAACGTACCAGCCCAAGAAAAACCGGTACCCGGAGAAGTCATTTAGTTTTGGATTTAGCCAGAAGAGTTAATTCTAAGTCACCTGTCAAAGTAAGAACGACGGTTAGAGAATCCGGTGTTAAAGTTGTTAAGAGTTCAAAATAATAGATGAGCAAGCTTGATTGCCACGTATTTTAAAAAAATTAATAGTTAAAAAAGGTCTACAAAATGGCATCAAATCGACATTTAGGAAGAATAATAGCTCTTCAGACTTTGTTTGAATTTGAATTCAGAAATGATTGCGAGGATTTATCCTGCCAGATTGATGATATTTTAAATCGAAATTTTCAAAGGTATCATGATTTAATTCAGGATAGAGCATTTACGACTGATTTAGTTCATGGTATTTTGAAAAAACTTAATATTTTGGATAAAAAGCTTCAACCAATAGCCCCTGAGTGGCCAATCGATCAGATTGCTAGGATTGATCGAAATATCTTGAGGATTGGTTTATATGAATTGCTCTATGAAACCGATGTCCCACCTAAAGTTGTGATTAATGAATCGGTAGAGCTCGCCAAAGCTTTTGGAAATATTAATTCTTCAAAATTCATAAATGGTGTGCTAGGAACGGTTCTACTAAATAGTTCAAAGACTAAAAAAACTAAATAATTTTTTTCTACCCAGGAGACCCACAGTTAAATATTTAAGTAAGGTAATAATATGAAAAGACCTCAGCCAATTAATGGTTTAAAAAAATTTGTATATAAAAGAAAATCTGATATTTCAGAAGTTGTTCATGAAACAACCGCTGGAGGTGTAATATTCCGTAGAACTGCCAATAGCCCCCAAGTAGAGGTCCTTTTAATCCAAGATACTAAAAATCGCTGGACAATACCCAAAGGACATGTAGAACCTGGTGAGGAGCCTAGAAAGACTGCTGAGAGAGAGATTGCAGAAGAGACAGGTCTAACTGGAGTTAAGGTTTATTCCTGGCTCGGTAAAGTTAATTTTCGCTATCGAAGAGAACAAACACTTGTTCTCATGACTATGCATGTTTATTTAGTTGAAGCAATTAGCGATACTAATAATTTTAAACCTGAAGAATGGTTAAATGATATTAAATGGTTTAAATCAAATGAAGCAATTGATAAAATAGCATATGACGATATTGGTAAATTAATATTAGTTGCGATGAAAAGAATTAGGCAAAATAAATTATAAGTTTAAACTCTATGGACAAATCGGTTTATCAACAATTTTCAATCAATAAATTAGGAATAACATTTAATGATATTGATAAATTAATAATCGCCTTTACGCATCGGTCTTATTTAAATGAGCATAAAAAATTAAATTTAGAACACAATGAAAGATACGAATTTTTAGGAGATGCAGTTTTAGAATTGGTTGTAACAGAATATTTATTTTTAAATTTTCAGCAACCAGAAGGTATCCTAACAAATTGGCGAAGTAGCTTAGTTAGAACTGAAAGTATCGGAGCAGTTGCGGCACGTTATGACTTTTTAGATATGATGAGACTATCTAAAGGAGAAAAAAGAGGCACAGAAAGAGCTAAAGAACAAATTCTGGCTAATTGCTATGAAGCGGTCGTAGGCGCAATTTATTTAGATTTAGGATTTAGTGCTGCTGCTAAATTTATTACCGAAAGCCTGATTACTACTCTTAAAGGAATTTTGGAGACTGGTTCGTGGATGGATTCAAAATCTCAACTTCAAGAATTAGCTCAAGCTCAGGATGAGTCAACTCCTATTTACAGAGTTATTGATGAGATAGGGCCAGATCATGACAAACTTTTTACAGTCGGAGTTTATGTCAAAGATCGATTAATGGGTCAAGGAGAGGGCCCATCAAAGCAGATTGCCCAACAGAAAGCTGCTAGTGCTGCTCTAAATAAATACAAAACTATTAAATCTTAATATTTTATGATATTTAATTGACAACAGAGTAATTAATCTGTAGAATAACAACCATAGTTTTAAATAATATTTTAATCTTGGATTAGAAAGAATCTGTAAAATTTAATTAAATATGTTATCTATTCGTTTGCAAAGGACTGGTCGTAAATCACACGCTATGTTTAGAATTGTTGTTCAAGATTCTAGACGAACACCTACGAGTGGTAAAATCGTGGCCTCTCTCGGAAGTTATAACCCTCATACAAAAGACTTAAATCTTGATGTAGAGAAGGCTAAAACTTTTTTAAACAATGGTGCTCAACCAACACCTCGAATTGTTAGTCTTTTTAAATCTGAAAAAATGACTATGCCTTCTTGGGTTGAAGGTAGTAAAAAAGCTAAATCGGTCATAAAACATCCCGAAAAATTACGAAAGAATCAGCCTAAAGTAGAAAAAGAAGTTGAATCTGTAGTTGAAGTAGAGCCTATAGTCGAAGAAGTCATAGTTGAGACAGAGCCAACTGTTGAGAATAAGACTGAAGAAGTTGCTGAAGCAGCTGAACCAACTGATAGCACTAAAAAAGCTGAATAAATCATAAATAAATAGAGTCGGAAGATTTTTTTTGCTATAATTTAAACTATTACTATTAATACTTTACAAGGAGTTACTTATTATGAGCAGTATTGACCAACAATTTGTTGAATATGTTGTTAAATCACTAGTCAGCAAACCAGATAAAATAATGGTTGTACGTAGAATTGATGAAAAAGGTGTTTTATTAGAACTTACAGTTGACCCAGAAGATTTAGGTCGTGTAATCGGTAAACATGGTGCTACAGCTCAAAGTATTAGAACATTATTACGTGCACTTGGTACTAAAAATGATGCCAGGTATAATTTAAAAATTGTTGATAACGGTGAGAATCGAAGAAGTGATGAATTTTCTAGCAATGAAAGATATTCTAAACCAGAAAATTCTAATGAATCACAAAGTCCACAAGAAGATGTAAAGAGCGAAGAGCCTAAAGCCGACAACGAGATAGCAGACGAGCCTAAAGTCGAAGAAAGCGTTGATCGATTTAAGCAAACCAGAGACGAGTTAGCTGAGTTTGACGATTTAGACGTTTAAAGTTAACTAGAAAGTGTATTAATTTGGTTACTTTTTATCTAGCTTCATTATTCCCTAAAATTTTTGATGGGGTTTTAGATCAAAGTATGCTTTTTAAAGCTAGGAACTTAAAGCTGATAGATATTCAATTAATTAATATCCGAGATTTTGGTAATGGTCCTCGTCAACAAGTTGATGATACTCCTTATGGTGGAGGTGATGGTATGTTATTAATGGTTGAGCCACTCTATAAATTAATAAATCACACCAAAAAAATATCTGATAAAGAATTAAAAGTTATTTTACCTTCACCTAGAGGTAAGACATATCTTCAGTCTGATGCTATTTCACTCGCGTCGTCTGATGTTAACTATCTTATCGTATGCCCTAGATATGAGGGATACGATGAAAGAATAACTAGCTATGTTGATTACATCTATAGCATTGGCAATTATATTTTAACTGGTGGTGAGATACCAGCAATGGTTTTGGTTGATTCTATAACTAGATTAATTCCAGGAGTGCTTGGTGGTAATGAAAGCGTTCAAATAGAGTCATTTATGAGCGATGACCAAACAAAAGAATTTCCACAATACACAAGACCAGAAAATTTCAAGGACCAAAAAGTACCAGATGTTTTATTGAGCGGTAACCACAAGAAAATATTAGAATGGCGTAATAAAATGATGATTGGGCCTGAAAAAGATATATAATTAAAAATAGAAACATAATTCTAGGAGATATAAAATGAAACTTAAATTCATAAAAACTGTTTACGCTCATTGTGATTTGCCTTGTGGTGTTTATGACCCTAGTCAAGCTAGAGTTGAAGCTTTGTCAATTAAAGCAATAATGGAAAAATATGATGGCTTAGATGACTACAATAAGACCAGAGCTATTATTATTAAAGAACAACGAGCAGAATTAGTTAAAAATCATCTGATGATTTTATGGGCTGATTATTTTAAAGAAGTTCATCTTGAAAAATTTCCAAATCTGCATGATTTATTTTGGCGAACTATTAAGCAAGCAAGTCTATGTAAATCAAATAATGACGTGTCCAACGCTAATAAATTAATAGAAATGATTGATCAAATTGCTGAGATTTTTTTTGAGACTAAAAAAGCTTAATAAATGGTCAATCTATAGAGTAAAAGGTCAAAGTATGCTACCGTCTTTGAAGTCCGGTCAACTTATTTTAGTTAGTAATTCTATGACTCAAGATTTAACTGGCCAGATGGTTATTTTTAGCCATAATGGTTTGGATAAGATTAAGAGAGTAAAAACTATTGATGATAATCTGGTTTATTTACTAGGTGATAATCTGGAATTTAGTCATGATTCAAGACAATTCGGTTACATAAGTAAAGAGCAATTAATTGGAAGAGTTATCTGGCCGAAAAAAATAACTAATAGATAGGGTAGTTCGATGAACTATTGATTGTGCTTTGGAGGTTTGAGCTATTAGTATTAAGATTAGTTGCACTAGATTGGAGAGATGTAGTAGAGATATTTGTAGGGTTATATGAGTTATCTACAGTTGGTGTGGCTATAGTATTATCGATTGATTGAGAGGATGAACTTGCTGTCGCGTTTGGTAAATTAATTGATTGGCTGGTTGATATATTTAAAGATGAGCCGAGTTTAATTGAATTATATTTTCTAAAACTAAAACCTAATCCTATAGCTGTAATAACTAATAGAACTAAAATAATTATTGATGCATTTGGTCTAGATTTTTTCATATTTTAATAGCTTAAAAGTTAATTTAACATATATATTTTAAATTAGCTATACTTTTTAAGTAGAGGTTTTTAAATAAAAATGATTTATAGAAATATCTACATAGTAACTTTTATAGTGGTAATTTTTACTATTACTATCATTGGATTTAGGTATCTAAGCCGACCGGTTTATGGTCGAGCATTTCAGAGTAAGGTCTCTTTAAGTAATAATAAGCCAGTAATTAAAAAAGCAATTGTCGATCAAAGTTTTCAGACCAGTTATTACAACTTGGCTATTCCTTCGGGATTCATGGTTCAGGCTAATTCAGCTAAACCTATTAATAATTTACTAGAATCTACAACTTTAATAAATTCTGATCCTAATTCTCCAATGATTATTCAAATCGGAATTTATAACGATGCCGGTATTATTAGTTCTAATAGCCCATATATGCTAAGGATTAACAACCCAAATCAATACATCAATCAAAAAATTGGATCTGTTGATTTAACTTATTCAAATACATCGGATGGAGTTGTATGTTTTTGGCAGCATGGTAATTATTTAGCAACATTATCTGTCACGACGGGCTTACAACAAACTGCCAATGATTTTTTGCAGAACGAAATTTTGGTTGCAAAAAATTTAATTTATAATTGGCAATGGAAATGAATTTAAAAAATATAGTAGACTAAATTATAGTTTATGAGTTTATATAAATCATTATTTAGGGCTACTTATTTCTTACCGTTTATATTTTTTGCTAGCTTTCCAACTACTACAAATTATTCACTACAAAGCTATAGTTTTGGAAGCGGAAGTGTCGTAAACAGCTCAACTACAACTTATGCAATTGAAGGTAATACTGGGAGTAACTCTGGCCAGTCTACTTCTACAATTAATACGACAATAAAGCCTGGGTTTATTCAAACTCAACAGGCTAATGTGCCAGTGATATCAACTTTAGATAACGGAGGTGGACTTTATTATAATAAGCTTCATTTTGTAGTGGATAATCAGGCAAATCCAACCGATGCACTTTATTTAATTTCAGTCAGTACAGATAATTTTGTTAGCAATATTGCTTACCTCCAGACCGATGGCACACTCAGCTCAACTTTACTGCTTAGCGACTACCAGTCTTACGGTGTCCTAGGTGGGGCCAGTGGTAGTTTAATCGTTGGTTTAAACCCAAGTACGACTTATTATGTTAGAGCTTTGGCGACAGCCGGTAAATTTACGGAGTCAAATTTCGGACCAATTTCTTCTGTTGCAACAGTTGCCCCAATTTTAAATTTTTCCTTAGACACATCAACTCAGCCAGCCGCTCCGTTTAGTGTTAATTTGGGTAGCTTAAATGCTGGTCAAATTGTTACTTCTTCACAAACAATAAACACATCAATAAGCACTAATGGCGCAAGTGGTGGTAATGTATACATCAGCTCACAATATGGTGGTTTGCATAGCCCCAGCACGAATTACACTATAAACTCTACGTCAAATGATTTAGCGACTGTGCCAGAAGACTATGGAGCACAAGTAGCCAATATTACAGTTGGTTCTGGTGGACCTTTAAACTCTGTTAATCCATATAATACAACCGGTACTCAAGTTGGAGCGGTTTCTCAGAGTATGCATAGCTTATATAGCTCGCTTAATCCAATTAATAACGGTAATGGCCAGTTAGTATTAAAGGCAAAAACAGCTTCAACCGACACGGCTGCAACTGATTATCAAGATGTTTTGACATTCGTAGCATCTGGCAATTACTAAAACTTGACAACAAAAAAGCTTATGTATTATTATAAGTTTAATAAATAAAAACAAAGGTTATTAAAAATGTATATCAGTAAAATCAAAATTCATAATGTAAAAAAAAGAATTTCGATTGTTGCGGTCTTGGGGTTATTATTAACTATTTCGATGCCAATGTTCGCAAACGCTTCAAGTTTAGGCCAGGCTGGTGTCCGACTTGGACGTCTCGGAAATGGTGCCTCAACTAATAATGATGCACTAGTAACTTTTAAACTAAACACAACCCCGACATCTGTAGCAGATGTAGTATTAACTTTTCCTTCGGGTTTTACCTTAACTGCCGGAACTATTACCCCAACGACAACCGGTTTTCCAGCGACACCATCTGGAATTACTGTAACTCCAGGTACACTCAGTGCTACTGTTGTTTCTGCCGGAGCTGGTTTAGGTGGAACTATTACAGTTTCAGGTTTAACTAGTGCTAGTCTAACAAGCACGAATCTTTATGGGTTCGATATCCCGACTGGATCAATAACTAATCCTTCTACGGCTGGCCAGTATTCTATTACAGTATCTAGTGATACATCAACTCCAACAGTCATAGACAGCACTCTAGTACCAGTTTATATTTATGGTACATCGGCTAATCAAGATCAAGTAACAGTTACAGCTTCAGTATCTCCAAATTTTAACTTTGCATTAAGCTCAAATTCCGATACTATCCCAGCTGTTGATCCAACTACAATTCAAACTTCAGCTGGAGTAAATATGACAGTAGGTACCAACTCTCCTCTTGGCTATACTGCATACGTTAAGTCGGCAAATGGTGCTTTAGTTTCTGCAACCAGTCCATCGACTCCAATTTCAACTGGTGTGTTTAGTAACTCAACGCCTAATACATTAACCGCTGGTACAACCAATTATACTTTTGTGCCTTCAACTGGTACTGCCTGTAGTATCTGTACTGGTTCATTGAGCTATAATGGTGGGTATACAATTACGAATGGCAATCAGGGTGGAGCCTTCAATGGGACTAATTTTGCAGCATTTGTTTCAAGGAATGGCTACACTAATGCTGATGTTGTAACTTTGAAAGAAAGAGTTACTGTTGCTAACACTGTTGCCTATGCGAATGATTATACTGATACTCTCACGGTAGTAGCAGCTGGTAATTTTTAAGTAAATATAAATTCTTCAGATTAGACTATTTTTTCTTCGATGCTTGTTCCTGTATAATAATTTAAATATATGAAACAAATAGCGAAGTACCTTTTTGTGATAAGTTTGTTAGCATTAGGGGCTTCTATCCTATTAAATACTGGAGCTAAAGCTGATTCTTTTCAGATAATTACCTCGCCCTTACCTATAAAACTAACACTTTCTCCAGGCCAACAGACATCAGTTAATCTTAGAGTAAAAAACCAAGGTATTTCGGCCGAACCCATTGCTATTGGTTTAATGAAGTTTACTGCCTCTAGTACAACTGGTTCGCCTAATATTAAACAATTAAGCCCTAGCGATAATTATAGTTGGATAACATTTAGTCCTTCTGTTGTAGATGCACAACCTAATGTTTGGTATAGCGTTAAAATGACTATAAATGTACCAAGTAATGCCGCGCTAGGCTATTATTTAGCAGTCACATTCTCTAAACAATCATTTACTGCAGTAAAAAGTTCAACTAATTTAAATGGTGTGGTAGCAACGCCAGTGCTAATAAATGTTTTAACACCTAACGAAAAAGAATCGATGAATCTAGTTAGTTTTTCGGCTGATCAGGGTTTTTATGAATATTTACCGGCTAATTTCAATGTTATTTTAAAAAACACAGGTAATATTTATTTGTCTCCAGTTGGAAATGTATTTATTTATAATGGGTCCACCTTAATAAAAACGTTGTATGTTAATGATTCTGGTGGTAGTATTTTGCCAAACTCAGAGAGACTTTTTCAATTATCTTGGTCAGATGGATTTCCTGTTTACAAAGAAGCATTATTTAATGGAGCTCCTAAACTTGACTCAAGTGGTAAGTTTGTTCAATCACTTAAATGGGATTGGTCTAATTTATCTAAATTTAGATTTGGAGAATATAGCGCTAAATTGATTATGGTATACAATAACGGCACAGTAGATGTACCAATTGAATCTAGTCTTAATTTTTGGGTGATCCCATGGAAAATCTTATTGGTCGGTTTATTGATTTTCGGTTTATTAATTTTTGGTCTGATTACATTTATTAAATCGACCTCTAGAGATATAAAAAAAGTAAAAAACCGTATACTTAAAAAATGAACCGTATAATCTTCGGATTTTTAGTTATTATTTTGTTATGCCCAATTGCAAGTTTGCATGCACTCACAAATAAGGTCAATACTAATATAAATGGCATTTCTATGTCCCCATTTTTAGAGAATGTTAGTCTTAATCAAAATCAGACAAGTACAAGTTTCCCGATTCTTTATACAAATCATACTTCTTTGATTCAAGAATTAGATTTTACAGTTCAAGATTACGGATCTCTTAATAATACCGGAGGAGTATTACTAGAGGGTTCTAACTCTTATACTCAAAAATATGGCTTAACGAGTTGGATGAGTTTATCGACTAATGTGCTTACCCTAAACCCAAACACATCTGGTCAGATAATGGTCAGTTTAACGAATACACAATCGTTGACACCAGGCGGCCATTACGGGGCAGTTGTTGCAAAAGTCAATAACTTCAATTCGACATTTTCTAGTAATATTGTATCTGTAAATCAACAACTTGTTAATCTAATATTACTTAATAAATTAGGTGGAGACCACTTTGATTTAAAGCTACAGAATATATCTACAAACGGTAATTTGATAGATTTACCTAGTGTTGTTAATCTTTCCTTTCAAAATCCAGGTAATGTGCAAGTAGTACCTAGAGGAGTGGTAAGATTGTTATCACCCACTAATCAAATACTATCTCAAGGTATAATAAACCAGCAATCATCATTCATATTACCAGAATCCTTTCAAAATATGATCGTTAGTTTAAAGCCGATATCTAGAAGCTTTGGCTTACCAGGTCTATATCATATAGTAGTAAATTTTAGATATGATGGACTAAATAAATATTATACAAAAGAATATACTATTAAATATTTTAATTTATTAGGCTATTTTGGACTACTAATCATTATTTTTGTAATGGTTTATTTAATTAAAAAATACCGTAAAAGAAAATAATTTTTGAGTCTATTTTTCAGATAAAAAAGCTTGTGTTTAGTTGTAAAATTTGTTACGATTAAGCAAGAACTTTTAAAGACAAATAAAGAGGCAAAAAAGTGAACTTGGTAAAGAGTGTTTTTACCACAAAAATATATTTATTAACTACTATAACATTGTTATTAGTAGTTTTTTTTCTGTCCAGTTCAAAAGTATTTGCATCTAACCCAACTACAATAAATTTTCAAGGTAAAGTTGTTAATTCTAATAGTACTAATGTGTCAAATGGTAATTATACTTTTACTTTTAAACTCTATACAGTGGCTTCTGGAGGAACATCAATTTGGGCTGAAACACAGCCTAATGTTTTGGTTTCATCTGGAATATTCCAGGTAAATTTAGGTAGTGTTTGTCCGTTTTTTATCGCTAACAGCTGTAATAACAATACTCCTATTAATTTTTCATCTTCTTCGACTATATATTTAGGTATTACTTTCAACAATGACCCAGCAGGTGAAATGACGCCTAGGATATTATTCCAATCTGTACCATTTGCTTTTAATTCTGACCAGGTTGGTGGTTTAACTGTCGATCAATTAGTTCAATTGTCGCCAACAATTCAACAAATAGGCAATATTAATGTCAGCGGTAGTGGAACTTTCGGAGGTAACTTAACTACTTTAGGAACATTGGGTGTTACTGGACTTAGTACTTTAAGCGGGGGAGTAACTTCACCCAATATTAATACTGCGTCTGGTATCAATACATCTCTCGGTAATGCGACTGGTACTTTTGGATTAACATCAACTGGGCTTAATGTTTCTACGACTGGTGCTATAACAGGCGCAACTGGTTTAGATTCTTCTGGTGTTATTACTTTACAGGACTCTACTTATACGAATAGCCAGCTTTTAGTTAACGATGGTCAAGTTACTACACCACCAACTATACCTAGTGCTTATAAACCTGCTTTAACTGTTATAACCAGCGAAGTTACCGGTTCAAGACCACTATTCTTTGCTTATAACAATGGCGCCGGTGCCTATGCCTCATTTTTGGATAGTGGAGCCTGTGGTTCATTTAATTATATGTGTTTAGACCTTGGCAATGCATCTACAAGCTTCACTGCATTACAAAACGTTGGTACAACCTTAAACGTTGGTGGTGGTGCTGATGGTAATTTCAGTGTTACTAATTTAGCAAGTGGTTCAACAACAGTTGCTGGCGCTCTAGGTGTAACAGGAGTAACTACTTTAAACAATACTTTAGGGGTATCCGGCGACACAACACTATCTGGTGCCGGAACAGGATTAACGGTTACCAATGATGCTTCGATTGGTGGAGTGCTAGGTGTGACAGGATTAACTACTCTTAGTGGTGGTCTAACAGCAGCTAACATCAATACTATTAGTAACGTAATAGCTTCTGCTGGTACTAATATTGCTAATACTCGAGGTTCCTCAGTTAGTCTAAATAATGCTGGGCCTTTATCCGGTAACTCAGTTTCATTTTCTAGCGCGAATTCCGATTATTTATCAACAACCAATAGTTTAACGGGCCCACAGGTTTTTACAGAAATGGCTTGGTTTAATACCACTTCGAGCGGGACAATTATGGGATTTGACAATAACCAATTAAATGCAGCTAGTAGTTATGATCGTATGGTATGGGTAGATCCGACTGGACATATTGTCGCAGGTGTTTACCCGAATGCTGTTAAAGAGATAACTTCAACAAATACTTATAACGATGGAGCGTGGCATCTAATGGCTATGACTTTATCGTCTAGCGGTTTTTACCTGTATATAGATGGAACATTAGTTGCTTCAAGTACTAGTGTTGTATCAGCTCAAAATTATACTGGATACTGGCATATTGGATGGGATAATCCAACAGGAGGATGGGCAGATGCTCCAACAAATGATTATTTTAATGGCTCACTTGCAGGTGTTGCTATATTCCCAATTGCTTTAAGTCTAAATGAAGTTAATGGAATTTATAGTTCAAGTAGTTTCACGAATTATTCTAATACAATACTATCATATTACCCTTCGGATTATTGGTCTCTTCAATCTACTGGAAGTTTATCATCACAATATCCAGAAACACTAAATACAGCAGCAGGCACATCTACTACTATTGGTAATGCGACTGGTACTTTTGGATTAACATCCTCTGGACTTAACGTTGATACATTAGGTAATCTAACAGGAGTAGCATCAATTTCATCAACTGGTTCATATACTCAATCTGGTACCTCACTCAATACTCTTACCGGCGACACAACACTATCTGGTGCCGGAACAGGATTAACGGTTACCAATGATGCTTCGATTGGTGGGTCACTTGCTACAGGTGAGTTTAATGATACGTTAACCGATACAGGTACAATTACTCATACAATTACTAATGATGTCAGTGGATATTTTTTAGAGTCAAATAGTACTACAACAAATTTAACCTTTACATCAACTTTTGATGTCACAGGTTTACCAGTTGTTGATGGTACCGTTGCTGCTTTTACCGTAGAATCTGTTAAAAGTGCTACTTCGGCAAAACAGCAGCACACCACAATTTTACAAATAGCTGGTAATCTTATTTCTACTGTATCAACTGCCAATACGACTGCAGCAAGTACAACAGACCGTTCATTTGTGGTAATGAGAATGAATGGTATATGGGAAGTAATTGGGGAGGGTTTAGTTGCAATACCTGCAAATACAGCTACTACTACTAATCTAGCAGATTTTGCCGAATGGATACCTTATTCAGGCGGTATGCCACAATCAGGGGATATATTAAGCGTCGGAGGCTCTTCTATTAGCGCTCAGTTATCTGGAAAATCTTATGATCCAACCTTAATTGGCGTTGTTTCAACTACCCCATACAGCGTAGCTGGTGCTAATGATGGCCACTCGGTAGTCCTAGCCTTAACTGGTCGAGTTCCAGTTAAAGTTAGTTTAGAAAATGGAGTTATTAATCCAGGTGATCCTATTACATCATCTTCAGTGCCCGGTGTTGGAATGTTATCTACTAGAAGTGGGCAAATAATAGGAAAAGCTCTGACTGGGTTTAGTGGACCAGAACAAACAGGAACTATTATGGTCCAACTAGGGGTTGGTTATGACAATCCAGTCACTGCATTATTAGCTCAATCTAATGGAGTTGATTTCTTATCAAATAACATTAATTCTGCTTTAAATATCAGTCAAATTTCGAATTTCAATAACTCAGTTAATTTTAACTTAACTACTTCAGGTTCCAGTGTTAATATTAGTTCCAATTTAAATTCTACGAATAGTGCAGTTTCAGTTAATGTTACACCTACCAACAAAACTCCTTTAAGTAGTAGCGGGATTATAATTAATCAATTATCTTCAAATCATACTACCTCGAATGGCCTAGAAAATGGTTTGTTGGTTAATAATTCCAGCAGTAGTACTCCAATCATGAATGCTATAAATGTTACTAATACTGGTGGTGCAGGATATGTTAATCTTATTAATTCGAAAAACTTTATAGTTGATAGCCTAGGAAATATAAGTGCTAGTTCATTGAATTTGAATAATGGTCTAACAATAAACAATACTCTAGGTAACACGGTGGTAAAGATTGGAAATAATGGTAACGAAACTCTATCGGGTGGAATTAGTGTTCTGAATGCTTCGATATCTTCAGACTTATCAGTTGGTGGAGTTGCGACATTTACTAACTTGTCTGTTTTTCAAAAACTAGCTACATTTATAGCTACGACTGTATTTCAAGCAAATGTTACATTTAATGGCTCGATTACGGTAAATAATAATACAGCTGGGTTTGCTATCTTGAATCCAGGCGAGGATATGGTGCATGTTACTTTTTCTCAACCATATTTAACTACGCCAGTTGTTACAGCAAATATTATAAATGGTCAGTTTAACACTCTTAGTATTAACAATGTTTCTACAACTGGTTTTGATATTTCCGTACCAAGCCCTGTTATTAATCAAACTAAGATTAATTGGACTGCAATACTAGTCAATAACCCGAATACTGCCGAAAACTCAATTTTAACCAGTAATCCTTCTAATCAAACTGTAAAAAATAGCAGCTCAGATGTAATATCAACGCAGTCAACTCCTATAACATCAGTACAACCAACAAACCCAACTTCATCCAGTGGTTTATTAGTACAAACAACAAAGTAAAATAAATAAATTTTTGGTATAATTTTATTTATCAAGTGGGGAATAAAAATTTAATGAAATCTAATGGTCTATCATCAATGCGAACTTTTAAAACAGGTGAAGATATTGAAGATATATCTGTTAATTCTAAATCTAAAAATAATAATAAATCCAGGAGTATTATTAAATTACTACCTTGGATTTTAATTCTAGTATTAGTTTTATTGAGTTTATTTTTTTGGCACCAATATAATCTCGCTAAAACTACATTAAATACTTCAAGTGTTCAGTATAATCAACAAATTACCTCTCAATTAGCTAAGATCATAATGCTACCAACCGATAATACTCCTACTATCGGAACTGTTAAAAATGCTAACAGTTTGCATAACTATTCATTTTATGCAAATGCTAAAAATGGAGATGTGGTGTTTATTTATCCGAAAGAAAATGAATCAATCTTATTCCGTCCAAGTATTAATAAAATAATTAATTTTTCAACTAGTATATCTACTAAGTAATTTTTTTAGTAAATGAGGTGAATATTTTGTGCGAGAGCCAAAATGAAATGATCACTAGTGGTAGTTCTATTATTAAGGCTTCCATAATTGATCTTGTTTGAGATAAACCTGGTTTAGAGGTTAAGATATCAAACCAAGCGTCAGTTAGTAAAACTGTACCCAGCATTGCTGAGCTTATAGCAGTATAAGATGATTTTAGGATAGCTAGATAAGCCGTAGAAGCAAATAATATAATCATAAAGACATCAAAGCCAGTCCAGGCAATATCCCAATTATGAGAAATATATTTAGGTGGGAGTAAGTAAGCTAAAATAATTGTCCAGGGGATTAAGGTGGCACACAGAAAGCCGTAAAAATATGGTACCCAACTTGGGAATATATTATGAATTGTTCGTTTACTCTTCATTATTAATGAATATTTACACCTACAAATCTACCGATTCCATAGGTTATTAGCATTGCTATAACTCCACCAAGAACTATCCTAATAGTTGCAGGTATTTTCTTAGCACCACCAAAATGAGAACTTGCTAATCCGGTAAGTATTAAAGCAATGATTACCGCGCTAAAAGTTATAGGAAGTCTAAGCTCAGTTGGAGAAAGTATTATAGCTATTAGCGGTATAAAGGCTCCGATAGTGAATGAGATTGCAGATGCAACTGATGCGTGTATTGGGTTTGTTAGGTCATTAGGATCTAGTTTTAACTCAATATCGATGTGAGCGGCGTAGACATCATTATCTGTTAGTTCTCGTGCGACTAATTTGGCAGTTTCTGGAGATAAACCTTTTTCCTGATACATTTTTGTTAATTCTTTAAACTCTTCTTCGGGGAAATTATCTATTTCATACTTTTCTTTTTCTATCAAAGCTCTTTCAGTATCTCTCTGTGAGCTAACTGATATGTATTCACCAGCTGCCATCGACAGTGCTCCAGCAACCAAGCCAGCAATACCAGCTGTAAAAATTGCTGAATTTGCTGAAGTGGCTCCGGCTACTCCAACAACAATACCGGCAACCGAAACTATACCATCATTAGCTCCAAGGACGGCAGCCCTTAACGAGTTGGTTTTAACGGAGTTATTCTGAGTTTCCAAATCATTTTGATTTTCATTTTCTTCTTGCATCAATAGTTATTTTAACAAATTTTTTGTATTTTTCTAAGTCTTTCCTTAGTTTAAAGAACTAGACTGGAAATAACTTAAGAATAAAGAAATGTTTAATCTTAAGTTAAATAAAGTAAGGGGGTATAAAATGAAAGTTCCATTTTTAAATAGAGATTATTTATCAGTACTTCAGCAAATTGCTGAAGATGGAAGAGATGAGTTTATTACTTTAGAAGAAACACTTAGATATGACCGTAAGACACTTAAGCATATCCTGAAAGGGCTACAGCATAAAGGTCTGATATCTGTAAATTATGTATCAAACTTCGAAATATGGGTTACTTTAAGTAATAAAGGTAAAAGATTATTAAATCTTATGTGGCCGGAAAATATGCTACCTTTTAATTACTGATTTTTTTGAAAAAATTGGATTGGTTTTTTGATTTAGATAGTCATCTTCATAATGGTAACCTTCTAAATTAAAGTTTTGCATTTCATCTATAGTTTTTATTTGATTTTTAATTAGCCAACTAGCCATTAATCCACGAGCTATTTTAGTTTCTCGTGTGATAAATTTCATTTCTCCATTAGATTGTTTATTAAAAAAATATGGATGAATGATTAGAGGATTATTCTTTAGAGGTAGAATTGCCTTACTATATTCAAATGATAAAAGATTGAAGATTACATCAGCACTTTCAAGCTGATTGGATATTCTGTTATGCCAATAATTAGTTAAATTTTCTTTATTTTTTACTTTTAGTTTGTAGCCCATTTCTAATCGGTATTTCTTAATAATATCAAGTGGCCTTAAATAGCCATATAATCCAGAAATTATTGCCAGATTCTCTGTGGCGTAAATATAATCTTGTTTCTGCCATTTTATTTTTCTTAGTCCTTTATAAATATCACCCGAAAAATAACTTATCGCAGGATATCCTGAAAATTCATCTGTAAATTCATTTATATCAATCTTTGTTTTGTTGGCCAAGTTCAAAGATAACTTCATTATTCTTTGAATATCTGAAATGTTCAATTCCTTCAAGGATTTATTAATTTCAGTAGCTTCATTAGAATAAATAGGGTTAGTTAAATTTAGACCAGAAGTATGTTTATCGGGATCATAAATCATACTTTTAGATGAAGATATTAATATTTTTATTGTCATTTTATTTATTAATAATACCAGTATTTATATCTACGGGTAATCGACTGCGAATTGTTGACTTATACTCAGATATATTATATATTACGGAAATGGATGCTGAAAGATATAAACCTGAGGAATTAGAGAATATTTTTGAAATAAGTCATAGAATTATAGAAGGCTTCTATTATCGATTATCAGATAGACGTAAGGCTTGGTTTAAGGCTGGTGTTGGTAGTTTAGCTCTCTCGGTTACGGGATTCTCACTCAGTCTTATTAACGACGTTATTGGATCGAAAAATACAAATATATATGAAACAAATCGGTTTATTACTGGTACTGCAATTGGAGTTACAATTTTATCGCTAGCTATGATAAGCCTAAGTGATCGGAACTAAAATAAAAAACTAATTTAAACTATTGACAAATAGTTGTATTATTATTTATGTAAGATAATAAATAATAATAGGAGATAAGGATATGAGTTTCTTAGATTTCATGAATAGCTTAGAAGGTAAATCAATTAGAAATGTTCTTGGTGCTTTATTAATAGGTTTTGGATTTATTATGCACTCTAGATATTGGTATATCGTATCTATCGTCGGTATCATACCGATCTTAGCAGCAACCTATGATTATTGTATTCTTAGTGTATTCTTTCCTGAAAAATAATAATTTAATTTCTCAAAGTAATTTATTAAGTCGTATTCTCAATGTCTAAGTACAGTCTTATAAGTAAGGCTGATTATCTAAAACGGTTGATTAGTCATGTTAATGAATCGGTATCTGGTGACGATATCTTACTAATGACGATGGTGGTAGATTTTGATTCTAATCTGATAAATCTACTATATCTTGAATTAATTTCTGCAGCCAAAAGGTCTGTAAATATAGTTTTATTAATTGATGCCCATCAATTTATTTTTTCTAATAAAAATAATAAGATTGGGCCACTATTTTACAGTAAAAATTTACAAAAAGTTTTTGCTAATGGATTTTACCAGAAATTAAATATTCGACTCGAAAAGTTAATAAATGCTGGTATAAAAATAGCAATAATTAATCGGCCAAATCGATTATTCTCGCTTGCGTATAAAGATAGAAGCCACATAAAACTCGGCGTTATTAATAATATTGTCTATATTGGTGGCGTTAATTTAACTGATGATAACCATCGTGATTATATGATAAAAATAAATAATCCATTCCTCGCAAATCAATTATTTGAATTTAGCTCAGATTTAATATCAACTAATTCAGTCAGGAAGTCCTTAAATAATAATTTAAAGATTACTTTAATAGACAATTCATTGGTTTTACTAGATAGAGGTAATAATGGTGATTCAATAATTTTCGACTTAACTTTGAGACAAATTAAGGATGCAACAAAAAACATTCTTTTTACATGTCAATTTTTCCCTGATCGAAAAATACTACAGCAATTAATCTTAGCTTCTAAAAGAGGAGTAAGGGTTAAGTTGGTATATAACCATTATCTTAAGCATAAATTTCCATTTTCATTATTGCAATTAGTAATGTTTAAATATAACGTTCTCAAATTTCCGAATAATTTTACTTATGATAATAGAGTCAGTGAAGATACTTATTTACACAGTAAAATATTAATTTGTGATGATTTTGTCGTAATTGGTAGCCATAATTTAATAAATGCTGGTGTTAAATTTAACACGGCAGAGATAGCATTTATGAGAAAAGATAAAAAACTAGCACAAAAAATAAATCTTCTTTTTGGTTTAATATAGACTGGCTATTTTTTAGTTATATCCGTATGAGGCTGTCCAATATACTGTTGCGGTTTCAGAGTTTGTGCCATTCTCGGTCATATCTTGCATTTGCATAGATAGAAAATGGCTGGTGGTTGGAGTTGTAACTGAACTACTAATCGGTGCAGTAGCGACTAAAGCACCATCAAGATAAAATCGGTAACCGTGAACTGGGTCCCATCGAGCTGAAATTAAATGGATACCACTTGCCAACGAACTTGGCCAGTGACCTTGCCATACGTTCGTAGCTGGATTTGGTCCAATTTCATGTATATTTATCTGTAAACTTTGAGGGTTTCCTTCAAAAAAATCTAATTCTCCTTCATTCCAGTTATTGTCTGATGGCCAAGATATTATGACCATATGAACATTTTGCCAGTTACCTTGAGTCATAGAGAAACAAACATCGTAACCACCCGAGCTAGGAACGTAAGTTAAAACTGCTCCGCTAGCCCCAGTAACACCTCCTACGTTACCGCTAATTGCATCTGGATAACCTTGAAATTGTGTACCACTACCAGGGACAAGTACTAAATGAGATGCAGCGACATAACCAGATGGTTGTTGGACTTCATTGCCATAATCACTCCAAACGCTAGGTAAAGATCTACCAGAAAAGTTTTCAACTTGAGATAGTGGGTATGTCGGGTCTGAGCTAGTTGTTGGTAATGATGAAGCGCATGTTGTTGGAGCTGAAACATTTATAGTTATATTTGAACTAGTACTTCCTCCGGGTCCTAAACAGCTTAAGGTAAATGTAGATGAAGAATATAATAATCCAGTACTTTGAGACCCAGATGTATTTTTATTGCCGTTCCAAGCTCCTGAGGCGCTACAGCTTGTAGTGTTAGTACTAGACCAAGATATATTACTTGAATTTCCTGAAGATATATTTGTAGAGGATGCAGACAAAGATATGGTAGGAGTTGGGCTGACTACAATTGGAATTGGGTTGTTCGGATTTGATGTTGTGCCACCTCCACTAGAAGATGAATTATTTGAGCCGGAATTACTAGTATTAGTATTTGACGTCGAAGAAGTTGAAGTTGAATTGTTTTTTATTTGAGAAACAGCGGTTGTTGAGCTAGAATTTGCAGATACTTTTGTTGAGCTAGTTGTTTTGGTTGAAGTTATACTTTTATTTTTACTAGATATTGAACTAGGATTAGTTCCTATCGGTAGATTAGAAGAATTTGAATTTTTACATAAGGCTAAGCTATCTATTGTTGAGATAATATCAGGAAATTTAGTTAAGCTCGAGGTGTTATTGCCAATATAGAGACTGAATTTAGAATTGGGTGAAATTGAACTTAGAGCATAGGTATTTGCAACACTGCTATTAGAGGGTATTAATTCTCCTAAGTCTACGAGGTTATTGTTATCGATTTGATAATATAAATTTGGATAAGTTGTCTTCGATGAGTTATTGGTATAGTTGCCGACTATATAAAGGTTAACAGTATCTATAAAACTCTGTGAGTTTGTTAACTGAACAGATTTACAGGCATCAGCGTTATATTTGAAGCTATCAAGGCTAACGCTGCCTAGAGGGGTAGAAGTTTGATTTAGGCTGTTATAAATATAATGGTAAAGCAAAAAGCCTAAGCCAATAAAGCAAATAATATAAAAAACAATTAAATATTTTAAGATTACTACTTTGTTTAATCTTATAAATGTATTCATATTTTTTTATTTTATTAATTTAGCCATGATTATAACATTATTACTATTAATTGAATAAAATTATCATAATAAACTAGTATTTTATATAATAATGTGGTATAATAATAAATATGTCTGGAATTGAAATATTAAGTCAAGATTCTGGGGCAAAAGATTTAAATTATGTGCCTGAAGTTGAAGCTCCATATTTTGATCAAATTGGGATAGGTTTAGAGCCTCAAGTAATAGAAGATTTGGGTTATAAATTCTCTATAAACGATATAAGTAGATCATTACTTCGTTCAGAAGTAAAATTAAGCATTGGGTTAGATTTTTTACCCCAAACACAAATTGAAAGAACCATGGCTATAAATGGCTTAAATGAATCTCTCAAAAGGGTTAAGGATAAACCATTAGAGGCTACTAGAAGAATTTTTGTTAATACAATTGAAGCTTTAAGTTCTGCTCAGTCAAGTTCCTCGGTCCTAGAAAAAATTCAGAATGATATCTCAGTCGATATCATTAAATCATCTCCTCAAATAATGTATGAGATAGCTCAATTTTTAACTCTAGAAAATATATTTATAAATATGAGTAACAGTAAAACTCGTTTTCCGAGTTTATCAACGATAGCACAGATTTCAAAAGATTTTTCCTTAAAACAATTACCATTACAAAATAACCATGAGTTAGTCGAAAATTATTGGCAAACTTTAATAGATTCAAGAAATCGATTAAACTTTTGGTCTGATGAGCTAGGTAGCGTAAAAGACCATCCATTAGCCTATAAATTTGTTATTTAGACGATATAAAATCATAAAGTGTTATAATAATTAGTTATAAATGAGTAATAATTCATCTGAAGAAAAATTAATACCGGCACACATTGGTTTAATCCTTGATGGTAATCGTCGTTGGGCCAAGGAACATAATCTAACAGTCGCCGAAGGACATCGAGAAGGATACCAAAATCTAAAAACTGTAGCTCAAGCCGCCATTAAACACGGTGTTAGGTATGTCTCAGCTTATGTTTTTTCAACCGAAAACTGGCAGAGAGAAAAGCAAGAAGTCAGAGATATAATGAAATTATTAAAATGGGTACTTTCTCACGAGATTAAGAAAATTCATAAGGAAAATATTAGAGTTAGAGTAATTGGCTCTAAAGTAAAACTAGGTGCTGCATTAGTGACCGCCATTCATGATGCTGAAAAATTAACTGAAAATAATACCAGAGGCACATTACTATTATGTTTAGATTATGGGGGTCATCAAGAAATAGTGGATGCTTTAAAATTAATTGTTAAATCTGGTGTGCCAGCCGAAAAAATAACTCAAGAACTCATAGCTGCTAATTTGTATGCTCCTGATGTTCCACCACCGGATTTAATTATTCGAACTTCTGGCGAACAAAGATTATCTAATTTTTTGACTTGGCAATCTTCATATAGTGAATTAATGTTTAGTAAGAAAAAATGGCCAGATTTTAAAGAAAAAGACCTTTTTTTGGCTTTGAAAAAATTTAAGAATTTGAACCGAAGATTTGGTAAATAATTTTTAACCACTTGCACCGTGAGTAGGTGTCGTACCGTTTGGTGCTAAAATATCAAATCCATCAACCCTATTAAGTTGACCGATACCTATACCTGGCGTGTCATTGGTACCATATTGCCATACTAAAGCACCGGTTGCTGGATCGATTGCTACCATTCGATCCCTATGATCATCGTTAGCCATATATACACCGCTAGGCAATAATTCAACTAAAGAAGGTGAGTTCAACATTCCGGGGCCTGAAGTAGGCTGATATCTAGATAATACTTGACCTTCTCTATTGAATGTAAGTATTGCTCCAGGATCTGAGTAATCAGCTATTAAGTATAAGTCGTTGTTGTTTGTTTTTGAAGCTCCAAGTTGTTGTGGGTCAGAAGGGTAACTTATTGGCAGGTGGGTCGTCCAAACTAATTTGCCTTGAGGCGTATATTCGCTCACCCAAGAACCAAATATTTCAGATATTAGGACATTGCCATCATATAGTGGCGTGTCGCCATTAGGAGAGCCAAGGGAGTAAGGTGGATTGTGTTTACATACACCATTTGTGCCAATTTGTGAGGCTACAGTTCCATCCGGATTAATAAATAGAACTCGACAATTTTGGTCGTCAGCTACAAGTACTTGTCCGTTTTGGAGTTGATATGCATCATCAGGTGCTTTCAAGTATCCATTTGCGAAGCTAGTCTGAAGCGGATGGCCATAAGTCCAAATTGTTTTACCGGATGGATAAGCAATCTTAACAATCGTGTTGTTATTCTCTTGATTAGAAATAATAGCTGTACCGTTATTGGCAAAGAATGCATCGTCCGGAAAGTAGAATTTGAATGGTGGTGCGGGTGAAGTAGCTGATGGGTATTTCCAAGTTATATTCATTGAAGAATTCATCACTAAAATTCTATTATTCCCTCTATCGGCAATCATTAGACTATCGCCATAATATGGTGAACCTGCTCCAATTGTTCCAGCAACCCCAAACCCACTATTTGGAGTGATCATTTGAACGACATTAGTAACTTGATTATTACTCTCTCCTCCGATAATCCAGGCCCGGTTATTTATAACTACAACTCCAGCATTTGCAATTGGTAGTTGAAGCAATCCAGCATTAAGAAAAGAATCATTGCTTAGATTAAAAGTATAAATTAATTGTGATGTCTTAGAATTCGTTAAAGATACACCAGGTACTTGAGTTGTCCCTACGCCAGTCTGATAATTCTGTAATGTATCGCTTTGACCACCTGCTATGAATATCTCGTTGTTTAGGTTAACTGCTATTGCGCCAGATAAGTTTTGAGGAAGTTTGGTATTTAGGATTGAAACTTTGTGATTAATCGTGTTTATTACTTGTATAGAATTTATAGGTTGGCCAGCTGAAGGACCGTTTATAGCTGTGCCACCAAAAACATATATACTAGAACCAAAATTAGTAACTGCGGCATATCTGACAGGAATCGGAAGAGTAGCAAAGTTTGTAAATGTTTTGCCGTCGGTAGTAGTTAAGATATTAGAGTCAGCCGAAGTCCCATTATAGCCACCAATTATATAGGTAACGTTATTAATTGTAACTGCGCTCGAATCAGATCTTAATGCACTTAAAGTTGAGGTAGTAGTAGATGTATTATTGGCAATAGCCTGGACCTGATTTATAGAGTTACTGTTACCACCTCCAAAAATAAAAGGGGTATTATTAATCGTTGCAAAAGCTGCATCGTGTGAAGGAATAGCTAAACTACCAAGTTGTGTTTGAGAACCCGTTGCAAGGTTTAAAGAAATTATAGCGTTACTTGTAGTGCCGTCTGTGTTATACCCTCCTGCAATAATTAGTTGATTGTTTGTTGAGGGGAATACCGACATTCTACTTAAAGGATTATTAAGGGTATATGGTAACAACCCGGCTTCAGCTGCTGCTAAATTAAGGGGTTGTGTTGAGACTGATTTAGTCTGTACCGTTGATTTAGTATTAGTATTAGGTTTTGACTTTGTTTTGTAGTTAAGATAGGCGACGTATCCGAGTACTCCGAAAATGATTACTATAATTAAAAGATACAATATTCGTTTAAAAGATTTCTTATGAGTCATTTTGAATTATTATACTACGACAGTTAATAATTATTTGCAATTTATTTAAAACATACACAAATCAATAAAAAATCAGTTAATTCTAAGGATACTATGACAAATTATAAGTAAATTAAAAAAGGAAAGAATATTTAAATGAAGAAAATTTTCATGACTGTAGCGGTATTTGCTACTTTCGTTGTCTATAGTTTAGCTATTAGGCATCAGAACCCTGTTTTAGCTAAACCAGCGAGTTTACTTACTACAAGTTCTGGCGGTAATAATAGTTCTAATACTACAACTCCAAGTTCTTCTACTACTAGTAGTAGTTCAACAACCAGTACAACTGCACCAACTACTACCACGGCTCCGGCAGCAAATTCATTATATAAAGACGGTACATATAATGGATCAACTCAAAATGCCTATTGGGGAAATGTTCAAGTTGCAGCTATTATTTCTAACGGTAAATTAAAAAGTGTTAAGGTTTTGCAGTATCCTAATACACACTCAACTTCTGTTTATATAAATCAGCAGGCTTTACCGTACCTACAACAAGAAGCGGTTAAGTCACAGAATGCTAATATCCAAATTATTTCAGGTGCTACTTTTACTTCCCAGGCTTTCATCCAATCTCTTACTGATGCCCTAACAAGCGCACGATCTTAAAAAAATGAAAAAAACAGAGATTATAATGGGGATGCCTATAACGGTTGAAATAGTTTCCAGTAAAGCTGATGTTAAAAGCGCAATTGAAAAAATTTTTAGCTATTTTAAAGAAATCGATAATCGGTTTTCGACCTATAAACCTGAGAGTGAAATAAGTCTGATAAATCATGGCCTTAAAGAAGATAAATGGAGTCCAGACATGGTTGAAGTTATGAAATTAGCTAATGAGACTAAGGATTTAACTAAAGGATATTTTGATATTTGTTTTAAAGATAAGATTGATCCTTCGGGTTTAGTTAAGGGATGGTCTATTTACAAGGCTTCTAGATTAATAAATGAACAATATCATAACTATTATATTGAAGCAGGTGGAGATATAGAAGTAGCCGGTTTAAATCAAGATAATGAACCTTGGCAAATTGGAATTCGTAATCCATTAAATATTAATGAGATCGTCAAAGTTGTTAGCCTTAAGAGTGGTGGTATAGCAACTTCTGGTAATTATATAAGAGGACAACATATCTATGATCCGATTCATCAAAAATTGATTGATAATCCAATTAGCTTAACGGTAATTGGCCCTAATGTTTTTGAAGCCGATAGATATGCAACTGCAGCTTTTGCGATGGGTTTGTCTGGTATTAATTTGATTGAACAAACGGATGGGCTAGAAGGATTTATGATAAATAAAGATATGATTGGAACAAAAACAACTAATTTTGAAAGGTTTGAAAGATAGATATGATGAAATTATTTGATAAATTATTTGACGGTTTTAATATGTATAAGTTGCTTATTGCGTACCTTCTGTTCATACTTGGTGGTGCAGTTGTATTATCTTTCTTTAAAGTATTAAATTACAACCCTTATTATTTAATACTTTCAACTACTTTGTTGGTTTTTTTCGCCTGGTTATTTAATTACATTTTGTCATATTTCTTTGATGCTCCTATTAATCCAGAGTCTTCACTAATTACTGGATTAATCCTGGCTTTAATTATCAGCCCAGTTTATCAGAGCTTTACATCGATTACATTTATCTTGGCTGTAACTGGACTGGCAATGGCATCAAAGTATATCTTAGCAATTAAAGAGCGACATATATTTAACCCAGCAGCTGTCGCAGTAGCTTTAACTGCTTTTGGGCCCAGACAAACAGCTAGTTGGTGGGTTGGTTCTGCTTATTTAGCGCCAATCGTTTTGGTTGGTGGAATAATTTTGATTAGGAAAATAAAACGAGAAGAAATGTTAATTTATTATATTGTTACGAGTTTGATTGTTACAGTTATATACTCAATTATCGATAAATCTAATATAATAACAGATTTAAAAAACGCTATCTTAACTTCACCATTACTATTCTTAGGGTTTGTGATGTTAACTGAACCACTGACTTCCCCTACAAATAAGAAGAATCAGAGATGGTATGCAGTAATCGTAGGTGGGTTAATACCCCCACAAGTTCACTTCCTGAATTATTACACAACTCCAGAAATTGGTTTATTGATTGGTAATGTTTATGGTTATATATTTGGTCCAAAAAGTAAACTTTTTTTGTATATTAATCAAAAAATTAAAATAGCTCGTAATACTATTGATTTTGTTTTTATGCCCGATAAACCTTTAAAATATCTGCCTGGACAATATATGGAGTGGACATTACCTCATGATAAAGCTGATTTTAGGGGTAGTCGTCGTTACTTCACACTAGCATCTTCACCAACTGAAAAAAGTTTGAGATTAGGTATTAAATTTTATGATCAGGGGAGTTCTTATAAAAAAAGATTAATTGATGGCGATCGAAACACTCTGTTGATTGCTTCTCATGTTTCAGGTGATTTTGTGATGCCAAAAAATAAATCAGTTAAACTTGCATTTATAGCAGGAGGTATAGGGATTACACCTTTTAGAAGTATGATTAAGTATTTAATTGATAAAAATGAGAAGAGAGAAATAAGCTTACTTTATTTTGCAAATGATCAAGATGATTTTGCTTATAAAGAGATATTTGAAGAAGCTAGAGAAAAATTAAATATTAAAACGTATTATTTCATGAGTAGTAAAGATTCTAAGTTATTCGGCCAATATTCTTATAGAAGTTTATTATCCGAGAAATTAATCGAACAACTTATACCGGACTATACGGAAAGAAAGTTTTATATTTGTGGGTCGAATGGTATGATCACAGCTGCAGACGATGTTTTGACTAATTTGACTGTGTCTAAAAAGAATGTAGTTAATGATTATTTCCCTGGTTATCTTTAAAAAAGTTGACTTTGTTAATGTAAATGGTTTACAATAAATCGAATGGTCAATAGAGTTACTAAATATGTTAGTTTAGTTCAATCTCACCTTAAAAAGGTGAATCATGCTACTAATAATCAAATTTTAAAAGCATTAAGGGAAGAATATCCCAACTTAACTCCGACAACCGTTCATAGGATTACGGATCGATTAGTTAAAATTAATAAAATTAAACTTGCGCCATCAACTGACAGTAATTCAATGAGGTTTGATAGCAATCTAATAAGTCATGATCACTTTAACTGCAAAAAATGTGATCGCTTAAGAGACGTTATTATCCCCAAAAATATTTTAAAGTCACTCCAATCATTGTTACCAGATTGTCAGTTAAACGGTGAATTAACTATTATTGGCACTTGTGGTGAATGTTTAAAAAAATTAAATTAAGATTTAAAGGAGAAATATGAAAAAGATTACAGTTTATTCAACGACGACCTGCCCTTATTGTAGAATGCTTACAAGATGGTTGGATGAAAAAAAGATTAACTATACTGAATATAAGGTTGATAAAAACCCCTTTGCGGCTCAAGCTATGATAAATTTAAGTGGTCAACGAGGAGTACCTTTTACTACAGTTGAAGACGAATCTGGCGAAATCGTTAGTCGAATTTTAGGCTATGATGTTAATCAACTACAGATGGCGGTTAATTAATAATGCCAAATAGAATTTTCATTGACGTTAGAGAAGAATATGAGTATTTGATGGGTCATGTTAAAGACGCCATTAATTTACCATTTTCTAAATTATCGACTAGTATTAATAATTTAATGGCCGATATTGAAAAAGAAGCTGAATTAGTAATTTATTGTCGTTCAGGCGCTAGGGCATCTGCAGCTGTTGAATTAATCAAAGAACAGGGTTATTCAAGTGTAGTTAATGGCATTAATCAACAAGAGTGTCAAAGAAAATATGGCGCATAGAGCAAGTCATCATTTTAGATATAATTATCAGGATGAATTAGTTAGACAAAATCCGGTCAAATTATGGCAAGATTTTGGTTTAACTAATATGACGAAAATTTTTATCTGATTAAAGCCTTAAAACCCTAAGTAATCTTTTTAATATTTCATCTAAAATGTCTGTATAATATAGTTTAGATAATTGGAACTATTATAAAAAAGATTTTACGTGGATTTAAAAATACATCATCGATTATTTGTTTATTCTCTAGTAGCTTTAAGCTTCTTTATTTTAATTACTTTATTTGTTAATTTTGATCTAAGTAATAAGAATTTTTCAGTTATCTTGAGTTTGCCAAAGACTTTAGCTCACAGGCCTTTTAAACCAGTTTGCACGAGTAATAAAGCTAAGATAGCTAATTGTTTTGTTGATATAAGCTTAGGTGTAAACGGTAAACCACTAACTGGTACTCCGTCTACTAGTGGAAGTTTAGGACCGATTCAATTTCATACTGCTTACAATTTACCTTGTACTCCTGGGTCAACTGTTCAGGCTATTTGTGCTACTCCGTCAACTTTTGGGCCGGAAACCATAGCAATCGTTGATGCAGGAAATTTTTCAACTGGTGTTAGCGGTCTAGATACATCACTTAGTGCGTATGATCAGTACTATGGTATTGCTAATTGTTCTTCAACTGATGGTTGTTTGAACGTTGTAAATCAACAGGGACAAACTTCTAGTTTACCGGCTGATGCTGGATGGAGTGATGAGATAGCTTTAGATGTTGAGATAGCTCATATGATTTGTCAGACCTGTAAAATTGTATTAGTTGAAGCTAACGACGCGACTGCTAATAATTTAGCGATATCTAATCTTACTGCTTCTACTTTTTCTCCAGTAGCAATATCTAATAGCTGGGGTTCAACAACAGATGTTTCTTACCTAGATAGTTATTTTAAGTATTCGAATATAGCTGATATTGCTGCAACTGGAGACAATTCAACGGTTTCAGTTGGTGCGGCTTGGCCTAGCGATATACCTGAAGTTATTGGCGTTGCTGGAACAACACTACAGCTAAATAACAATAATACAATAAACTCTGAAACTCTTTGGTCATACAGTGGGGGTGGTTGTTCAAATTATTACGCTGCACCAACCTGGCAAACTTCATTATCTAACTGGTCGTCGACTGGATGTGGTACTTATCGCTCATTTGCTGATTTATCGGCTGATGGAGACCCAAATAGTGGGGCAGCTATTAATATAAATGGTACCTGGTATCAATTAGGGGGAACTTCACTAGCTACTCCAATTATTGCAGGGATTTACGGATTGTCTTCAGGCATAAATTCCTCTAATCAACCAGTTCAAAATCTTTATTTAAATAATTCAAGTTCAAATTTTAATGATATAACAACAGGTAATGATTGTTTGACGGTCGGACAGCTCCACTGTACTGCCTCAGTTGGATTCGATACACCAACTGGGCTAGGCTCACCACATGGTATTGGTGCCTTTGAGAGTCTTCCTTATAACCCAATAAATTTGACTGCCAACACAATTAATCAGTCAACTATAAATTTAAGCTGGTCAATAAATTCAAACGCATCAGGAATAACAGGGTATTATGTTTATAGAAATGGTCAGAAGATTGCTACTACATCTGGCTTAAGTTATAGTGACACAAATTTAACACCTAATATGCAGTATCAATACGATATAGTTGCTTTTAATGCAAGTAACGTTTTGTCTAGTCCATCATTATCCGTTTCAAACATAACATCATTTCCTGCCGATATTAATCAAGATGGTCATATTGACTTACTTGATTTATCAATCCTTGCCACTAAGTATGGTCAATCTGGGGCCAATCTAGGGCGAGCCGATATTAATCAAGATGGTACCGTAAATCTACTTGATTTATCGATTTTAGCTGGTCAGTATGGTAGTGAGTAGAATGAGAAGAATTAATAGATTCTATTTATATATTTTTATCCTAGCTTGTTTAGTATCCATTTTATTTTATTTTAAGATTAAACCACATCAAGAAGTGGTCCTAAAAACAGTATATAATCAAATAATCCCAAGTAAATGGCAGGATAGGGCTAAAAGTCTTGGATATTATTGCCCGTCTTGGAACAGTACACCTGGGACTATTTCATCTTCAATCTGCATTAAACTTGCTAAGTAAACTAAGCTTTAGTCTTAAATTTAAATACTAAAAAACCTGCGTAGGATAATATTAAGGCAATTACAGTTATATTAGCTGCCAAAGCTGGTTTAGAAAGATTACTGGCCAATTTAAGATTGGTCATAATAATTGTTTGGTTTTGAGGCAGAAGACTAAATTGATTTATTTGACTAGGCAAAAAGATTACTTTTGTAAACTTCTGGTTATTCTTAAAGAAGAAAATTGTTTGATTACCCGGTGATTGATTGTAAAAAGTTACCTGTCCGTTAGTGTTACTGATCTGATAATTCGAAATGTTATTTAAATAAATTTTAGTGTTTTTAATTGGTTGGAAATTGCTGGATAAAAGTTGAACAGTTAAACTGACACCTTTAGTCGTAAAACTTTCGATTGGAAAATTCTGGGTTATATTATTACTATCAACGGCGTATACTTGATAGAAATAAACTGTTTTTGGATTTAGATTCATTAAAGCGATGGTCGTATTATTACTGGAAGAGGTTTGAGAAGAGGTTGATGATAAATTATTTTTAGATACTCCATATTTTACATAAAAAATAGCCATCTGAGTTGTTTTAATACTGATTATTGCTTTTAAACTAAATAAATTAGAAATGCTTGTTTTTGGATTTAGATTAATCGGGCTTATCTTTACAGTAGCCACAGGATTTGCATTAGTGGTTGTAGTATTTGGGCTTGATTGAGGAGTGTATGTTTGTGTTGGGGTAGTAGGATGAGATGTTGGAGCTTGTTGAATTATTGGTGCTGGTTGGTTGGTAATACTGACATTGGAACTTCCGTTTACTGGATAATAACTCACGCCATTGTTAGCACTAAGGCTATTAGTGATGGAAAGAGTTGTACTACCAGTTGTGATGGTATTAAATACCAATGTTTTAATTAGTGAATCTGAACTAATTGATCCACCAAGTATTGCACAGGTTATAGATACGGAACTTGCCGTTTTGGTATCCGATAAACAGCTACTAAAAGTACTATTGTTATTAGAAGATGAGACAAATGTTAAATAATGGGGGTCAAAATTAATAGTTGCTTGAACACTATTTATTGTTGTTCCAGGGTTTATCCTGAGCGATAAATCCAGTTGGTTAGAAATAATCAAACTGTTATTTAAGGGGGATAAATAAATATTTCCAGTAGATAGTGCAAAGACATCAGCCGGTGTAATTACCAAAAATAAGAAGGTAATTATGAATACTATATTGATTATTTTATTTTTTATTTTCATTTAACCGTATAAATTATAGCTAATTTTTATAATTATAGCCATTTTTTAATCTTTATACAGAGTAATATTTTTTAGTTTCAATTTATACCAAAGACTGCAAATTGGATAAATAGAATTATGTGGCGATTGTTATTTTAATAAATAACTACATAATTTATATATTTTAGCAATATTTAAGTTTAAGGATTAATTGTAACAATAGTGGCCGTAAGAACATTATTTGAATATTGTCCAATTATATCTGCACTATCATTAACAGCCAGACTGCTGCCGTTGACATATTGTGTTGAACTGTTTGTTGTGATGATATTAGATACACCACCACCAACCAAAGTTACTTTATCACCATTAATAGCTGTCACTACACCAGTTATTTCGATTTGATTTACACTACTTTGTACGATCGGCATATTAGTTGTGAAACCGAATCCACTTGAATAGTTTCTATTTGAAGAAGTGATTGCCTGGCCACGACCGTCTGTTCGGACAAATTGATTTAATCGTGTGCTCATTCTTCCGGCTCCTACGCCAAACATAAATACAATAACTAGGACTATTAAAATAATCAAACCAAATACAACTTTATGATTTCTATGTTGCCAGTTCGTTATCATTTGATCATTCTGTAATTCATTGTCTTTATCTGTCATTTAGGTCTCCTTTATTAAACAATACCCTTAATTTATATATTTTTTGTCTGAAAAACAACTTAAGAAATACTATCTTTGATTTTAAAATGATATTATGGTATAATATAAAATCATGAGCATGGATAACCCTGAGGAAGCTTTTAATTTTTCTGAAATTGAAGATTTTCTTCGAAGTGAATCAATCGCTGATAGCGTTTTTGAAACAGAACTGATTGATTTTGAATCTACAGAAGTTATTAATTTAGGAATAGTTGTAGCCTCTATTAAAAATTCTACAGAAATAGCAATACCAGAAACTTTGGATATGGATAAAATTACGTTAAAAGATTTAACTGGGCTATTATCTTGGCAAAATAATGATAAGGAAAATTTTTTACGAGTAATCCGTGAGCTTACTTTCGCTCTAGATGGTATTCAAAAAGGTTTATTAGAGAATGTGTCTCAAGTAGCCAGTTCAATCGCTCATTTTGATTTTTTGACAAATCAACAGGTAATGGATTGGATTAGGGTAATTGAAGACCTAACTCAACTCAAAATATTAAGTGGAGATAAATTTCAAGATGAAGAGTTGATTGCAGATTTAGACTTATTGGAAGAAGAGAGGATACAACTTGAACGTTTAGCAGTAAATATTAAATTTGATGTAGCTCAAGATTTAGCCGAAGAGTTGGGTGATCATAGAGACATTGATAAAATCGCTGAAAATCTATTTAGATTTGCTGAAAGGTTATATATTCAATTAATAGAAGAAGGTAACGTCATCAATCAGCTAAACTATCAATCGATTTTTGCTAAGAACGAAATCCAAAGAATTTCAAAAGGATTCCTAAGTGATCAGAATATAATTAATCATATCCTAAGAATTTTCAAAGAGCTACAATTAGATGAATATCGAAGAATTGAATATCCAATCTTTGAGCCTAAAAATAATACTGATTAGATTATGTCCTTTGAAAAGATAACTGATAATAATAGAAATGGATTTGGGCTTAAGTCCTATCTAGGCGTAAATTTAACTCATGAATTAAAATCGAGGGATACTCTTTTTGTAGAGAAATCGGAAATTCTTAAAAAATCGACTGATAAGAGGATTGTTTTACTTGAAGGACAGCCTGGATCTGGTAAATCAGAGATAATTCAAAGCATAATAAGAGATTGTTTTCTGAGCCAGACCTCTTTCTTTTCTCTTAAATTACACGTTAATGCAGGTAAGGGCGAAGGCATAAAGAATGTTGCCAGTTCATTGGATGAATATTTAACTCATACTAGTCAATATGCTGGGAACATATTATTAGATAATTGTGACTATATTGGTTATAGAGGTCATAGGTCGCTGCAACGAGCTGAAGAATATTCTAGTGATTTCTTAGAATGCCTCAATAATTTAGTTAAACCAGATATTTTAGGGAATAATACTATTATCGGTACTATTCATCCAGAATTATGGCGCGTAGGGCAATGGCAATGGCCGGAAGGTAGTTTAATTTTGAAGAATGCTCATGAAGTTTTGAGCATTATGAAGGAAGGCAGAACTGAGTTCTTGGGTAAGATAGCGCTTCATAATTTTGTTTCGATTTTAATTAAACGCGGATTAAGTGATGATGCTGCTCATTTAACAGCTTTAGACTTAGATGGTCTTGGTTTGGCGGATTATGCTCATGCTAAATTATTGGATCTTAGATTATTAGAGCAAAACAGATTAGGCCAAGCACTTAATGAGTTTAATATTGGTAGGTCAAGCCGAATGATTAGTCGAAGATGTCCTACAAACTAAGTAAATATCTAATCTCAACAGTTTTATTAAGAGGTAGTTTGTAGAATTCAGAATTCGAAGTAGCATTTTTTGCCAGAAATATATAGATTATTTTGCGCCAGCTAGCCATATTATTTTTGGTCGTCGGTACAATTTCACTAAGAGAAATGAAATATGAAGCATAGGGAATATTATTTTTTAAATTATCTGGCAAGTTAGGTAATTTCATCATAGTTTCAGGTACATTAATATGATCATGAAAACCGTAGCTTAATATTAAATGATAAATTTGGTTAGATTTATCAAGTAAAACTATATTAGCTCGATTCAGTTCAGCGATGTGTGGTTTATGAGTAATTTCGATATTGATTATTAGTATTTTACGATGTAATTCGTTAAATTCATTGAAATTGGCTCTTAATGCTAGTGGAGTTAGGTCTTGATGGTGTCCAATATAGATTCCTAGACCACTAATTTTTTTAATTGGTGGATCTATGGTTTTAATCTCATTTATAAATTGAGTTATAGGCTTTTCGAGTAATCTTCTTTCTCGAACAATAATCTCTTGTCCTTTTATCCAAGTTAAAATAATTTCAAAAACTATAAAACCAAGTCCAATCGAGAACCATCCACCAGAAAGTATTTTAGGGAGATTAGCGACTACAAATAATATATCAAGTGGCAGTATTGTAATACTGATTAGGATAAATTTTATTAAGATTATTTTTTTAATGGAATGAATTAGAGTTAGGTACAATAGTGCATCAATTAATAGTGTCCCACTAACTGCGATTCCATAAGCCCCAGCAAGTTTAGTTGAAGATTTAAAGAAGATTACTAGAAAAATAACAGCAATAAACATAATTAAATTGACGACTGGAATATAGATTTGACCAATCTTCTTGTTTGATGTGTGAGATATATTCATCTTTGGTAAGAAGTTGAGGCCAATTGCTTGTTTGATTAATGAAAAAGTCCCTGAAATTACCGATTGAGATGCGATGACTGTTGCTAGCGTGGCTAGCAAAACAATTGGAATATTGAGCCAAGAAGGAAATAGGGAGAAAAGTGGGCTATTAGCAGTTTGTCCATTGTTAATTATTAGGGCTGCTTCACCCAAGTAACAAGATATTAAAGCAGGGAAAGCAATAAATAACCAAGCATTTTTGATTGCATTTCTACCGAAATGTCCAAGATCAGCATATAAAGCTTCTGATCCTGTTATCGCAAGCACGACTACACCCATAGCAACCAGAGCTGAAAGTGGGTGGTGAATCATAAATATTATTCCAATAAGTGGCGAGAAACTAGTGAGTACTGTTGGATGAAGCATTATTTGATGAAGACCAGCAAGCCCTATCGCAGCAAACCAGATGAACATGATTGGTCCAAAATATGATCCAATATAGCCACTGCCTTTTGATTGAATAAGAAATAGAAAGGCAACGATTAAAAGGGTGATAGGAATTATAAGATTGGATAATGAGGGTGCTATTATTTTCAAGCCTTCGACAGCCGATAAGACCGATATGGCTGGAGTGATAGTACTGTCGCCAAAGAATAAAGCAACGCCAATTATGCCAAAAATTAAAATTAACCCTTTATGTTTAACTTTGTTAATCTGATTTTTAATAATTGCTACAAGTGATAATATGCCGCCTTCGCCATCATTGTCAGCTTTCATTAAAAACATAATGAATTTAATTGTTACTACAATAAAAAGAGACCAAATTATGAGAGATAAAATACCAAGGACAAATTCTTTGGAAATAGTTAAATTGAACCCTGTTTTAGAAAAAGCTGAGCTAAATACATAAAGTGGACTAGTTCCAATATCTCCAAATACAATACCTAGAGCGCCAATTGTTAAACCTAAACCAGCTTTTTTAGTTTTTTTCATTACTTTATAGTTTTATTATAACTAAAAAAGCTGTAATTGGTCTTTTATTAAATGGAGCTGTTATTATTAAAAGCTTTTTGTAAAACTTGAGCGGCATTCGTAGCAGTTGTTTTAAAAGCTTGTTGAGCTGCTGAGAATGAGTTATCTCTAGTTACTATGAATTGTTGGATTTGTGAACCAATTGTAGTATCAGAACTTCTTTCGTTCATGAAAGTTGTTCGAGCTGTTTTCATAGCGTCAACAAAAGATGTATGTAAGTTGGTGGTTGAACCAGTTTGACAGTCAGTTTGATAGGTTGAAAATATACCATTTACGGTACTTTGGAATGCTGAAACTTGTCCCAGTACGGTCGATTGTCTGTTACTTATAGCGCCAAGTACGCTTGTGCGGTAAGCTGTTCTAGCGTTATCGAAGGCTGATCTTAAAGTATTAACTGCAGTTGATATAGTACTTTCATAAGTACTGACTGCAGACTTTTCGGAAGTTGTTTTAGCTGTGTTCTCTAATTTTGTAAAATTTGTTTGTCGAGTTTGATCAGCCGTAGCTCGGTAACTTGCAACTTTTTGATCTACCTGTTGCCAATTAGTAGTTGCATTACTTGTTTGTTTTGTCCAAGCTGCAGATGCTTTTGTGGTTAGATTTGTTAAATTTGAGCTAATTTTACTAGTAGACGTTGATAGGTTATTGCAAAAATTAGTATTTTGGCTTGTGTTTGCTTTTGTTGTTCTAGCTGGGCTAATTGCAAGTACCAAGGCAGGAGATAAAATAATCATTAAAGCACCCGATAAGCCAATTAGTGAGCGGTTAAGTTGTTTTTTATAAACTCGAGACATTGTATGATCCTCCGATATTTGCGGTTGTGTTATTAGTGCTTGTAATACTTTGTTGTAATGAACTATCAGAACCAGTAGATAGACTAGCTTCTGAAGCAGCCTCTGAAGTAATGGCATTTGTTATATTAGTGGTTGGTGTTTTATTGGTAGTTGAAACTGGAGCTGAGGTAGTGGAGTTACTAGTATTTGGAGCTGTTGATCTGTTCTTTACGTATAATCCCGTGCCTACAATTAAAACTATAAATACAATCACTACTAAGCCTTCCAATACTGAAAAGCCAAGATTGCTTAATTTTTTATTCATTTAATTTTTTAAATTACCTTTCTAAATTATGCTTATGTTAATACTTAATTATTAGACTATTTTAGGTTAAAAGTAAAGAATGAATTAAGGATCTTTCTTAACTTCTTGTTGAAGAGTATTTTTGTTTATTATTAAAATTAGACCAAAAGCTAGTTGATAAAGCATTTGTGATTGTAATAAAAAACCAGTAGAGGGATTTAAATAAAATGCAGATAAAATGCCGGCGATTAATTCGATGAACAGTAGAAAACTGTTAATCCATCGTTTTTTAAAAATTATTGCTATATAGAATGATATGACAAGTTCGCTGACAAAAATTAAGACTCCAAAAAGTTCATGCATTTTTGAATAAAAATTATTAATATTGTAGGGAAAGATAACCAGTCCAATTACAAAAATAAAAATAAATATCAATAAGTACTTAATTAAATAAAATTTTTTAATGTTAAAAAAAGAGAAGTAGGCGATTATTAAACTTGATCCAACTAAACTAAGAATATAAGTAGGTATAGTTCTACCAATAATACCGAAGTAACTAATGCCATTATTTATAGAAAGTGATTCTGGCTTTAGCAGGATTGATATAAATAAACCAAGGAATAAAATAATTTCAGCTAAAATGATGAGATTAATTTTTTTGAACATACGATTTGTTAAAATAAATTTGAACAGACTAATATATATATTCTAACATGATGGCCAACATCGATCTTGTTAGTTGTTAATGACAATTACTATATAGACAGTTTAAAACCCATAGTTGTCCTTATCTCTAGAGCAGACCTTAAGGTTTTAATATTGACTAAATATAATTAATGTAGTATAATAGTATATTTACAAGTAATGAAAGGCTTTTATATGACGAGACCAAGTGGATTTGAAAAAACTAACGGGTCAGAATTAGTTAAAGCAGCTAGACACACTAAAAGAGAACAAGATGTTGTCACTAGCGTTTTAAACGGTGATAAAAAATCAGCGAATAATATGAAAAAAGGATTTTTATCTGCTAGTGCAATATTATTAGTAGCTGCGGGAGTAGTTGGTTGGAATAAATATAATGATAATTTAAAAAAATCAGAAGTAGAAAGTGCGGTATCGGTTGCGCTAGACCATCAGGGAGTAGTATTTAATTCAGTTAAAGTCGAGTCAGGTAATGAAATTATTACATCCGTACCAGCTTCACAAAACAGCAGTAACTCAAATTCATATAATTTTTACACTAAATGGTTACCGGGTCATAAAGAAGTAGAATTGTATCAAAAACTTACGACAGCTGGTGGTCAGACGTATAATGTTTATCCAATTACTAATCTGTCTAATGAGATTATAGCTGTTAAAGCATTCTCGCAGTTACAGGCACAGCCAAAGTAGTATAGGCATATTAATGTTAGGTATTAGCTATAATGGAAAAAACTTCTTCTTTACCTTTAAAACTTAAACCATATTTAGTTAAAGCTATAGGGCTTAGTTTGAGCTTATCTACTGTTATTGGTGGTTATGATTTTTTAAATCATTCTAATCAAGAGAATAGAGTATCTAATAGTTTCAGTAGCAATGATAAATTAACACCTTTAGTAATTACTAATGATTGTATACCACAAGTTACCGCTATAGCTGATAAGAAGGCAAGTAACATATCTGCATTATACCCAACAGGTCAGGTTGACTCTAACACTCCAACAACAATTGTGGTTGTTCCAAAATCTGTAAGTAACATATCTGCATTATACCCAACAGGTCGGGTTGTATTATCGAATGATGCAAAGCCCATTTCAACAGTAGAAAAATGTGTTGGAAAAGAGACGTCAAAATTTAATTTGGAAATGTTAGTTAAAAGTAAGGTATTTACATTAGATCAGGTTAATCAATTAGTTGAAAATAGTCCTATCTATGAATCGGTTGCAGAAAAGTATAATTTACCATGGCAATTACTTGCAACTATTCATTGGCGAGAAACTAATCTAACAATGTTAAACCCAGAAAACAATAATGGACTTTTTCAAATCTATGATTCTTATTTTAAACCCGGGCAAGTTAGTACATCTCAGTTTGAAGAAGAGGTTGAAGTAGCCGCTAAATTATTGACTACAAAATATAGTCAAAATTCTAATGTTGTTGGCAATATCGAAAAAGATAATTCAATCAACATGATTAATATTGGTAATATTTTAATGTCGTATAATGGCCGATCGGCATATTATTCCGAACAAGCAAACTCAATGGGATTTAGCCAGCCGAGGCTAGCATTCTTAGGATCACCCTATGTAAGCAATTTAATTAATAGAAATTTTAACAGTGCATATAACGCAAATTGGAAGCAAATACGATACGATCATGGTTATGCGATGCCAGCTGATCAGAGAACCGGAACTTTAGCTGTTTTTACTTTATTAATGCGAGCAACTGATTCAAATATAAATCTTGATTTTTCAGGTATTAATAATTCTATTAAAGATAGTTTACTTAGTAATTATTAATTTTTATAGATTTGAGACAATATTTTTTTGTCGCAATTCAATATTACCTCCACCTAACTTAATCATTTGACCGTTTTCAAATAATAAGGCTGTATCTTCATCAATGCCGAGTAAATTATCTTTAATTTTATTCGGTGTATTTTTCAGTAATTGATTCAATAAAGGTTTAAACTGGTTCATACGATTAAAATGTGGCAAGATGGTGTAGTCAACAATCCCAAATGTTTTTTGCCAATTTTCGTCTGTTTTTTGGAGCATTGCCTTAAAAGGTTTATCAATTATGTAATTGCCAAGTATCATAGCTCCGGCAGAACTACCTGAGAGTAAAACACCTGCTTTGTATTTTTCTAATGTTAAATTCCATAGTAATGAGTTATTAATTGATTTAAATAAGTATTCCGGAGCACCACCAGAATAAAAAATCCAATCAGCTTGTTTTATTTTATTGGCTATAATTGGATCGTTAGCCTCTTTATTATTAGTAACTTCGATTCGTATAGTATTTACATTTAATTTATCGAAGTGAGTTTGGGCCATATCTAGCCACTTGTACCAATCTTTTTCTTTTCCAGCGGCTGTCGGCACAACAGCTACATTTTTTAGATTAAACTTATTAATTAGAAATTGATCGATTTCGTTAACGGAATCAGTGAACTCACCTGAACCATAAAGAGCAATTTTCATATATAAAATATAGTAACATTTTTATTAGAGAATTTAATATAATTTTGTAGTAAACTTAGTACTGTATTTAAACTTTTAGTGGGAGTATAAATGAAATTTTTAAATAATATTATTCCTAGTTATGATCTGACTTATAACGATGTTTTTTTGGTACCAAGTTATAGTGATGTTGGTTCCAGGTTTAGCGTTGATTTAACTACTTCTGATAATGTTGGTACCCATATCCCAATTATTGTCGCAAATATGAGTGCAGTTGCTGGTAAAAGGATGGCTGAAACTGTGGCTAGGCGAGGTGGTCTAACGGTATTGCCACAAGATATACCCTTTGAACGATTAGAATCAATGATTAAACAAATCAAATCAGCCGACATATTATTTGAGACTCCTCTAACCCTAAAGGTGCATAATACTATAGCGGATGTACTTAATTTAATTCATAAAAGATCTCATGGTGTAGTTTTAATCATCGATGATTTTAATGTGCCTATCGGTTTAGTTACTGAAAAAAGAAGCAATTAACTTAGATCGATTTAGTAACTTAGAGGCTTTCGTTAACCAAACAATTATTACAATAGATTCTAATCTAAGTTCTAAAGATATGTATCAGCAATTATTCGATAATCATATAAATAGTGCTCCTGTGGTTGATAATGATGGGAAATTAATGGGTATCATAAGTCAAAAGAGTGCACTTAGGGCAAGTTTGTATTCACCAGCAATTGATGAAAATAAAAAATTGATGGTGGCGGTGGCTTTAGGTGTGAATGGTGATGTTAAATCAAAAGCTGAGAAATTATTATCTTTTGGAGTTGACTTAATTGTTATGGATACTGCACATGGTCATCAACAAAAAATGGTTGATGCAGTAAAAACCGTTCGTTCTATCAGCCAGTCTATAAAAATAGCCGCTGGTAATGTAGTAACAGTCGAAGGGACTAATGCTTTAATTGATGCGGGCGCTAATATAATTAAAGTTGGTGTTGGTCCTGGTGCAATGTGTATTACAAGGATGATGACTGGTGTTGGTCGCCCTCAATTTAGTGCTGTTTTAGAATGTGCGAAAGTAGCTCGATCAAGAGGCGCATCTGTCTGGGCTGACGGAGGTATAAAATACCCTCGTGACGTTGCTTTAGCTCTTGCTGCAGGTGCGAGCAGTGTTATGATTGGAACTTGGTTTTCTGGAACATATGAAAGCGCTGGAGATGTTTTGAGGGATGATGTTGGGCTATATAAAGAGAATTTTGGTATGGCTAGCAAAAGAGCGGTAATAAACCGGACTCATGAAGAAGATCCTTATGAACGATCATTAAAAGAATTTTTCGAAGAAGGGATATCTAATAGTAAGTTATATATTGACGAAAAAACGCCAGGAGTTGAGGATATTATTGATATGATTACCTCGGGGCTTAGAAGTTCAATGAGCTATGCAGGTGCGAAGAATATAGATGATTTCTATGAAAAAGCTACGATTGGGGTTCAATCATCTGCTGGCTATGAAGAAGGTAAAGCTGTCAAAACTAGTTGGTAATTGTAAGTTTATTTTCTTTTTTCAGATTTATTATATTAATTTCAAGCGCGAGCAAAGAATAAATGTTAAATAGCCATTTTTTAGTTAAATCTCGACTATTTTTCAAATTTAAATAATATTTAAATAATTGATCAATGTCTATATAGTCCATTTTTTGAAGTGTTGAATGTGATAAGTATTTAATCATAATATTTTCAAACCCAGCTCCTGTAGTAGTGATGTCAAAAAACTCAGCAAAGTTTTCGTTTACCTGAGGCTGATAGATTTCTTTAGGCCATCCTTTATGTTCATAATAAACTCTAAGAATATTTTTATTAGCCTTGTAGCTATTAGGTAGAGATTGGCTGTATTGATATAGTTTTAGGTTAGCAAAAGGGGAAATTGGCCAGATATCTTGATTTATGTAGATGTTATTTCTTGATACGCAAGTGTTTAAATATGAAAATGAAAGTGCTGGAAGAGGTAATAGTGGTTCTGTAGGTACTAAACCAACAAAGTCGTTTTTAAATTTATCCTTTGTAAAAGGTGGAAATTCTAGTGATTGTCTTTTTTCGATTATCTCAGTCCCGTACTGTCTATATAAGTAATCAGTTGGTTTTATTTCAAAAAGTTCATCGCCACCAATCCCAGTTACCAAAACGTCAATTTGGTTTGATTTTAATATTTTAGCCGATAAATCATTTGGTCTATAATATATTTCCTCAAAATTATAAAAATTTGCTGAGTTTTTAGAATATTGGCAAAAAGGGTAGTCTTTAAGTGTGTTAAGTTGAACTGATAATAATTTTAATTTCGTTATATCGATAATTCTATTTAGCTTTTCTTGTTGAGAGGTATAGTTGGTGCCGTTAAATAAAATACTAATCAGAGTGCTACTGACGCTTTTTTTATCAGACATGTATAGTGGAAATGTTGATGAATCGATACCTCCACTAACTTCGTAAGCAAAATTTGATTCGCTGATTTTTGAATAAAATTTTTCAAATGTTTCTTCTAGAATTTTTTGAAACAATTTTGAGTCAGATTCTAGTTTGTTTGGCAGCTTGAAATCATCGGGAATTAGTAGATTGAGTCCATTTTTATCCAAAGAGATAATTTGACGTTCATACAGTATATTTATTTCAGAATAGATGGTATTTGACCGGTCGGAAACTGGCATAATCGATTCAGTAATTGCTAGTTTATTAAGGCTTAACTCTTCTGTGTTTGAAACTACGAAATCAAAACTATTAGACAGGACCAATTTGTTATTTTGATAAGAATAAAATAACGGTAGAGTTATGTATATATCTCTTTTAATAATTAATTCTTTTTGACTAATATGTAGATCTAAAAATTCATTTTCAAAATCATTAGAATTTAAACCATATCCTAGTTCAAAATTATTTTTTTCTGATTTTAAATAGGTAGTGGGATAAGCAGATCTTTTTCTTAAACTAACTGAGTTATTATCATTAGATAATTTAAAATAATTATTGTCAGAAACATCGTTTAATAATTCTTTATTTTTAAACAGGGAAGTGTTAATAATTAAGAATAAAAAATTCACAGTTTAATCAAATCTATAGCCTTGATCTGAAGTACCATGTTCTTTTAGAGATATGGTCTCGAGATATTTTTCAACATCATCTTGCATGCTTTTTAGTTTTTCTTCAAAAATTTCTATTGATTGAGCAAAATCAGATAAAGGAGCAATTTCTTGATTATCCATTACTTCCAACATATTATATTTATACTATCATATTTTATGGTGTTTTTCAAATAATAGCCTTTCACAAAGTGCTTTAATTAGTTCAAACATTACATGCTAAAAATTTAATAATAAAGCTTTATTCAACTAACAAGGTTTTTTAAGAACTTAATAGTTTAGTCTAGAATTTCTTTGCCGATAGAATTAAGTATAAAGATTGTCCCAAGAACCGTAAATATAAAACCTAATATAACTTCAATCCATAGATCGTGTCTTGGATGGTCGTTAAAAAATATGATTCCAAAAATGATTGGAAATATAGTTTCACAGGCTATGACGATTGTGTTAACAAATGAGGCACTAGCTTTTTTAAGTGCAATCGTGAAAAAGATCATGCCAATAATGCTGTAAATAAAAATTGCCCAAAGTAGGGGGTTGGAAAATATACCAAGTATGTTTTTGTTAAAATGAAGAGCTCGTCCAACTACTGCAATTGCTCCAAATGATATACCAGTAACTGCCGCTAAGACAAAAGTTGCTTGTTTATTAAAGAAGGTATTATAAACTAGCCCAATAATTGCTAGTGGTATTGGGGTTAATACCAAAAAAAGTTTAGTTAATGAAGAGATACTAGCAGCTTTTTCTGGTGCTGCTACATTGGTTAGAACTATTAAGCCAATGATTAAAAGACTAAGTGATAGAATCAATTTAATATTTAATTTTCTTTTAGTTATGATAATTTCAATAAATATAGTCACAATTACACTACAAGCAATAATTGGCTGAACAATGAAGAGCGGTAATCGGTGTACTGCTAGAAGTGCAAATAACCAGGCAACTATATCAAGAAAAATACCAAGTAAATAATTAAAATTATTTTTAAGTTGGAAAAGTAAATTAAGACTAGATAAATTCTTCTTATTGATTTTATCAACTGCTATTTTTTCTAATATAACTGCAGTACCATTTGAAATGGCACTTAAAAATGCGGCTGAAATAGCTATAGCTAAAAACATCTTAGATTTAATTATGGAGTAATATTGGTTAAATTAGAATAGATAACTTATTTTTCCGAGGTTAAACTGATTTTTTCAAAAATTAAGAGAATAATTTATAAGTTTTTTTGTTTATGTTTAATAATGAGTATTATCTTTAATACGCTCTTGCTATAATTAGATTAACTATGAGCGTCTTGATTGTGTCGATAATTGGAGTAGTTCTTATAATCTTAGCTGGATTATTTTTTTTCAGTAATCGAAAATCTCCTAGTTCACTTTTGATTAAAGAAGATTTGAATCAATTAAATCAGGCTATTAATTCTCTTAAAGAGGGCCTACAAAATCAAATTACAGAGCGACTCGATAAGAATGAAGCTTCAATGCGAGATTCAATGATTAAGCAATTTTCCGAAAGCTCAAAATTAATAACTCAAGTAACTGAAAAGTTAGTTAAACTTGATGAAACTAATAAAAGAGTAGTCGATGTTACTAGCGAGTTAAAAACTCTTCAAAATGTCCTACAAAACCCTAAGCAAAGAGGGGTGCTTGGAGAATATTATTTAGAAAATTTACTCCAAAATGTCCTACCTCCTAATCGTTATAAGATGCAGCATAGATTTAAGGATGGTGAAACTGTTGATGCAATTATAACACTGGAAAAAGGTAAGATTTTGCCGATTGACTCAAAGTTTTCATTAGAGAATTATAATCGTTTAGTTGAAATAACTGATTTATCAACTAAAGCTAATTTGTTAAAAGTTTTTAAAAATGATTTAAAATCTCGTATTGATGAAACGGCTAAGTATATTCGACCAAATGAGGATACGATGGATTTTGCTTTTATGTTTATCCCTAGTGAAGCTGTTTATTATGAATTACTTGTTTCACAAATTGGATCAACTGAAGCTAGCAGTCGTGATTTATTAGAGTATGCTTTTAGAGAGAAACACGTTATTATCGTAAGCCCAACAAGTTTCATGGCATATCTACAAACAGTAATGCAAGGTCTTAGGGCTTTATCGATTGAAAAACAAGCAAAGGATATAGGGCAGAGAGTAGGGGAGCTAGGTAAGCATATAGGAAATTTTGAAATGTATATGCAAAAATTAGGCTCATCACTTTCAACTACTGTTGGCCATTTCAACAAAGCGCACCATGAACTTAAGAAAGTTGATAAAGATGTAATTAAAATTGCTGGCAGTGATCCCACTATCGAACCATTATTAGTCGATAAGCCAGTTGACGACTTATGATCAATTGGTTTTAAAAACCCTTTTCGGAATGGGTAGGTTTGAAATTCTTGACAATTGTGACTTAATGTTTTATATTATTATTTAAATGAGTAACAATATAGATAAGTTAGCTATTCCTTTTATGACTGCTGTGGCCAGGGTAAAACCTTTAAAGAATAATAAAGAATTTCCAGGAGGCATAGTTAGATTTAATGATATTCATAGTAGCTTGACTGCTATCCCTACAGGCCGGTCCGATGCTATAGTTCTAATCGACTCTGGTGAGGATAGAGATGCTAACAACATTAAGAGTTTTTTAAAAAACCGTAAATTAAATTTTAGCAACATAGTTGCCACATTAATTACACATGCCCATGCTGATCATACCGGAGGTCTCGATATTATAGGCAGTGAATCTAAATCTGTTACATTTATTTCTGAGCCTGATAGTAAAGTTTTATCAGGTGAGCGTCGTAGTCAAGGACCAATACCAGGTTTATTTGATTTATTAACTCATAAAAATCTTGCAGCTGCGACTTCAATAAAACCTGAAATTATTAAAGATGATCAGATTATTGAAATAGACGATTTAGTATTTAGATGTATATCGATGCCTGGGCACACTGATGGAAGCGTGGGTTTTGTTGTTTCTAACGATATTGTTGGATATAATCTATTCTTTCCCGGTGACGCATTGGATTTTTCTTTTATTGGTAAAAAAGTTAAGAATGCTTACAAAATAATGACAAATAATAATGAACAAAGTCGATTATCAATTATTTCAGCTCGAGATAGAATTAATGATCTAGGCATAAATATTGACTTTGTTATACCTTCACATTCAGGCGAAGGTGATTTTGAATTATTACAAAATTTTAGATAAGACTATATTTCTTCTAAACTTGTATCTAAGATCGATTTGAGAGTTTTTTGGAATCCAATATTGCTGGCAAATAAATTAGAAGGATGCCTCATTATACTAAGATATGGACTGAGTAAATTCATTTCAATTATCTGTTTTCTTTTATCTGAAGTAGTGTCTGTTAAATATTTTCTTTCGTTGATTGACCTAATTAGTTCAAGAAAATCTTTGAGAATAAAATGCTGTGATTCATAATCAGTCGAAAGATCTAATAATGGTATTCGACGCAATCTGGTTAAATCAACTATTCTTACACCATTTCTATCGATTGCCATATTTTTAATCTGAGTGTCTTGATGAACAAACCCTTGAGAATGAAGCAATGCTAAAATTTTTGCTGATGATGAGATGGCTTTAAAAGGCGCAAAATGTCTGTCTAGTTTATCATAAGTACCAAGTTGCCAGTCGACATTATCTAACGATAAAACTTCTTCTTCAAAAATCGTTAATAAAAAGGTTCTATTTGATTCATTTACAAATAATCCAATTGGTTTGAAAGTTTGCATTGTTGGGTATTGATTAATTAATTTTAAGGCTAAGTATTCATGGATTGCTTCATTTTTGTCATTTGAAAAAAATGGTTTTATAGCAATCGGTACAACTATCTCTTCTTCATCGTTACCTTGATTAATTGTTAATTCAAGTTCTCCGAAAGTAACGCCATGGTAAGATTCCTCTCGACCTACTCGCCAATCGGGACGTTCGGTAAAATGAGTCGACTGAAGATTAAAATTTTCAATTCCAAATTTTTCGCTAAATTGTGGATCAAAGTAAAACCCTGAACCATAGCTCGTAATGGTTTCTTTCAAATCAGGTATAGTAAAACTACTTTTAAATGGATAATATGGTACGCCTTCAATAGTCTTAGCTAAAGGGTAGAGCTTGTTTAAATCAATGTCATTGTTCGGTTTAAAGTACTCAGACATATACTCATATTTTACAATATTATCATTAAAATTACAAATAATTTAGTTAAATTTTACAATTTGATTCTACAGTATCTTGACGCAAATTTCTTATAAGCGTAAGCTCTAAGTAGGTATTAAAAAATATGAAACAAATATTTAAATTCAAACTAACCAAAAGAATTTTAAAAAGCATTGGTCTAGGTTTAATTGTCCTTATCCTTATTTCTGCAGCAGCTTATTTTATAGTACATAAAAACAAACCAAAATTGATTTCGTATCAAGGTATTATTAATAAACAAACCTGTACATTGAAGCAGACTGGCTGTACCGGTTATGTCCTAACAGTTAATAATAAGCAATATAATGTTGTAGTACCTTCAAATACTAGTATTCAAAACGGCACTAAAGTCACAGTTACAAGTAATAGTTTGCCGTCTAGTTCCTCGAATAAAATATCTACAATTCAGGCAACATCAATTGTCGCTATAAATTCAGCTAATAACTCGATAACTTCTAATAGCTCAACTTCAACAACTAATACTATTCCTCCCACCTCATCAACATCTAGCCCTAGCTCTGCAGTGGGGCACATATTAATTACGATAGCTTGTACTAATTTACCAGCCGGCGCAACTTGTGCGAGTAAACCGACGCCATTCCAAGCGGCTGTTTCTGTTAAAGATAATAGTTCTGGTAAAATCATTACTAAATTTATCAGTGCTAGTGATGGAAGTTTTTCTGTCAATTTACCAGCAGGTAGTTATGATTTTGTGCCAGATTCTTATAACAATAATACCTTTACATCACCTTCGCAACAAGTAACTATAGTAGCCGGGCAGACAACTAATTTAACAATTAACTATACCGGCAAAGGACCATAAATATGATCCACAATCGAGTGTCTGTCTTTGTGCCGTTGATTTCTTTGGTGGTTATTTTTGTAATATTTTTCGTCATAACAAGAATAAGTAGGTCTAGGGGATATTTGGGTGTAGGGGGTAGAGCAATTGTTAGATGTAAACAAGGACATTTATTTTCAACAATTTGGGTGCCAGGTGCATCATTAAAAGCAATTAGATTAGGTTTTTATAGATTACAATTTTGTCCAGTTGGACGACACTGGACATTAGTTAGACTAGTTAAGGATACGGATTTAACTGACAGTGAGAGGGTAATGGCCGAAAACAATAAAGACAGTTCGATTTTCTAACTTAAGCTAAAGTTATTTTTTAGATTATTAACAGTTTGATTCATTGACAGTGAGCCAATTTTTAATATTTTAGATTGAGATTCTTGCATTACTTTTAATACGTAATCAAAATATAGCATATCAATAGGTGTTCTAGTCTGGCTTAGTGTGCCATATAGTCTTTGAGTTGCTATTTCGGGGTCATCATACCTAGGGGGACCATTTTGTAAGAGCCAACCTGCAACTTGGACAATTGGTTTAGGATTTTCCACGCCTGAAAATATAACTTCTCCATTATATATATTTTCTAAAGTTATCATTAAATCTTCAATAATTGATTTATCCTTAAATTGTATTGAATCGAACAGAAGGTCTTTACCGGCACGCGATGCCTGGATAGATGTTCTCCATGGTAAAAATTTATTAAATAATTCTTTCATGGATTCCTCAATTTCAATAATCTGAGGTAAGTTATCAAAGGCTGTGTTTGTTGCTTTATGGAAATCAATACCTCGAAGCATTTCTTCGTTATTTAATCCACTTAGAGTATTCTTTAACCCTGAAATTCTTCTTAGGTCGTATACCATTGAACCGGTTAAAAATGATAGACTTGATTTAGAATCGAATAGCACTGCAGTTTCATGATGTGATATAAAGTTCATAAGTATTTATATTAGTCTATTTAGAGTCATAATTTAAATAAAAATATTGACGCTTAATCTAAAAAGTTAGCTTTTGGCTGGAGACAATCATAAACAAATAATATATAGTTAATAGGTTATGAAACAACTTTTTCGAATTTTTAAGTTTAGTAAATCCTTGTGGCCTTATTATCTAGGAATTTCTCTTTCTACTATTTTACTTGCTGGGCTAAGCCAGCTACAGCCGCTATTTACAAAGGGAGCAATTGATCAAATAAGTAAGGGCTTAGGACATTCGGATGTTAAAATTGTGGCCTTATTTGCTGTTTTAATTTTTGTTACGGATGTAGCACAGACATTATTTAGCAATATAGGTGGTTATTTAGGTGATATGATGTCGGTCAAGCTTCAACGATTCTTCAGTGTACATTATTATCAGCATTTACTTGAATTACCGCAAAGTTATTTCGATAAAGAACTTTCTGGAAAAATTATTAATAGAATGAGTCGTGGCATAAGTCAAATAAGTAATTTTACTCAAACACTTAGCAATAACTTTTTGCAGTTTATATTTTCTACAGTTTTTTCACTTATAATCGTAGCTTTATATTCTTGGCAAGTCGCTTTAATGTTATTCGCACTTTTCCCAATATTTATTTTGTTTACAACTAAATCTAGTAAGAAATGGCAAGGATATCAAAAAGAAATTAATGCTGAACAGGATATCGCTGGTGGAAGATTTAATGAGGCAATCGGTCAAGTCAGAGTAGTTAAAAGTTTTGTTCGTGAGTTGTCGGAGATAGCTTTTTTTTCGAAACGTTTTGACAAGGTTGTTAAGACAACAAGCCCGCAAAGTAAGTACTGGCATCGACAAGATGTATACAGACGTTTAGTCCTAAACACAATATTTCTAGGAATTTTTAGCTATATATTTATCGAGACTGCTAATGGACATTTTAGTATAGGGACTATGGTCTTATTGGTTCAGTATGCAATGCTTGTCAGAATTCCAATTTTTACAATTAGCTTTCTGGTTGATCAAACACAACGAGCAATTGCAAATACTACTGATTATTTTGCAGTTATGGATGAAGAAGTAGGTATTAAAGATATTTATGGTGCAAAAAGTTTAGTGGTTAAGGATGCATTAATAGAATTTGATAATATTAATTTTGCATATAATAAAAACCCAGTTTTGTCTGGCATATCTTTCTCAGTTGAGCCAGATTCTAAGGTGGCTTTAGTTGGTGAAAGTGGAGAAGGTAAGACAACTATTACTAGCCTACTTTTAAGATTATATGAGCCTCAAAATGGAGTTATTGAAATAGATGGCCAAAATATAAATAATGTAAGTCTGGTTAGTCTTAGAAGTTCAATTGGTGTTGTTTTTCAAGAGGCGTCCTTATTTAGTGGAACGATTCGTGAAAACATTGCTTATGCTAATCCAGAAGCTAGTGATGAAGAAGTTATAAGAGCTGCCAAATCTGCTAATGCAGATGAATTTATAAATAAACTTGATCAAGGGTATGAAACAGAAATTGGAGAGAGGGGCCTAAAATTAAGTGGTGGTCAAAAACAAAGAATAGCTATTGCTAGGGCATTTCTGAAAAATGCACAGATATTGATTTTAGATGAAGCAACAAGCAGCCTTGATAGCAAAAGTGAACGTATGGTGCAAGTAGGTTTAGATAGATTAATGAAAGGTCGGTCAACTTTAATAATTGCCCATAGACTTTCAACTATTAAGCATGTTGATAAAATAATTACTTTAAAAAATGGTAATATTGATGAAATTGGTACACCTAGCGAACTCGCATCAACAAGCGGAATTTACGCAGAACTTTTAAAACTTCAACAAAACGATAATAACACCAGTAAAAAGAAACTAACCAAATACGATATTTCTAGTTAAACACCTAAATTTAACTTTGCGATAATTATTTTTTTATCGTGTTTCTTAGATTTTTTCCCTATGCTTATTGAATTTAATTCGTATGGAGAAGTTAGTCGAGGACTGTTAGATCGCTCAGTTACATGTGGCGAGTAATTATCTAATAAATATGTTTTATCTATAAATTGACAACTGAAGTTTCCTAGGTAAAAGACTAGAGTATTGTGTAGGCTTCTTAAGGAGTGATTTTGATCAATTATTTCAATTACTGGTATATCTTCATTTGGACCAAAGTTCGACTTACCACCAAACTCTATCTGGATTGCATTAAAAGTGCTGGCTACTTGATTAACTGATTCTATAACATCGTTTTGAGGCATAGATTTTTCAGGTAAAAACAATGGCACGATAGTGCAATGAAGAGGCCATTCATCTAGCCATGAATTTAGTACAGTATTCTCAAAATCGTGCATTACGAAAAATTTATCTAGTCTTTCTATATCAGGCATTATTTAAGTTAATAATAGACTATATTATTATGCAAGGATAAGTATTTTGGTGTAATTTTGTTATTTAATCATAAATAAATTGATATCTACTATGCTTGTACTCACAAGACTGATATGATGAATAGATGAGAGAGTTCTACCCAGCACTCAAAAAAAGTGAGATTGACGAGATTCAACCCCAAATTGATGCAGCTTATCAAAGACATATTGATTCTCTTAGAAATCGTGAAACTATATCGCTAGATCCTTATTCTATGGTGCCAATTGAAGATTACGAAAAACTAAAAAATGAATACAGACTACATGTAGATAAATGGGCGGAAAGCAATATTGATATAGATCCAATGATTAAGGCTATTTACAAAGTTGATGCAGCTACCGAAGAAAATTTACCTTGGTATACTGCTGATCTTCTTATTGGCTTTGAATCTTGGATTGAATGGATTGGACGATGGACAGCCGAGGAAAGAAGTCACGGTGAAATTATGGTTAGAGATATGGAGGCTCGTGGATTTTTAGATATGTCTAAAGAATGGTTACCGATTAGGGAGCATAATCTAGCCGCCGGGATTCATGTCAAAATTGAATCTCCTGCTGATGGGTTAGCTTATCTCCCTGTCCAGGAACTGCTTACAAGAGAAGCTCATTTTTATTCTTCTAGATTGATGGATAATTCAGCTAGAAAAACGCTGAGAGATATTGGTTCAGATGAGGGTAGGCATTATCAGTTTTATGTTTCAGCACTCGGTGCGTTTGCTCTAGTTAATCCTGATGCTGCGCTAACAGCTATGAGATGTCAACACGAGGCTGATAATTTTTCTATGCCAGGGAAGCAAGGTATAAAACGTTTCTCTAGGTTAGCCTCAACGATTGCTGCTGGTGGTGTTTTTGATTCAATTACAGTTTTGAAGGCCCAAAAACAAACGATAGATGAGTCTGGAATGCTACTTACGACTCCAGTGACCGATGAAGGCAAGGCTGCCTTAGAGTGGGCACAGGGGATATCTGAGAAATCAGATAGAATTTGGGAAGATAATCAATTAAAATTGGATGAATTTAGATCAAAACAGGCTAAAAAAATTGAGCCCGGACTATTACGTCCACTTATATTGGGGCATACTGTTGAAATTATAGATAAACAGTTCGTACCGAAGTAATCCAAGAATTAACATTTTAGGAACTTTTATATATTAAAAAACCATTTCTGCCGCTTAAATCTTGATTAATTCTACCTTCACTATTAGAGAAGAAATTTCCATCGGCAGTATTGTTGCTATCTATAGAAATATCTTCTATCCCAGCTATTTTTAAATCTGAAATAGCTCTAGCTTTTATATCAACTTCGATTTTGTTATCAACTTTTTTTATAAATTTATTCCAACTCTTGTCGAATAGAGAATTTGCAACATTAGGTTCAAAAACGTAATTCGATGAATGAATCGAAGGACTTAAATAAGCCGATAATGACTTTATGCTTTTTTTGGTCTTAGATAGATACGTTTGAATAGTAATCGGGATAATATTTTTAGGTATAGTTAATCTGCTGGCATGAATCAGGCAAATAATATCCGTTGCTTTATCAAAAATAACAATTATAACGCAGTCAGCAGGTGCTATCCAAGCTGTAGCCAAGTTAATATTTAAAATTAAACTGTCACCTTTTAATACTTTATATTTTTTGGTGTTCGAAATAGAGGATATGTCTATAATTTTATCGCCATGCTCTGCTTTTAATTTAATGACTTTCTTATTAATTGGAGCAAGAGATAGAAATTTATCTAGGTTTTTTGTGTAATTGCTAGTATCGCCAACAATTTCACTTAAGTTTCCGAAGTATTTATTAGTAAAAATGAAATTTAGGCCTTCTAAGGAAATTCTAGAATATTCACTTAATTTTTTGTTCATTTAACCATTATATATTTTTATTAGACTTGGCGTAACTCGATGTCAAAATTATATTATTTTTTTGATAAAAGTTGAGATACTAAAACTAACTGTGAGTTATTTAAAAAAAATGTTTGCTGTTAGTTTTTAGTTGTAAGATATAGTTAAACTTGATAGCTGAATGGGTATCTATCTTAGTTTATTATTACCATTCAACCGATTCGTATATATCATCTGTCCCAGTAAACCTAGAGGCAGCAGCAGCAATAACAGCAGTACCTAAAATAAGACTTAATTTCTGGTGGTCAGATCTTATATTATGACCTTGCATGTCGTATAAATTATTGACGCGACCTGTAGCTATAAGGTCATTATTACTTATTCCATTAATATCAACGCCAAAGGCTGAATTATTATTATTAATATTTAAAAAATTCCAGGATGCTCTACCTTTTTTATTTGGCTTAGACTCATAGTCTAAAATAGTTAAATTTGTTAAACTCCTTCTCGAAGAGATAGAGAATGGATTCTTGTGATCGCTTGATCCTGCAAAAGTATCCATGCCATCGGTATTAAAAACAAACTTTCTAAGAGCTTTAATTGTTTCATCTTTTCCAAATGGTAGCGACATTACTCTTATAGCTTCTCGAGCGACGGTTTCACTTAAGGACCCACTATTTAAATATTTTTGGAATTGAGCTGATACATTTCCCATAGGATTAGTATTTTTGAGTGTAAATACGTTATCAGTTGATGTGTTGCTTATTATATAAGTTGTAAAGTATCGTAAATTTTGTAGGAGGTGCTGTACATTACTAATTCGTATAGTACTTTTTGGAGCAGAGTATAGTATCTTGGGTATATTAGCTCTTAAAATCATTTCATTGTTATACATTTCTGCGTAGTAACCTGATGTCAGACTGATTTCTTCGCATAGGGTTTGCTTTAATTTCAATCGTTCAGGCGAATAATTGGTCGGTATTCGTTGACTAATTTCTAGAATATCTTCTTGGAAGTCAATTCTTGGGTTAATTTCAAACATATACTATCGATTTACTGAATTAGTTAATATTATCTTTAGTGAGGTAAACTCATTATAACTTTAGATATTATATTATGTTACAAAATATTATAATTGTCAAATAGTCGATTATTTATTTTAGAAGTATAATATACTTAAATTAAACTATTAAGATAAAAAGATAAATGAACAATAAAGATAAAGATCCTTTAAACTTTTTCACCAACCTTGGTGATGTAGCTTTAAGTCACTCCAATAGTCCAACTAAACTAACTGTAATACTTGCTAAAGTATTAAGTAATAGACTCTGGCTAGTAATTACCGCAGTTATAGTCTCAGCAGGACTGGGTACAGTAGTTGGTTTAATAAATACTAATCATAAACAAGTTAATACACCTGGAACAAAAACATCTACAGCCGTAGGTATTAAAAGCTCTCCTAGCAATAATACCTTAGCTTCTAAGACTAATACAGTAGTAAGCCCAAGTATAATTAATAAACCAACTACTAGTACAAATCTAAGCAAACCAACTACAACTAGTACAAATACTAATACAACAGGTTCTACAACTAATAATACAACCACCACAAGCTCATCTAACACAAACAGCTCTAATAATAATATAATTCCACCGAGCACACCACCGCCCACCATCTCTCTTAGTAGTAGCCCGTCAAGCATTACTTCAGGTGGTTCATCAACTATCTCTTGGAGTACAACTAATACTACTAGTTGTACTGCTAGTGGTGCTTGGAGTGGTAGCCAATCAACTAGTGGAACACATTTAGCGTCATCACTAACTACTAATTCAACTTTTATTTTGAGTTGTAGTGGTGCAGGAGGCATTGTTAGTGCTTCAACAAATGTTAGTGTAACAGCAGCAATTGATGGTTGTTCGAATGCTGGTGTAATGGCTCCTTGCATAGGAAGTTCAACTACAGGCGCGAGTGGGTGGGGAACACCGGTATTTGATGATGAATTCAATGGTAATAGTCTAAATACGAACAATTGGGCTTCTAGTTGGTATGGTGGTGGTACTATGAATAATGTAACAACAAGTTCATCGAACGTATCTGTTTCGGGAGGGAATTTAGTACTTACGCTTGCTTCGTCATCTTCAGGAGCACTTGTTGACACTTATTCTGGTAGTGGAGCAGGCACAAACTTCGAAATCGGAACAGGTTACTATGTTGAAGGGAAAATATATTTTCCTGGAAATGGACCTACTATTTATAATTGGCCAGCGTTCTGGACTAGTGGACCAACTTGGCCAAATGATGGAGAAATAGATATAGCTGAAGGGTACAATGGTACTTTAACTTCAAACTATCACTCAACTTCAGGTGCTAATAATGGTCCAACTGTTCCAGGAAATTGGGGAGGCAGTTGGCATATTTACGGAGTTGATCGAGAGAATGGCGTAAATTATATATACTGGGACGGTAAACTTGTAAGGCAATATGCAACTAATGATGGAGGTGCGCCAGAGTATATCATTATTAATGTAGGATCGGGTAATACGGGTGTATACGGTGTTTCGTCGCAGGTTTTAGTAGATTATGTTAGAGTGTGGAAATAGTTTGTACTAAGTCTAGTATTTTTAAGCAATCGAATTATTCAACTAATTGACTTAATTTTTCTTTTGCGGAATTTAATTCGGCCATAGAACTTTTATATAGCTGGTGATTATCCGAAGTTTCAATACCCGACATAATAGCTATCGGAGTACCTAAGACAATAGGTGTTAACCCAAAGAGATTTTTTGTAACTATTGTATATGCTATACATCCTAAATCTAGTAAAATCCCAAAACTACTAAGAGTAACAGACCCAATAAGTTTAGATTTATCTGCGGTTACTGTTTTTAGACAATAATTAACCTCACCTTGAAGTAATTCCTTGTCTGATTTATGAAGCATCATATTAATATTTTAACTATATTTATTATATGTTAGCAAAATAAATTGGTTATAGAAAACAGAATTTAATATTTTATATATCTTATTCACCTTTTTTGTTTACATCATCAATAGTTGCTAGACCAAGAGTTATTTTTTCTGGTAAAGATTGTCTTAATAATGTCCCTAAGAAATTTTGTAGTTCTGGTATTCTAGTAGATCTAAAATGCCTGTTATTGTTGATCCAGGCAATATTAAGATCTGTTCTATAGCTAGTATTAGCCCAAGCTGTGTTAGCCGTACTATTTCTGAGCCTATATTTTTCATTAATAATTTTTTGGGTTATTTTTCTTTCTTTTTTAATCTGAGGATTTTTTGAAGCAGCAGCTAGAACTAAATAATCACTTTTACCCTTACGTATGTAATATTTTAGAGGTAAAATCGGAATATTTTTTATAACAGTATCATAACTAACAGGCACAGAATCGTTTAAATATTCTGCTAATTCTTCATTTGATTCATCCGTCAGAGGGACTTCAGCTTTTTCTTGAATGCTTCTTAACTCACCTGTTCCAATAATTACTATTTTTGGTTCAGATCCTAAAATCACTTTTACTAAATTTTTAGTAAATCCTGCATATTCCAGACGTTGTGATAAATATTCACTATATCCTTCAGGTAAATCTAATACTGGCCTGTATATAGATAGTCCAGGCAATGAATCTTGTTGATTTATGGCAATTTTTTCCTCAGACATGCTCATAATATATACTATACAANAAAATCAAAGTATGGTCAATTATCTTAGTGTTTATTATTGAAACGTATATTAAGTTTTTATTTTTAGATTAATACAATGTCTTTATAGCCTAATTCTGGTCTAAACATAATTTTATAATAAAAGTGCTTTGTTATTAAAAATAATGCTATATAATATATAGTACTATAAAAATTAAATTAAAAATGAGGGAGTTAAATTATGTCAAAAAGAGTAGGTATTATATTAGGTTCAACTAGACAAGGTCGTATATCGCCAGCAATCGCTAATTGGTTAGAAACCAATATTGCTAAACATCCAGGATTAATCGCTGAAAGATTTGATCTTGCAGAAATTAATTTGCCATTATTTAATGAACCAACCATCCCTTCAGTAGCTCCAGGAGTTTCAGAAGAAGCTAAATCTTGGGCAGCTAAGATAGATAACGCAGATGCTATTATTGTTTTGACCTCTGAATATAACGCTGGGTATCCTGCACCACTTAAGAATGCAGTAGATTATTTAAAAGGTGAATGGTTAAATAAACCAGTCTTTATAGTATCTTATGGGTTTAGTGGTGGATCATCTGCTGCCCATCAATTAAACGAAGTCTTTACTAGGCTTGGTGCAGCTCAAATTGAACCAAATATTGCAATTCTCATTGGAGATAAGATAAATTCCAATGGAGGAATTGATGACCCACAGGTTAGTCTAGCGATTCATGATGCTGAGCTTGAAATTGCCCTAAATACAATTGAATCCTTTGCTCCTGAAGTTGTTTAACTTACTTTAAACTCTTTTAAAGGAGTTTAATAACCTAAGCTCCTTTTTAAATTAAATAGCAACAAAATAAGGATTCAAGAATAGATAGTGTAAATGAATTGTTTATTTTAAAGTTTTAACAACTACATTATTCTTAATATAGAGCGCATCATCATTAAATTTATCTTTATCTTTAGAGTGAAGGATAATAATTGCGCAAGCCTTGTAGCCGTTTGATGATTTTCCGACCATTTGACCCGGCTTAGCTTTTTTAGAATAATATACTAGCGAAGTAAGCTCTTGGAGTTTAGTTTCGTTATCTATATCTACGAATTCGCCATCTTCTTTCGGGAATAGTTCTAATACCAAACAGTATTCATTTTTAGTGGCTTTAATATTAGGCAATTCACCGCAAGCAATAGCTAGTGCGCTGCCAGTAATGTCTATGCCATTAGCTAATTTATACATTCTCTCTCTGTAACCACCATTTCTTGCACCAATTTCGACAACTCTAGGTCCATCAGGACTTAAGATTATTTCAATATGGGCTGGAGAATTTGTCATGCCGAGTGCTTTGCAACCTAACTCTGCAATATGACGAATTTGTGCAATTGTTTCATTATCAAGTCTTGTAGGTAACAAACGACTATAGTGAAAATTATCATTAAAACCAATCTCTTGGCCAGTCTCGTAATCCACTACTTCATCGAGAACCATCACATTGCCATTTTTATCAATAAATGCGTCAACAGAATGAGTCGATCCAATAATGAACTCTTCAATAATTAGTTTAGGTGTACGATTTGGAGCATAGTTTCTGTATGTCTTATCAATATGTTCTAGGGTTAATTCATAGTTTGATAGTAGTTGTTCTAGATTATCGGCTTTAGTAACAAGCAAACTTTTAGCCAAATTAGCTGGTTTTAAAATAAGAGGGAATTGATGTGATTGAGCAAATTTAATTAAATCACCCTTATTATTAACAATACTAAATTCGGGACTAATTGTTTCAGGCGCTAAAGAGAACATTGTTCTCATTATTTCTTTGTCTGTGCATGCCTCAGCTGATTTAATACTTAAGCCAGGTAAGTTAAGTGCATCGGCAATTTGTGCTGCGGGGAGGATATAGTTTTCATAGGTCGCGATAACACCATTAAAGGATTGGACATTATTAACTTCTTTGGCAATGGCTATAACATTTTCGATTGATGAAAAGTCACAAATATAGGTGTAATCATTTTTCTTAACGCTTTTATTATTAGAATCTCTGATATTGATATGAGTATGATTATGGCTGTCAAGGTAATCAATCAGGCCATTGAATTTTTTTCCAATAATTAAAAAATTAGACATAATAGAATTATACTTTTTAAATTTTCTTAGTCAATTTTTTAAACACTTACAAAAAATATCATTAAATTTATTTTATATTAAACAAAGGTTTAAATCTAAATAATTTTGATAAAAATTTTAGTTTCGTTGCATAGAAGTTGTAGTCTTCGGTGGTTCAGTAATACAAAAAAGTGTAACAATATTAGAGGTCATAGGTTATGACAACAATAAACGGTCAACTATCCACCAACATAACCTCCAGCATATTGAAAGACAAAATATGCCCAAAGAATAGAAGATAGACTAAGACAGATTGCATACCCATAAGGTTTGTTTCGGTACCGATCGTAAAGCATTATTTGCAAAGGGAATGCAGCTAGTACATATCTGTTAAAACCTCCAAATTGACCTCCTAAAATAGGTACTACTAAGAATAAGATTGAATAAATTGAAAAACTCTTATGACGAGACCACCAATAGATAGCGGATGTGATAATTAAAATAAAGAAGATTATATTTAACCAACCTACCTCAACAGTATAATTATTTACATTAAATTGTAGCCAGCCATTTTTTTTCTGGGCATTAACAAATGCGAAGGCGTTACTGAATTTAATATATAAGAAGGCCATGTATCCTAATAAACCTAAGCCTCCAATTGCAATTGATAAAATTATTTTTTTAAAATTCATTTTTTGCTCGTAGAGTATGAGACCAACAAGTATAGCTAAGAAAACACCATTAGGGTGTGTTGCGGTGGTTAAAATAGATATTAACCCAGCCAGTAAGTATTTCCGTTTGTAAGCAAAATATATTGCAGCTAAAGCAGATGCCATGAAGAGTGATTCAGAATAGGTTGCGAGCAAAAATATGCCAGTCGGGAAAAGTATAAATAGTAAAACTGCTTTTAGAGATTCAAGGTTATTTTTAGGTTTGAATAAAATCTCAATAATTTTTAAATAAAAATATATGGCAATAACTAGACATAGCCAGGATAAGAGTAATGCGCTAATAAGTAGGGAAGGGACTATGAAATTAAAAAGTCGTACAAGTATTGGATACATCGGGAAAAGGTTAGTCTGGATAATGCTTTTGTAGCCGTATTTGGCAATGTTTAGATAATCAGGGCCATCCCAGTTGGACATAAAACTAAGTGGATTGTGAGGTTCAAGCAAATAATGTGAACTTGCGGCTGGGTTAATGGGGACTACTTTATTATTTTCATATCCCAAAAAAACACCTGTAACAATAATGATAATACTAATTGAAACCGCTAAAACAAGTTTGTGTTCTACAACATACTTATATATAATTTTAAATTTCTTATAAGACCATTCGTTGAGATTTAACATATTTCCAAGTTTATATTTTTTATTACCTCGTACATATTTATTATGTATATTAAGTATAAACCAAATAAATACAAAATGATCGAATTATTTAGTTACAAATAGGCCGTAGCTAAGTAATTATTTGGTTTATTTTTTTTGATCATTTAAACTAACGCACTTATAAAACTAAATTTGTAAAAATTATTCTAGCAGGCGTAATCCTACAAAAGGATCTTTAATTATTTTATAGCCTGTTGCTACGTCTCCTACACCTTGAAATAACATAACGTTACCGTTGTTATCTGGTTCTGTTATTCCAGTACCGTAACTTATGTTTAAATGTTCTGGAGTTTTTGATATTACTCCACTAAATTCATCAGCCATGGATTCAACCTTAATATTTATAAGTTTCCGACTTTTAGGATCATATATTCCACTGATAGTACAATAATTTTTTGGTAGCTTGGCAATGTGACCGATTATACCGATTAAACCATATTTTAAAGCAGTAGCCTGACCAACACCGCCCCATTCTTCGCCAGATACAAACCTAGTATTGATAAGAGGGGCATTGTCAACTTGCAGTAATTCTTGATTTTTTATTTCATCGATACTTTTAATAGTTACTGTACCAATTTGTCCTAGTCCACCCATTTTTTCATCATCTGGATTTTGCGGTCTCGTAAAAACAATTATTTCACCATTAGTCATTTCAACTGGAGTTATATTTTTCATGCCATCCGGGCCTCTGCCAATAAGTTCCAGATTACGTATATTAGGGCCTTTATAAAACTTTTGCCACCATTTTAAGTGAGTCGTTTTTTCATCAGAATTTAATACTTCTTCTACTTCAACAACACTTACAAATAAATTTTCGCCTATTTTTGAAGTTTTTGGATCTTGGCCTTTGATGCTTTTTATACTTTCATCATTAATTTGTTCCCATTCTGTTGCAAAAGCTGACTCTGCTCTAAATAAAATGGTCTCACTTTCTTTTTCATCTTCTCTTCTTTCGGTTCGGACACTAAGAATAAAGTAAGGTTTTTCAGTATTGGAAACCATACCAATTTCACGAATTGGTGGTGCTGCATTATAGGCAGTTAAGTCCGTTATTTCCTGGCCATCTTTTATGAATTTGAGTATTCCACATTTTTTTCTCTCGGCATCAAGATTTCGATGTTCGATATAACTTTTTTCTAAGTCATTAAAGCTGAGATAATCAATTTGGTACTCTGTCTCATTATTTACTGAAAATGGCTCTGCAACTTCCGACAGATTATTTAGTGCAACTATACCTACTTGATGTGGATTTTGATTAACTCTTTTATCTAGTAATGGATTTTGCTCTACTAAAAGGGTGCTCATAATTTATTTTTTATAAATTTTTATTATGCAATACTATACATGAATAAACGTAGCACTTTTTTATAAAATCCACAAACACTATATTGACTTAGAGATAAAATAATATGGCAAAAATAGGGGTATTTATTATTTAATGATGTGCTAGAAGCTATTAATTAGTTCTATGCTTTTTGATAGTTTGTTATATGAATCTGGATTAGCATCCTTACTGGCCATTACCATGATTTGATTTATGCCAACTTCGTTTAATTTTTTAGCTTCCTTCATTAGCAATTCTGGGTTATTGGCAATATCGGTAGTACTAAGTCTTAGAAGGGATGTTTTTTCAATTTCATCATAATCTCTATTTATCTCTAAGCAGTATTTTTTTAGAATTTCTAATTTACGAGTTAGTGCTTCCATATCTGCGGCAAATAAGTTACATCCGTCACCATACTTAGCAACATAACGTAATGTTTTTTCTTCACCTCCACCACCGATTAATATTGGTGGGTGTGGTTTAGTTATGGGTTGAGGTGATAAGTGGGGTTCTGGTAAGTTATAGATTTTTCCAACAAAAGGTTCAGCATTGTTATTCCACATTTGGTGAGTTAGTTTTAGAGTATCCTCAAGCCTATCAAATCGATGTGAGTTTAGTGGGTCAGTCAAACCTAAAGCAATAGCTTCTTGATCATTCCAGCCAGCTCCAATACCAAGATATGCTCTGCCATTAGACAGGACATCAAGTGTAGTGACAGCATTAATTAGTACAGCTGGATCTCGGTATATGACGCCAGTAACCAATGTGCCGAGTTTTACTTTTTCAGTAATCCCGGCCATAAACCCAAGAGTTGTGTAAGCTTCTAGCATGGGATCTTTATAGTCTCCAATACCGGGCAATTGAAAGAAATGGTCCATAACCCATAGACTATATATGCCAGCATTTTCAGCTGATTTAACAATTTCTTTTAAATTGTTACTAATATTTTTATCACCACCTGGATAATCAAATCTGTTTATTTGTAAGCCTACTTTCATTGTTTTTGCTCCTTTTTAGATATTACGTAATTTTGGTAGTACTTCTTTGCCGATTAATTCTATAGTATTTGCTTGGTTAAGAGAGGTGATTTGAAAACAGATTGTCTCAGCTTTTAGTTCATCAATCAGAGGTTTATAACAGGATATAATGTCATCCGTAGTTCTTAATTGGTTATATTGTTTCATTATAATCTCCTGACTAATAGTATCAGCTTCGTTTTGTAAATCGATTGGGTTAGTTAGGCTGTCGCGGTGAGGTGCCCGTAGTCCTCGCCAAGGTTTTAATGCTTTCCAAGCATCGGAATCATTGCTAGCGAAGACTGCCCAACTGGTAGCTATCAACCTAGCACTTTTATTCTGGCTGGAGGAGATAGCACTTACTACATTGTCCTTAGTTGTCTCAATGTCTTTAACACTAGTGATAACACCGTCACATAGGTTAGCCGCTAAAGTAGCTGATTTTGGCCCATTAGCAGCAAGATATATTGGAACTTTTGATAGAGGTGGACTATAGAGCTTTAAATCCTTAACTGTATAAAAACCCTGATTCGAGTTGACAGTTTTACCGTCTAGAAGATCTCTCATAATACCAATTGCTTCAATCATTCTTTGATTTCTTTCTTTATAATTTGGTATTTCATAACCGAGAGGTGATTCATTTATGCTTTCTCCCATACCAAGTCCGAGTTCAAATCTTCCGCCACTCAAACGATCTATTGTAGCTGTAGCTTGGGCGATAATTGCAGGGTGGTATCTAAAAAGAGGTGTTACAACGCCTGTCATTAATTTTATTTTAGATGTTGCCTCGGCAATGGCGCCCAAAGTACTGAAAGCAAAACCGCTGGCACTTTCATCATCTACCCAAGGCTGAAGATGCTCAGAAATAATTAACCCATCGAACCCCATTTTCTCAGCTATTTTTGCATGGGTAACCAGTTCTTCTGGATGAAACTGTTCATGGCCTAAAAACCAATAAAATTTAGTCATATTCTTTTACCCTCCCATACTATTATTTAATTATAAAACTTATAGCAACTTATAGGAAGTTTTGGGTTGTGTAGCTATCGCTTCATAATTAAAGCCAACTATGAAGTTTTTATTGATAAATAACATGGTTAGGTATGATTAAAATTATCCATACTGGGTATGTGCTGTTGGCGTTTTTGTTAGCTAGTAAATCTCTAAACATAAAGTACTAATTTTTTGGCAATGTATTTTAAATAGGATTTCTAGCTGCCAGCCTAGCTCGTAAGTTCTACTAATATTAAAATTCTAAATTAGTAATAAATATTTGATTTTGAGAACTAAGTAATTTATATATTTCGTTCGTTCCAGACATTAATGTTTTGTTATTATCTTTAAAATTATGAAGGACAAATTTAAATTTATCGTTCTCGGGAGGAAGTTGTATAGCATCTAAATAACCACTATGAATGTGTGCGACAACATGAGTTAAAACATTTTGTTGTTTGCTCATACTTATATTGGCTAAACCTCGAAAAGTTAGAGGTATATTATTTAGCCCTGTTTTTTCAAATAATTCTCGCTTAGCATGAGTAGGTATGTTTTCGCCAAAATGTTGTTTGCCACTTGGTAACATTAGCTGGCCTTTAAATGGTTGGAATTTTCTTTCAAGCAATAACCATTCGTCGGTTTTATTCTTAATTGCAATTATTGCAATAAGCTTCGGTTGTTTACTCGGTTTGTTATTTGAACTACTCAAGGAATCGACATATGTTAGTCCATTAGTTGATAAGCTATAGATATTGTCGATCTTTGAGATATAGCCTGATTTAATGAGAGAGTTTAGATGATACATAAAGATATTACTTTCCATACCATCTGGTTTAAGCTCTGAAAATCTTAAACCGTCAGATCGCATTAGTCGGTTAATTAAATCTCTTTGAATTGGGTGATCTACCATCTTCATATTTATTGTACTAGTTCTTCTGTACTTAAACTACCTAAACTAAAACCTTTTATATTAACTTGCTTAGCCAGTTCTTGCCCCATTCCTTCGATTTCAACAATCGTTTTGTTTATTTGATCATAATAATCTAAACAGAGAATGTATTCTTTATTCTGAAATTCATATATGAATCGAGAGCGGATTTTATGTAACTCTTTAATGCAGTTTATTTCGTATAATTGGTTATATAAATCTTTTGAAAGATTTCGATGAATTTCTTGCCTAGTATCACCATTATTGCCGCTTTTTAGGGCAAAATGATAGAAAACATGTTTATTGTCTACAACGCCATGTCTTAAACGAAATTTTTGACCAGCTATTTCATGATAACTTTGATAAATATCCATACTGTTTAGATATTCATTAGAAGAACTATCAATTATTTCTAAAGTCTGATTAATATCTATCGGATAATTTGGGATGAATTTTGATTCTTTTTCAATTTCATGATGAAATATATCAAAAAGTGCATCGCTAATCTTATCTTTGAAATTTGGGCTAGAATATATGGAAAATTCTGGGTTAATGCTAGCTATTTTTAGGTTACGGTTACAAGTATCGATGGCTTGAGCAGTACTCTCGTATCTTGATGGGTTAGTGGATAGCAGTGCTTCGTAAACTTCCGATGATATTTTAGCAACTGTCGGGAGATAGACGACTTTATCAACTAAGCTAATGAGTGGTGATTGCTCTAGACCTAACTCTAGCAGTATCTGATCGTACTGTTCTTCGTTTAAATATGGTTTTATATCTGCTCGATCAACTACAATTATAGAGTTTGTGCCAGCGTACTTTTCTTTAGCATCCTGGATATTTAAGACTATTTTATTTAATATATGCTTTTGAAATTCTAAATAACTAGGTTGATAACTAAAAAAATTCTCAATACTTATGCCGGCATTTAATAATTTTCCGATTTCAGCCGTTGCTATTTCTGGTATAAGTACAAAATTTTTAGTTTGTTCCTGACTTAGAAGTTTAATTTCATTAATTAAAGTTGTTTTACCACCACAAGGACCCCCTTCTGCAGCAATTACAATCGGTTGAGGTCGACATATTTCTTCAAAGATTTGTCTTTGGTATTCTGATGTTTGATTAACTTTATCAAATTCATGGTTCATGAACCTATATTAAAATTAAACTGAACTGGTTACAGTGCAATTGTTTTGAGTCAAAAAAAATTGACTAAAATATACTTTAAATTAAATATTATTTTTAAGATCTTTTGGCTTACTACTAACCCGATAGACTAAGTAGGGTATCAGGGCAATATAGAGCGAACAAAGAGTCATGTAATAATCTTGTGACCAGTTACCATTTTTACCTGGTTGAATAGCTTGAAGTAGTGAGATAGCACCAAAAATTATATAACCAACTAGAAATGTATTAAGGATTATATTTCGCCTTAGATTGAACCATAGAATAAATAAGCTAGTAAATAAGAATACTGAGCCTAATATACTAAAAATACCGTGTGCCAGTAGCAGATTATCTGTTCGAAAAGTAGGACAGGTTTTTATACCTTGGACACATCTGAGAGGTAAGAGTGCGTCAACAATAGTACTAAGACCAAATACAATAGAACAGGAAAGTACAGCCTTTATAGTTTTGAATTTTTGTTTTATTGAAAATATTCGCCAGAGCCATAAACTTATAATTATTATTAGTAAACTACTTGTAATGTCACCCGAAATAAAAACCCAATTATATGGTTGACCAACAGCTTCTAGGCCACTAGCCAGACTATTTTTTGAAACATTTAGGTTGAGCCAATGGCCAAGAGGCCATGAGCTATAAAGTATGCCAGCTACTATACTCAAGATTTCTAATTTTGTTAACAAGTTTTTTCTAATTGAGACCATTTATTTAATTATACTGCTGATGATAAATATGCATGATTATTATATAGGGATAGTAATCATATTATTAAGTAGCGTTTAATCAACTATTGTTAAGATTTTTTGCCATTAAGCACCCAACGAACTGAAGGACTTATCTTTTTATCGGAACGGTGAATACAGCCAATCCAACAACAGGGTCGTCTCATCCCTTCCTTGAGTTCGGAAATAACTCTCTTAACATGCTCATTTCTGGTTTTTTGTTGCTTAACAGTGATGGTCCAGCAAATCCACTCGTTACGTGCCAGCGGTGTAATATCTTCCCATAGTTCCAGAGCTTTCTTGTCTGAATTAAGTGCTTTTCTTAGATCATTAGGTAATTCATGTACAACACCCTCAGAAATTGGTCTTATTTCCATTTATCTATATTAACTCAATTTTAATTTAATTTCTGTATTTGTTTATTATGATAAAATATTGACATAATGGCTGAGAGCAATTCAACTAAGAAAATAGTTATCGTTGAGGATAATCAAGACCTAGCTGAAATTTATAAAACAAGGCTTGAACTTCTTGGCTATACATGTTTCATTGGTTATAATGGAATTACTGCTCTATATTTTATACAACAAGAAATTCCTGATCTAGTCTTACTTGATCTTATGATACCCGATATCTCTGGAGGCCAAGTACTCGAAACTATGCGTAATAGTGCTTGGGGTAAACAGATTAAAGTATTAGTTATTTCAAACCTCAATGAGAGCGAAGCTCCTTCTAACCTTCGACAACTCGGGATTGAAGGTTACGTTGTAAAAGCAAATCTAGTAAATGATCAAATCGATCAGTTGGTAGCCGCAATCTTAAATCCATCAACTCCACCATCATCACCCCAAGTTATCTAAAGAGCTATCTCCAAATATGTAGGCTATTTCGAAGCGATTTTACTATTTAATTGCGACTTCGAGGTTATCAACATTGGAAATGGAGAATCACTCTATCTAACTCCTACTAATTGTAGTAAAGTTTTGAATCTACCGTGAGTATATAACTCAGTAAGCTCTTCTCGATCAGTGAACTCAAAGATTAAGTTATAATATTCGAATCAGTTCAATAACTCGTCTACCGGAAATTTACCCACTCGACAGTTCCCGTGGCAAACAATTACTTTTCCGAAAACTAAACTAAATAAAATAGTAATTTCGTCTCATAAGATTTTTTTTTATTGGTGTTTACTAATTTTCAAACGTGGCAATATTATTTTCGGAAATAATTTTTGCATTCCGTGCTCGTGATAGAACTCACAGACACTAGTATCTAATGAGTCTAGAGTAAATAATGTAAGAAAAATATTTTGGAGGTATATTATGTTTGTTGATAGTTATAAAAAGTTAGCAAAAACAAATACGAACTTTAGGAAAGTTCTCTATACTGGTCGTTATAGTCAAGTGGTAGCAATGAGTATTTTGGTTGGCGAAGATATTGGTGAGGAGGTACATCAAACTACAGATCAGATTTTTATTTTCGTAGACGGTGATGCTCAAGTCGTAGTAAATGACGAGACACGTCAAATAGAGAAAAATGATCTTTTACTCGTACCTGCTGGAGCTAAGCACAATATCATAAATACCGGCAGAGAAGAGTTGAAATTGATAACCATTTATTCACCACCCGAACATCCAGATGGAACTGTTGAAGCTACAAAAATAAGTTAGTTGAAATTGTTTTTTATAGATACAATATTAAGTTTTTAATCTTGGTCGCTAAAAATCCAGATTTTCGTTCAAATCTTACTATATATAGTCGTTATTCTAACCAATTGAACTCTAATATAGGGAGTACTAAATAAGTGTAATAACGATTGTATTAAGGTTGTATAGACAAAAGCCTGCGAAGCAAAGTAAGTAACAGACGGGATTTAAGTTAAGACTTAACTAAACTTGTAAATACTACTAAGCGTTCATTGAACTCGCTGGTTCCCTTTATGACTTGTTCCGTACAGGTCATGAGGTTTAGGCCAGGTTTTGTTATGTCTATTGGGCTAAGGCAGCATTCATATCAACGGTGTTATATGGATAAACCTTCATTAATAGAACTAACACTAGGGGGCTTACCTTGCCTACATAGGCATAAGATGCAGATGAAAATAACAGGGGAATTGCAAAAACTAATAAATAATAGAACGCTTTTTTAGCCGCTAAACTCTTTTTAAGTTTTAACTTAGACATTTAAAATATTGTATCAAAATAATAGTAACTTAAGATAATTATAATTGGGAGTACATAGTCAGATTAAGCGTATCGATTAATGTACGATTTCTTAGTATTTATTCGTGTTTCAAAGCATCGATTGGATTTATTTTTACAACTCTTCCGGATAAGCCTATTTTATTATATGCCTGTATAGAGATTGCAGCAGCCGAAGCAGCCAAATTATAATTGGCATACGTAGTAGCTTATATTTAAGAAAATGTTTCACGGTTCTTTACCCGAGATCACGCCGCCGGAAACTGAGCCAGGATAGCATCATATAGATGGCTATAAATATCCCAAAGAATACAATCGATGACCATCTAAACGTACCCCGCAAAATATTGGCCGACTGGTAGTAATGATACGGAAAAATTAGACTGGGCTTTTGCAGCCAATGTACCGTATTGGCGAGCGAACCAATAATATAGCCACCCAAGGCATATACCGCAGCAACGCCAAGAGCCGCACCCCGACCCCTTCCAGTAGAGGCCAACAAGAATGCGAATGCGCTAAATGTTAGTACTAGCATAAAGCAGGCAAAACATGCTGCACCAATGCTTATAAGCGGAATACCAATATGCACGATTTTAGCCAAACCAAGTATAACCAAAGATCCGATAAGAGTTACTGAAAATAATATAAATGCTCCAGCCAAGGCTTTAGCTAAAAGAAGTCGAGAACGTGCTAAAGGTCGGGAAAGTAGCAATTGAATCGTTCCATCGCCCTCTTCGCGGCCTATCAGACTACTCCCAAGGCCAACTCCCAAAATTATCAAAAGAAGGGGTAGCATAAGATAAATCAACTGGCTGTTTAAATACCCCACAGGCGAGAAGAAATCAGTTCCACCAAACAGTGCGAGCGTACTGCTGTTTAGGCTACCGAAACTTTTATTAAGTTGAGCGGCTTGATTATGTATAGTCGGGTAAAAAGACAAAGTCAGTACTACTAAGCCAACAATTCCAACGCTCCACCATAGTATGCTCCACCGTCGTTGCCATAAAGTCCATTTAAAAACACTAAACATGCTTGTCTCCTTGTGATTGGTAGAAGTGCATAAAGGCTTCTTCTAGGTCCAGTGTTCGGGTATCAATATGGGTAACAGTATGTTGAGACAAGAGTGTGAATAGTGATGTCAGATCACCGCGAACATGAAGAGTGACACTATTGGTGCTGTTCTCCACAACATTCTGAATACTAGAAAGCTTTCGTAACTTAACGATTGGCGCAGTATCTTTAAAAACTAAATCAAAGGTTTGGGTGGCATCTTTTGTCATCTCGGCAATGCTTCTTTCAGCTACTAGTTCGCCCTCACGAATAAAGCCAACCCGGTCGCATATTCTTTGGACTTCGCCTAATATATGACTACTCATAAAAATTGCAGAGCCACGTGTTTTAGATTCGTTTATAAGCTCATAAAAAACTTCTTGCATTAACGGATCTAGACCACTACTTGGTTCGTCCAAAATCAGCAGTTTTGGTTGGTGCATAAATGCTTGAATTATTGAAATTTTTTGCCGGTTGCCGCGTGAAAGAGAGCCAAGCGGTTTATTTAGAGTGGCTTGAAGGCGCTTTGCAAGTTCTTGTTGGTATTTTTTTGAGACTGGCCTCTGTAGCTCACCTAGATATTCTAGGTACTGCCGGCCAGTCATTTTTGAATAAAATGCACCGTCACCCGCGAGGTAGCCAATTTCCCTCTTAATACGCACTGTGTCTTTAACGATATCGTGGCCTAAAAGCGTAGCACTACCACTTGTTGGCTGAATAAAATTCATCAGGGTTTTGATTGTCGTCGATTTCCCGGCACCATTTGGCCCTAAAAAACCGTAGACTTCGCCGGGCTGGATTTGAAGTGTTAGACCTTTCAGCGCATAACGATTTGCACCTCGATATTTTTTTGAAAGCTTAGTTGTTGATAGCGCACTATCCATTTCAGTATTATAACTCTTAAGCTAAAAATTCCAACGTCCCATTTGGTCTATGGGAATTAACAGATTGAAAATCGGTAGACTAAGCTAATAGTCGGATTTTCGGAACTAAGGAGTTGCTGTGGTTGTATGTTACCAAACTGCCTGGGACTATGGTCGGATTTCAGAACTTTGACTCTTACTATTAATCCTGCATCAATGGCGAGAGTTAAAACTCTATTGGTTTGACATTATATCTAACTTAGATATAATGTGAGCTATGGCAAAGCGATATAACCAACTTCCGCAAGTAGCTTTCAGTATCTTATTAGCCCTCAGCTTAAAACCACGTCATGGATACGAAATAATGAAGCAAGTGGCTGAAGACTCAAAAGCTAAGATTAAACTTGCACCAGGAGCTTTATACACCAGCATCAAGCTGCTTAATGAACAAGGTTTGGTTAGAGAGGTCGAAGATAATGCCGATACCAGACGCAGATATTATGAATTAACTGATGCCGGCAGAAGAAAGCTAAATGCCGAACTTGAGTACTACGAGAATACCGTCAAGTTAGCTAAGCAACGTAAGGTCTATGAATCCGTAATCGGAGCAAAGGCATGAAAGATTTGAATAAGCGGTTTCCGGTCTACTCAAAGTTTTTGAAATTGTATCCAGGAGCTTATCGCAAACGGTATGAGCAAGAAATGCTTCAGACTACTGCCGATATGCTAGATGATGCTCCAAGCCGATCAACGAAGGCAGCAATTTGGTTGAACTTGGCCATTGATTTACCGGTTAATGTTAGTAAGCAGCAACTTCAATATATAGGAGGAATTATGTTAAAAGATACTCCGCATTACATTAAACGAAACAGTATTATAGCAACGGCCATGTTCTTGCCTTTCCTGGCTGCTCTTACGACTAACGGACTAGATAAAGTAATCAATAACCATACACTTTATAATTCTTGGGTTTGGAAATCGCCGGCAATTAACCTCTGGATTATCTGGCTGCCAATTCTAGCTTTCTGGATTGCCGTATTATCTTACTTAAATTATGTAGCGAGAAGTCACAGCAAGAGCTTAAGGGTTAAGGGCATATTTGGTATAAAAAATGCCTGGCCCCTGGTAATACCGACTGTTTGCGCTCTATTTATATTTTTTGCTATAGCTTTTCATGATAGCGTTCACTGTTGGGTGCAATCGCCTTCGTATCTAGCCCACCATTTTAGTCAAGTTAAACAGTGTAGTGAGCGGGGTCGTTCATTCAATACATGGCATATTGTTAAACGTGCGCTATTTTAGTCAGCGATAGTACTAAACAATAATTCGAGCTTTCAGACTTGGCTGGGACTATGGTCCGATTTTCGAACTTTGGCTCTTGCTATTGACCCTGCGTCAATGGCGAGGGTGAAAGCTCTGTTGTTGTAATTGTGTATAAGCCTACAATTATTGGCTACGCTGGAAATCAGCAATATTTTTAGAGACAGGTCTATAATTAAAACATTATGGCAATACTGTTCTGGTTTGTTCCGACAATTTTGGTATTATTTTGGCTTTGGATGTTTTGGGATATGGCAAATAATGAAGATGCTTTGCCTCAGTGCTATGTTAGCCTGACACAAAACCGCAACGTTAGGCTAGACTGGATGTTCGCCTTCGTATTTCTTAGCATTTTGACTGCTGGTTATTACTTTTTCGTAGAATATATGCCAAGGCACTAGTTGGGACTTTAGTCGGATTTTCGAACTTAAGAAGTTACTGTGGTTGTATGTTACCAAATTGGCTGAGCATGCCGGTCAGGAACCTTTTCGGATTATGTTCGTGTTTTAAACTGGCGTAGCAATTTGGTATATATTCATTTCCCACCATTTCGACATTGGAAGTCGTTGCGCTATTGCCCTAGCGCTAACAGTGTCACTTGTAGTAATACTAAGGAAGACTTTGTCCCTTGGCGTAGAAACCATTACAAAATCAAGTACGCCTTCTTCTTTGAGTATTTTGGCCATTGCCATTTCTTCAGGAACCATCGCGGTAACCTGGTCCATTGACGTATCTGGTCTGAAGGTACAGACTACCATGAACTTCAACATATAATTAACCCTCCTAGTAGTTGCATAATTTCTTTCGTGATACAAAATTAGTATCTTGTGAAACGAAAAACCTATTACTACCTTTATGCTTCCTTTGCTATGATTATAGACTATAGAGTGTGAAAAGTCATTAATGGGTAAGCTGCCCATGAAACTTGCTATCATAAGTGACGCAGCTCATTTTTTATTAATTCTTAAATAATAGAAAGATACGGAATGTAATAATTGTTGGTCATGACTGAAGTGAGCTGCCCCGAATAATAACGGCCAATCTTACTACAAATTTGTCCTAAATTAATATATATGCTGGCTGGGACTATGGTCCGATTTTCGAACTTTGGCTCTTGCTATTGACCCTGCGTCAATGGCGAGAGTGAAGGCTCTGTTAGCATAAGTGTTTAAAACCAATCAGGATTTTTCTTTTTGATAGCCACACGCCAAGCAATGTTGATAACGACCATAACGAAGACATACTCAAGCTGAAACGCCAGTTGATGCACCTGCTTGTGTAGCTTGAGTGATAGGGCTGCAAATAAGCCAAGTGCTAACGCAACATACAAAAACTGAAGGAGTCATATAACTGTCGGAATACCGAGCAATTTATTGTTCTTCATCAGAAAACTCTTTTTTGGATTGCACCAGAAGAACGATACCAATAACGCCAAGAACCGGAGTCCATACTAAACTGCCCCATGGATGAGGCGGATACATAGTACAAACTGCACCGGCTACTGCCACTACCCATTTTTGCCGCTTAATAGCGTAAAATCCACCGACTAACGCAATAAGACCTATAATGTCGGGAATGATCAGATTAAGAATGTGCCAGTGATTAGTAAAAGCGCCAAACGTGTGATAGTAAACGGTGAAAGCACCTACTGCTAGGCTCATTATTCCTGCGACATTTGGTTTCCAAGTTTTTTTATTCGTTGCCATATATAAATTGTAACACTAAGGCTCTTGGGTGTAGTTTTCCTCTCAGCCTAAGAAGTTACTGTGGTTATATATTACCAAATTGGCTGGGAATGAGGGATTCGAACCCCCGATCCTGGGACCAGAACCCAGTGCCTTACCGCTTGGCCAATTCCCAATAACTAGGAAATATTATATCAATAAACCTACCTAGATTTATTTATTTTATCTTCAATATCTGATTCGTCCTCTATTTCATGACCAATAATTTCTTCCAGCAAGTCTTCAATAGTCACTATTCCAATAAGCTTATCATCTTTCTCAACTGGCATTAAGTGAGTACCAGACGTAATGAATTTCCTAAAAAGTGTATCAAGTGCTGTTTGGCTTCCGATTGTCTTTACTGGGTATAGGGGTAGTTCCATTACGGATAGTTCTGTTTTGTCAAAATCTATATCGAATAAACTTTTCATAATAAGAATCCCAAAACATGAAGTTAGATTTTTATTCAATATTGGGATACGGCTAAACCCCATTATTTTTATTTGTTGGATTATATCTTCATTTAGTCTTGTAGTTGGCTCAAGGAAAAAAGCTCTTTGAATTGGTGTCATAATGTCTTTAACTTTCTTCTCACTAAGCAGAAGAGCACCTTTCATTATTTCAATCTCATCTTCATCTAGTTCGCTTGAATCATTTCTTAAATGCTCACTCATTAAAAGGCTTAGTTCTTGTCTTGTTTGGAGTTGTGAAACATTTAGTGTCGTAGGAAGAATCTTATCCAATATTACCTGCAGGGGTTTAGAAATTACATAAGTTACACCGATAATAATGTAAAGAATTGGCGTAAAAAAAGCCGACCATCCCAGAGGGTTTTTTATAAATACAGCTTGAGGCAGAATTTCTCCAAATACAACAATTAGTAGCGTTGAAAATAAGGCCGCTAACCAACTACTAATATATGAACTTAAAATAATCGAAGTTGTCGATACTGAAGCAACATTCATTAGTAAAATGCTCACTAGTGTTAGATGTGGGTTGTTTCGAAGTGGTAGTACTTTTTTAGCTGACTTATTATTAGTTTTAGCTTTTCTTTTTAGGTCATCGATATCAAGCGATAATATAGCTACATTAAGCCCTGAACAGATTGCTGATACTATAATCAGTATCGATACTTCTAGTAATAATAAAATCATGTTAATTTTTCGGTCATATTTTTAAGATTTAGTATTTAATTATAGATTAAAATATTTAAAAGTAATAAATAAGATTTTTTATTTGCCAAGTTTTATAGTAAAATATAATCATTAACAATTTAAATATCAAGAGTGCAGTGAGAGATTTAGCTCTGTGACCTGCCAGCAACCTATTATTTCGAAAAAATAATGTTGGTGCTCCATCTAACCCAAGTTTAACTAGGGAAATATGTTTGATTTTCTCTAAATGAATAAAACCAAATAAATAATCCTTGATTGAACTGATTAATCTTAGAAAGGATTATATGAATATTAGATATTTTACATCAGAGTCAGTTTGTTCTGGCCATCCTGATAAAATAGCCGATGGGATCTCAGATCTTCTTCTCGATGAATTAATTAAACAGGATTCAAATTCTAGAACCGGAATTGAAACGGTTGTTGGCGACAACCAGATTGTTTTGTTGGGTGAAATTAAGTCTAAGGCTAAGATTGATTTCGAGACTTTAACGAGACAATACATAAAATCTTTGGGTTACACTAAACCTGAGTGGGGTTTTAGTGACCAATCGAATTTTTCTAATTACATCCATCAACAATCACCCGAAATAGCAGTTGGAGTAGATCATGAAGGGGCGGGAGACCAGGGGATGATGTTTGGTTATGCCTGTAATGAAACAGTGAACCTAATGCCACTTCCGATTAGTATAGCCCATAGTTTAACTAAAAAAATAGATGAGCTAAGGCAGTTAAAAACAATAGACTGGCTACGTCCAGATGGTAAAGCCCAGGTGACTATAAAATATGAGAATGATGTGGCTGTGTCGATTGAAAAACTTGTTCTAGCTGTTGCTCATTCTGAAAACAAAAACCTAAAAGATATAAAAAAAATAATGATTGACCAAGTTATTAATCCGGTTTTAGCACAGTATAAATTCAAAGCACCGACTGAACGAAATATTATTGTTAATGGTACTGGTTTATGGTTTATACCTGGTCCAGCTAGTGATGCTGGATTAACTGGCCGAAAAATTGTTGTTGATGGTTATGGAGGTTATTCAAGAGTCGGTGGTGGAGCGTTTAGCGGTAAAGACCCTTCAAAGGTTGATAGAAGTGGTGCTTATGCAGCAAGATATATCGCTAAAAATATAGTTGGCAATGGTCTGGCCGATAGATGTGAGGTTGCTCTAGCTTATGTTATTGGTCGTCCGAAGCCTTTAATGCTGACTTTTGAAACATTTGGCACTTCGAAAGTCTCAGATAAATCCTTATTCTTGGCCGCCAGTAGTTTAATAGATTTGTCTGTCCAGGGGATTATAGAGCAATTGAATTTAAAGAGACCTATTTATTCATCAACAACTAATTATGGTCATTTTGGTAAAAAAGACTTGGCATGGGAAGAAGTTAGAGAATTGCAGGTGCTATAATTAAAATAATGAGTAAAATTATAAAGATTAATGGAGTAGATTGTTATTGTCCCGTAGAATTATCTAGTGGCATGAAGGGTGGTTTGATAGTAATCCATGAAGTTTGGGGCTTGACTGATCATATTAAGAATGTGGCCGATAGATTTGCTGAACTTGGTTATTACGTATTAGTACCCGATCTTTTAGCCGAAACAGAGATAGCTAAGTTGGATACGACTAATCTTCAACACGGCTTGTTTAACCCAGAAAAAAGAAATTCAGTCCAACCTTTATTGCGAGAATTAATGACCCCACTTCATATGCCAGATTTTTCCGACCAAACTAATAGAAAATTATTAAATGTCTTTGAATATCTTTATGGCCTTTCAGATTTAAAATATAATATTTCCGTTACAGGTTTTTGTTTCGGTGGGACCTATAGTTATAATTTGGCTGTTTTAGAGCCTCGTTTGAAATTTGTTATACCTTTTTATGGTCATAATGATCATTCAGTTGATGATTTGAAAAAAATTAAAGCAAAAATAATAGCTTTCTATGGTGAGAATGATGATAGTTTAATATCTAATCTAGATAACTTAAAAAGTAGAATGAAAGAGGCAAAAGTTGACTTCAAGTCAACGGTTTATCCTGGCTGTGGACATGCATTCTTTAATGACTCAAATCCATTTGCTTATAATGAAAAGGCGGCCAAGAGTTCTTTTGACGAAATCACTATACTTTTAAATAAGAATTAAATCATAAGAGTTTGAAATAGTGGAAAAAATAAGAAAACCAGCCTGTAGCCCGCAATTATGTCATCAAGGTTTCTTGTATGATACCTCTTGTAGCTATATAAGAAGGTTAGAGGACGTCCTGCAGAAACAAACGGTTGATGAGCTTTCGGCTCTATCCCTGCGAGCTGGTATAGTAGCTCTAAGTGATATTAAAGAAAGTATTGCTTTTAGTTGTTCTAAAGATAATGATGACGATAATGTTTGTCAAACTGAGATGCCGAGCATAGGAGATGACGAAAGATTGGTTGCTAAACTATACGTTGCGGCAGTCGTAAATCAACCTGTATCTTATTTCTTTCGTTCGAAATAAGTCGAATAATTTGTCAAACTTTAGTAATTGTGTTAATATAATAGACAAGTTAATTTATAAAAAATAAAAGAATCTTGGTATTAGTTTATGTCAGTAGAATTAGATAGTTCACATATTAGAAATATTGCAATTATTGCCCATGTAGATCATGGTAAGACTACTTTGGTGGACGGCTTACTTAAACAATCACATACTTTTAGAGATAATCAAGCTGAGATGAGCCAGTCTTTAATTATGGATAGTGGTGATCAGGAACGAGAAAGAGGTATTACAATTACCGCTAAGATTACTGCTATTAAGTATAACGATTTCAGGATTAATATAATTGATACACCGGGTCACGCCGATTTCTCTGGAGAAGTTGAACGAACTCTGAATATGGCGGATGGTTGTCTATTAATTGTTGATGCTAAAGAAGGCCCAATGCCTCAAACTAAATTTGTACTTTCTAAAGCATTAGCCAATGAACTTAAAGTTATTGTAGTTATTAATAAAATTGATAAACCAGGCTCCAGAATTGACCAAGTTAAAAATGAACTTGATGATTTATTTTTAGAGTTAGCTGTTCATGAAGATCAACTTCACTATCCTGTTTACTATGCAATTGGGCGTGAAGGCAAAGCCTGGAAAGATTATCCGTCTGATATTTCGGAGGTAGCTGATTTATCAGTTTTATTTGAAGCGGTTGAGACATTTATACCAGCTCCAACCGTAGATTCTACTAAACCATTTCAGATGTTAGTAACAGCCTTGAACTATGATACGTTTAAGGGTAAATACGCTATTGGTAGAATTTCTCAAGGACAAGTTAAGCCATCTGATAGTGTGGTTTTATGTAAAATTGATGGCACTTTTAAAACCTATAAAGTTGAAAATATTTTTTCTAGTCACGGTATCGATAGAGTAGAGATTGAAAAAGGTGTAGCTGGTGATATAGTTCAGTTAACAGGTATAACTGATGCAAAAATAGGTGAAACAATTACTGATCCAGTTAATCCTGAACCACTACCAATTATTGAGGTGGAACTTCCAACTCTCCAAATCTATTTAGGACCGAATACTTCTCCGTTTAAAGGTTTAGAAGGGAAGTTCAATACGTCCAGACAGATTGGCGAGAGGTTGTATAAAGAATTAGAAATTAACGTTGGGCTAAGAGTTATAGAGGATGGTATTGGTTTTAAAGTGTCTGGTAGGGGAGAACTCCACCTGGGTGTTTTAATTGAGACGTTACGAAGAGAAGGCTATGAATTTGAAGTCGGTAGGCCAGAAGTTGTTAATAAAGAAGAAAATGGTAGGCTTTTAGAACCAATTGAAGAAGTTATCGTTGAAGTGCCAACTGAATATGTCGGTACAGTTCAGATGGAATTCGGTAAACGAAGAGCTAATTTAGTCGATCAGTTCAACCCATCAAATGGGGAAGTAACAAAATTAGTTTATAAAATGCCAACTAGAACTTTCTTAGGTTTGAGAAATATATTATTAACAAATACTAGGGGAACCGTAATAATGAACTCTATATTAAGCGGTTATGACTCAATCGGTAGTCCTTTACCGAGGCTTAGGAATGGTGTTTTAATCTCATTTGAGACGGGTGTTTCCACTCCATACTCATTACAGAATGCTGAATCTAGAGGTGAAACATATATCGGTCCAGCTGAAAAAGTTTATGCTGGACAAATTATTGGCCTAAATAGTCGACTTGAGGATATTGAGATAAATGTTTGTAAGGCAAAACATCTGACAAATATGCGTTCTTCATCAAGCGATGGAGTGGTTCAGTTAACTCCTCCTACAATATTTAGTCTTGAACAATGTTTAGATTTTATCGAAAATGACGAACTGTTAGAAGTTACACCAGTGTCATTGCGCTTAAGAAAAAAAGAGCTAGACCCAGTAAAACGCAAAAGAACCAAAAATTAATTTTTATATTTACTGGTTAGAATTTATAATTTAGTTGTAGTATAAAGAAACAACTATGTTGCAAATTAAAAAAAAACGCCAATTAAATTTTCTGATTAATATCATTTTTCTTATTTTATTTGTCGTAATAGGATTGAAGTTAACTGGATCAAATTCTTCAAAAACAGTTGTAGTAAAAACCAACAAATCTAAACCACCTGTCACATCAATCGCCAATAATGTCGCACCGGTTAATAATTGTGCTAATAATCAGTTAGCCAATAAAATTGTAGTTAGTATTTCAATGCGGCATTTATGGGCTTGTAGTCAGACCCAACAAGTTTACGACTCGCCAGTTGTAACTGGTGATGAGAATTATGTAGCTGATGCAACTATACCCGGAACTTATAAAATTTATGCTAAAGAAGTTAAGGTAACTCTCACTGGATCAGATCAGAGTGGTAGTTGGAATGATCCTGTAAATTATTGGATGCCATTTTTATCTAATCAGTACGGAACTTATGGGTTACATGATGCTCCGTGGCGAACACCAGATCAATTTGGCAATATTTCGCCAAACTCATTAAATGCATCTCATGGTTGCATAGAATTACCTACAAGCACTGCGGCTTGGTTATATAATTGGGCACCTATAGGCACAACTGTTGAAATCAATACTTAAAATCTATTTATAATTCGTGAAATTAATTGAAAATTCAAGTGGTTTACTTTTTAAAAAGGATATTATTTTTTGTAATTCATCTCTTGAGTTTGATTCAACTCTTAAGTAATCTCCAGAAGGTATAAGCTTAATTTTAGGAAAATCTAACTTTATTAATTTTATTAGTGATGATATATCTTCTTTTTCAAGCGTTTGCTTGATTGGTAATTCTCTAGTTACTTTTAGGTTCGATAATACATTAGCTTTTGTCGAATCAAAAAGCTGTTGAGATAAGCCCCTAGTTGCGATTTTCTTACGGATTATTTCGATAATTGTATCTATTTGCCATTCACTTGGCGCTGTAATCTTGAAACCAGTCTGGTTACTTAACCAATCAATTTCACAAGCTGAGCTTTTTAAATCATATCTAGTTTCAATTTCTTTTTTAGCCTGATTAAAAACATTATTAACTTCTGCCTTATTGTAGCCGGTTGTAATATCAAATGAATTGGTTGCCATCACTTTATTATAGCTTATTTTTTTAATCTTATCTGATATAATTAATAAAAATATGAATTTCTCTAATACTAAAATTGATCAAGCCTATAAATCTTTAAATGAAGAATTTAATAATTTGTCGCAAAAAAATGATATTTTTAAGTCGATTACTTTAAAAAAATTATACGATGAGCTTAAAGTTATTCCGAAAGCCGATAAGCCTGAATTTGGTAGAGAAATTAATTTACTAAAGAAAGATTTTGAAAAAAAACTTGCTGAATTAATGAATAGTGATGATGATTTGGGTCCAATTGATGTTTCGGCACCGTTCGATTTAAATATCGATTCAAACCAACATCCTAAAGTCCTAACTGCTGATTTAGGTAGTAAACACCCCTTAATGTCTGAACTTAAAATTATTTTAGATATTTTTGGCCGCTTAGGTTTTGGAGCTAGGGAAAGTCTTGAACTAGATGATGATTACCATATGTTTGGGTCTTTGAATTTTCCTGAAGGGCATCCAGCTAGAGATGATACTGATACCTTTATGACTTTTCAAACCGATGATTTTAATAAACCATTAATTGCACCTGCCCATACTTCAAGTATGCAAAATAGGGTATTGGTTGATGGGCTAAAAGATTTAACTGAACTCAATAAACCGATTGCAATGGTAATACCTGGTCGAGTATTTCGTAATGAAGATCTAGATGCTCGTCACGAGCATACCTTTTACCAAATAGAAGGTGTTTATGTTGACCGAAATGTGACCGTTGGTAATCTGCTTGCTACACTTAAAACTTTTTTACAAACTTATTATCAAAAAGAGCTTGATTTTAAAACTCAGCCTTTTTATTTTCCATTCACAGAACCTAGTTTTGAGTTTTCAATGTCTTGCCCATTTTGCGATAAAAAAGGCTGTAACATCTGCTCGATGAGTGGATACATTGAAGTACTTGGTTGTGGGATGATTAATCCAAACGTTTTAACGATGGCAGGAATTGATCCGGAAATATACACTGGTTTTGCTTTTGGTGTTGGCATCGACCGCTTAGTTATGATGAAAAATAACATTGAAGATGTTCGCCATTTTGAGAGTGCTAAATTAAGTTTTTTGAGGCAATTCAAATGAAATTAAGTGTAAAAGAAATACAATCTTTAGTTGACTTTAAATTACCTTCTATTTCTGAATTAACAAAGTTTATAGGATCTCAATTAGGCCAAGTAGAAGGAATTATTGATCTTGCAGCTAAATTTAAAGATGTTTTGATTGTAAAAGTAATATCGGTTAATCAAATTGATGGTTCCGATCATCTAAATGCTTGTCTTATTGATGACGGTGGAGTACTTGAATCGATTGAACGTAATAAGGATGGATATATATCTGTTGTTTGTGGTGCTCCGAACGTTAGAAGTGGCATGCTGACGACTTATTTACCACCAGAATCAATAGTGCCTGTTACTTTTAATCAACCTCAACCATTTAAATTAACTGCGAAAACCTTTTTTGATATCAAAAGTTTTGGGATGTTAGCTTCTGAGAAAGAATTAGACTTATCTGATAATCATGAAGGTATTATTGACCTGGTTGGTGATTATCAAATTGGGCAGAGTTTTGCTAAAACCTTTGATTTAGATGATCAAATTGTAGAAATTGAAAATAAAATGTTTACTCATCGACCAGATTGTTTTGGTCAGATTGGTTTAGCTAGAGAAGTTAGTGCTATTTTGGGGCATCAATTTACTTCACCAGATTGGTATAAAGATGTAATTAAAGACGACAAAAGTAGTAATCAAAATGATTCACTAGAAGTTATAAATCAAGCTCAAGATGTTGTACCAGGCTTTAAAGTTAGTTTAATTCAGAATATAGAAGTTGCTGAAAGTCCATTATGGTTAAAGATTAAATTAACTAAATTTGGCATCAGGCCAATTAATAATATTGTCGATATCACTAATTATATGATGATGTTAACTGGTCAACCGTTACATGCCTATGATTATGATAAATTGAGAGAATTGTCGGGGGATCATGGTGTAAAACTTATAGCCCGTCGTTCTGTCGATAAAGAGAAACTAACATTGCTTAGTGGTAAAGAAATTGAATTAGAAAAAGATTTTATAGTAATATCGACCGACAAACAAGCTGTAGGTTTGGCAGGAGTTATGGGTGGTTTCAATTCAATGATTGATGAAAATACTAAAAGTATTGTTTTAGAAGCAGCTGTTTTTGATATGTATTTAATTAAAAAAACTTCTATGACATATGGTTTATTCTCAGATGCTGTCACTAGATTTACTAAAGGACAAAGTCCTTTTCAATTAGATCATGTTTTATCCCAGACAGTAAGATTGGTTCAGCAGTTAAATAGCAATAGTGCCAAAATGCCAATTCTTTCAGCTAACATCATTAATGAAAAGCTAATTAACCCGATTGTTCAAGTACCCTATAGCTATATTAATCAAATTTTAGGTAGCAATTTAAATTCTGAACAGATTATTAAATTTTTAAGTAATGTTGAGTTTGAAGCATTAGATCAATCAAACACCGAAGTAAGTTTTAGGGCTCCTTATTGGCGAACCGATATTAGTATAAAACAAGATATCGTTGAAGAGGTTGGTCGATTATATGGTTTTGATCAGATTGAGAAAATTAATCTTGTCAGAGAACAAATACCATCTCAAGCTGATTTTAATTTTATTTTAAATGAACAAATTAGAAGTTTCCTTTCCGCCAGAGGAGCGAACGAAGTTTTAAATTATAGTTTTATCCCAGCTAGAGTTATCACTAACTCAATGTCAGAACTGGACCATCATTATCAGATTAAAAATGCACTTAGCCCTGATTTACAATATTATCGTTCTAGTTTGATGGTCAGTATGCTAGATAAAATTCACCCAAATATTAAACTTGGGTATGATAGATTTGCTTTGTTTGAAATTGGTCGAGTCCACTCAACATATTTAGGCAAAAATGATAAATTAGGTGTGCCAGATTATCAGCGTAGACTTAGTTTTATTTACGCGGTTGATGATAAATTATCAAAAAAAATCAAAGGCGCTAGTTTCTACTTTGCGAAGGAATATTTAACCCAATTATTCGATCAACTTAATTTATCTTCTGGGATCGAATTCTTAACCATAGATAAAATTGATAATAAATTATGGGCAGATAATGCTAAATCTTATTCAGCTCAGAGAAGCAGTGCAATTTTTTATAACAAAAAACTAATTGGTTTAGTCGGAGAGTTCAATAAATCGGTCAGACAATCATTTAAGTTACCTAATTTTTTGGCTGGATTTGAAATCGACCTATCTGTAGTTGATCCAATGAATTTAAGGCCAAAATATCAGGAATTATCAAAATACCCGAGTATTATAAGGGATTATTGTTTTGCTGTTTCCCAGTCATTAGCTTTTAACGATGTCTTTTCGAATTTACGAGATTCAATCATAAAGTTTACGGAACCGAGCATTAAAATTAATATTGATCCAATCGACATCTACTTAAAAGAAAATGAAAAACTTAAACAAATAACTTTTCGCGTAAAGTTTACGGACTTTAATCAAACACTATCTGATGAAATAATTAATAATATAACAGACCAGTTTGTTGAAGATTTAAATAAGAAAATTGAAGCAAAAATAGTCTGATGAAATTTTTTTTAGTATAATTTAAATATGCGTAGAACTGCTAGGGGTATATTAATAAAAGATAACAAAATTTTATTAATGTATAGAAACAAATTTGGAGTTGAATACTATTCTTTAATAGGTGGCGAAATTGAGATTAATGAATCAGCTGAAGATGCGCTCTTTCGCGAGTTTTATGAAGAATCGATGATTAAAATTTCGAATCCAAAGTTAGTTATCATCGAAGACGCAGGCAGAATGTATGGTATCCAGTACATTTATACATGTCAGTATGTTTCTGGTGAGCCTTCACTTAGCGGAGATTCTATTGAAGCATCTATCACGGCTGATGGTAAAAATATCTATAAACCAATGTGGCTGGATGTAGATAAACTTTCTGATATAAACCTATTACCCGTCAATCTGAAAGAAATGATTATTAATTTCAGCCAAACTAAATTTCCTGATCAACCGATTGAAATAGTTTCGTGATATTAGTTTATAAAAAATAAGTATACTTTATAAGGAGTTTTAATATATTATGACTAAAATAGGATCAAGGATTTTTGCTATGAGTGGCGCGATACTTTTTTTAATTACTGGTTCAGCTTTAACTATCGCTGTAATTATCTCAGTACATCAATCATCTAATCAGTCGACGGCTTCAACTTCCAAAACAACGACTACGGGCAATAAATCTAAACTTCAGGGGACTAAACTAGCTAATTTTACCCCAACTACTAGTATTACTAAATTAAGCTACCAAGATACTACTCCTGGCACTGGTACGACAGCTCTTGCTGGTTCAAATGTAACAGTAGTTTATACTGGAGCAGTTGCATCAACTGGTATTATTTTTCAAAGCTCAAGTGATACTGGTTCACCTGTTACATTCTCACTTAGTCAAGTTATCCCTGGATGGCAAGAAGGCATCCCAGGCATGAAAGTTGGTGGGACGAGGCGACTTTTCATACCTGCAAATCTAGCTTATGGGGCTAACCCGCCATCAGGTTCGGGAATACCAGCTAATGCAGCTCTAGTCTTTGATGTCACTTTGCTCAAAGTTAACTAAATGTATTAAAAAACACAATATGTAGCGTATTGTAAAATATTTAAGCACTATATATACTATTAGACAGGTATCGATAAAATTAAAAAAAGGATAAAAATTATGCTAAAAGGCGTTACTATCTTTACAACCAACACTTGTGCATATTGTCATATGGTTAAAAAATATTTGAATATTAAAGGTGTTTCCTTTGAAGAAATTAATTTGGATGAAAATCCACATCGTCGGTCAGAGGCATTAGAGCTATCGGGTGCCCTAACAGTGCCCGTTACTGTTGTGACTAGAAAAGATGATACGAAAGAAATAATAGTTGGGTACAATCTAGCAAAATTAGCACCAGCTTTAATTTGATTTTAAACTAAGGAGTTTATTGATAATATGGATGACAAAATAATTCTTTATGGAGCTGATTGGTGCCCGGACTGTCATCGTAGCCGAGATTTACTTGATAGTTTAAAAATTAAATACACGTACTTTGATATTGATTCTGATTCAAAGATAAAAAATAAGATGTTAGAGATAACAAATAATCTTAATGTAATACCAACAATTATTTTACCTGATGGTCAAATATTACAAGAACCGTCCAATAAAGAACTGCTTAAAGCATTAAATTTATCTGATGTTTCGAATAACCAAGATAACCAAACAGTACATGATTTAATTATTATTGGTGCTGGCCCCGCTTCTCTGTCGGCAGCTGTTTATACTACTAGGGAAAGAATCGAAACTTTAATTCTAGAAAAAGCAGTTATTGGTGGAATGGCAGCTGTGACTGATATGATAGATAATTACCCAGGCTTTGAAGAAGGTGTTTCTGGTTTAGAATTATCTGAACATTTAGAAAAACAAGCTGAAAGATTTGGTGCAAAGATTGAATATAATGAGGTCAAATCAATTAATCTTAAATCAAGTGGCTTGAAAACTGTTCAATTAATTGATAATCAAGAGCTAGTGGCCAAGGCGGTGTTAATAGCTACCGGTTCAGATTATAAGAAGGTTAATGTCCCTGGCGAAGTTGAGTATTTATCAAAAGGAGTACACTACTGTGCGACTTGTGATGGGGCATTCTATCGGGATAGAAAAATTGCCGTTATTGGTGGTGGTAATTCAGCTATTCAAGAGGCTCTTTTTTTGACCCGCTTTGCTTCACATATAGATTTAATTGTTCGTTCAACTTTAAAGGCAAGTGATGTATTAATTGAGCGCATTAATCAATTAGTTGATGAAGGCAAAATAACGATACATTTAGACACGGTGCCATTATCATTTAATGGTGACGGTAAAATGATTAGTAGTTTGTCGTTGCAAAATAATAAAACTAATAATAAGTTTGAATTGGTTGTTGATGGTATTTTTGTATTTGTCGGTCTAGATCCTAACTCAAAGTTTTTAAAAAGTTCTGACGTTAGATTAGATGACAGAGGGTTTATTATAACCAATGAAAATCTACAAACTAATATTGATGGAGTTTTTGCAGCTGGTGATATTAGATCAGGCGCGACAATGCAGATAGCATCTGCCGTTGGCGAAGGCGCTACAGCGGCTCTTAAAATCAGACAATACTTAGAGGATTAGTAGCCTGGGAAGAAATCAGTAATAATTTGATTTTCAGTTAAATTCAAATTTTTTAAATCAACTGATATTTTTTTGACCAAACCATCAGGACCAGATATGTATATTAAGCTATTTTGATCAGGTTTAGCTATGTCATTAATCATAGGTACTGTTAGTAAACCCATTTCACCACCCCAAAACTCTGATGGATTTTCAACGATAATTGTAGTATTTATATTCGATTTATTAAGTAGATCAGGGTTTATTATCTCATCTTCAGTCTTAACAGCATAAAATAGATTAATTAATCTATTTTCTTTGGTTTGGTTTATAAATTTAATCATGCTTAGGTAAGGTGTTATTCCGATTCCTCCAGCAATAAAAATAAGTTTAGTTTGCAATAGCTTTGGCGTTACAAAATCACCCATAGGAGGTAGAATTTTAAGGTTAGTTTTGGAATCTAAATTAAGCAATGTTTTTTTAAAACTAGAGCTTTCACTTGTTACTCTGGTTGTAATTGAGAAAAACTTATCATTTGGCGACGAAGAGATTGTAAAGTAACGACTCGTACCCCTTGAGTCAGAATTTTTGTGCGGTATAAAAATTTCGATAAATTGGCCAGGAGTATAATTTAATTTTATGTCAGATTCAAAATAGAAAGTGAAGATATCTTTTGATTCTTGTTTTTTGTTAAGATATAAAACATCCATATTAATCCCCAATTGATATAGCCAGTATAACTAAAAATAGTTATAATAGACAATAAGTAAACAATTTAAAAAGGTGAAATATGACAGATTTTAATAAAGTATTAGAGGTTGGTGACTATCTCAACGGTAAAGTAAATACAGTAGTAGAAATACCAAAAGGTAGCAATTTAAAAATTGAATGGGATAGAAAAAGAGCTGTTTTTATGCTAGATCGAGTAGAGCCAAAAATATTTTCAAAACCAGTTAATTATGGTTTTATTCCTCAGACAATAGATGAAGACGGCGATGAACTTGATACACTTGTAGTTTGTGCTGAACCAATTCCAACAGGTGTTTGGCTTGAAGCAAATATTATAGGTATTCTGAATTTTGAGGACGATGGAGAAATGGATTATAAAATCGTTGTTGTACCATCGGACGATCGGGATACTGGTGATTCCATAACCAAACTAGAAGATCTTTCATCTAGATATTTAGCTCAAATAGCCGAGCATTTTAGTCATTACAAAGACCTAAAAAAACCTGGTACTACTAAAGTCTTAGGATGGGGTAATAAAGATGACGCTATTAAGGTCATCAAAGAATGTATCGAACGATATCAAAATAATTTAAAATAGTTATTTATTGAATCTTTATTTATAACAAGTTAAAATAAACTTAAGCAAAATAAGAAAAAAAAGGGGGGATCAGTTATGAAGACTATAGTTGGAATTAACGGATTTGGTAGAATTGGTAGAAATGCTTTCAAGGTAGCTTTTGAAAGAAGTGACATAGAAATTGTTGCAATTAATGATTTAACTGACACAAAAACACTAGCACATTTATTAAAATATGATAGTAATTATGGTACATATCATAATGAAGTTAGCTATGATGATCAGAATATAATTGTTAACGGTCATTCAATTAGAGTCCTGGCTGAACTTGACCCAGCAAAGTTACCTTGGTCAGAGCTTAAGATTGATGTAGTGATAGAATCAACTGGTTTTTTCGTTGATCCTGCTAAGGCACGGGCACATATCGATGCTGGTGCCAAAAAAGTTATTATTTCTGCTCCATCCAAAGGTGAAGGTGCCAATACAATTGTACTTGGTGTAAATGATAATGATTTGTCGACCTCAGGCGATATTATTTCTAATGCATCATGTACCACTAACTGTATTACACCCGTTGCATCAATTATTGAAGCTAATTTTGGTATAGAAAAAGCTATGATGACGACAGTACATAGTTATACGGCTTCACAAAAGTTACAAGACGCACCAGCTAAGGATTTAAGAGAAGCTAGAAATGCAGCTGAAAATATTGTCCCAACTACAACTGGAGCATCGATTGCAGCGGCTCAAGCACTACCAGCACTTCAAGGAATCTTTGGCGGCTTAAGTGTTCGCGTACCTACCCCAGTTGTTTCACTGAGCGACTTTGTTATTTTAACTAAAAGAGATGTGACAGTTGAAGAAGTCAATGATGTCTTTAAGAAGGCTGCGAATGAACCTTATTATCAGGGTATTGTTGCAGTAAGTGATGATGAACTTGTTAGTCGTGATTTTATTGGCAATAGTCATTCAGCAATAATTGATTTGAAATTAACAGCTGTAGTTGGTGGAAACATGCTCAAAGTTGTTGCTTGGTATGATAATGAATGGGGTTATTCTAATCGCTTAGTTGAAGTTGTTGCTGATACTGGTCGGATTTTACACCAAAACGAAAGCCATGATCACCAATAAGAAAGCATAGAATCAATGAAGATATTTTTAGGTACTGATCATAATGGTTATGAATTCAAAAAAGATATATTAAAGTATCTAACAACCATTGACGTTGAAGCAATTGACGTGAATCAAGTCTTGGATCCAAATGATGATTTCCCACAATTCGCCGGCCGGGTTTGTACCGAAGTGTTAGCTCATTATTCAGATGATGTGCGCGGTATTTTAATTTGTGGTAGTGGACAAGGCATGGTTATGGCTGCAAATCGATTCAAGAAAATAAGAGCGAGCCTTTGTTTTAACCCAGCCGAAGCTAGATCAGCAAGAAACGATGATAATAGTAATATTCTTTGTTTATCCTCAACATTTTCAACTGTTGAAGAGGCAAAACAAATTATAAACACTTGGCTTATTACACCTTTTGCTAAAGCTCCGAGATTTATTAGAAGATTAGATCAATTAGATCTGTTAGGATAGAACGTGGCTATTATTTGTCCTTCAATCACTTTAAAACTAGAAGAATATAATGATTATTTTTCTAAAGTTTCAAAACTTTCTAAGAGAATTCATCTGGACATTATGGATGGCACATTAACTGAAACAAAATCAATCCAATTAAATGAGATAACAATTCCAAGTGGCTATCAAATCGATATTCATTTAATGGTTGCCCGTCCAATGGATTACATAGATCAATTAGTTAAGCTAAAACCGCATCTAGTCATTATTCATAACGAAGCCGATGTTCATCATATGTACTTCGCAGCTTTATTACATCAGCATGATATTTTGACTGGTTTAGCAGTTTTAGAAGATACTCCAATCGACTATACTTTTCAGATTATTCATAGCTTTGATCACGTACTAATATTCTCAGGGCATTTAGGTTACTATGGTGGTGAAACTAATCTATCACTACTTAATAAAGTAACGCAAACATTAGATTATCATCCTGGAGTTGAGATAGGTTGGGATGGTGGAATAAATGATCATAATATTAAGTCACTAGTAGATGGTGGCGTTGAAGTTTTGAACATAGGGTCTTATTTACATAACAGTGAAGACATCGACCAAGCTTATGCTAAACTAGAGGGATTAATATGAAACAATATTCAATTTCAAGACTTGAATTGATTGCCGATGATATACGGCAAGACATTATTAAAATGTTGGAAAAAGCTGGTAGTGGTCATAGCGCTGGTCCATTAGGTGAAGTTGAAATTTATGTTGCATTATACTTTTCAATTTTGAAACATGACCCAAAAAAGATAGATTGGCCAGAGAGAGATATATTAATTCAAAGTAATGGACATTGTGTACCAGTCAGATATGCGACTTTAGCACATGCTGGCTATTTTGATCGAAAAGAATTAATGACACTAAGACAATTTGGTTCACGTTTACAAGGGCATCCTGAAAGGTTACGTTTACCAGAGTTAGAATCAACCTCTGGGCCACTTGGTTCTGGGTTAAGTCAAGCAGCTGGATTAGCTTTAGCATTCAGGTTGGATTCTCAAAAAGGCCGATTTATCTATGTTGTTATGGGAGATGGTGAGCTCGACGAAGGTAATGTTTGGGAAGCAGCAATGCTGATTCCTAAATATAATCTACATAATGTTATTGCAGTTATTGATCGTAATAACATTCAGATAGACGGCTTTACGGAAGATGTTATGCCCTTAGATGATTTGAAGCTTAAATGGGAAGCGTTTGGTTGGCATGTTATAGAACTTGATGGCAATAACCTAGAAGCTGTTATAGACGGCTTTAAAATGGCTAAGGCAATAATAGATAAACCCGTTGTAATTATTGCCTATACTATACCAGGTAAAGGTGTTAGTTTTATGGAAGAAGATTTTAAGTGGCACGGCATGCCGCCAAATCACGAACAAGCCAAAGAAGCGCTAAGGCAATTAAGAACACTGAAAGGTAAAATTATAAGTGAACAATCCTAATAAAAATCATAAGAAATTGAGGGGTTACTTCGCCATATTATTTTCATTTATTGGGCTATTGTTAGTATATTTAACAGGAGATTTTTTGTATCAAGATATTTCTAGTTTTCAATCCTGTAGTGTTAATAGCTCTGGTTTAAGCGTACAAAATTGTGGTAAATCGAATGTTACACCTGGCGATATCTTAATGTTAGTAGTGTTTATTGGTTCCGTTGCAATGGCATTTTCATTTTTGTATTATAGTTATCATTTTGTATTTAATAAGAAGAGAAAAAAATGAAAGAAGATTTTCAGCTATTAGATTTTAGGAAAATATTCCAGGAGGAGCCTATTAGAAAAGGTTTTGGAAGAGGTTTACTTAAATTAGGTCAAACAAACTTGAACGTAGTTGCTTGCTGCGCAGATTTAACAGAATCAACTCAAATATCTTTGTTTGCAGAAGCATTTCCAGAACGATTTTTTGAAATTGGTGTTGCTGAGCAAAACTTAGTTACGGTTGGTTCTGGGCTAGCAGCTGGTGGTAAAATTCCTTTCGTCTCGTCCTATGCAGCATTTAGCCCGGGACGTAATTATGAACAGATTAGAACCACTATCTGTCTGAATAATCGTCCAGTTAAAATCGTCGGATCTCATTCTGGAATAAGTGTTGGCCCGGACGGTGCTACTCATCAAATGTTAGAAGACATTGCTTTGATGAGAGTTTTACCGAATATGGTTGTCTTAGCTCCAGGAGACAGTATCGAGGCTGAAAAATGTACTTTAGCCATGGCTGATGACCCTAGGCCTAATTATATGAGATTAGCCAGAGAGGCTACACCTATATTTACAACTGAAAATACTCCCTTTGAAATAGGTAAAGCCTACAATATAGAAAAAGGTAGTGATGTAACTATTATTTCGACTGGTTCAATGACATTTCAGGCATTAATGACTATCGATAAATTATATAAAGATGGCATAGACGTTGAAATTATACATATGCCAACTATTAAGCCTTTGGATTCGGAGACTATTCTAACTAGTCTTAGAAAAACTAAAGCTTGTGTAACGGTTGAGGAGGCTCAAATTAATGGTGGTCTTGGTGGTGCAATTAGTGAATTCTTAGGTGAAAACTTTCCAGTTCCAATTGTAAGGCTAGGAATAAATGATCGTTTTGGAGAGTCTGGTAATGCAAATGAATTAATGCATAAATTTGGACTAGATGCTGAACATATAAGATTAGCAGTTCATCATGTTTTATCTAAAAAGGAGAAAAATTAATGGCAATAAGTTTAAGACAGATAAAAATTAATTGTACTAAAGCTAGAGATAGAATGGCACAAGCTAGGCATGAGCATTGGGCTTTCGGTGCTTTTAATTTAGATGACCAAGCCACGCTTAGAGCAGTACTCCAAGCAGCTTCTAATAAAAAAGCTCCGGTCTTAGTTGAAGTTAGTCAAGGCGAGGTTGATGATATTGGTTTAGATACAGTTAGAGATATGGTAGATAACTTAAAAGCTGAATATCAAGTGGAAGTTTATATTAATCTAGATCATAGCCCAAGTATTGCTGACGCAAAATTAGGTATAGAAGCAGGATTTGAATTTATTCATATAGACGTATCTCAATCTAATCACGATGCAACTGATGAAGAAATCATAGCTGCAACTAAAGAGATAGTCGATTATGCTAAATTAACTGGCGCATTAGTCGAAAGTGAACCGCATTATTTTGGCGGTAGTTCTAATCTTCACTTAGAGACTATAGATTATGATGAAATAAAAAAGACTTTTTCAACACCTGAAGGAACGAAAGCATTTGTTGATGCGACAGGGATAGATACCTTTGCTGCTGCAATCGGAAATTTACACGGAAAATATCCAGTACCAAAGATATTAGATCTTGAATTACTAAAGAAATTGCGAGAAGCTGTTGATTGTAATATTAGTCTACATGGTGGATCCGATACGCCTGGTCATTATTTTAGAGATGCTGTGGCTATTGGCGTAACAAAGGTTAATATAAATTCTGACATGAGGTATGCTTATCGAACAACTCTAGAAAAGATATTAGCCGAAAATAAAGATGAGTATTCTGTTGCTAAGCTAATAAAATCACATGTTATTCCGGCTGTAAGTGCTGTTGTTGAAAGTAAAATCGAAGATTTTAATTCTGCATCGAAAGCGTTATATTAAATAATGAATAAACTTAATAAATAAAAATAGGGGGTGGAATGAGTAAACCGATTGACGTTATAAGTATTGGAGATATTGTAACAGATGCTTTTATAAAATTAATTGATGATGAGGCTATTGTTAGTGAAGATAATCATCAATCATTTATAACCATGAAATTTGGTACTAAATTGCCATATGATCATGCTGAAATTATAGAAGGAGTAGGTAATTCAGCAAATGCTGCAGTAGCCTTCGCAAGATTAGGTCTTAACAGCTCATTTATTACTAATGTAGGTGACGATAGTCATGGTAGAGACATGATTGCTTCAGTTGAAAAAAATAAAGTTGATAGTCGTTTTATTAAAATAAATTCTGGGATGAGAAGTAACTATCATTATGTATTATGGTATAAAGAAGAAAGAACAATCTTAGTTAAGCATGAAGATTATCCGTATCATTGGCCAATAATAACTGATGAAGAAATCCCTAAATGGATATATCTAAGTTCAATAAGTAAAAAAGCTGTTGATTATCATGATCGAATTTCGGATTGGTTAGATAAAAATACTTCCGTCAAAATGGCTTTTCAGCCCGGAACATTTCAAATGGAAATGGGGGTTGAAAGGTTGAGTCGAATTTATCAAAGAACAGATGTACTAATAGTAAATAGAGAAGAAGCTGCATTGATCTCCGGAGGTAATCACGAGGATTATTATGATTTGTTTAATCGATTACATCAAATTGGACCAAAAATGGTGGTAATAACTGATGGCCCTAATGGAGCATATGTATCAGATGGTAAAGATAGATTTAAAATGCCACTTTACCCTGATATAGCTAAACCAAAAGATAGAACTGGAGCAGGAGACGCCTTTGCCTCAACCTTTGTGGCAGCACTAATTAAGGGTAATTCAGTCGAAGGTGCATTGCAGTGGGCACCAATAAACTCAATGAATGTGTTGCAATACGTTGGAGCTCAAGAAGGATTATTAACAGAAGACGAGGTTACGAAGTATTTGCGTGAATCTCCGGATTGGTACAGACCATCCAAAATGGAATAGATAGAGATTTATCTTGAATGCTTATGTTAAAATAAAGTTAGTAAGTAAAATAAAAATGACAAAATTTCTTGAAATAGCACTAGATCAAAAAAACCCAAATTTTCATCAGGGTGTATTGAAGTTGAATAAATTAGCTGGCCAATTAAATAAGGATATACAGTTTACTCAATTTTTGAAAAAAAATATTTCTCAAAAAATAAGTTTACTAAATTTAGATCCAGTCGATACATCGTTGCAGGAACTATACTATTCATTGAAAGAAAAATTAATTGATGACGAAAATCATTTAGCTAAAAGTTTAAGATTTTTAGCAGCTGAAAATATTTCCGCAGAAGCAGATCTAGCTAAAGGCTTCATTTTAAAATTAAATCAATCAGTCGGTAATCTATCGATATTGACCGCAAAGCCAGTTTTTATTAGACAGATTTTGAGTAAACTTCAATTAAGCAAAACAGCTAAATCTTTAGGATATCGTTCGAAATCATCAATGTTAAAACTTGAACCAATCGAGAATATTATGATAGCTTTTAATCAGTTCGAAACGACTTCAACTCTGCAGAGCTTTAAAAAATCTCTCAAAAAAATCTCAATTAATGATTTAGATTATAAGAAACTAACATTTAAATCTGAATCGGGGATAAATAATAATTCTGATTTTTCTCTTCTAACAGATTACTTAACCGCAACTTTAACAATTAACCTGAGTAATTTGAATGCCAGAGGATGGTTAATTAAAAGTTTAACGGAAGTAGCTGACCAGGTTAATTGTTGGGTAGCTAAGAATAAGATCATTGAAAGCATAAAATTTAGAAGCGATTTTACAGAATATTATAATTTTGTAATTAATGATAATAGCCAAACAGCCAGTGAATTTTTAGATAATTTTCTGAATAATTATTCTAATGATTCTGCAATCAATGATTTATTAAGCGAACTCTCGAATTTTGAAGATAAAAGTACTATTTTTAAGATAGATAATAATTTGTTCCATTTAAATAATCTAGATTTTTGGACGGGTACAAATTTCTTACTTGATGTATCTAATAATCAATCGGTTTCATTTAATATTAAAGATTTAGTTAATGATTTAATATCAAAAAAAGATTTTATGAATAGAACATTAAGTTATGGTCGGATGTCTTTAAAAAGAGAATTCATGTCTCAGTATTTCAATTTTTCTTATTTTATTGATTATTTGATTAATTTGATGAGTATAAAGAAAGACAGTTTAATGAAAGAAATTTTTATTGGTTAAAATATAGGAGAATAGATGTATCAAATTTGTGTATCGGGTGCGGCAAAAGGTGAAAGTGTTGAAGAAGGTAAAATATTAGCTGAATCTATAGGCATAGCCATAGCCAAAGCTGGACATAGTCTTTTAACTGGAGCAACGATTGGCTTACCAAATTATGCTGCTGAAGGTTATAAGAAAGCCGGCGGAAAGATGAGCTTAGGTATCTCACCAGCTGCTTCTAAAGTTGAGCATGTTATGAAATATCGTTTACCGACAATTTTTTATGACACTATTTTATATAGTGGTTTACATTATGTTGGACGAGACACACTGCTAATAACTTCCAGCGATGCAGTTATTAGCGTAGGCGGACGACTCGGTACGTTACATGAATTTACTATTGCGATGGAATCGAATACGCCGATTGGTTTCCTGCAGGGAGCTGGTGGAATAAGTGATGAAATTCAAACATTGATGGGTTTAGCGCATCCAATTAAAAAAGGATCGATGGTTTTATTTAATGATTCAGCTGAAGAATTAATTATTGAACTCACTAAACACCTTGATGTTGAGCACCTTAGATATAAAACTCTGTATTGATAGTTAAATTTTTTTAGATTTTTTTGTTAGAATTAACTAATGTCTTTTGAGATTAAGAGTCAATTTAAGCCTACCGGTGATCAACCGCAAGCTATAGACCAGATAGTTGAAAATATTAATCATGGTCTCAAGCGCCAAGTATTAAGAGGTGTAACTGGTTCAGGTAAAACGTTTACTATGGCAAACGTGATTGAGAGAATAAATAAACCAACTCTAATAATCTCTCACAATAAAACTTTAGCAGCCCAGTTATATAATGAGTTTAAACATTTTTTTCCAACGGCTGCTGTTCATTATTTTGTAAGTTATTTTGATTATTATCAACCTGAAGCTTATATTGCCAGATCAGATGTATATATTGAAAAAGATTCTAAAATAAATGAAGAAATAGATAGACTTAGGCATGCTGCTACCGACGCACTATTATCTCGTTCTGATGTAATTATCGTAGCAAGTGTCAGTTGTATTTATGGTATTGGTTCGGTAGATGATTATATGAATCTATCGATTAAACTTTCAGTAAATGAAAAAAGAGATAGAGATAAATTAATTAGACAGATTACAGATATTCAATACAAAAGAAATGAAATTGATTTTCATAGAGGAACTTTTAGAGTCAAAGGAGACGTGATTGATTTATTCCCGGCTGGTGAAGAATTAGCTTATCGTTTTGATTTTTATAATGACGTTATAGAAAGAATACTTCAATTCGATCCTCTAACTGGTGAAATCCTTAAAAGTTTAAAGAATTATACAATTTATCCTAATTCTCATTATGTTACAACATTGGATAAAGTTAAAAATTCTATTCCTCAAATCAGAGAAGAATTAGACCAAAGAGTTAAATTTTTTAAAGATCATAATAAATTATTAGAGGTTCAGAGGATAACACAACGAACCAATTTTGATTTAGAAATGCTGGAGGAGACTGGTTTTGTTAAAGGTATTGAAAATTATAGTAGGTATTTAACAAATCGTGAAGCTGGACAACAACCTGCCACATTAATGGATTACTTCCCTGATGATTATTTTTTGATTATTGATGAATCTCATATGACTATACCTCAAGTTAAGGGCATGTATAATGGTGATCGCGCGAGAAAAGAAACTCTGGTTGAATACGGGTTTAGATTACCGAGTGCTTTAGATAATCGACCATTAACATTTTTGGAGTTCGAAAAACATATGTCTAATGTTCTATATGTTAGTGCAACACCAGCTGATTATGAATCACAAGACTCAGAAGTTATGATAGACCAATTAATTAGACCAACTGGATTATTAGACCCAGTTATAGAAGTAAGACCAACCAAAAATCAAATTGATGATGTTATAGCTGAAATCAAGGCAAATATAGCTAAAAATCAAAGAGTACTAATAACCACACTAACTAAAAGGATGAGCGAAGATTTAACTGAATACCTGAAAGAGTTAGGAATTAAAGTTGCTTATATCCATAGTGATGTTGATACCCTTGATCGAACAGATATATTAAGAGATATAAGATTAGGTGTTTTTGACGTTTTAGTGGGTATAAATTTACTGAGAGAAGGTATTGATTTGCCAGAAGTTAGTCTAGTTATAATATTAGATGCTGATAAAGAAGGTTTTTTACGAAGTGAAACAGCGTTAATCCAAACTTCTGGTAGAGCTGCAAGACATGTTGAAGGAAGAGTAATAATGTATGCTGATAACATGACAAGGTCAATGAAGGCATGTATTGATCAATGTGATAAGAATAGACAAATTCAACAAGAATATAATTTAAAACATAAAATTGTCCCTACTACCATAAGTAGAGAGGTTGAGGATGCAATGAGATTGAATTTAAGTGATGAAGCTAAACAAACTAAGTTAAATCTTAAGAAGATACCTAAAGAAGAATATTCAACAATTGTTAAAGATCTAACAGCTCAGATGGAGCTAGCATCGGCTAATTTAGAATTCGAACTAGCGGCAGAGCTTCGAGATATCATTAATACAATTAAAGCCGATAAAAAGACTAAACATTCAAACTGATTTTTGATACAATAACACTAAATGTCAAACAATCTCTCCTCAAGCGATATATTAAAATTAGCAAAATTATCCAAGCTTGTACTTAGCGATGAAGAAGTAATTGAAATGCAGAAGGAATTAAGCCAAATTTTGGATTTTGTTTCTAAATTATCAGAAGCTGACGTTAAAGATATCAAACCTACTGATCAAGTGACGAACTTAACTACTGTACTTAGATCTGATAAAAATATTGATTACGGCTATGGTTTAGAAGACTTAATGAAAAATGTACCTAATCGAGACAATGACTTCATTAAAGTTCCAAGAATGTTACAGGAAAGTTAAGAAGGATTTGTTGAGATGGATAATTGGTTAGACTTAGATGTGTTAGTTAAAAAAGTTAAATCAGGTGAAACTACATCTGTTAGTTTAGTTGAAAAGGCTTTTAGTTTTATTAAAAAAAATAAAGAATATAACGTTTTAATTTCGGACTTTGAATCAGACGCTTTAGCAAAGGCAAAGGAAGTGGACATTAAAATTTCAAATGGGGAAAAGTTGGGACGTTTAGCCGGTATTCCGTTTATAGTAAAAGATAATTTTTTGACTCATTTAGGATTTACAACGGCAGGAAGTAATATGCTAAAAAATTTCCAAGCCCCATATCAAGCAACCGCTGTCAACAAGTTGATTGACGAAGGGGCTATATTAATAGGTAAAGCTAATCTTGATGCATTTGCGCATGGTGCTTCTACAGAGAATAGTGATTTTATGGTTACTAAAAACCCATTTGATATCAATAGGGTGGCAGGTGGTTCTTCGGGTGGTTCAGCAGCAGCAGTAGCACTGAATATGGCACCATTTAGTCTAGGGAGTGATACTGGTGGTTCTATTCGTACCCCAGCTAGTTTCTGTGGCAACATTGGCTTTAAGCCCTCTTATGGCTTAGTATCAAGAAGCGGAGTCATCGCAATGGCCTCTAGCTTAGATGTTGTCGGCCCTATCACCAAGACTGTCGCCGATGCCGGATTAATTTTAGATATCATTGGTGGTCAAGATCAACTTGATGGCACAACAATAAAACGTGATAGTTCTTCGTATACTCTAAACGGAAATCTGAAAAATTTAAATGGTGTTAGAGTTGGTGTTGTGACTGATTTTGTTAATGAAGATCTAGATCAAAAAATTAAAGAGAGAATTCTTGATACGATTTCTAAACTAAGATCTAGTGGTGCAGAAATAGTTGATATAACTATTCCTTCAATAGATCTATCCTTGCCCGTATACTATATTGTCTGCCCCGCAGAAGTGAGTAGTAATTTAAGTAGATACGATGGAGTTAAATACGGCTATAATGATTCAACTTCAACTAATTTAGAGAATTATTATTTGAATTCTCGTTCAAAAGGATTTGGTAAAGAAGCTAAACGAAGGATTATGATTGGTACCTATGTTTTAAGTAGTGGATATTATGATGCGTATTATAAAAAAGCTCAACAAGTTAGAACAAAATTAATTAATGAATTCAATGAAGCTTTTGAGAAGGTTGATTTTTTAGTTGGACCGACTAGCCCAACTTTACCATTTAAAATAGGTGAAAAATCTGATGATCCAGTCCAAATGTATTTAAGCGATGTTATGACAGTTGCAGCAAATTTGGTTGGCATACCAGCCGTCTCGTTACCGGTTGGCTTTATAGATAATTTACCGGTTGGCTTTCAGATAATGGCACCATTTAAGGCTGATAAAAAATTGTTAGATTTTGCTGAATTTGTTGAAGGGATTAAATAATGAAAACTAATACGATTATTTTTATAATCGCAGCTATAGTCTTATTGATATTATTAATCTATATAGTTTCTAAAAGACGCTTAAAACAAAAGAGGTTACTTATAAAATGGCAATCTTTAATGAAATTAATAAATAACCCAAAAAAATGGTCAGATTTTGCTGTTCAGTCAGACAAATTAATAATAGAAGTTCTAAAATTTAAACACTATAAAGGGAAGAGTCCTGGAGAGAGAATTGTTTCCGCACAGCATATTTTTACCAATAACGATGATGTTTGGTATTGCCATAAATTGGCTAGTCAAATAATTAACGATGGTTTGGTAGTTGAAGATAAACAGATTGTATTAAGAATAATTCATTCAGTCAGACAATCTTTAATTGATTTAAGTTTATTAAAAGATGAAAAGAAAATTACCCATGATTAGCAAAGAAATTATTGATAAGTATAAAGTGACAATTGGTATTGAATGCCATGTTCAGTTGAAAACGAAAACTAAACTGTTTTCTGGTAGTTTAAATGATTCAACTACAACTCAAGTGAATCATTTAACTAATCATATTGATTTTGGATTACCCGGTGCCCTACCAGTGACTAACAAAGAAGCCATTGAATTAGCAATAATGGCAGGGTATGCATTAAATACTCGAGCTCAAAAATTTTCTAAATTTGATCGTAAACATTATTTTTATCCTGATTTACCGATGGGTTATCAAATTACCCAATATGAATTTCCAATATTAACTGGTGGTTTTGTTGATATTATTTCGGATAATAATGAAATAAAAAGAATTGAAATTACTCGAGCTCATCTAGAAGCAGATGCTGGTAAAAGTATTCATCCACTTGGTTCAGACTACAGTCTCGTGGATCTTAATCGTTCAGGGGCCCCTTTACTCGAGATTGTCAGTGAACCTCAAATGCACACTCCTTTAGAGGCTAAAAATTATTGTTTTGAATTATATCTTGCTATGAAACTTGCTCAAGTCTCGGACGTTAATCTTTTTTACGGTAATATGAGATTTGATGTTAACGTTTCAGTTAGCAAAACAGATGAATTGGGCACAAGAACAGAAACCAAAAACTTAAATAGTTTTAGGTCAGTAGAGAAGTCAATAGAATTTGAAACATTAAGACAAATTGATGTCTTAGAAAATGGTGGTGAAATCCGTCAAGAAACTAGAGGGTGGAATGACGCTAAACAGAGTGGGTTTACTCAAAGGGTTAAAGAAAACGCCGATGATTATAGATATATGCCTGACCCCGATGTCCCACCTATACTGATTGAAGATGAGTTGCTAGACCAAATTAAATCATCAATGCCAATATTACCAATTGAATGGCGTCAAAAATTAACAAAGTTGAATTTAGATGTTGAACAAGTAAATCTCTTACTGGGTGCTCATGCAGATTATTTATCGCAACCATTGGATTTACTTAATAAGGTAATAGATGATGAGTCGAGGGCTAAAACCTATGCCAACTGGTTAATAAACATTGAGTTACCGTTATTGCAGAAAAGTGAAGAACAAGATAATGCTAAAGGGTTACTAGTTATTGATTCTACTAAAAGAGAAGCTATTTTTAATCAAGTATATCAATTGAAAGTTGATAATAAATTAAATTCAACTAAACTCAATTTACTAATTGAAGCATTATTAAAACTACCTGAAACTGTGGATGATATAGAAAAATGGGCTCAGACAGAAGGTTTTTTGCAGAACTCCGATGAATCATTCTTAAAAGATATAGTCAGTAATGTAATTGCTAGTAATCCAAAAGTAGTCCAAGACATTAAAGATGGTCAGACAAAAGCTGCTGGATTTTTAGTCGGTCAAATCATGAAAGAGACTAAGGGTCAAGCAAACCCTCAAATAATCAATCGATTAATAGCTGAACAAATCAAAGCAGATAATTAAGCAAATAAAAATATATCAAGCAAAGATTTAAATAAAGTCTATAATAGAAGTATGAGTTATATTGAGATAGCAGTTACAGTTATTATGATCTTTCAATTTCTATTTTTTCTAGGTTGCTTAGTAGTTTTTATATACATTTATAAAATTTTAAAAAAAGCCAAGAGAATAACAGATGAAACATCTAAGAAGATCGATACTTTTAACCATTTAAAAGATAAATTCTCTGGGATATTCTTTAAATAATTTAGTTGATAAATGTTGTTAATTTAAATCGTATTTTTGTAGTTAGTTTTTAAATCATTTTGTATAATTAAATTAATAACTTTTCCATAGAGGGAGTTTATGGGGTTAAATAAAAACAATCTAAAAACAAATGATTTTGTTCATCTGCACAATCATACTCAATACAGCCTTTTAGACGGTTTAACTAAGATACCGCCATTGGTTGAATTTGTAAAAACTTCAGGTATGGAAGCCATTGCAATTACCGATCACGGTACTATGAGTGGTGTAATTGAATTTTATAAAGAGTGTCTTGAGAATAAAATAAAACCAATTATTGGCATTGAGGCATATATGGCCTCGAGAGAATTAGACAATAAAGAAGTTGGACTTGATAAACAAAATTTCCATTTAACTCTACTTGCTATGAATAACCAAGGCTATAAAAATCTAATGGAATTATCTTCAATTGCTAATTTAGATGGTTTTTACTATAAACCAAGAATTGATAAAAAAACATTAAAAAAATACAATGAAGGTTTGATTTGTTTAAGTGGTTGTATAGGCGGCGAAGTAGGTGAATTAATACGCCAAGGCTCGATAGATGCAGCTAAGGAAGTAGTTAAGTGGTACAAAGAGGTTTTTGGTGATAGATATTATTTGGAGGTACAAGATCACGGCCACCCTGACAGTCCTAAACCTTGGGCCGAGCAAATTAGAGTTAATGAACAAATTTTTAAAATTGCAAAAGAGTTAAATGTTGAATGTGTTTTAACCTGTGATGCTCACTATTTAGCCAAGGAAGATCAAATCGCTCATGAAATCCTACTATGCGTACAAACTGGTTCATTATTGTCTGACGAAAAAAGAATGAGTTTAAAAGAATTCGACCTACATGTAACTGATCCTCAAGAATTAATTGATAGATGGGGCGATACTAATCCAGATGTAATTCGAAATAGTAAAAAAATTGCTGATAGATGCGACGTTAGCATTTCTCTTGATAATATATTAATTCCGACATTTCCACTAGATTCCAATGTATCGGAAAAGGATTATTTAAATAATCTAGTTTATACAGGCTTAAAGAAAAGATATTTATCAGACGAGCTGCAGCACTTAACTTCTCAGCAGGAAATAGAAGTAAAATTACCTAAACACATTAAAGCAAGAGTTGAGTACGAACTCAGTATTATTGATAAAATGGGTTTTAATGGTTATTTCTTGATAGTCTCAGATTTTATAAATTGGGGTAAGGATAAGGGTATAGTTTTCGGGCCAGGTAGAGGAAGTGCTGCTGGGTCAATTGTTGCTTATAGTATGAGGATTACAGAACTTGACCCGATGAAATATGATTTATTGTTTGAGAGATTTTTAAATCCAGATCGAATCAGTATGCCTGATGTTGATATCGATATTCAAGACAACAGACGCCAAGAGGTTATAGATTATTGTATTGAAAAGTATGGCAAGGATAGAGTTGCTAATATTGTAACATTTGGTAAGATGGCAGCTCGAAATGCTGTAAGGGACGTAGCTCGTGTTCTAGGTGTTCCTTATAGCGAAGCTGATCGTTTAGCTAAATTAATACCACCACCGGTTCAAGGTAGGCATATACCTCTTGCAGTATCGACAAAACAAGACCCGATGTTAAAATCTGAGTATAAAGATAATCCTACTTCAAAAAAAATATTTGATCTGGCATTTCAACTAGAAGGAACAATTAGAAGTCACGGTGTCCACGCAGCAGGAGTTGTGATTGCACCTGAAAAGATAGTGCATTTTTCACCCTTAGAAATGGCACAAAAAGGAGTAATTGCTACTCAATATTCAATGAATCCAGTTGAAGAAATCGGCTTGCTTAAAATGGATTTCTTGGGCTTATCTAACCTTACTATAATCAATAACACTCTGAGAATTATCAAAAAAGTATATGGCATAGATTTAGATCTTAATAAATTAGAGTTAAACGATAAGCTAACTTATAGTTTACTGCAAAAAGGTGATACAACAGGAGTTTTTCAATTCGAATCATCTGGAATGAAAAAATATTTGAAAGATTTAAAACCAACGAAATTTGATGATATTGTGGCCATGGGTGCACTATATAGGCCGGGTCCTTTGAGCGCTGGTCTAACAGATAGTTATATAAGGCGTAAGAATGGTATTGAAGAAGTTAGTTACCCTCACCCTAACATGGAATCAGCCTTAAAACCAACATATGGAGTATTGGTTTATCAAGAGCAATTCATGCAGATATCAAGAGATGTTTGTGGTTTTAGTGGTTCAGAGGCGGATACTCTAAGAAAAGCTATTGGTAAGAAAAAAAGAGATATGATGCAGAAAATGGAAATTAGGTTTATTGAAGGTGCAGTTGAAAGAGGTATAGATCGTAAATTAATAACTGATTTCTGGGTTCAACTTCTCGGTTTTGCTGATTATTGTTTTAACAAGTCACACTCAGCCTGTTACGGATTGATTTCATATCAAACGGCATATCTTAAAGCAAATTATCCAGATGCTTTTATGGCTGCATTGATGAGTAGTGATTATGATAATTTAGATCGGTTAGCCATAGAGATTTCAGAGTGTAAACACATGGGGATAGAAGTTGTTTTACCAAATATAAATAAATCTTATTTAGAATTTTCGATTGTTCCAAACCAAAAAAAGATACTTTTTGGTCTAGCAGCTATCAAAAATGTTGGTAGCAATGTGGTATCAGAAATATTGAAAGTAAGGGAAGACGGGGAATTTAAAAATCTAACCGATTTTATTAAAAGAGTTGATAGCCATTTAATAAACCGTAAAACCCTAGAAAGTTTAATTAAATCAGGCTCACTCGATTGTTTTGATGGGCGAGAAAAACTATTAGCTAATTTAGATTTAATTCTTAGCTATAGTTCAAGAATACAAAAAGAATCAAAATCTGGGCAGATTGATTTGTTTAACGTAGTAGATGATGTTAAAGAAAATGATAGCTCTGTATTAGAATTAAACCCCGTAAGTGGAGAAATTAATTTAAAACAAATTTTAATGTGGGAAAAAGATTTACTTGGCTTGTATTTAAGTGAGCATCCACTGTCCTCTTATCAGTCAATACTTAATGAGAAATCGTCACCGATCAGTATTGTTAATGATAGCAAAAAGGATAAGACGGTGACTGTTGGTGGTATGATTACAGATTTTAAGGAAATATTAACTAAGAATGGCCAGAGAATGGCGTTTGCAAAACTAGAAGATATGAATGATTTTGTTGAAATTGTGCTTTTCCCGAAAAGTTATTCAGCAACAATTGGTTTATGGCAAAAAGATAAAATTATGATAATAAAAGGTAAAATTAGTCTTGATCAAAATTCAAAAAAAATTTTGGTTGATGATGCTAGGGAAATTACTTATGAGCAAGCTAAAGCCTACATACCTTCAACCAGGAAAACTAAAATGCTAGAAGTAGATAATAAAGCTAAAATAATTGAGAATAAGATTATCCGACAAAGAATCTTTATTCGTCTAGAGGATACTTCTGACCAAAATAAGTTAATTCAAATAAAAAGAATAATCGATGATAATAGCGGTGTCAATGAAGTAGTTTTAGTGCTTGGTAATAGCAGTAATAAACAAGCAATGAGATTACCATTTGGTATAAATTTTAACGATCGGTCAATCGAATATTTATCGGATATTGTGGGAACGGATAATGTAAAAGTCCAACCAGTTTAGTAGATTCGACCAATTATTTGAGTCATGTAGATGCCTAGAAATATAATTAAGACTACTAATATATCAAGCCAGATGTGGTTTAATAATATTTTTTCTCCATTAATAATACTTTTTTTCAGGAAGACTAGATGCCTAACTATAAATAGAAATACAAGAAATACCAAGATAACAATTAAACTGGTTTGATAAATCGGATTACTATCTATTAAAGATAACCTTGAGACTAAACGTTCTTTGCCAGAGATTAACTTGATATTATTATTTGTTTTGTTAAAAGGCACATTAAATGTAATTTCAGATAAATTATTAGTTGATGAATTAGCATAAACTGCTACGACAATAAACTTAGAATTACTCGTGTGATTTTTTACAATCCCAAAGCCAACTGAATTAAAATTATTGTTTAAAACAAGTTGATTTAAGTTTTGGTCACTTAGCCAAGCTTGAATTGTTTGATTTGGGCTTGAGAAGTTATAGGCAACATTTTCACCTATGCTATTATTTGAATTATTTGATATTAAAGTTTCATTTTTATTATTATTTGAGTTAATCAGATTAGCATTTAATTGGGCTATTTGGCTTAGATTGTTATTTATAGCTAGTTGACTCTTATGATTTGATGATCTGATTGAATTTGCTAGACTTAAAAGTTTACTAACAGTAAAGTTATTATTGCTGCCTATATTATTAGCAAATATAATCGCTATACTTCCGATCATGATAAGTATAAATAACGGTAAGTATGGGAAGTATGGTTTTAAATAATGATGAGATTTATTTTTTTTAAAGTGTTTGTATTGAAAACTATCTTTTTTAATGACTGTTTTCGGCTTTTTCTGTAAAGTCATAAAATGATTATAGCATTATGGTTTGATGTATTTTAGATGGTAAGTTGCAATAGCCATCGCTTGGACTACGTTAAAGGATTCTTTTTTGCCAACCATTGGGATTTCAATCATATCATCGCATAACTCAATAGTTAAAGGGTCAATCCCGTCAACTTCATTACCAAGAATTAAAGCAATTTTTTCTGGAGCAGCATAATGGACAATATTTTGGCTATATTTAGCTTGCTCTAGACCGATAATTTTATATTGTGATGATTTTAATGATTCAATCACGTCTTTTATGGATTCATTATATTCAAATTCAACTAATTTTTCTGCTCCCAGAGAGACTTTTGCAATTGCCCTGTCCGTTGAGTTGGCTATATGAGGTAATCGACTTTCATTTAATGTTTTAGGGTAAGGAGTGTATCCAGTTAAATATATCTTATTAACACCTAAACCTTCAGCAGTACGGAAAATTGATCCGACATTGTGATTAGACCTAATATTGTGAGCTATGATAACTATTGTAGGCATTAATATATTTTAACCGTTAAATATTTTTAAATCCAAGCATAATCAGTATATAATATCTGACAGATGAGCCAAGACGCAAGAAAAGATGAAGAACAGTCAACATTTAGACGAGCCCAAGTACTAGGCTTAGATTATTTTGATACTAATATTCCTGACAAGAATGTTATTAAAGGTCTATTAACAAATGATGAAATGTATCAATTCAAAATAGTTCCTTTAGTGGCAGATCAAAGCAATATATTATTTGGTATCACTACGGTTACTTCTCAAAACAGTATTAAATATATTCGGGATCATTTTTTAGATCAAAGAATAAATTTTTCAATCATATCTGATAGTGGTTTCAGGGATTATATGCGTTTGTTTGATCCACCAAAACAAATTGTCTATCAGGATATTAATATCACATCAGATTCTAAAGAAACAAATAATCAGATATCAGATATCTTAAATCAGATTAATGCTGAAGATATGCTAGCTTATTTAGTTTCACAAGCTCATAAATTAAACTCCTCAGACATTCATGTTGAGACACAACGAGATAATACACGAATTAGATTTAGAATTGACGGTGTTTTGCATCTTGTGGCTAATCTTAATTTCGATAAGTATCGTATTCTACTCTCAGCTATTGCCAGCGCAGCAAACTTATCTACTTCTTCTGAGGAACCTCAACAAGGCCATATATCTCATAAAGTAGAAATGGCGGATAAAAATTCAGTCGATGTTAACTTAAGAGTTGAGACTGTTCAGACAATTAATGGTATGGATGTAGTGATGAGATTATTCAATATGGATCAATCTATGTATAATCTTGATCGTTTAGGTTTAACAAAATCTGAAAGAGAAGTCGTAGACGCTATTATCATGAAGCCAAACGGTTTAGTGATGGTAGTAGGGCCAACTGGATCAGGTAAGACTACAACGCTATATTCTATGTTGAATCAGCTAAATAATGATCAAAGAAAAATAATTACTGTCGAAGACCCGGTTGAGTACAGATTTGAAGGTGTTACTCAGATGTCGATTAATTCCAAAGGTGAACATAATGAAAGTAATTTTTCAGATCGACTTAAAGCTGTTCTTAGAATTGATCCCGATGTAATTATGATTGGAGAAATTAGGGATGAAGATACGGCTAAAACTGCATTACAGGCTGCCTTGACAGGACATTTAGTTTTAGCAACTTTTCACGCAGGGTCAGCAGCAGCAGCCATAACTAGATTAGGTTCTGTTATTGAAGAAAATAGTCTTTTTATATCAGCTATAAGATTAATAATGGCACAAAGATTAGTCCGAAAATTAGATGATAATTTTAAGGAATCCTACAAACCCGATCAAATGGAAATAAATATGTTAAATAAATTGTTAGAAAAAATGCCTTCTAATTTTGCTAAACCGGAAATAAATGATGATACAGTTATTTTTAGGCCAATATTTAATGATGAAAATCCATTCGGCTATAAAGGTCAAGTCGCAATCAGAGAACAATACTTAATGTCCGATAAGATTAAGCAGGCTATAGCTGACGGGCATCAAAATAAAATCTTATCTACAGACGTTATAAATCAAGCAGCAAATGAGAGTGGATTTAATAATATGTATGGTGACGCGTTAACAAAAATATTAAATGGCCAAACCACTATTAGTGAAGTAGCTAGGGTTTTGGAATTTTAGTTTTGCATTAGTCATTCGTATAGGTTATAATAATCATCTGAATATGGTAGAGATATTAAAAGAAATTTCCGACAAATATATAAATCAAGCTAATCACTTGGGATTTAAGAGTGGTGATACTGTAAAAGTGCACCAACGTATTAAAGAAGGTGCTAAAGAAAGAGTCCAGATCTTTCAAGGACTAATTATTAGAACCGATAACAGTAAGTCACATCTATTCAGAATTACGGTTAGAAGAATAGCATCAGGAATTGGTGTTGAGAAAAGTTTTTTGGTTAATAGTCCTTTAATTGAAAAAATTGAAATTTTACGAAGATCAAAAGTTCGAAGAAATTATTTATCGTTTATGCGAAATAGAACTGGTAAAGCTGCTCGTTTGAGTTCAGTGGAATATGACAATAAAGCAGCTGAAATACAAAAAAAAGAACCAGTAAAAGCCTAACCTGTTTTTAGATTATAAATATGAAAACCAAGATGTTGGTTGGGTTGGATGAAGTTGGTCGAGGATCTTGGGCTGGACCATTAGTTGTGGCCGCTGTTGCCGGTAGTAATTTATCAGCTAATTTAAATGATTCAAAAAAACTAACCTTTCTACAGCGTAAAAAAATAGACATATTGATTAGACAATCAACAAGTTATATTTCTATAATACAGATTTCGAATGATGTATTAGATGAGGTAGGTCTTACCAAGACTATTAGTTTAGCTATGCACCAAGCTGTGAAAGGGTTAAACTTGCCGGATAGTAGTCAGATAATTGTTGATGGAAATTATAACTTCTTGAATGATTTACCAAATACAACAGCAATTGTTAAAGCCGATACAAAAGTTAGTGAAGTAATGGCTGCAAGCATAGTCGCAAAAGTTTTCCGAGATAATTTAATGATCAAATATAGTCGAAAGTATCCAGGATATGCATTTGAAACAAATTTTGGTTATGGTACAAGAGAGCATCAGGACGGCATTAGACTGAACGGTATATGCAAATTACATAGACTAAGTTTTAAGCCGATTCAACTTATGAGTTTAAAATGATTGAGTCTCTTTTAACCATTTTGTAATCATTGAATCGTTCTTGTTTCTCCAATTCACCCTATTTTTAATTTCAGAAATACCTAAAATAATTTCTCTTGTTAATGAAATTTCAGATAGTTTTGGTTTGAAAAAATCTTCATACTTATTCAACTCCTCTTGTTTGTCGAAAAAATTTGAAATAATACGAGCAAAAAATCCGTAGCTCTTATCACTTGAGAATAAGTCTTTTAAATAATCGAAGTTTTTAACGTACCACTCCCAAGCTAAATCTCTAGCATAGTAATTTCTGAAAATTCCACCGAAAGTTGATAGAATGTCTTGCGATCTAATCGAATCAGTTTTTAACATGTCTAGTAGTATTTGAATATTCTTAGGGTTTTTTGTTGATGTCACGGCTAACATGAGGTCATTTTTTTCTTCTTGATTATTACTGCTAGTATAAAAAGACATTAGTTTAGAAAAATTCTTATCATTTTTAGCTGCAATATTAAATATTATATTTCGAATATTTGGGTTAACATCTGTAACTTTAGTTATTTTTGTAAATATTTGATTAGATTTTTTTAGTATAACTTCATTTTCAGCTGCTGAAGCTAATGCGAAAATTATAGATCTCAAATTTATTTGTTTCGAGTTTTCGTTTTTAGCTTGTTCAAAAGAAATTGATTTTATTTTTGAATCAATTAATTTATTTATCAAAATGTTTAATTTATCTTTAAGGATTTTGTTGTTCCCAATCAAACGTCTTAGTTCTGAAATTAATTGAGCTATACTCGACCAAATAACATCATCATCTTCTTTCGAGTAATATGAGATTAATTTGATAGCTGTCAAAAGGTTAATCTTATTTGATCTTTCTAATAAATAATAGTTATCGAGCAATAGAAATTTATCAATTTGACTTAAGCTATCTAAATTCTGACAAATATCTTGAAGATGTTTAGGGTTTAGATAATTTACCAATGTATAAGTTCGGCTATCTTGATTAAAAATTAATGATTTTGAGGATTTTTCTGTTATTAGTAACTTAGTAGATTTTTTAGCTAAAAGATTAGTTTTAAGCTTAATATTGGTATTGTAGGGGATATTCCAAATTGTTTCGCTTGATTTATCAGTTGAATTCTCATCAAGTAAAAACCTTTCTTGACTAACGGATATAGTTTTTTCATTTGGTATGTAGTTGATATTTAAAAGAGGAATACCGGGTTTATAGATCCAGTTTCCCATAAACTTTCCAATATTTAGATTTGTAACTAAGGACATCTCATCCCATAAATCATTGGCAGTTGTGTTGCGATATGAGAACTTTTTGAAGTAATTATGAAGGCTTTGTTTAAATGCATCTTCTGAAATATAGTTTAGAAGCATATATAATACTGAGCCACCTTTGGCATAGACAATCGAAGGATCAAATAAAGTTGATATTTCGTCGGGATGTCTTACTTTTGAATTTATTGATTGAACATTCAGTAAACCATCTCTCTTTTTCGCTGCCATTACATCATATGATATGAACTGTTCCCAAACTTTCCAGGCTGGGAATAATTCATTAGTTGCTCGATATTCCATTAAATTAGCAAAACTTTCATTTAGCCATAAATCATCCCACCATTTCATGGTTACTAGATTTCCAAACCATTGATGTGAAATCTCGTGGCATATTACAAGAGCAATCTGTTGTTGACTATCAACATTTTCGACTTTCATATCTGTTAACATATATATTTCTCGAAAAGTCATTAGTCCCCAATTCTCCATTGCCCCAGAACTAAAATCGGGTAAGGCTATTAAGTCTAATTTATTTAATGGGTAATCAATTTTAAAATAATCTTCAAAAAACTCTAAGGATCTTTTAGCAACATCTAGACTAAAATCTAATTGATTTATTTTATCTGGAGTTGAGTATGATCTTATTACTAGTCCTCTTTTTGTTTTAGTTTCTTTAAATCCTAATTCACCAATAGCGAAAGCTAAAAGGTAAGTGCTCATAATAGGCGTAACTTTAAAACTAACTGTTTGATTTTTCGATGTGGTTTTTATCTCATCTACTTCAGTATTTGAAATAATTGTATTATTTTTGCTCGAAGTAAGGCTAAGTTTAAAGGTTGCTTTAGCAGCTGGTTCATCTATACATGGGAAGGATTGTCTTGCAAAGTGGCTTTCGAATTGAGTAGTAATAATCGTTTTCTTTTGGTTTTTTTCATCTGTGTAATAGGATGGGTATATACCATCTAAACTCTTTGTTATTTTTCCATTAAACTTCATTTTAATTATATATTTGCCTGCATATGCAAGATCGTCAAAATGAAGGCGTACTTCATTTAATTTGTTATGATGGTTAATCCTAATTACTTTTAGTTCTTTTTCACCTTGTTTAGATAAACTGAAGACTTGCGCCGAAGCTATTTTTAAACTATTTTGATGAAATGTTAGACGTTTTGAAGGTTTATTAATTTTCATTCCAGATATTTCGACTTCACCACTAAAAGTTAGATTTTCTTTATCAATTATTAAACTTAAATTGTAGTTTTCTGGTTTAAAATAGTTAAAAAGTAATTTGACCGATTTAGACATTAATTAAGTTTATCAAAAATAAACTATGTCAGTCTAATTTAAAGTGATAAATATGTTAGAATATTTGACTTATAGACCGAGAGAGGCTAATATTAAATATAGATTATCCGGCCGATAGGTCGGTTTTTTTAATTCAAGGGAGGATTATTATGGATTTAGACGTTAAACAGCTTACGCTTGCTATACGAACTATTGCTGAAGAAAAAAATTTACCAGAAGATGTTGTACAATCTATCGTTGAACAGGCATTAGTTGCCTCATATAAAAAAGACTACGGCGACAAAGATCAAGAAATAAGAGCAGATATAAATATTAACACTGGTGATGTAGATATTTATGTTTCAAAAAAAGTTGTTGAAAAAGTTGAAGATGTTAATACTGAGATCAGCTTAAAAGAAGCTTCTGTCATTCGTAAGGATGCTAAACTTGATGATTTAATTGAAATTCACTCAAAGATAGAAACATTTGGAAGAGTTGCTGCTCAAACTGCTAAGCAGGTTATTATCCAAAAACTTCGTGAAACTGAAAGAGACTTAATATTAGATGAATTCCAAGATAAAATTGGTACTATCATTAACGCTAATGTAGCTCGTGTTGAAAATAATCTAGTTAGAATAGATTTAGGCCGTATTCAAGGTATAATGCCAAGAACTGAACAGATACCAAATGAACATTATTATCCTGGCCAGAGAATAAAGGTATATTTAAAGGACGTCGAAAAAGGTTTTAGGGGTCCACAGTTATTGCTTTCAAGATCTAGTCCAGAGTTTGTTGAATTATTATTCAAGAACGAAGTTCCAGAAATGGAAAGTGGTGCAGTTACAGTTAATTCGATCGCTAGGGAAGCCGGCGTTAGAACTAAATTATCTGTGTCTAGCTCAATTAAAGGTGTTGATCCAGTCGGTACTTTTGTAGGTGGCCACGGAACCAGAGTTAACGCTGTTATGTCTGAAATTGGAGATCAAGAAAAAATCGATATCATAGTCTTTGATACAGATATTAAGAAGTATATTACAAATGCACTAAGCCCAACTAAAGTAACTGAGGTTAGATTAGAAGAAGGTGTCAAGAGAGCAGTTGTAATTGTAGCTGAAGACCAACAAAGTATTGCTATTGGTAAAAGCGGTCAAAATGTAAGGCTAGCTTCAAAGTTAACCGGCTATGAAATAGATATTAAAGCTGAGGAAAAAACAGTTGTTCCAGAAGTTATCGCAGCACCTGCTCCAGTTGAAGCTAAAGTTTCTGAACCGATTAGGCCTATCAAATTAAAGAAGAAAACTGATTTAGAAAACGATTTACTCGAAGCAATAGAGGAACACGGCGAATAGTTCAATTAGCACTCTTGACTATGGAGTGCTAATTATTTATTATATTAAGTAGAGTTTATTATTTAAACTCGTCTTAATATAAATTAATAATGAAATTATGACACCAAATAACGATCCAGATTTTAGAGAATTTTTAAACCACTTAACTAGCAATGCCCTGTCTAGTCTTAGACAAGCTGAAATTATAGCTAGGAGTTTAAACAGTGCCTACGTCGGGACTGAACATTTATTACTGGGAATTTTATCTCAACAAAATTCAATCGCAGCTAAAATCTTTGAAAAAGTTGGTGTTGATTTTGAAAAAACTCGTTTTGCTGTTAAATTGCCGCAAAAAAATATTCTAACAAGTAATGATTTACCTAAAGGTTTAAGTGAAACGGCTAAATTAACTTTGAAGATGGCATATGATGTTTCACAAGAGTTTAACCAAGAATTTTGTGGTACTGAACATATTGTCTTTAGTATATTAAACCAAAAAAATTCAAGGGCTACTTTATTATTAAAGGAGATGAACGTCGATATAGATGCTGTACTTAATGAACTTTCTAATTTATTGAATCGTCAACAATACGAAGGCCTATCATCTACTAATTTTAATTCTAGAAAATCAACTAAAAATTTTCAAAAATCTGCTCTTGAGTCCTATGGCAATGATCTTACTATATTGGCAAAGCAAAAGAAACTTGATCCAGTTGTTGGAAGAGATAGTCAAATTCACCGATTGATAACAATATTAAATCGTCGGACAAAGAATAACCCAGTCTTAATTGGTGAACCAGGAGTTGGTAAAACGGCTATTGTAGAAGGTTTGGCTCAAAGGATAATAAATGAAGATGTCCCAGACAGTCTGATTGATAAAAAAATCGTTATATTGGACTTGGCGGCTATGGTCGCTGGAACTAAATATCGTGGTGAGTTTGAGGATAGATTAAAGAAAGTAATGTCTGAGTTAGAAAAAGATAAAAATACAATACTTTTTATTGATGAACTTCATTTAATTGTTGGTGCTGGAGCAGCAGAAGGTTCTATGGATGCTGGAAATATTCTAAAACCAGCCTTAGCCAGGGGGGTAATTAGACTAATTGGTGCTACTACAACATCAGAGTATACGAAATACATTGAAAAAGATTCTGCACTCGAGAGAAGACTGCAGCCTATTCAAGTCCCAGAAACATCAACAACTGAAACTCTAGCTATTCTAAAAGGACTTAAAAAACATTACGAATCTTTCCACGGAATTACGATTAGTGATTCTATTTTAGAGGATGCAGTTAGATTAGCGGGTCGTTATATTCACGATCGTTACATGCCAGATAAAGCAATCGACTTGATTGATGAGGCTGCTTCACATTTAAAAATCTCTAAAGTTAAGACAAGTCCAAAAGTTCGAAATTTGCAAAAAGAATTAAAATTATTAAATTCGCGTATTGAAGATGCAGTCGATAACGAAGATTATGAATTAGCTGCCCAGTATAAAACTAAAGTATCGCAAATCTCAGCTGATTTAGATAAATTAACTACCGCTCAAAATGGTAAAAAAAGATTAGTTTTAACCCTTGAAGACTTATCTGATGTTGTTTCTAGGATGACGGGTATACCAATGAAAAAAGTTATATCTTCTGAAGCAAGTTACTTACTCTCTTTGGAGAAAGTATTAGGTAAAAAAGTAATTGGCCAAGATGAAGCAACTAAGGTAGTCGCCTCTGCAATTAGAAGAAATAGATCTGGTGTATCAAGCGAAAAAAGACCAGTCGGCTCGTTTATTTTTCTTGGACCAACAGGTGTTGGTAAAACAGAGTTAGCACGTGTTTTAGCTAAAGAATTTTTTGGATCGGAATCAGCTTTAATAAAGATTGATATGAGTGAATTTGGCGAACATCACACAGTATCCAGATTAGTTGGTGCACCTGCAGGCTATGTTGGCTATGATCAAGGAGGTCAATTAACTGATAAAATTAGGCGTCAGCCTTACAGTTTAGTCCTTTTTGATGAAATAGAAAAAGCTCATCCTGATATTTTTAATATGCTCTTACAAATACTAGAAGATGGTTATTTGAGCGATGCTAAAGGTAAAAAGATTGATTTTACAAATACTATAATCATTATGACAAGTAACCTAGGAGCAGAAAAACTTCAAAAAGAAGCAGTCTATGGTTTTGGAGTTTCTGATAAATCAGAACTTGATAACCTTGATGAGATTCATAAGAATAACAAGAGTAATGTTTTAGAAGAGTTAAATCATTTATTAAAGCCAGAAATGATAAATAGGATTGATAAAATTGTTGTCTTTAGGGCGTTAACAAAAATTGATGTCAAAAAAATTATTGATTTACAGATTGAAGAATTAAAGGATCGTCTAGTAAAATTTGGCATTGGACTAATTTTGACTGATTCTGCAAAGAACTACTTACTTAAAGAAGGTTATGATGCTAAAAACGGCGTACGACCGTTAAGAAGATTGATTCAAGATACTATTGAAGATTATATATCGACTAATTTATTATCTAACAATATAAATAAAGGTGATATATTACTTGTTTCTACTCAAAAATCAGAATTGAAATATACAATTCAAAACGAGATTTAGATTTTTAAATAGTTTTAGATTATATTTAAATTAATCATGAAGCGAAATAAGCTAAAGACTGGTCGTAGTCTTATATTTTTAAGTCTAATTATTATAACCAGTTATATTATCTTTTATAATAGGTTTACTATTTATGATAACTGGGTATTAGCTAACTATCACCCTAGTCAAAATATACAAACATTAACAAATGATGATACTTTCACTTCATACAGCAAGACTATCTTTTATATCAATAAGCCGAAATTATTAGATAAATCTCAATTTCAAAAGATTTGTCCAAATATAAATCCAAAGATTGAGATTGTACTCGGCTGCTACTACCCTAATGAAAATGGAATCTATATACTCTCAGTCAGTGACCCCGCTCTAAACGGCATAGAACAGGTTACAGCAGCTCATGAGATGCTTCATGGCATATACTCTCGGTTATCAAGCTCACAAAAAAATAATCTAGATAACCTGCTGGAATATTTCTATCAAAATGTTTTAACTGATAATCGGGTAAAAAATGAAATTAGTATTTATAGACAGACTGAACCTAATTCTGTTTTTGATGAAATGAACTCAACCTTTGCGACTGAGATTACTGTCTTGACGCCAGCCTTAGAAAGTTTTTACGATCAATTTTTTACTAATCGTTTACGGATAGTGAAATACGAGCAGGGCTATCAAAATGTTTTTATAGCTAAGAATCAGTTAATTAGTAGTGAAGATACACAACTTAGCGAGTTAAATACTTTAATAAATAATTTAGAAAATCAAGCATCTAGTTTAAATAATAAGTTAAAAAATGATCTTAATATAATCAAAAGTAATCAAAACTCAACTAACTACAGTCAATTAATAGATAATTATAACCTTGAAATTAATCAATATAATAATCTAGTCAACCAAATTACAAGCTCAATTAATCAGTATAACCAAATTGTTGATACGAGGAATCAAAATGCAATTTCACTGAATAATTTAGTAAATTTGATTAGTCCAAAGGCTAAATAGTTTATTATTTTTTTAAATAGCCATTGATTCGCCTATAATAAACAAATATGGCTAAAAAAGATTTGGTTAGTTTTGTTTGTCAGAACTGTATGTCAACTTTCAACCAATGGAGTGGCAGATGTCCTCGTTGTTTAGAATGGAATACACTGGAAGAACAAGTATTATTAGTTAAAGATAATTCTAAAGTAAAAAACGGTAAGCCTTTAGTTGGTTTATCGGCTAAAAATGACTTAAATAATAACAAAAGATATAAAGTCGGCTTTGAAGACATAGATTTGGTTCTTGGCGGTGGATTATTGTCTGGCAGTGTAATTTTATTAACTGGACAACCAGGAATTGGTAAGAGTACTTTAATCCTCCAGATGGCTTTAAATATAGCTAGAACAAAAAAAGTTCTCTATGTTTCAGCCGAAGAGACAATCTACCAGGTTAGCCAAAGAAAGGATCGTTTAAATTCGAATAATGAAAATCTTACAATTTCAAACAGTAATCTAACAGATGATATTGTGGCGAGTATCGAAACTGGAGATTATGATTTATTGGTCGTTGATTCAATCCAAACTATTTCTTGTAGTTGGGTTAATTCCTCTGCCGGTTCAATAGGTCAGATTTCTAATTCAGCTCAGGCTATAATCACTTCTGCAAAAAATACTAATACTGCTGTAATTATTGTTGGTCATGTAACAAAAGATGGGAATATTGCAGGACCAAAATTACTTGAGCATATGGTTGATGTAGTCTTACTTTTAGAAGGTGATAGATATGGTGGATTTAAGCTCTTAAGAACAACTAAAAATCGCTTTGGATCAACTAATGAAGTCGCAATTTTCGAAATGACTTCCGCTGGTTTCAAAATAATTGAAAATCCTTCGGAAATTTTACTTGATGAAAGGTCAGATACCGATGGATCAATTGTTACTGCCACTATAGAGGGTAGTCGACCAATTTTAGTTGAAGTCCAGGCTTTGGTTAGCAACTCAAATTTTGGTTATCCAAAACGTACAGCCAGTGGATTTGATATTAATCGTTTAAATTTATTAATCGCAGTAATTGAACAAAGGACGAAATTAAAATTAGGCGCTAAAGATGTCTATATAAATGTCGTCGGAGGAATTAATTTAAATGAACCAGCTGCTGATCTAGCTATTTGTTTAGCTATAATATCAGCTTTACTTGCTAAAAAATTAACCAAAAATTATGTAATTTTTGGTGAGGTGGGTTTATCCGGTGAAGTCAGACATGTTTCATTTAACGAAAAGAGATTGAATGAGGCTATCAAATTAGGTTTTGACGGTTGTTTAGGTCCTAAATTAAGATCTGAAAAATTGGCTAAGTATTACCCTGTAAAGAACTTATCAGAGATAGTTAGTTCTTATTTTTAGTTCTTTTCAGTTATTGAGTTTGATAGGCGGCAGATGTTTGTTGGTTGCTATCGGTTACAACTATACTTGCACCACTAAGAGGCACAGTAGTAGTACATTGATAGCTACTTGACTGTGTAGTAGTATTGTTCGTACAAAGTGGAGCTGCTGAACCGCTTAGAGTGACTGTATATGGTCCTACGCCGCCCTGCCAAGTAATAACATCATTTGTTGAGCCGGCAGGTATAGTAGCACTAGTTATGGTTGGTGCTGTGGTATATGTTAACTGGGCACTATCGGTGCCTTGGTATAGGACACTATCGGTTACTGTCGCTACTACTGTCCCTGACCCAGTCGATGTAGGAGTATAGGTAATTGGATAGGTTTGAGGGGAAGTTGCATCTATATTAATTGGCGTAACTATATTTTGACCATTAATTGTTATTGTTATGGTTCCTGGGAACTGAGGATAGTTAGTTGGGTCATTTAATAGATGAGTTCCTTGAATAACTAGTGCGGTTAAGTTACAAGTTACTTCACAAACGGTTGTCGGTGCAGTTAATTTTATTTGAGGTTTCTGATCATTACAGTTATGTACATTATCGTATTTAGTTGGGGTTGAGGATGAGGTCGTTGAATTAGCTGAAGAAATATTCGGAGTTCCTCCATTAACAAAGATGTCAACATTCCAGCTATTTGTATTTGTGTTTGATTGCTGAGTTATTGCGTCTGCTGGTGTACAACTTGTTGCTACTAATCCTGAAACTTTGTCTGTTTTTACTGAAGAAGACTGAGTTTTTGCATTACCAACATACCACGATGGGAATAGGTCAGTGGCTGGACTTGGTTCAATATCACCGAAATCAATATGTTTTGTAACGACGAAGGCTGGTAAAACTTTAATATCGGATGGTTGTGTCCAATTAACTGGTTTTAAGCCTTGATGAGCAAAAGTCATCATTCCTCTTGTCAGAGGTTCAGTTAAATACTCCATAGTACATTGAGATGAGGTACAGAGGTTAACATTTCTAGTGTGATTACCGACCCAACTTACAGTCGCATATTGAGTTGACCAACTTGCCATTAAACCATCGTAACCGTTATTGGTTGTTCCAGTTTTAACAGCAAAATCCCAACCGTTTGTTCTTTGAAATTTATAGCCAAATGAAGAAAGTGGTGAACAGTTTGTAGCACTACAGGATCCTGGTAGATAACTGGCATTTGGATCAGCAGCCATTGAATCAACGATATAAGCACTATCAGGGTTGATAACTTGAGTACCCTTTGGCATTGTCCATTGATACAAGACCCTGTTGCTTGAGTCAGTAATTCTATCAATAAACGTGCGTGGAATAGCTTTTCCTAATCTAGCTATACTTGCCAGACCATTCACATGGTCATCTAGGTATAGAAATCCACCATCACCAATTGCTGACGCAGCATAACATTGAGTTGTATCTGAGTAAGATGCTGTAGTCATATCGGTGCCTGCTTTATAGCAATTATATGAATTTTGATGCAAAGATTCGGCGGTTGTATTATCGATTAGAGCACTAGCTGTCGAAATAACTTTATTAATTGAGTTTACATGACCAGTAGAAGTATCGTTAGGAACTGATTCAAGCATAGCTTTTACAGCTGGTATATTTCTTGATCCACCAAGCGCATATCTTAGAGTTATGGGTCCA
>DAIEGT010000003.1:0-114745 GCA_027356105.1 Candidatus Saccharimonadota bacterium
CACAGGCTAGGACTATTAAACGATATCGGAAAAAAGTTGCTCAAATAAATGCGTTATCCGACAAGTATTCAGTAATGACCGATGAACAACTGACTAAACAAACAGCTGTTTTAAAAAAAAGATTAAAGAAAGAATCATTAGATTCAATTTTGCCTGATGCATTTGCTGTAGTAAGGGAAGCAGCAGCAAGATCACTTAAACAACGACACTTCGATGTTCAGTTAATGGGTGGGATAGCTTTACACGAAGGCAATGTAGCCGAAATGAAAACAGGTGAAGGTAAAACCTTAGTTGCTACAGCTCCAGTTTACTTAAACTCATTAACCGAAAAAGGGGTTCATGTTGTTACGGTTAATGATTATTTAGCTCAAAGAGATGCAGGTTGGATGGGTAGAGTTTTTGATTTTCTAGGTCTTACGACTGGAGTGATAATTCCCGATCATAGTTTTGTCTATGACCCAAATTACACAAACACATCTCACTTTGATGAAAGATTCCATCATTTACGACCAGTCACTCGACAAGAGGCCTACAGGGCAGATGTTACTTATGGTACTAATAATGAATTTGGTTTTGATTACCTAAGAGATAATATGGTTAGGGAAGAGGATCAATTATCACAAAGAGATTTAAACTTTGCAATTGTTGATGAGGTAGATTCTATATTGATTGATGAAGCCAGGACACCTTTAATAATTTCTTCTCCAAGCTCAACTACTGGTACTGCTTATGAACAGTTTTCTAAAGTAGTAACACAACTTAAAAAAGATATAGATTTTGAAACGGATGAAAAAAGGAAAACAGTTATCTTGACCGACAAAGGTGTCGAAAAAATTGAAAAAATATTATTAATTGATAATTTATATGGCAGTGAGAATATTAGAACAATATATCACTTACAACAGGCATTAAGAGCTTATGCATTATTTCAAAGAGATAAAGACTATGTTGTTACAAAAGATGGTGAAGTGGTTATCGTTGATGAATTTACCGGTCGTCTTTTAGCCGGCCGACGCTATAATGAGGGCTTACATCAGGCAATTGAAGCAAAAGAGGGAGTAGAAGTTCAAGAAGAGAGTATGACTTTAGCGACTATTTCTTTTCAAAACTACTTTAGGCTTTATGATAAATTGTCAGGCATGACTGGAACAGCTTTAACTGAAAGTGAAGAGTTTCACCAGATTTATAAACTAGATGTAATTGAGATACCACCAAATCGCAAGAACTCCAGAACTGATCGTCCGGACAGAATATATAAATCTGAAATGGCTAAATTTAAATCAATCGTCAAGGAAGTTAAGGCTCTGCATACTATTGGTCAACCGGTTTTAATCGGCACGGTTTCAATTGAAAAAAATGAATTACTAGGCCAATTATTATCTAAATCAAATATTTCTCATCAGGTTTTGAATGCTAAAAATAATGAAAAAGAAGCTGCGATTGTTGCTAAAGCCGGCGAAGTCGGCGCTGTCACACTTGCGACAAATATTGCTGGAAGAGGTACTGACATTGTTGTTAGTGATGAAGTAAAAAAACTAGGCGGTTTATTTGTATTAGGAAGTGAGAGACATGAATCCAGGAGGATAGACAATCAGTTAAGAGGAAGGACTGGTCGACAAGGAGATCCAGGCACAACTCAATTTTTCGTAAGTACAGAAGATGACTTAATGAGAATCTTTGGCGGAGAACGTATTGCAGGTTTAATGAATCGTTTGAACGTTAGTGATGATGTCCCAATTGAAAATCGTATTATATCTAAGAGTCTAGAAAGTGCACAGAAAAAAGTTGAAGGTTATAATTTTGATCAACGTAAAAATGTTGTTCAATACGACGATGTTATGAATCGTCATAGAAAAGCTATTTATGGAATGCGGCGAGAAGTTTTACGCGCTAATGATATTAGTAAAAGAATTAAAATTTTCCTCGAAGATATAGTTAATCAAATAGTAAGTGTTAATGTGAAAGACTCGAAAGAACTAGAGGATGTAATTAGAGAAGTATTCCCGTTTGACTTGGCGGTATTTGATCGGTTATTTAATGGCAATGCTAATGACTTTAAGAAAAACTTATTAGAAGAAGCAAATGAATTTTATGCCAGTCGGGAACTAATTTTTAGTCCTCAAGTTATGAGAAAAGTTGAACGAGATATTTTTCTTCAAGTACTCGATAGTTTGTGGATGCAACATTTAGAAAACATGGATCATCTTAGGGAAGGTATACATTGGATGAGTGTTGGGCAACAAGATCCATTGGTTGAGTATAGACGACAAGGTCAAATAATATTTGAAGTTATGCAAGATACTCTTGAAAGAGATGTTATTAGATCACTTTATCACGCCGAACCAATCCAAGAAGATGAATTAAATAAAATTATAGACACTGATTTAACTAGAGCTGCCAGAGGTTCTATTAATAATGCAAGCATAATTAATAATACAGAAGTTGAGTTTGAAGATAAAGATTTTGAAACAAAGCAGCAAGAATTAAATAATAAAAAAATCAAACAAAATAAGATAAAAAAATCGAGAAAAATTGAACGTAAACGCAAGACAATTGCCAAAAGACGAAAACGATAGTAATTATTATATTTATTTTATGAAGCATACTACTTATGAAGTCACCTTAAAAAATGGCATAAAGGGTTTATTTATTAATATCCCAAATGCTTCTGTCATGGATTTTAATTTTAATTTTAGAGCAGGGGAATATTTAGTTGAATCTTTAAAATCTCAAGTTCCACATTTAGTAGAACATATTGTTCTTGGTGCTAATCATCAAATTCCTAAAGCAAGAGACTTTCAGGCAGAATTGGAAAAGAATGGTGCTTTTAACACAGCTTCAACCGGTATATACGATATAAACTATGAAGCCGAATGTGCGGATTTTGAATGGGAAAGAGTACTGAAGTTAATGTTAGTCGCAATATCAAAACCATTATTTCTCGAGGAAGAATTTAAATCTGAATATGGAAACGTTGAAGAGGAAATGGCTTATCGATCTAATAATCATTTCAGGACTCTAGGTTTAACTATGAGGAATAAATTTGGCTTAATTGGTAAGACAGACCTTGAACATCTTGAAATTATGAAAAATATCACTAATGTTGACATAAAGGATCATTATAGGTCAACTCATCATACAACCAACATGAGATTTATTATCGCCGGTAAAATTAACCAAAATAGATTAAAAATAATTGAAAGATTACTTGAAGATATAGAGTTACCAACCGGTAATGGCAGATTAGATTTACCTAAAGAAATTCCTAAAAAAATTTCTAAACCGGTGATTCTCGATAATAAGACTGTTAAAAACCTATATTTTTATCTAGATACTTTTTATTTAAATAGATTATCTGTAAAAGAATCAGACGCGATGACCATTATTAATACTCTGTTAACCGAGACTTTGTATTCTAAAATATTAGGTAAAGCACGAGAATTAGGTTTGGTTTACGGTATGAGTTCGGGTATTAGTAACACAAAAGATTACACAAATTGGTGGTTTGCTTCTCAGGTTACATCAAAAAATGCTTTAGCATTGATGGATATTATGGTTTATCAGATTAAACTCTTGAAAGAAAATAAGATTAGTCTTAAGGATATTAACTCTACTAAAAGTTATTTACTAGGTAACCATCAAAGAGGAGCACAGACTGTTGCCGGTACGATTAATCGATATATTGATCAGTATTTCTTTGATGGCCGGTTAGAATTACACGAAGAATTACCTAAAAGAATAAAAAATATTAAAAGATCTGACATTGTTTCGGTTGTAAATAAAATGTTTGATGATGATATTTGGGGAATTGGAATTTTGGGTGATTGTAGCCCATATTTTGCGAATAAAATGAGATCTAGTATTGCACGACTTTGGGAATAAATAAAATAATATTAATTATGCATGAATTATTAAAAGATATTCATCAACTTAAGAAAACGGTTGAGAAAACTTATTCGATTTTAAAAATCGATGAATATGTTGAAAAATTAGAAAAACTAAGGGGACTAAGTCAGAAAGAAAATTTTTGGAATAATAACGAAGATTCAGTAGACATATTAAAAGAAATAACGGTTTTAGATAATTTTACTAAGCCGTGGGTTAGTATAAGTAATAAAATTTTGGATTTAGAAGAGTTGGCAAAATTAAATGATGTGAATTTAAAATCTGAACTAATACAAAATTACGAAGAACTAAATAGCAGCTATAATTTAATTAAAGAAGATTTGAAATTTATCGGTGAATACGATAAGAATAATGTAATTTTCAGTATATTTGCCGGAGCGGGCGGCACAGATGCACAAGATTGGGCGAATATTCTTCTTAGAATGTATTTAAAATTTTTTGAGAAAAAATTATATAAGGTGCAATATGTAAGTGAAAATACTGGTGAAGAAGCTGGTATAAAAAGCGTATCTTTGATTGTGGAAGGTGATAAAGTATATGGAAATTTAAAATCAGAGAATGGAGTACACCGTTTAGTTAGGCTGAGTCCATTTAATGCTGATCACCTTAGACAAACAAGTTTTGCTAGAGTTGAAGTCATTCCTCAGATTTTAAATTCTAAAGATTTAGAAATTAATAATTCAGATTTAGAAATAGATGTATTTCGTAGCGGTGGTAATGGTGGTCAAAGTGTTAATACGACTGATTCTGCGGTTAGGATAACTCATGTTCCGAGTGGCATAACAGTTTCTATCCAAAACGAAAGATCACAACTTCAAAATAAAGATATAGCTATGCAGATATTGAAATCCAAGTTACTAAAATTAAAGCGGGAACAAGAAGTTGAAGAGTTATCTAAGATAAAAGGGCCTCTACAATCAGCCGAATGGGGTAATCAGATTCGGAGTTATGTAATGCATCCATATAAACAAGTTAAGGATTTGAGGACTAAATTTGAAACCAGTTCAATCGAAGATGTTTTAGATGGAAACATTCAATCGTTTATAGATAAATATCTTGATCAGAATTTATCATCACTTGATTCTGATTAATGTATTTATGGTTAATATTATATAATTAAGTAGATGATATTATTTGATAGGGTAGTCAAACAGTATGGTAAAAATGGCACGCTTGTATTGGATAGAGTGTCATTACACGTTGAGCCAAAGGAATTTGTTGTGGTTGTTGGTCAGAGTGGAGTCGGTAAAACAACTTTACTTAGATTAATTACTAGAGAAGAAAAACCAACTTCTGGTAAGATTATAGTCGGTGGAATAGATTATGATAAGATTAAGGATAGAAATATACCTTTGTTAAGAAGAAAAATTGGAGTAGTTTTTCAAGACTTTAAATTACTACCAAATAAAAATGTTTATGAAAATATTGCATTTGCTTTGGAAATTGTTGGTGTTAGTTCTAAAGAAATAAGACATACTGTCCCTAAAGTTTTAGATATTGTTAATTTAAAAGGCAAAGAAAAAAGAATGCCAGCCGAACTCTCTGGAGGGGAAAGACAACGAGTAGCTATTGCTAGAGCTATTGTCAGACAACCAAGAATTTTGATTGCTGATGAGCCAACTGGTAATTTAGATTCCAAACATGCTTGGGATGTTATAAAAGTTTTGGAAAAAATTAATAAATATGGCACAACCGTGCTACTAACAACACATAATAAAGAGATTGTTTCTAAGCTAAAAAGGCGTGTTGTTACTATATCAAATGGTCATATCACAAGCGATAAATCTAATATAACTGCATCAGATAATAAAATAAATATTGAGTAGAATTAAATAAATATGAAACGTAAATTTATAACTGGTATTAGAATAATCCATAGTGGTATTGTTAATTTCTTGAGAAGTATTAGTATTGCAATGGCGGCTATAATGGTTATGGTTATAACATTAACCATCGTATTATTCTCAATTTTAACTAATATATCTTTTGGTAATACAATTTCTCAAATAACATCTCAAATCGATATTTCAGTGTACTTAAAAGACAGTGTCACTCAAAATCAGACGAATGTTTTAATAAATAATCTAAAAGGTATATCTGATGTTAAGTCAGTTGCTTATCTAGATAAAAATCAAGTATTAGTACAATATGAAGCACAAAATTCATCAAACCAACAATTATTAAATGCTATATCTCAGACTTCAAATCCACTACCTGCTACGATAATAATAAAACCTTATGACTTGAATAGAATCTCGGAAATTAAAAACTATTTATCTAAGAGTGATGTAACTGCACTACAATCGGACCCACCAAGTTATAGCGGTCAAAGAGAGTTAGCTATAAATAGAATAACTCACGCGACAAATGTACTTAGAGAGATAGGAATTTTAGCAATTATCGCATTTGTTATAGTTAGCGCACTTATAATATTTAACACAATTCAAATGACTATATTTAATCGTCGAGATGAAATCCAGACAATGAGATTATTAGGTGCTAGTAAGAGTTATATAAGAGGTCCATTTATTGTTGAGAGTACAATTTATGGCATAATCGCAGCAATCTTATCTATATTTATTATAAATGAGGCATTTATTGCTGCCAGTAGCGCACTTCAGGCAAGCAGTCTAGGTTTATTAGACATAAGTTACGCAAATAAGTATTTTGATAAATATTTCTTTAGATTTTTTGGTATTCAATTATTAATTGGGATTTTGATTGGCGTAATATCATCATTAATCGCTACAAGACGTTATCTGAAATTTAAGACTAAATAGTATATTTTTTGTAATATTAATTACACTTACACTGATTCAATTGAATCATTTGTTGAATTCATATAAACTATAATAACCTGAAAATTTATTGAATAATTTTAAATCATAAGAATAGGTGGGCTATGTTGTTGATTTCATATGATATAATAAGAATGTTAGCAAAAAAAATAAAAATAGTTATGCTCAAAAATACCAGAAGATATATTAGAACGTTATCTCTACGTGCAAGAACCTTAGTTTTGCTTATATTATCACTGTTGATAGTTGGAAGTACCTTATTCGTCCGCGCAGATCAATTTACGAGTCAAATTAATAGTTTACAGAGTCAAAATAGCCAAAATCAGGCCAATATAAATTCTTTGCAATTACAAGCCACAAGTTATCAAGATGCAATAAACCAACTCCAATTACAAATTGCTTCTATCCAAAATGCAATAGCTGCTTCACAGAATCAACAAGCTCAATTAGCTCAACAAATTCAAGCAAATCAAGCTAAACTTGTACAAGAAAAACAAGTCTTAAGTGCAGATATTAAATCTATGTATATTAATAGCCAAATGTCAACTATTGAAGAATTGGCAACAAGTCAAAACTTGAGTACTTATGTTGATGCTCAGGTTTACAGAAGCGCGGTTCAGAATCAAGTACAAGATATATTAACTCAAGTGACACAGTTAGAAAAAACCCTACAGTCACAAAAGATACAAGTTGATCAGTTATTACAAACTCAACAACAACAACAAACTCAATTAAATAATAATCAACAACAACAGCAGCAGATGTTGACTTATAATCAGTCTCAGCAGAATCAATATAATCAGCAAATCGCAGCAAACCAAACTAAAATAGGAATTTTAAGAGCAGAACAAGCTGCAATAAATGAAAAGAATTCTTCTGCTATTGCTCCACCGAGTGGTGGTTATGGGGGCAACTGTGCTACGCCTAATTATCCTGTCTATGGTACTAGTTATTACAGTGGTTCAATGGCGTTTTCTCCGAACGGTGGCTATCCTATGGCTTGGTGTAATGCTGCTCAAGACAGTCTAACTGTTGCCGGTGGCTTTCCAAACCGTGAATGCACATCTTTTGCTTATTGGTATTTTACTGTAGTAGAAGGTAACTCAGGTTTTAAGGTTACTGGTAATGCCAATCAATGGTGGTATACAGCAAATAGGCCTGTAGATCGTATCCCAGCAGTTGGCTCAATTGCTGTCGACCCTAATGGTTATTATGGTCATGTTATGATTGTTATTGCTGTACCTGGACAAGTTTATGACGGTAGATTAGTACCAGCTGGTGAAATAGACACAATAAGTATGAATGATGATTGGTATGGACATTTTTACGCTATGCAAAGACCATTTCAATTTTCGTCATACTCCGGTCTAAATGATTTTTATTTTATACATTAAATTTTTCAGACATTAACTCTAGATATCGTTCAGGATTATTAAGATTTAATTTTATTAATCAACTTTAGTTTTTGTAATAGAACTTTGATACAATTATAGGAATGGGTCACAAAAAAGAAAAATTTAATTTGAGATTAATTCCAGTATATATAAAGAAAAATTTATTAGGATTTCAGCTTTTGAATTTGATACTAATTGTAGGTTTTTTTATAATTGGTTTACAGATTGGAAAAGGTAATATTAATGTGCATTTTCCTTGGCAAAGTAATACTTCTATCAGTAATGGTTTACCAAATACATTAAATTACTCATCAGTTAATCAGCTATATCAGTCTTTAAAAAATAACTATGATGGTAAAATTACGACCACACAGCTTCTTAACGGACTTAAGCATGGGCTTGCATCATCTTTGGGTGATCCCTATACAGTTTATTTTACTCCTACAGAAGCTAAACAATTCAATAATCAGCTAAACAATACATTTAGTGGTATTGGGGCAGAATTAGGACAAACCACGAATGGTGACCTAGAAATTATTTCTCCTATAAAAGGTAGCCCGGCTGCTAAAGCTGGTTTGTTACCTCAAGATATAATCCTTGATATTAATGGGAAGTCTACCTCAGGTCTTAGTTTGGACTCAGCTGTAAATCTTATCAGGGGACCATCTAATACTTCTGTTAGTTTAACCATATTAAGAAATAATACTCAAAACATGACTATCTCAATTACTCGGCAGAACATAGTAATTCCAAGCGTTAACTGGAAAATAATTAATTCTAATATTGGTTATATGCAAATTTCTACTTTCGCAGACGACACATCTAGCCTAGCTAATCAAGCTGCCAGATACTTTGTCAATAATCATGTTAAAACCGTAATCCTGGACCTTAGAAATGACCCTGGAGGCCTTCTTTCGGCCGCGATCAATGTCTCGAGTTTATGGTTACCGCAAAATCAATTAATCTTACAGGAGAAAAGAGGTTCCCAAGTAGTTAATAGTTACTATGCGTTAGGAAATGATATTTTACATGGTTTACCTACGGTAGTTCTAATAAATTCAGGTTCAGCCTCGGCCTCTGAGATTACCACAGGAGCATTACATGATAATGGTGCTGCTTATGTTATTGGCCAAAAAAGCTTTGGTAAGGGTGTGGTCCAACAGTTAATAAATTTTTCAGATGGTAGCCAACTTAAGGTTACAATTGCAAAATGGTATCGACCAAACGGTCAAAATATTAATCATTTAGGTATTACGCCTGACCAGACTGTAAACTTAACTGCTCAAGATATTAGTAATAATAATGATACTCAATTATTAGCGGCTGAAAGTTATTTATCAAAATATTGATTTGTCAATTAGGGTTAAATTAAGGTAGCATAGTTATTAAGTAATCAGAGGGCTGAAAAGTGAATAATAAACCTGTGAAATATATATTTGTAACTGGAGGAGTATTATCAGGGTTGGGAAAGGGAATAACGGCTGCCTCTATTGCAAATCTGCTTAAAGCTAGAGGGCTTAAAGTAAATCTGCAAAAATGCGATCCTTATTTAAATGTAGATGCTGGTACATTAAACCCTAGAGAGCACGGTGAGTGTTTCGTAACAAAGGATGGTGCTGAGACTGATTTAGACCTTGGTCATTACGAGAGATTTATTGATGAAGAGATGACGAGAGATTCTTCTGTCATGGCAGGGAGAATATTACTTAAAGTAATCCAAGACGAGAGAGCTGGTAAGTACGAAGGGGATGATGTGCAAATAATTCCACATTTAACTGCAGCTATCCAAGAATATTTTATATCGGCATCTAAAGGATACGAAGTTCAGATTATTGAGATTGGCGGTACTGTTGGTGATTATGAATCATTGAGTTTTGTTGAAGCGATTAGAGAGTTTGGGATTAAATTCGGTAAAGAAAATGTTATATATGTCCATGTAGTTTATTTACCATATTTAAATGCTTCTAATGAAATAAAAACTAAACCTGCTCAGAATTCGGTTAGGGAGTTGAGAGGCTTAGGTATCGTCCCTGACATTTTAGTAGCAAGAAGTGAATTAAAATCTGACAAGAAAATAAAGGATAAATTAAGTCTTTTCGCTGGTGTTAGTAAAGAAGAGATTGCTCTTTTACCTAATGCAGCAACAATATATGAAGTTCCTTTAACTTTAGAGAATGCTGGTATTACTGATGTGGTTATGAAAAAATTAAAACTTAAAATAGTCAAACCAGATTTAAAAAATTGGGAAAATATGGTTAAAAAAGCTAAAACCAATTTTTCTAGAACTATTTCAGTTGCTATGATTGCCAAGTATTTAGATAACAGTGATACTTACTTATCTGTTTTAGAGGCATTAAAGTCCGCTGCTTGGAATAATAATGTGAACATAAAAATAGACTGGATTGATGCAAGTTTATATGATTCATCCGACCAAAATCAATTCAAAGAACTTCAAGAAAAGTTAAGTAAATATCAAGGTATTGTGGTACCTGGTGGATTTGGGACAAGAGGCTTAGAGGGTAAGATTAAAGCCGCCGAAATTGCGCTGGATCGAAAAATACCATATCTAGGGCTGTGTCTTGGTTTGCAAATGGCAGTAATTGCGGCAGCGCGAAAGTCTGGGTTTAAGGACGCTACCACATTTGAGTTAAGTGACGATAAATCTAAACAGATAATTGTGACTATGAAAGATCAAGCAGATAAGATTATGACCGGAGGTACAATGAGATTAGGAAATTATGATTGTGAGATAGAAAAAAATACCTTAGCATATAATGTTTATAAAAAATCTAACATAGTTGAGCGACATAGACATAGGGGAGAGTGTAATAATAAGTTTGTTGATAAATATAATGATTGGGGCATAAGAATCAGTGGTTTTAACAGAGAGAATGGATTGGTCGAAATAGTCGAAGCAATCAATCATCCATTTTTCATCGCTAGTCAGTTTCATCCTGAGTTTAAAAGTCGGCCTAATAGGCCACACCCAATGTTTGATGGTTTCGTAAAGAGTATAAAAAGTTAATGATATTTTAAGGTTGCTGTTTAGTCTTTACTGGGTTAGTATATATTTATGGATTCAAATAAGAATAAAAACGACGAAAGTCTTAAAAGAATACTCTTAGTAGAAGATGACGATGCCTTAGCTAATGTATATTTAGCTAGATTAGAAATTGAAGGCTTTGAAGTCCGAAGGGTTGCGAATGGTGAAGATGCATTGGCTACTACATTAAGCTTTAAACCAGATTTAATTTTGCTTGACGTTATGATGCCAAAGGTAAGTGGTTTCGATGTTTTAGATATTTTACGGAATACACCAGAAACATCCAATGTTAAAATAATAATGTTAACCGCATTAAGCCAGGATAGCGATAAAGATAGAGCTGAAGCTTTGGGAGTGGACGATTACTTAGTAAAATCTCAAGTTGTTATAACCGATGTTATAGACAGAATTAGATATCATTTATCTAAATCTAACTAACAAAGAAATACTATTTAACAGAAACTTCGGTACGATAAACACTTTTGCCACTAAATAGTCTAATTTTTTTCTTTCTGAAATTAACAACACCGTCTTTACTAGCATGAATTGTAAAATTCCTACTAACCATAGTCCCAACACCCGGTCTTTTTGTCATGCCAACTTGACGGACTATAACTTGTCCAGTTTTAACAAGTTCTCCGCCGAATAATTTAACACCTAGTCGTTGACCAGGACTATCATGAACGTTTTTTGAAGTACCACCAGCTTTTACGTGACTCATATTTTCCCTTAATTAATTAAATTGTTCTTAATACTACAAGTTCTCTTGCTACAAATTGATGCGGTCTATGATAAATTAAAGGCCGATTGTTATTTGCTATGAACTTTTTCTGATTATAGCCTATTTCGTCTAGGTGGTCAACCAAAGATAATCTCAAATAATCTTTATTTATGCTCCAAGCAGGAATAGCTAAGCAAATTTGGGTACCCTTAGGAATTTGAGAGTGTAAATTTATTAAAAATTTCTTTAAAATAGTTTGGCAATCATTATTAAATTCTTTTATTTGATTTAAACTTGGCATAGTGGTTATGGGTGGGCCTAAATAAATTTCTGAAACAACTATATTGGGTTTATTGACCCATTTAATGTTTGTGGCATCTCCCAAGTAAATTTCGGATTTTAGGTTAGAATCAATTTTGAATTTTTCTCTAAGCCACTCTATGTTTAAATTTGAATAATCAATCATTTTAGGTGAAATATCTGTACCGATTACATCATAATTCATCAATAATGCTTCTTGTAATACAACCCCAGTGCCACAAAAAGGGTCTAGTAATCTAGGCCTAGAGGCTGAGCCGTTATTAAAATCTCCTGAGGCAAGATTAATCATTATCTGAGCTAATTTTGGTGGCAACATACCGACTCTTGTATCTCTTTTTGGGCGATTCCTATCACGAAAACTATATTCATTTATATCTTGGACATTTGTTACTCGGGCAATAAAATAACTACTGTTTTTGTAGGTTATAATTAGCTCGATATTATTCTTAAGGTCAAGTTTATTATGATAGGTTTGAGCTGTCGATAAATCAAATGTGTCATTAGGTATTAATCTAATTGATTTTCCGATTGTTCTTAGATGTTTTTTTAATGTTAATTTAAGCTGATTTAACTCATTTAAATTTATGTTTAGGCCGTATGAACTTATTCCTAGATTAATTTTTGAGCTAGTGTTCTCAGTTAGATCTTCAGTAATTTTTTTGATAATCTCAAATAATATATTTAAATCTTGAGAATTTTTGTTAACACTTATTAGTTCGGATACTTTTAATATCCCACCTAAGCGAGAAAAATTAATTTCACTCGCGGGCATATCTATGCGAGCAATCTGAGGGTTAATTAATTCGATAATATGGTTATTGGAATATAGGCTTTCAATCTCTACGATTGAAAGTGTTGGGTGTCTGCCTAATATTAATAAACTTCCTAACATTTTCTATTTATAGAGTATAATTGCATTAGTGTAAATTAAGAAATAATTAATATAATCTATAATTATATTGCAGTCTCGTAAATGAAGAATAAACTATTATTTAAGAATAAATGGCGATTTATCGTAACGTGGTTAACTATAATTGCGCTTGGATTTATTATTTATTCAACCCGACACCAGATATTTGATACATTAAAGAATCTGACACATGTAAATGCTTACGCACTTTTATTATTGATACCAATAGAATTATTAAACTATCATTCACAAACTAAGCTCTATCAAAAATTATTTGCAATCGTTAACCATAAAATTCCTTATAAAGAACTTTATAGAATATCATTAGAGTTAAATTTCGTTAACCATGTATTTCCTAGTGCAGGAGTTACTGGGTTATCTTATTTTGGTCTAAGGCTAAGGAATGGTAAGAACTTAAGTGGAGCGACAGCAACCCTAGTCCAGGTGATGAAACTTGGACTAATTTTAATTTCATTTGAGATATTAATCATCATTGGTATTATTGCTCTTGCACTTGGAGGACACGTTAATGATGTATCCATACTCGTTTCAAGCACATTATCAACGTTACTATTAGTTTTAACGGTTGTGTTTGTTTATATAGTTGGTTCAAAAACAAGAATAAATAATTTTTTTGTTAATTTAACGAAATTTGTCAACAAAGTAATTCATTTGGTCAGACCTTCTTATCCTGAAACTATTAATGTTAACAAAGCAAAAACTGTATTCGATGATTTTCATGAAAGTTACATGACTATCAAAAGAGATTTGAATAAGCTTATAAATCCATTAATATATGCTTTAATTGCTAATATAACAGAGATAATGGCACTTTATACAGTCTATATGGCATTTGATAAATTCGTAAATCCAGGTGCTGTTATTTTGTCTTATGGTGTAGCAAATTTTGCGGGTTTAATCTCAGTACTGCCGGGCGGAATTGGTATATACGAAGGATTAATGACAGTAGTATTAGCTGCGGTTGGAGTTCCAGCAAAGTTAAGCCTTCCTGTAACTATAATGTATAGGGTTATCAATACTATTCTACAGGTACCGCCAGGCTATATTTTTTATCAAATGTCAGTTAGTAAAAATAAGTAATTTAAATTGAATAATTCTTCTCCAGATAATTTGTTAAGATTTGAAGTCAAGGAATTTGTCGATTATTTCAATCAAACAATCGAGTATGCCTATAATCGTATTGCCGTCATTGGCGAGATAGCTAATATTAGATTGAGGAATAATGTGATATATTTTGACCTCAAAGATAATGAAGCGAAAATAAATTTTTGGGCTTATAAAAATATATTAAATACTCCAATAGAGGATGGCATGATAGTTGAAGTTATAGGGACTCCGAGGCTACACCCTCAATATGGCTTTAAATTAACAGCGTATTCTCTGAAATTAATTGGCGAGGGAAGTATTAAAAAATCTGCAGAATTGTTGAAGCTGAAACTTGAAAAAGAAGGATTATTTGATATTTCTAGAAAAAGAATAATTCCGTACCCACCAAAACGAATTGGCTTAATTACATCGATTCAATCAGCTGCGTATGTTGATTTTATAAAAGTATTATCAGAAAGACTAGGTGGTATAGAAATATATGTAATTGATGTTTTAGTCCAAGGGGATAAATCAGTTGATCAAATTGTCGGTGCTATCAATAGATTTAACAATATGAAAACTTTAACAGATGTTATTGTTATTACAAGAGGAGGGGGAAGCCCGGAAGATTTACAATTTTTTAATAGTGAAAAAATTGTTAGATCAATTTCTTCAAGTAGAATCCCAACTCTTGTTGCTATAGGTCATGAGATAGATCAATCTTTGGCAGAACTGGTAGCTGATAGTAAGGCTTCTACGCCGTCTAATGCGGCAGAGTTAATAGTGCCTGATAAAAATACAATATTAAGTGGGCTTATTAGTATTTTGAACGAAACTGAAAGTATAATTAGAAATAAAATATTAAGTGAAGTTGAAGATATTAAAATTATAAAATCTGAATTAAATCGTTCGATTGAAGGGTTCTTTCTTAATGAAAAAAATAAAATTGATTCATACGATACTTTAGTTAAGGCGTATGATCCGTTTTTACCTTTGAAAAGAGGCTACGCATTGATTAAAAAAAATAATAATTATATTGAAAGGGATGTAGAATTTAAAATAAATGATAATATAGAAATTGAATTAGAAAGTCAATTCCTAGGAGCAAAAATTAATCAGTTGAGGAAAAAAAATGATAACTAAGACTCCCAAGTTTAATTACGATGAGACTAAACTAGAACTTGATAAGATACTTAATGATATTAGGATGAATAATTTAACTATTGAAGAGTTGATAATCCAGTATAAAAGAGCGAATGAGTTGATAAAATTAATGAATAAATATTTAAAAACAGCTCAAAACTTAATTAAAGAGATAAAATAAGTACAAAATAAGTAATGACAATTTTTTGGCTTATTATAATATTTATAGCAGTTTCATTTTTTTTTGTGATATTTTTTGGTGCACCATATTTACCAATTTTGAGTAAGTCGAGTAAAGAGGCAATTGAAATTCTCAAACTTAAACCAAACCAAACAATTATTGATCTAGGTTGCGGAGGCGGAAAGTTATTAAGAGAAGCAGCAAGAAATAACCTAAAAGCTGTTGGTTATGAACTAAATCCAATTCTATTCTTTATAGCATACTTAAGTACTAGAAAATGGTCTAAAAATACCAAAGTTATTTATGGAAATTTTTGGAAGAAAGATCTTGTGAAGGCAGATGCAATTTTTGTCTTTTTATTGCCTAAGTATATGGTTAAACTAGACGCAAAAATCAGTGATTATAGATATAAACCCGTAAAACTTATAAGTTATGCTTTCAGCATTCCTGATAAAAAACCAAAACTAAGCAAAAATAACCTGTTTGTTTATGAATATACTAAACATAATTAATTATTCAATCCTTAATATTTGCTAGTATTAAAAAATTTAGCTAGAATTGTACTTATGATTAAGAATAACCAAGGTTCGATTGTCACTATTACTTTGTTGGTGCTTGAATTTTTAATCATAGTAGGGATATCAATCTTTTCGGTTAATATCTACTCCTCAAGGCAGGATTATAAAAATAATGTAAATTCAAAAATTGCTGTAGCGGTTGCTGCTGAGAAGAACCTACAAACAACAATTGATGCAAATAATTATGCCAATCAAAGCCAGTATCCCTTAACAAATTATACCGGGCCATCTGATTATGGTAGTATCTCAATTAATTATCCAAAAACTTGGAGCGCTTATGTAGACACAACTGGTAATAATACCTTTGTTGATGCCTATTTTAATCCAAACTATGTACCTTCTATTACTCTAACGAGTCAGCCTTATGCACTAAGAGTTCAAATCATAAATCAGAGCTATTCAATTTCGTTAAGTAATTTTAATTCACTTGAACAGAACGGAACCGTAACTGCAGCTCCATATAGTTTACCTAAAGTTCCCCAAGTAGTAGGCGTTCGACTTAGTGGGCAAATTTTCAATAACTTAAACGGATCACTTGTAGTTTTGCCACTTAGAAATGAGACTTTAGAGATATGGACAATTGGTCAGAACTTTTTATCTCAGTTTAATAATATAATTCTACCTAATTTCACATTTTCACCTTAATATCTATTTAGTTTTTTAGATAATTCGCTGTATTTTTTCTTATTAATAATGCTATATTATTAATAATGTTGGAGTTGAACAAAACAAAATATTTAGATAGTAACAGTATATTATCTTATAGGTTGTTCCTTAGTTTAACAGAACAGTTTAAAAGCTCTTTAGTAAAAATCTCAAAAACTGTTGAGAGCTCTATGATTACTGGGATTGATAATTCATCCTTAATTAAGAATGAATCAGATTACATGATTGAATTAATTAGGGCTTATAATTTTGGTGTTCATCTAACTTTAAATGGTAATGAGCTAGATATTGAGGCAGTTTCAATTTCATCTATTTTATATAAAACGGCTCAAAATTTGAGAAAAATTGCAATAAATTATGGTGTTAATGTTGATTTAAATTTTTCTGGTAAACATAATCTAGTCTTATCTAATTCTGAAGGTCTTGAAGCTTCTCTTATGAGTTTAGGTATTGCATTAATCGAGGCCCTACCAGGCCATAACAATAATAAGTTAAATATTCACCTTGCTACTCATAGATGTAGATATGGAATTGTTGCTGGTATATATATAGAGGATGAATTTTTAACAAATGATACATTAAAAAAAGGAAGAAATCTGTATGGTAAAGTTAGACAACCTTTGACTAACTTATCCCATAGTGCGTCTGCAGGAGTATTTATTGCAGACAATATATTGAGTAGTCTTAACTTAAAACTGAAAACTTCCCATCATAAGAAATTATACGGGTTAGGGGTAGTATTATCTCCTATTTCACAGCTTGAATTAATAAAATAGAATGAAAGAACAATTTAATATTTTATTAGTCGAAGCAGATAAAATATTAAGTAAGGTATATTCAGAAGCGTTAGGGGCAAATGGTTATGAAGTTAGAGTTGCAAGTTCAGCACAAAAAGCAATAAATTTAATTGATGAATTTAAGCCACATATAATAATACTAGAACCTCAATTATCTAATCACTCTGGTGTTGAATTTTTATATGAGCTCAGAAGTTATAAGGATCTTCAAGATATACCAGTTATTATTCTGTCTAATATACCAAAGATTGAATTTTCAACTAGTCTAGATATGCTTTTTTCTAAATTAAAAGTGAAAAAATATCTAGAAAAAGACAATAGTTCTATTAGAGATTTAGTAGATTCGCTAAAAGAATTAAATTAGTAAAATGAGAAAAGAAAATAAGACCCAAGCAATCGTTTTAAGTAAGATAAACTATGCCGAATATGACAGAATTGTAACAATACTTTCTAAAGATTTTGGAAAATTGAAAGTTATGGTTAGAGGTATTAGACGACAGAATAGTAAATTGGCATCATCCTTAGATTTTTTTTCAGTTAGTAATGTAACAATATACATAGGTAAAAGTGAAATTAATAGATTAATCAGTGCTAATTTATCAGTATTTTATGATAATATTTTAACCGATATCGATAGAGTTGATACAGCTTTTCAATTCATGAAGATAATGAATAAAACTACAGAAACAGATGATTCTTCTGAGTATTTTGATATATTGAATGTATCTCTAGCGGGTTTAAATGATATGTCGATTGATAGAATATTGGTAATCAATTGGTTTTATTGCCAATTTTTGAACACATATGGACATATGCCAAATCTAACAACTAGTCAGAATGGTAAAAAACTTAATAAAGATGAGAATTATATTTTTAATTTAGATGATTTTACTTTTCATTCTTCTAATCTTGATGCAGCTTTATTTACAGATGATATTAAATATCTTAGGTTATTATTTAGTCTAAAGGAACTACAAATATTAAATAATATTAAAGGTACTAAAGAAATAAATATTAAATTATTTCCAATAATCGAAGCTATGTTTAGAAGTTTTAATCTTGTATAATTGATGAATATGTCATTAGTAAAACTAGAAGATTTAGTAAGTCTCACTAAAAGGCGAGGTTTTATTTATCCAGGTTCAAGTATTTATGGTGGTTTAAGCGGGACCTGGGATTATGGTCCACTCGGAGTTAAATTAAAAGACAATTTACTGTCTTCTTGGAAAGATTTTTTCGTTGACAGTAGGATCGATATGTATATGGTTGATGCTGCCATATTGATGAATAAAAAAGTATGGCAAGCGAGTGGTCATGTAGATACATTTAGTGATCCCCTAGTAGAATGTCGTAATTGCCATAATAGATTCAGGGCTGATAAAATTGATTTAAAGAAGTGTCCCACGTGTGGTTTTTTAGATAGTTTTACAGATAAAAGGGACTTCAATTTAATGTTTTCGACAAAAATTGGACCGGTTGAAAATATTATAGATAAAGAGAATAATTCCGATGATGAAAGTTTGATATATTTAAGACCTGAAACTGCACAAGGAATATTCACTAATTATAAAAATATTATTGATAGTTTTTACCCAGATATACCTTTTGGAATTGCTCAGCACGGTAAAGCTTTTAGAAATGAAATAAGCCCACGAGACTTTATATTTAGGTCAAGAGAATTTGAACAACTCGAAATTGAATATTTTGTAAATCCTGATGAATGGACTGAAAAATTTGAACTATGGATTTCATTAATTAAACAGTGGTTTAGTATTATTGGATTAAATAGTAAAAACATACATGAACATGAAATAGAATCATCTGAACGTGCCCATTATAGTAAAAGAACAATTGATTTTGAATTTGATTTTCCAATAGGCAGAGAAGAATTAATGGGTTTGGCCTATAGAGCTGATTTTGATTTATCTAATATAGAAAGATTATCTAAAAAATCTATGATATATAAACCAAAAGATGGTAAACCAGGCTTTGTTCCACATGTAATAGAACCTAGTTTTGGTGTTGAGCGACTTATTATGGCTGTACTTTCATCAGCCTACAAAATAGATGAAATTAATGGAGAGAGCAGAATCTATCTTGATTTACCAATATTGCTTGCACCTGTAAAAGTTGTGGTGGGGCCTTTAGTTAAGAATAATCAATTATTAGTTGATAAGTCTAAAGAAGTTTTTGAATTAATTAGAAAAGATATTAAAGATGTTGTTTGGGATGATAATGGGAATATAGGGAAGAGATACAGAAGAGCAGATGAAATCGGCACGCCTTATTGTGTTACAATTGACTTCAATACACTTGAAGATGGAAGTGTTACTCTTAGAGAGAGAAACACTACTAAGCAGAAAAGATTAGATTTCAAAACTTTAGTCGATCATATTAAAAATAAATAGCAATTTTTAATACATAAGGGATAGTATTTTGACACAAAAACAAGCAATTTCGAATATGTTGAAGGGTTATAATGTATTTTTAACCGGAGCGCCTGGCTCGGGGAAGACGTTTATTTTAAATAAATTTATATCTAAAGCTGAGAACGATGGGCTTAGAGTTGGCGTGACAGCCACTACTGGGATAGCCGCTACTCACCTAAAAGGTCTAACTATACATTCTTGGGCAGGAATTGGCATAAAAGATGAATTAACTGAAGAAGATAAACAAAGATTAAATTCGGCAACGAAGATAAAAAATAGATATAAAAATACGGATGTATTAATAATTGATGAAATATCTATGTTACAGGGGTTTCGTTTGGATATGGTTAATGATCTAGCGAAGTATATAAGAAAAAGCGAATTACCTTTTGGTGGGATTCAAGTGATTCTAGTTGGTGACTTTTTTCAATTACCTCCAATTAGTCGAACTAATAGTTATAAAGATTTTGTTTTTTATTCTAAATCTTGGAGAGAATTAGAATTAAGAATTTGTTATTTAACTGAACAACATAGACAGAATAAAGGAGATGACCTGTTAAATATCCTTACTTCTATGAGAAATAATAGTTTAAATGAAACAGATTTTGAAAAAATAAATTCAAGAGTGAATCGAAAATCAGAAAATAATTTTGTTACAAGGCTGTATTCTCACAATATTGATGTTGATAAACTTAATGAAAAGTTTCTCGACGATATAAAATACCAGGAATATATCTATGAGGCAGAGTCAAAGGGAGATAACTATACAACGGACCAACTTTTTAGGAGTATATTAGCTCCAAGGACATTAAAACTCAAAGTTGGTGCTGAGGTTATGTTTGTTGTTAATAATGTCTCCGAAGGCTATTTTAATGGCTCTAGGGGGAAAGTATCGGCAATCATTGGAGGAAAACCAATAGTAAAGCTTAATACCGGTAGGTCAATCAATGTTAGTCAGTATAGTTGGATGATTAAAGAGAATGACATTATTTTAGCCGAAGTTAACCAGTTGCCGATTAGATTAGCTTGGGCGATGACTGTACATAAAAGCCAGGGAATGTCATTAGATGAGGCTGAAATTGATTTAAGAGACGCATTCACACCCGGTATGGGTTATGTTGCTTTGTCTAGAGTTAGGTCAATAAATGGCCTGTATCTTAAAGGTTATAATAAAATGACTTTTAAGTTATTTAAAGAAGTTTATGATTTAGATATAAATTTAAGATTTTTTTCTGAAGCTTCAATTGATAATAAGAAAACAAATTTAGAGTTGATTGACAGAATTATAGAAGATAGAAGTTTAATAGATAATAAGATATTAGTTAAACTGATTATGATAAGAGATAAACTTTCGAATAAAGATGGCAGTATAACCTCTACTTTACCAGACTCAGTCTTAGAGATTATTGCTGGATTGAAGCCAGAAAATTCATACCAACTTAGCTTAATAGATGAAATTCCACGAAAAGTTTTAACTAATTTTAGTGATATTATATTAGAAGCTATATGGAGTCAATAATTTAAAATTAAACTAAACAAATGAATGATGACAAGAGTAAGGTTATTAAAATAGAAAATAACTATGCATTTATCGATAGTCAAAATTTGAATATAGGTACTCAAAAGGTAGGTTGGAAAATTGACTGGCGTAAGTTCAGGAAATATTTAGCGGAAAATTACGGAGTTAAAGAGGCTTATCTTTTTATCGGTTATATGTCAGAAAATGAAGATATATATGAGTATATGCATGACCTTGGTTATTTAGTTGTACTAAAACAAATAGTTGATAATCGAAATGAAGAGGATAAGTTAAATCCTGATAATTCAACCGTAACGAGTAAGACTGAAAAACAGCCAGAGAGTGATGCTGGTAAATCAAATACTGTAAAGGGTAATATAGATGCTGATTTAGTTTTATATGCAATGAAAGAAATACCCAATTATAATAAAGCAGTTATTGTGTCAGGTGATGGAGATTTTTTGAGTCTTTGTGAGTATTTAATTGATCAAAATAAGTTATTAGCAATCATGACACCAAACTGGATGTACTCGAGTCTCTATAAGCAGCTTGATAAATGGATTGTGAGATTAGATTTAAGTAAAAAGAAATTATCATATAAGAAAAAAATAAAATTTCGAAATAAAAAGAACTAAAACAACTCACATATAATTGACTTATAGGCAAAAATAGTGTATATATAATGTTATACATTAAAAAATAAAAAATGATTAATAAATTTTCAATTGGCTCAATGTTATTAACTGCTCTGGTAGGTCTTATTGATTTATCAATTATATCCAGTAGAGTTGTGATATATAAAACGAACCTAGCTGTTATACAAACTAGTTCTATTAGGTTGCCATTATTAAGAGAGAAAGATGAGGTAGGCACTCACTATATAAGCTATTCAACAACGCAGAGGGTAGCAAGTAGAACGAGTGATATCTAGCTGTGTAAAAGTTTTCCACAGAAAATATAGAATTATAAAATATGTGTATAACTAATGTAATAAACACCACCTTTTTATCCTAAAAGTACTTGTTGTGGGTAATATCTAAGAGTATATTCAATTCAGTGGGTTATCGTGGGTAACTAAATAAAATAAAAACCACTAGAAAGGAAATAATGCCGTCAATCGATTATTTTGAAAGACGTCTTGATGATAAACGGAGATTAACAATCCCGGTTGAGTTAAGGCTTGAATTTCAAAACGGTTACGTCATTACAAAAGGATTTGGGCAGTATCTACATCTTTACTCAAAAGAAACTTGGGAACAGGTAGTAGAACCTAATCTTAAAGGCAATATATTAGATGAGAATATTGCTGATCTAAATATTAAGTTTAGAATGGGCAAGGTTGAAGGTTTAATCGATCAAAAACAGGGAAGAATCTCCATCGAACAATACCTCATAGATTTTGCTCACATAAAAAAAGATATTATGGCAATTAGAGCCGGTCAATACTGGCGAATATTACCTAAAAATTGATCTTTAACATTATAAAAAAACTATTAACTGATCGAGGTCAGCTAATTGGCAGTCAGCAAGTGGATTTAAAGGGTCACACTCAAAATACCCTAGTACATTTTTTAAAACACTTCCCAAAACTCCACCTCACAAAAAAGTCTCTCAAGTCGATTTAATGAGTTAGAAGTTTATAGATTTTTAAAATCTATGTTAGACCTTCTGTACATACGAATTAAATCGCACACAAAAACAAAAATTTTTAAAACAAAAAGTTGGCTGCTGATTAGGTGACCTTGTAACCAAAATAAAAACAAACAAGTCAAGATATATCAAAAATAAAAACAAAAATATGCAAAATATTCATATCCCAGTACTAGTAAAAGAAGTAATAGACGTCCTAGAACCTAAGAGAGGTGAAAACTATCTAGATGTAACTGCCGGTTTTGGTGGGCATGCTCGAAAAATTTTAAACCTTACTAGTGAACTAGAAACATCTGTTTTAATAGATAGAGATAAAACTTCAATTGAATTCTTAACAAAAGAATATTTGAATAATCCCATCGAAATTATTAAAAATGATTTTTATCATGCTTCATTGTTATTACTAAAGGAATTGAGACATTTTGATATAATTTTTGCCGATTTAGGTATATCGTCACTGCACATTAACGATCAGGATAGGGGTTTTTCTTTTAGGCATAATTCTGAATTAGATATGAGAATGGATCAAGATCAAAAAATTGATGCCAAGTATATTCTCAACACTTATTCAGAAAAAAAACTAAGAGAAATAATAAAAAACTATGGAGACGAACCTAAAGCTGGATATATAGCAAGGGAGATCGTCTTGAATAGGCCAATAAATACCACTGATGATTTAGCGGCTATTTGTTATAGAGCATGGCCAGGTTTTAGGAGCAAGGTTAATCCTGCAACTAGAACTTTCCAAGCTATACGAATAGAAGTCAATCAAGAACTAAAGTTGATTGAAGATAGTTTGCCGATATGGATAAAATTATTAAATCCAGGTGGTAGGTTAGCTATTATTACTTTCCATAGCTTAGAAGATAGATTGGTTAAAAATTTTTTCAATAGTCATGCCGGAAATAGGTATGATGATGAGTTAAAATTTTTAGTTAAAAAACCAATAATACCTGATCAGAATGAATTGAATAACAATCCGCGTGCTCGAAGTGCTAAACTAAGAGCCGTAGTTAAAAAATAAAAACAAAGAAAGGAGTTCTATTATGCCGATACAGGTAAAAAGTAACTCCCGATCTTATAGAATAAATGTAAAGGTTCTATAAGATTAACAGCCCGGCTTTAGTGACCACGAACATTAAAGCTGGGCAAACAAAATAAAAATAAAGAGAATAAATATGACATACTCAAATTCACTATCAATAAACAGATCAAAATATTATACAAAAAATCAGAATTCCATTGGCTTTAGAACAAAGGTTCACCCAATTGGTCCAATTTCTAATACAGTTATTTTAATTGTTTTAGCTTGTTTAGTTGGATTATTATATCTTACTCAAGTTACTAAAACCAATAGTTTTGGGTATCAGATAAATAGCTTACAGCAACAACAAACTCAATTAATATCACAACAAAATAATTTAGAGGTTGCATCTGCTGAACTACAGTCAGTAAATTCAGTACAGAATAGTGCGGTAGCAAAATCTTTAACACCTATTGCTCCGTCTGCTACTCTTCAAAACTAAATTTGTATAATTATTTATAGTATCAAGATGTAAGTAGGCTATACTTTAACAGTGGACCGAGAAAAAACAAATTATAAAATAGGTTCTCCTTCAAAACGGATCGACAGAGTCTGGGTCATATTAATCGTGGTTGTAATAGTCTTCATTTTACGGCTATTTTTTTTACAAGTTATAGATTATGGGCATTATAAAAATCTTGCCCAGAGCTTTCAATTAAAACAGTATCAAATACCCGCTAATCGTGGAATAATCGAGGCCTACGATAACGGTAATATAGTACCGTTAGTCTTAAACCAAACATTTTATACTCTTTATGTAGACCCAACTATTGTTAAAAATATAAATAAAACTGCAAATGATATTTATAGTGTTATAGGGGGGAATGTTGCGGGTTACATTAATAAACTACGAACTAAAAATACCCGATATGTAATTTTGAGCCACAAAATTACTCAGTCTGATAATTCCAAAATTTTAAGTTTTCATCTTCCCGGAGTTGGTACTCAATCTCAGGATTACCGAGTTTATCCAGATGGTAGTTTAGCCTCACAGCTGCTTGGTTTTGTTAATAATGCCGGAGTTGGTGTATATGGTATAGAACAAGCTATGAATACTACGCTGAGCGGAATACCTGGTAGAGTTAAAGCTGTGACCGATGCAAACGGGGTGCCTTTGGCTGCAAATGCGAGTAATATAGATATTGCCCCGAAAAATGGTAATAATTTAGTTTTGACAATTAATATTGGGATTCAAACTCAGCTTGAACAAATAATTCAAAAAGATTATGCTTCTACAAAATCTCAAGGGATTAATGCTCTAGTCATGAATCCAAATAATGGTCAGGTTGTTGCGATGGCAAATTATCCTACATATAATCCGAGCGACTATCAAAATGTTACAAATTCTAACTTATTCGATAATGGTACCGTATCAAATGCAATTGAACCGGGATCCATTATGAAAACGCTCACAACTCCTGCTGCATTAAATCAAGGTGTTATACAACCCAATACTACTTTTTATGACCCAGCACATTGGGTAGTTAATGGTTTTAATATTACAGATATAGCACAAGACGGGGGAGCAAGAGTTCAAAGTATTGCTAGTATTTTAGCTCTGTCTCTTAACACTGGGGCAACTTGGATGTTGATGCAGATGGGTGGTGGACAGATTAATCAGAAAGGAATAGATGTTTGGTACAATTATATGACAAAACATTTTAGGTTGGGACAAACTACTGGTATAGAACAGGGTTATGAAGCACCAGGGTTCATACCGCCACCAAATATGAGTGATCCGAGTATTGATTTACGTTATGCTAACACTTCTTTTGGACAAGGTTTATTGCTTACTCCAATCCAAATTGCTACTGCATTATCTAGCGTTCTCAATGGTGGTACGTATTATCAACCGACTTTGATCTCAAAACAGATTACTCCATCGGGTCGTATAATTAATAATCAGCCAAAGATATTAGAAAAAAATGTCGTGTCACCAGCCGTCGGTGCCGATATGATACCGTTATTAGAAAATGTGGTTAACGCTTATTTACAAGGTGGTTTTAGTTTTATGAAGTTTAGTAGTAATTATATTGTCGGTGGGAAAACTGGTACGGCACAGTTGGCTATGCCAACAGGTGGCTACTATAAAAATATATTTAATGGAACATATATAGGTTTTGTAGGGGGTAATACTATCCAGTATGTGATAGTAGTGTTTAATACAAAACCGAATATACCCGGCTATGCTGGTTCCTATGCAGCTCAGCCAATATTTGCCGATATAGTACATATGTTAATTAATGATGGTTATGTTGCTCCTAAAAGTTAAACATTAATTTTATTTAATTTGATATAATTAGTTAAGATCAAAAAATAAAATTATAAATAATGATAAATATTCTGCATCTAGGTATAACAGTCCATTTTTTAACTAGATTATTACTTTTAAGTTTTTTAAGTTTTAGCGTTGCGATGATTTTAACTCCAATCTATACTTTTTTTGCCTATAAATACAAGTGGTGGAGGAAACAAAGAAAAACTTCAATTTTAGAGTCAAAATCATTAGTTCACCAGAAACTCTATGAAGCGAGAATTACAAAATTAATCCCAACAATGGCGGGAATAATATTTGTAATATCAGTTGCTATAATAACCTTATTGTATGATTTGAACCGTGGGCAAACATGGTTGCCGTTAGCTGGATTAATTGGGGCTGGGTTAATTGGTTTGATTGATGATTATATAAATATAAGTAGTAATAGTCTTAGTGCGGTTGGTATGAAGGCCAGGTATAGGTTTGTATCATACAGTTTAGTATCAATTCTGGGGGGTTGGTGGTTTTATGAAAAACTTGGTGTTAACTCAATCTTTATTCCGTATATTGGTAATTTAAAACTAGGTATTTTAATTGTGCCTTTGTTTTGGTTGGTAGTAATTGCTACATCTAATGCCGTTAATATAACAGATGGTTTAGACGGACTAGCAGGGGGACTATTAACTTCATCTTTTTCTGTTTATGGTCTGATATCTGCTTTTGAGCACAGGTATCAGTTAGCTATATTTTGTTTTATTATAGTTGGTGCTTTGCTTAGTTATACTTGGTTTAACATTTTTCCAGCTAGATTTTTTATGGGAAATATAGGATCTTTTTCTCTGGGGACTGCTTTAGGAATTATTGCAATGCAAACAAATACAGTATATTTACTGCCAATAATCGGGTTTGTATATGTAGCCGAAACAGGGTCTGTAATAATAAATAGAACTTCTCAAAAATTACGACAAGGTAAGAAAGTATTTTTAACTAGCCCAATTCATTATCATTTTGAGATTTTAGGTTGGCCAGAAACTAAAGTTACAATGCGGTTTTGGGTAATAGGTCAAGTTTCGGCTGTAATTGGATTGATCATTTTCTTAATTTATCGAGTTTAGTTGATCATATTATGAGTACAAATATAAAAAGTAAAATAAGCAGTATATTCAACAAGCAGTTATTCTCGATAGATCAAGACCAAAATTTAATAATAGGCCGTAAGCATAAACCAGATTATTGGCTGTTGGTTTTAATGATGCTTCTAATGTTGATTGGTTTTATTTTGATATTCTCTATCAGCCCTGCATTATCTATTACAAACAATGTCAGTAATAACTATTTTACTTTTAAACAAGGCTTAGCTGATTTTCTAGGGCTTATTGGTTTTTTGATTGCATCCAAAATTCCACTAATTTGGTGGAAAAAAACTTATAAATTATTGATTAGTTTTGCGACAATTACGACTTTAGCGGCAATAATTCTTCCAGTAAACCCTAATTATCCAGCACATAGATGGGTTAGACTCGGAAGTTTTTCTTTTCAATCAGTTGAAATAGTGAAGTTTGTAACAATTATTTGGGTAGCGAGTTTTTTAGCAAATCAGATTAAGTTAAATAAAATTAATAATATTAAATCTTTAGTGATACCTCTAGGAACTATTATTACAGTTCTAGGCATAATTATTGTTGGGATACAAAGTGATCTAGGCTCATTAGGTGTTATTTTAATATCAATATCTGCGATGGTCTATATTGCCGGAATGCCATTTAAAAAACTAATTATTGGGTTTTTGTTAATCGGAGTAATATTAGTAATTTCAGTAATAATCTCACCATATAGGTTGGCTAGAATAGAAACATATCTACATCCACAAACTAATTGTCAAGGATCGAGCTATCAAGCCTGTCAATCGCTTATTTCAGTCGGTTCTGGTGGATTTATTGGTTTAGGCCTTGGAAAGACGGTTCAGGCCTATGGATATGTCCCAGAAGCCTCTAATGATTCAATATTTGCTATATATTCTGAAAAATTTGGATTTATTGGAGATTTTATATTGATTTTAATATTCGTTGGATTTTTTTCAAGAATTAAAAATATAGCGTTAAAAATTGAAGATAACTTTTTAAAACTTATTGTTATAGGTATTTTGACTTGGTTAAGTTTTCAAACTTTAATAAATATTGGAGCTATGGTCGGTATATTACCCTTAAAAGGAATAACTCTACCATTTATAAGTTATGGGGGCACATCAATAGTCTTTAGTGCTGCTGCAGTCGGTTTAGTTTTTCAAATTTCAAGGTATACTAGTCTTAATGCTTTAACAAAAAATATATCTGAGAAAGGTTATCGTAATGAAAGTGTTATTAACAGGGGGAGGATCAGGGGGGCATATCACTCCCGTCACGACAATAGCCTCTGAAATTAAAAATCGTGATAATTCAAATCAGATAATATATATCGGTCAAAAAAACGATAAATTGTCGTATATTCTAAAGGATAATAAAAATATTGATAGTATCTTTTTCATATATGCCGGAAAATTTAGAAGATACCACAGTGAAGGATTAAAACAAATATTTGATTTAGCTACAATTTATAAGAATATTCGTGATTTATTCCTCATCATCATTGGTTTATTTCAAAGTTATATTATTATAAGAAAATGTAAACCAGATGTTCTGTTCACTAGGGGAGGGTATATAAGTGTTCCAGTAGCTATAGCTGCAAAATTAAATAGAGTTCCTTTTATAACTCATGATTCAGACTCAATAGCAAGTTTAACAAATAGAATACTAGCACCATACGCTAAATTTAATGCTGTCTCAGTTGATTCGGAGGAATATCCATATTCAGATCTGAAAAAAATAATAACCGGCATACCAATTTCTAGTAATTTCAAATATGTTGATGAAAAATTAAAAAATATTTATCGGACCGAATTAAATATACCAATAAACTCAAAGGTAATCTTGATTATTGGTGGTGGCTTAGGCTCAGTTATTATAAATGAATCATTTTTAAATATTGCGAATAAATTAATTAATGACATCCCTGAAATTTGGATAATTCATATAGTTGGATTAAACAATTTTGAAAAAATGAAAAAAGATTATTTAAAAAATGTTGGTAGCTTGGATAGGATAAAAGTCTTTGGATTTATTGATGATGTATATAAATACAGTGGAGCTGCAGATTTAATTATTACTCGCGCTGGAGCAACAAATATTGCAGAATTTTCAACTCAAGGTAAAGAATGTATTATTGTTCCGAGCCCTTTCTTGACGGGTGGTCATCAAGTTAAAAATGCAAATTATTTACTCAAAAATGAAGCTGCAATCATACTGGATGAAAAAGATATAGTTGAGGAGGAATATTTTTATAATAAAATTATCGAATTAATGCAGGATCAAAATTTAAGAGATAAAATTAGTAAAAATATATTAAAATTATCTAATACAACAGCAACTACTAAGATAGTTGATTTAATATTATCTATAAAAAAATGATTAGAAACCGTAAAAATAATAAATCTGAAAATAAACCTAGGCAAAGACAAATTTCTGACCGAGCCGATTATGAGAGTAGACGTTATCTATATCATTCTTTCGATGTAACTAGGACAAGAAATGTTGAATTGAGAGATGAAAAAGTTACAGAAATCCAGATAGATAAAAATAAAAATAATTTTTTTAAATACTGGATAACAAGAATTATTAAATTAATAATTGTTAGTTTGCTCATCGTTGGATTTATCCGTTTTTCTCAACTATCTAATAAAGTTACAGTTTCATCAGTTAATCAGAGCTTGAATACTACATACGCTACCGTTATAGATAACTTTTTATCTAAATCTATCTTTAATAAGAATAAATTAACTATAAATTCCACTAAGTTAGTGCAATATTTAAAAAACAAATACCCGGATATTAGTGATGTAAAAGTATCGTTCGGCTTATTTAATCAAAATATAAATGTCAAAATAATTATGTCACAAACTAATATATTTCTATCAACTACATTTAACGCTGGATTAGTTGATGATCAGGGAAGGGTAATCGAGACTAATATATTGACGCAAAAAGGCTATACCATTGTAAATTATCCAGTAAACTTAAAATTAAGTATTGGAAATCAAGTATTAACACCAAGTCAGATTAATTTTATTCAAACGGTACTGTACCAATTAAATAATAAGCGAATATCAATTAATCATTTTAATATATTACCCGGCGCAGATGAGCTGGATGCTTATATACAAGGTAAACCATACTATATTAAATTTAATTTAAATTCGAATGATTCAATTCAACAATCAGGTACATTCTTGGCCTTATCTCATTATTTAACTATAAATAATATTATACCGAGTCAATATATAGACGTAAGGATAGATGGCAGGGCATATTTTAAATAATGTCAGATAATTATTACATATTAAACTTTATGATTAAAATAGTCTAAGATAGCTTTAAGCTAAGCAGTGCTCTACTATAACTACCCTCCTTGTTCGGTTTTTGTTTAGATACTCGATAGCGCATAGTTTTACAAAAAAACATATAAAAAAATAAAAATTGCAAAATGTCAAAAAAATAATTAAAATTTTAAGCGGGAAGTGGAGAAGTAATAAAAATATAATAAAACTGTGGATAAGTCAATTAGTGCTTAATAGCACAATTTAAACACTATTGGCTAAATTAAGCATTTTCTATAATAGTGGCTCATAGTGGCGATTATGATATAGACATATTTATCTAAAATAAAAAATACTTTGGTTAAAAAATGATTACCAGTTGATTTGTATAACTATTACCCTTTTAGGGGATTGATTATAGGTAATAGGTTTTAACTATTAAATAAACATTAGAGTCGCAAAATATACATTGTGCGACATGCTATCTAGATCTTTGTTTCTGTAACCTTTTGATATTTGATAATTAATTAATTTAGTAAACTTATCTTTTTAAGTCACTTATCTTTTTATTTTTTGGTTTTTATTAACTTACCTACTTATATTGAAGCTTATTTTTTTTAACCTACTTAAAAGAATTTTTAAAAAAAAATATTACTGTTCGTAAAATGTTTAGTTTATTTTTGGTTTAGACTATATGTTGCTTTTGCTACTCGATTGAATTTCTTTTTGTTCTGTAGGTTAAGAAGAATTGTAGTTTCTTTAACAAATCTATCTTTTAAAACAATCTTAACTATCTCGTCCTTATGCATTGGTTTGGCTGAGTTTTTAAGTATTTTGGTAATAATATCTGATACTGTTCCTTTTTGGTATCCCCATTCTTTTAGGGCGTATATGCCACGACCAACTAGTACAAATCGTTTATCTTTTATTAATTCGTTATGGATTGCTTGGGTTGTAACGTTTTTTCTCTTAAAGTCACTTTTTTTGATTGAGTTAGAAATTTCACTGAAGTGCATTTGTTTGCCATTTTCTTTTAATATGACATAAATCTTATCTCTAATATTTTTTGGGTTTACAGTAGGCCATTTAACCAATCCCCACGTATTATTTAAATATGCAATTAATTTAGAAGAATTAGCTAGAGAAGAAAGTTGCTTTTCGTCTGTATTCCCTGTTATCTTCATTAAATCGTTTATCGTGCAAGGACTGTTATTATCAGAAATTAATTTTACGAGATTATTAATTGTAGAGGTTAATTTCTTTTCGTTAAACTTACTTTTGAGGCCAATAATTGTGTAGTACAGGTCGCTTTCAGGAATTACAATAAAATCATTAGACATTAAGGAAATGAATGCAATCCTTGATTGCTCAATTTTATCAGTTGTTTTGCTTATAAGATTAGTTAAATGATTAATGTCCAATAATCCACCGTTATCAGATAATACAAGCTTAATATTGTCGTTGAATTTAACAAGTTCAGGTATATTATTTTCTGAAGCAATAGTTTTAATTTTTACTAAAATAGTTTTTTCTAGTTGTCTAACTCGTTCCCTGGTTATACCAAGCATTTCACCGATTTGTTCTAGAGTTTCTTTTCTTTCAAACAAACCAAATCGTCTAGAAAGGATTTCCCTTTCCCTTTCCTTATCAATTTTATTCAATAAATTATTAATTAAATGAATTGAATCTTGGCTCGACTCTTTATTTATTTCTTCCATATCTTCCATTATTTCTTAATTATATAATCAATATACACAAAAGTCAACTAATATATATTTTATAACATATATGACTAATATACATATTATATGGTCTTAGATGCATATTAGTCAATTAGTTCTGTCTATTTTCAATAATATTGTATAAAATTACTTCTTAGTTTTTTTCTTAAATTTTCTTTGGAATTTCTTTTTAGCTGGGCTTTTTTCAATGAGTTTTATCGCTTCTTCCTCGGTTATTGTAAGTGGATCGGTGTCTTTTGCGATTTTTACATTTTTCTTGCCGTCTGTCAGATATGGACCATATGGACCGTCTATAATCTTAATGTTATTAGAGAATGATTTTAAGTTTTTAGCCTTATCTGATGAAACTTTATTATCAAATAATTCTAAGGCTTCTTCCTCGGTTATTGAATGTGGGTCTAGTGGTTTAATGGATATAAATTGATTTTTAATTTTTATATATGGTCCAAATCGACCAATGTTGGCAATTATTTCATCGCCGTCTTTTGTTTTACCAATAATTTTAGGTAATTCAAACATTTTTAAAGCGTCTTCTAATTTAACTGTTTCAATAGTAGTCGAATCTGGCAGCGAGGCGAATAAAGGTTTTTCTTCATCTTCATTCTCTCCTTTTTGAAGCATAGGCCCATATTTACCAAATCTAGCGTAAATATTTTTTTTGGATTTTGGGTCTATTCCAACTATTCTTGCTTGAGAAGCTTCTTTTCTAGAAATTTGTTCAGATTTTTCAATTAAAGGGTGAAATGTTTTATAGAAATAATCTATAGTATCAAACCAATTCTCTTTTCCAGTAGCAATTTTATCAAATTCTTCTTCGATTTGAGCGGTAAATTTATAACTTATAACATCGCTAAAATTTTTTACTAAGAAATCAGTAGTAACGTTGGCGATTGGAGTTGGTATCAGTTTATTCTTATCAGCCCCAACAGTAATAACTTCAGATTTTTCAATGATTTCATTGATATTATCAAAATCAAGACTTATTTTTTGTATTTCGAGAGATTGGCCTTGTAGATTAGATTTTTCAACATATCCTCTCTGTTGTATGTTAGAAATAGTCGGAGCGTAAGTACTCGGGCGACCAATTCCAAGACTCTCAAGTTTTTTTACTAGGCTGGCTTCTGAATATCGAGCAGGTGATTTAGAGAAGTTTTCGGTAGCAGTTAAGTTTATGGCTGATATCTTATTTTTCTCAGTTAAATTAGGTAATATTTTATCGTTGTTTTTGTCATTATATACTTCTAAAAATCCTTTAAATTCTATGACTTCACCTGATGCTATAAAGTGTAAATCATTATTAGTAATGTTAATTCTGAGTTCAGTTTTTTTAACAATGGCGGGTGCCATTTGGGAAGCAACAGTCCTTTGCCAAATTAATCGATATAATTTATTTAAATTGTCGTCAGAATCATTTAGGTTCTCATTATTAAAGTTAGTTGGTCTAATAGCTTCGTGAGACTCTTGTGCAGAGCTATTTTTAGTTTTGTATTGGGTGTGACGATAATATTTATCAGAAAATTTTGTTTTAATATATTTTTCAGCATCATTTAAGGCTTGACCGGAAAGTAGTGTAGAATCGGTCCTCATATAGGTGATTTTCCCAGACTCATAAAGTCTTTGGGCTATTACCATAGTTCGACTGACTGAATAGCCTAATTTCCTGGCTGCTTCTTGCTGTAGCGAAGATGTTGTAAAGGGTGGGCTTGGTTGCCTAGTCCCCTTTTTACTTATAATTGATTCTATAAAGAATCCCTCATCTTTTATTCTATTAAATACATCAATAACTTCATCTTTTGTTTCAGGTTTTATGCTTAGTTCAGCTTCGAAAATTTCACCAGAGTCACCCTTAAAAATCCCAATAATTTTAAAACTTGGATTAGATTTCCAGTCAATTATTTCTCTTTCTCTTTCGACAATTAATCGTACAGCAACAGATTGAACTCTACCGGCGCTTAGACCTGTTTTGATTTTTTTCCATAATACTGGAGATAATTCATAGCCAACTAACCTATCCAGTACTCTTCTAGCTTGCTGGGCATCAACTAAGTTGAGATCAATTGATCTTGGCGTTTCGATAGCTTTTAAAATAGCGGATTTTGTTATTTCATGAAAAACAATGCGTTTAGCTTTTTTGGTGTCTAATGATAAGATTTCTGCTAAATGCCAGGCAATCGCCTCACCTTCTCTATCTTCATCGCTCGCTAGCCATACTTCGCTCGACTTAGCCAATTTTTTAAGTTCTGATACAACTTTCTTTTTATCGGTAGGAACCTGGTAAATGGGTTTAAACTTATTTTCGATATCAATATTTAGCCCTTTTGAAGGTAAATCTCTGATATGACCGAAGCTACTCTTAACCAAGAAGTCTTTACCTAAAAATCCCTGGATTGTTTTGGCTTTAGCCGGACTCTCAACTATTACTAAATTCTGGCTCATAGTTATATACTTAAACTTATTTTTATAAAATTATCAACTTTTATGGGTACTATAGGTAATTTTTATAAATTTTATACCCAACCCAAATACCCAAAAAACCACCAATCGTCGTAAATATTATACTCCAGCCACCGAGCCAATTACCATTATCTAATAGACTACCTATCCATCCGGTAATGCTTGAGATTATAACGACACTTATACTAATGGTTAACCGCATTATTGTTATATTTTAACACAAGCAATTTACGAAATATCTTTATAAAAATATTAATTTGTATAATATGCAAATATGTTAAATTGGTATTGACACTATGACATTTATTTGCTAATATTGCAAATACTGAGTATTTAATGAAAATTATATTACTCTCGTACCTTATATTTTCTAACGAAAGTTAGAGTGTTTTAGAGAATTATACTAAGTTGAAATACCCTCCACCTTATTATATTAAATAATTTATTATTTGTCTCTAAAACATACTAACCCCTTTAACGATATTTAATGTTTTATTACATTACCCCGTTCAAAATGAGTCTAAATGATGGTTTTTACAACCGACACAAGTTATTTTATTTTTACTTTGATGTTTCATTGGGGTGGGTTGAAGGGTTAAAATGAGAGATAATTTTAATATTATCTCTTAAAAGAGTCTCCGGCGGTGCCCACCCCCTCCGGAGACTCTTTTAATTTAAAGGTTAATTTAAGTTTGTAATAAAACGCCTTGTTTCAGCATGAATTTGTTTAGGTCTACTGAAAACAAATTCATCAATAATTGAATTAGTTTCAATGTATAATTTATCGAATTGTGATTGTTGTTTTTTTGTAAAATTTTTTAGAACTATATCGTTAGCTGATTTATTAACATATTTCTGATCATTAATACCAATCCGGACTCTGTTAAAGTTTTCACCGATTTGATCAATTATTGATTTTAACCCATTATGTCCAGCACTTGAACCACCAAATCTAGTTCTAATCACGCCAAAATCTAAATCAAAATCATCATGAATAACAACTATTTTCTCAGGCTCTATCTTATAAAATTTTATTAGTTGACTAATTGCTTGTCCACTTTCATTCATAAATGTTTGAGGCTTTGCGATAATTATTTTAGTATTATCTATAAAACCTTCATAAATATATGATTTTAGATTATTTTTTAATTGCCAATTTTCATCATCTTTGATTTTTTCAAAATAAGAATCAGCTACCATATACCCTATATTATGAAAATTTAATTTGTATTTATCGCCCGGGTTACCTAAACCAACTAACAAAATTTTTGAATTCAAATTCAAGTTATAGTATGAAACTGTGCTGATTATATCGTTCTTTTTTTGTAGCCATCCCATTTTGCTATAGTATGATTAAACGCTAGGCTTAAAGTCAAATTTTTTCTTGTTTTTTTCTATAAACCATATTTCAATAGCACAGCCGCTAAAGTCGAAAGCCTCTCTTAGGCTTCTTTCTAGGTACCTCTTATAGCTCCAGTGGATGAATTTGGTATGACTGCCGAATATCTGGAAAACGGGCGCTTTATTATCGTTTTCTTGTATAACATAATTTAATTTCGGATTTCTATTTTTTAGACCAGCTGGTGGATGGTTTTCGATAGCTGATTTTAACCATACATTAAGTTTACTTGTTGTAATCTTTCTCTGTTGATTAGAGTAAATTTCAAGAATTAAATCGAATATCTTAGTAACATTTCGCCCTGTTATAGATGAAGTGAAGATGACCGGAGCCCATGGCACAAAATCAAAATCATTCTTAAGATTGGCCGCAATTTCATCTCTTGAATAAGGAGTCTTTTCTATATAGGAATCCCACTTTGAAATAACAAGTATTAGCCCTTTAGTAGAGTCTTTGATTAATCCAGCTAGCTTTTCGTCTAATTGTACATGTAGTTCGTTTGCATCTATAAGCAATAAACAGATATCTGATTTTTCTATTGCCCAAATTGTTCGTAAGACCGAAAATTTTTCTATTCCAACTTGAATTTTTCCGTTTCTTCTTATTCCGGCTGTATCCATAAATTCTAGGGTTTTATTATTATACTTAATAACAGTTCTGTTTACGTCTCTAGTAGTTCCAGCTCGATCGGCAACTATAGCTTGTTGTTTTTTAACTAAGGTGTTAAAAAGTGATGATTTTCCAACGTTTGGCCTACCAATTAAGGATATCTTTATATCCTGATCGTCTTCACTTTTTTTTACTTGTGGAATTGAGTCTATACTATAATCTAAAAGTTTATCAATTCCTTTATTTTGGAGAACTGATACTTGAAACATCTCCTTTACACCTAGACGATCAAAATAATCTAAGTTTTGGTTATGGGCTTGATCAACTTTATTAATAACAAGTATGGTATTTTTCTTATTCTTTAACGCTAACTTAGCTATTTTTCTATCGTCATCAGTTATTGGTATACCTGCTTCAACTAATAACCATATAATATCGGCCCCAAGTACTGCTTCTTTAATCTGGTCTTGAATAGTCATCTCAAAGTCATCTATTGGGTCTTTTGCGCCGGCTGTATCGACTAACCAAAAATAATTACCTCTGTAATTAGCTTTTTCTATGATACTATCTCTAGTTGTGCCTGATTCCCTTGCAACGACTGCATATTTTTGTTTTAAGACATTATTGAATAGACTAGACTTACCAACGTTAGTTCGACCAATGATTGCGATAATCGGTAATTTATTTGACATCTATACAGTATAACATCTTAATTGAGCGAAATAAGGTGAAAGACATTTATAATATTTCTATTTGGCCAGGTTTTAAACTACCAAGACTGTATGAATCAAAAGATATGCGATGAAGTTTTATGACTTTATAATTAAGAAAATCAAAAGTTCGTCGTATTTGTCGGTTACGACCTTCTGTCATTATAATTTTCCAATTTAAATAATCTGAATTATTAATCTGAATTAGTTTAAGTTTGCTTAGGCCATCTTCCAAATTAACTCCGTACTTTGATATATGATTGAAGCCCTCTTTGTTTAATGGTTTATCTAAACCTACAATATAAACTTTATTTTTTTTATTACTGGGGTGAGTTAATTTTTGAATTAAATCACCATCATCAGTTAATAATAAAATTCCAGTTGAATTTTTATCTAGTCTTCCTACTGGTTTTAGATTTGAATACTGACTAGGTAATAAATCATAAATAGTTTTATTTCCTTGCCCATTTTTACTTACAACATAGCCAGTAGGTTTATTAAATTTAATAATTATAAATTTATTACCGCTTACTTGCTTGATAAGCTTATTGTTTACTTCTACTTTATCCTTTTTTTCGTCTACAATTGAACCAAGGTTAGCTAAAGTTCCATTAACTCTAACTACATTATTTTGGATTAGTTTATCAGCATATCTTCTTGAAACTCCAGTGGAAAGAGCGATAAATTTATTTATTCGCATATTTATAAAAAGTAGTTGATTCTAAAGTGCTATATTGTTTGGATCGAAATTATCGTGAGTTTCTGTATTTAAAGCGTTTGGATCAAGTTTTGGGGTTTGGCTAGAAATTGGATTTATATTTCGTTGACCACCAGTTGGGATATTCATACTTGGTGGTAGATTATTCATTAATCCTTGACTGCCTGATTGATCGCCAGACTCTTTATTAATTGCTTCTACAGCTTGGTTAATTAAGTCTTCATTAGATTGATTCTCCATTTCAGGTAATTGGACACTCGTTTTATCGGTTGTAGTAACGATAGGAGCTGATTGTTGTTCAACCATTGGACTAGCAGGTACGTCAGTTGACACTGGGCTATCAAATGTTTCAGGTTGTGTAGGAACACTTGCTGACATTTCTGGGGCTGATTGAGGCATGATTGGTTCTGGACTAGCTTGATCAGATTGTGCGGTTAATGTGTCGTTATTTAATTGATCTAGAGCAGGTGCAGTTGGTTGGCTTAGTAGTTCATTTGTAGCGTTAACAATATCTTCAAGAGTAACTTGTGATTTAACCAAGTATCTGTCAGCACCTAATTTATTGGCTCTATCCTGATCTTCATTTTGGCCTAAAGCTGTTAGCATTATAATTTTTACGTTTGCGAGAGTAGGAGTAGCTCTAATAATGTCTAGCATCTCGAAGCCACTAATTTTAGGCATCATAACATCAGATATAATTAAATCTGGTCTTTCGTTTTTAGCTACTACAAGGGCTTCTTCACCATCATGCGCTGAAACGATGCTGAATCCTTCAGCTTGTAGTCTAGCCTCATAAATTTCGCGTAAATTGTTATCGTCCTCGACCAATAAAATTTTAGCCATTTCTATCCTTTATTTTATTAATGCTTATTCTTTTTTATTGTAGCATACTAAGTGTTATTATAATGGGTTAATTAAATTCTTTTGCATCTGCATAGCTTTTTGGTCAGGTATCCTAGGTAAGTTAATTAGAAAAGTTGTACCTTTGCCGAGTTCACTTTCAACCCAGATTCTACCCTGGTATAATTCAACAATCTTTTTGGAAATAAAAAGTCCTAATCCTGTCCCGCCAATAGTTCTGGTTGATGAATTATCAACTCTGTAAAATTTTTGGAATAAGTGCGGGATATCTTCTTTGGGAATCCCAGTACCAGTATCACGAACATAGCATTGAACAATATCATTATCTCCAGTTAAACCAATTGATATTTTACCCTCATCAGTATATTTAACGGCGTTATCAAATAAATTAGTTATAACTTCAGTCATTCTATCTGGGTCAACTTGAACATAGTAAAGTGGCTTAACTTTATGTTCCTCAGATAAGTTATTTAATGAAGCGTCTATATTTTTACTTGATCCAATAACAAATTCACTAAAAAGATTTTTCTTTTCAGCTGAAAATTTTAAATCACTAGCTAACTGTTCTAGAAAACTACCCATTTCGACTATGATAGGGTGACTACTAAGTCTCCCATCTTCTGCTTTAGCACTTGTTAAAAGATCTTGGAAGAGTTTACCTAGATGTTGAGTTGAAGTGTAGGCTTTTTGAAGGTATGAAGTGGCTCGACTATCTATAGTTGCAACTTTAGCATTTAATGCGAGAGATAAATAACCTTCTATTGCTGCAACTGGAGTTCTCATTTCGTGCGAAGCTGTAGAAATAAAATCGGCACGTTGTTGTTCCTCTGCTCTTTCGACAGAAATATTTCTAAAACCAATTACTGCCGCAGTAACTTTATTTAAGTTATCTATTACTGGAGATACCGTTAAACTGATTGGGATTGTTATGTTTGAGATAGTAGTAAGGTTTGCATTATTATCTCTAATTGATTGAGATACTAAGAATACTTTTTTAATTGGGTTTTCATTTTCATCGTAAGGTTCTTTCTTATCATTTACTAGCTTCAGTACACTACTTATACTAATCCCCAATGCATCGTTTCTTTTCCAACCAGTAATTTTTTCAGCGGCAGGGTTAAATAGTTGAATTAATCCAGCGCTATCTACTAGAATTACTCCATCGTCAATAGTGTTAATGATTACTTCAAATTTCTGCTGGTCGGTATTGAATTTTGAATTCTTCGTATTTTTTTGGGTCTTTGGTTTAATAAAACTAAACACTGATAATCTCTTTATTTATAATTACTAGTTTATAATAGTTCTTATGCTTTATAAAGGGGTAATAAATAGGTTAAAATAAATGACATTGTGGCCCCGTCGTCTAGCGGTTAGGACATCAGGTTCTCATCCTGAAGATCGCGGGTTCGAATCCCGCCGGGGTCACCATTTTTTTAACAGATTAGAAAATTTATTATTTCGGTGCTGATTTAATATTCTCATGTATTTCAGCTCTGTTATTTAGTGTTCGAATCCCGCTAGGCTATTGGATTTAAACCCCGTAAAGCATAGGTTAGAAATACTGTTTAGTTATGATGATTTTGCATAATCATCAATTCTGGTTAATCCGAATTCACAGAGTTTGTAATATATATGAATAAGTTCAGACTCTAAGGTGTTCCAATTGTCACCCGCTAGGCTCACCATTGACAAATATAGAAGATATTATATAATATATTTACTAATCTATTTTCGCAATATTGTAGTTATTAGCAGAAAATATATATTGAGAAATAAATAGTTTTTTGAACGGCACAATATCATTTTGTTCATAAAACACTAGACAAGCTTCCTTGTATTCCTTATCATCAACGCTACGGTATGAAAGAGGTGCAAAATTCTCTGAAATTAATATAGCGTTGCTAAGTAAACGACTAGTCCGTTTATTGCCATCAACGAAGGGCTGTATATAGCTTACACCCAATACTCCTAATAATGCTTTTTCGTATATATTGCTGGACTTTGAAATACTATTGAACAATAATTCAAGTGCATCTTTTATCTGAAATTCATTTTCTAGTGGACGGTAATTTGTTCCAGTTATACCTACGATCGTTTTTCTTAAGTTTCTCGATATCCCAAGTTTCTGTGCAACCAAGGAGTGGAGCATCTCAAGGGAACTTATTTTTGGATTATTCCAAATCTCGATATTATCGAGTATAAATTCTAAGGCTTCTTTTTGATTTAATATCATTTGGGTTTCAAACTCAGTATTTATTGATGATTTCTCGCCATAAAGAAGAAGTCGTTCGGTAGAGATTAGGTCGTAAGTGTTTCCTTCAATTTGAGAAGTTTTCCAAGAGAACTCAATTATAAATCGCATAATTTCTTTTTTATGAGTTTCAGCAGTCGCGTTTTTAGCATTACTCCTGTATTTTTGAGTTGCTATTTCCATTGCATCAATCTCACTATCGGTAAATAGTGAGACATAAGGTTCTTCAAAAACATCAAATTGGAAATTGTGATTTTTTAAACGTTCATCGGGGCTTAACTTAAGATACTCGCTTGCGTCAACGGGCCTAAGTAGCCACCCCTTCTTAGTAAGTGTGTATTTCACTGAACGTCCAGCACCAGATTGTTTAAGATAACCTGATTTAGTTAGAATTGCGAGTTGTCTTTTGACCGTTACAAGCGATTGTTTTATTAGGGCTAGATTAGCAACCTCAGAGGAGCTAAGAGGTTGATTCTTTACAAATACGTTGATAATTGCGGGAAGTTTATTCGTATCATTCATATAGTTAAAGCGTATCATGATGATACGATTAGTGTCAAGATTTGATACGCATCCGAAAGAATAACTAATTTCTGGACTATTTAATATTCTTTACCAAGGAATATTCTACAGTCCTACCAACATATTTGAATCCAAAGTCACTAAGTTTATCGTACATATAGATCAATTCAGCTTCAAGGGTGTTCCAGTTTTCGGACACTAGGCTCACCAGAATTATTAACAGATTGATAATCTATCCTTTTCTAGGTAATTTAATACACGTATATATTTTACCTCCATTGGGGGGTATTCAGTGTATTGTTCTTGAAGTCGAGAAGAAGTTGATTGATTGAATCCTTATTCTAAGTCGGGTTATTCAGAGTTTTAGATTCTATTGCTTTAATAAAATTTTTGGCGCATTTTGAATTATATGTTTGAATACTAATATCTCCAGTTCGACTTTGTAATACTACTGTGCCGGAAGTACCAACATTACTGTAACTAACGCCACCTATAATCTCATAAGAGAATTCATCAAATTTAAGGAACATAGGTTTTTTATCAATTAATAGAATGCGTCTATCTGTAGCTACTAGTAATCCACGACCACTTCCCTTTGCAATATTATTTTTTTTATACTGGCCATATACTACACCATTAATTATTTCGTCATCATGGATATAATTTAAAAGAGCTCGAGTTTCCGGCAGTAATATATCAAAAAGATTTGCACCAAGTTCAACTAATTCAATTTTTATATCTTCAATCTGCCGCATTTTGATTTACCCCCAATCATTAATTAATTTAAACATAATTATCAAACTGAGTAAGTGTTATGCGTCACAATTTTCTTTTTATTCAAGAAGATAAATATTTAGATAAAACAATTTTTAAGGAGGATTTATGGCTGGTTAAGAACAGTTATTTTAGCTCCTAAGCTATTTAGTCTTTCGGCGATATCTTCGTATCCTCTGTTAATAGTGTATATATCGCGTAGAATTGAAACTCCTGGAGCGGCAAGCATGCCGATTAATAATAAACTGGCCGGTCGTAATGCAGGTGGGCATGTTATATCTGCTCGGGTGAATTTTGTCGGTCCTTGGATATAGACTCTATATGGATCAGCTAGGTTAATATTGGCGCCTATTTTACTTAGTTCAGCATAATAAATTGCCCGGTTTTCATACATCCAGTCATGGATTAGGCTAGTACCTTTTAATACCGTGCAAATTGGTACAAAGTAAGGAATGTTATCAGCATTAATACCTGCAGGAAAAACGTTCGGATGTAACTTATGAGGTAGAGCTTTTAGTTTACCGTTGTGTTTATGGACAACTATATCTACAAGATCAGTTTTATCGTTTTCGGCTTTATATCTTTCACTTATATCGAAATGCATACCCATTTTTTCAAGTTTAAGTAGTTCTAAAGACATAAATTCTATTGGAACTCGTCGAATGGTAATCTTGGAATTAGTTGTAATGGCTGCCGCTACAAAGAACATAGCTTCAACTGGATCTTCTGCTAATGAATAGGTAACATTTTTTTTAATCATCGACAGACCATGAATTGTTAGTTTTGTGTTGCCTACGCCATCAATTTTTACGCCCAATTTTTGAAGGAAAAAACAAACATCCTGGATCGCGTAATTAGCACTCGCGAATTCGATTATTGTCTCTTCAGGGAAACGAGCTGCTGCTAACAATGCATTCTCAGTAGCTGTGTCGCTTGTTTCATACATAACAATACGACCAGCTGGTCGTTTTTTTACAGATATATGGTAATTATTTTCTTTAGCTTCAACTGCGACACCAAATTGTTCTAGAGCAAATAAATGCGGTTCAACAATCCTAGCACCCAATTTGCATCCACCAGCATACGGTATCTTAAAATTTGTGTAATCGTGCATTAATGGGCCCATAAACATAAGAACACTCCGTGTTTTACGAGCTGCTGCTGCATTAATTTTTTCAAGGTTTAGTTTTGGAGGACGGCGAATTTCGAGATTATTATTTCCGTACCATTTTATTGAAACACCAATACTTTCAAGAGTTTCAATAATACGAAATACTTCTTCGATTTTAGGTACGTGTTCAAATTTAGTTACTCCATAGTTAAGCAAGCTTGCGCACAATAAACCAACCGCAGCATTTTTGCTTGTTTTAAGCGTTATCTCACCTTTGAGTTCATGCTCACCTTCTACTTGTAGATTTACTACGTTACCACTAACGGACAGTAATTGTTTATTTAAAACATCACTAATGCGTCCCATCGTATCCATGGTTAAGTTTTGTTTTCCGTTTTCTATACGATTAATAGCTGATTGACTTGTTTGGAGTAGTTTGGCAAATTGAATTTGACTAAGTCCACGTTCTTTTCGTACTTGGGCAATTAACGCCCCGATTCTTTCGCTAGGTGATGTCATATTATTTATTATACCTCATATAGTATATTTTTGTAAATATTTATTTGTAAATTTTGAATGTTTTCTAGTGAATGTATCCGCCTATTAGTGCGAACATTACGCCAAGAATAGCACTTACCTGACCAATTATCCAAAAACGCATTGTTACCTTTGTCTTTGGCCAACCCGTTGCTTCAAAATGATGGTGTATAGGTGCTGCTATAAAAATTTTTCTGTGAAATATCTTTTTTGAGAGTACCTGAATTAGCGTTGAACCAGCTTCTGCTACGAACACAAAACCTATAATAGGAAGTAAAGCTAAAGTCCCAGTCATCATTGCAATCACACCTAAGGCAGTGCCTAGCGAAAAAGAACCCACGTCACCCATAAAAAATCTGGCTGGTGGTATATTAAACCATAAATAAGATAATAATGCTCCTAGGATTGTCATACAGAAAATAGCGATACCAAAATTATCTTGCAATAATGCAATGACTGCATAGGCGCCATATGCACTAAGTAATAAGCCTCCTGCTAATCCATCCATTCCGTCGCTTATATTGACAGCATTTCCTGTACTCACAACTACTAATACGAATATAGGGATAATACCCCAACCAACATTGATATTATTAAAGTAAGGTAAATGGATAAAGTTAATTCCTAATTTGTAATAGAAAAATAAAGCAGCAACACTGGCAACAAAGGCAATCATTATGAATTTTACCCTAGGCGCTAAACCAGCAAATTTACCACCGGTTCCTCTAATATTAATAACATCATCAATTAAGCCGACCAGGCCTCCTCCTAGAAATCCAGCCAACGGTAGCCATGTTTGATGCCGGCTAAGATTCCAAATCAATGTTACTATACTGACGGCTATTAATGTTATGAGTCCTGCCATTATGGGTACGTTACGCTTTATTCGCATAGAACTTATTACTTTTAAAGCTTCTCCAGTCGTAGAATGAGTTCTGTGTCTTTTCCAAAGTTTATGTTTATACGCAAAATGAGTATAGATTGGAGTTAGTAACATAGCAAAGCCAAAAGATATTAGACTAAAAATGAACATTCTTTCGGAGGTGTGAGTAAGTAGGCCTAGTGTAATCATGAACTTTTTATATTAACCTTGTATTTGTTAAATTATCATATGCTACTATATTATCATAAGATATCATGATTTTGAGATTTACTCTATCTGAAATATCTAAATATTTAAGGAATTAAAATACATGAGTACTAGTATTAGTTCTGACACAGCAGTAATGATATTTATACGTGGATTACCAGGCAGCGGGAAGTCGTTTTTAGCAAATGCACTTGTAGACAAGATTGATAAAAATATTATAATCCTTGATCCAGATCAAACAGATTATGAAAGTGATGAGTATAAAGCACACACTAAAAAGCTTATTGAAGAAGGCGTTGATTCTAGTTTATTCGAATATCGATTTTTACGTGCTAAAGCTTACGAAGCAATTACTGATAATGGAACTATAGTTTGGAGCCAACCTTTCACTAATTTAGAAATATTTAAAAAAATGATTGGGAGAATGCAGGACCACGCATTAGAGCAAAATACTAAGTTAATTATATTAATTGTTGAAGTTAATGCAGACCCAAAAATAGCAAAAATGAGGGTTAAAGAACGGAAAGCAGCTGGAGGACATGGCCCATCAGACGAAAAGTTTGCTAGATTTGTTAATGATTTTTTCACGTATGGGCATCTTGGATATAGTATTGTTACTGTGGATGGAACTAATGATGTTAGTAACTCTGTTTCAACTATCAAAAGCGCTTTAGACTTATTATCTAGAATTCGTTAATTTAGGTTTTTGGGAATAATTATTATCAAAAAACGCTAACATTAACTAATCTATTAATGCTGAAATTTGTCGCGAAAATATTAAAATATTAAAATTTATATTTTTTGATAAAAAAGAAGTTAATTAAAATAATGATATAATCAAAGTAATAAATTTATGCAAAAGTCTAATAAACAATTGAACGTAAAGCTGATTGTTAGAAAATATATTGCTAAATTTGCTTTCTATTTGAATAAAATTTTTGGTAGCAATATTACGCCTAATGGTATTACTTACACCGGGCTCTTAATGCATATACCAATTGCCTATTTTATTGCTGCTAATCATTTAATAGTAGCTGCTGTTTTATTGGTAATTTTCGGTTTATTCGATACTTTAGATGGAGAGCTTGCAAGGTTACAGAAAGTCGATTCAGTTTCTGGTATGCTGCTCGATGCTTCAACAGATAGGTTTAAAGAAGTTCTTATTTATGCCGGGATTGCTTATAATGTAGCCGTTCAACACAATACTCCTATCTATCTAGTATTTGTCGTCTTAGCTTTAGGTGCATCCATGTCCGTTAGTTATGTTAAAGCAAAGGGTGAAGCAGTTATTGCAGTATCGGATAAGAAAGTATCGCACCAGGAACTTAATAGAATGTTTTCTTCAGGATTACTGGGTTATGAAGTCAGAATGACGTTAATTGTAGTTGGGCTACTATTTGGTATCATAATTCCAGTAGTGATTATAATTGCAGTCTTTTCTTCCTATACTGTTTTAAGTAGACTAAATCAAATTATGCAAACCTTACGATAGATATTAATGTATAGAATAGATTTACATAGTCATTCAATAAACTCAACCGATGGATCAATAACAATTGAAGATTACGACAAAATTATTAAGTCTGGTCGATTGAATTATATTGCGATAACAGATCATAACAGTATAGATTATGCTAAAAAAGCTAATGCAAAGTTAGGTGAAAATATAATTATTGGCGAAGAAATTATGACATTATCGGGTGAGATAATAGGCTTATATTTATCTGAAAAAATTCCTCCAAAGCTCAGTCTTGAAGAGACAATAAACCAAATTAAGAGACAAAATGGGCTAGTTTATCTACCACATCCTCTCGAAAATATTAGAAAAGGTATTGGCTTAGATAATCTTAAGAAAATTATTGATAAAGTTGATATAGTTGAATGTTATAATGGTCGTAGTTTTACAACAAGTATAAAAGATCAGTTATTGAAAGAATTAAAATTAAAAAATATAGTTTGTGCATCTGGGAGCGATAGTCACGGTAAAATTGGTTTTGGAAGAACGATGACGATAATAAATGATAAACCCAATAAAGAAAATTTAGTCCAATTATTAAAAAATGCAAAATTTATTAATAGGACGGCTGGACCAATCTCTCGATTTTATCCAACACTGAATAGACTAAGGGCTAAATATGATAAATGATATTTTATTTGTTATGTGGTTTTTTTTACCGGCAGGAGTTGCTAATTTAGTCCCTGTTTTATTTTCAAAGATTCCCTTTCTAAGAAATTTTAATTATCCAATAGATTTTGGTTATAAGTTTAGAGGTAAACCAATATTTGGGAGTCATAAAACATGGCGCGGTCTAATAGCTGGAATTATTCTTTCGATTATAATGTTGAAATTCCAAGTAATAATTTACAATCATAACGATTGGTTCAGGAGTTTAATGGTTGGAATAAATTATAATCAATTACCTGTTTTAAGCCTTGGATTTTTATTTGCCATAGGTGCTCTTGGTGGTGATGCAATTGAAAGTTTCGTGAAACGGCAAGTAAATATCGATCCAGGTAAAAGGTGGTTCCCTTTTGACCAAATTGACTATATATTAGGGGGTATATTGACGAGTTCGTTTATTATTACCTTATCGTTTTCTAAGTATCTTTGGCTTTTAATAATTTGGTTAATCCTACACTTAATATTTAGTTTTTTCGCTTATTTATTTAAATTAAAAGACAGCCCAATTTAATATTATTTATGGTATGGTAAGCCCAGTGTAATGGTGGACGCTCTATATAATGCTTCCATTGTTACAATCATAGCCATATCATGAGGTAATGTTAAATTACTCAGACTCCATTTATAGTCTGCTCGTTCAATAATCTCGGGGCTTAAACCTTCAGCACCTCCAATAATGAAGCTAACGGTTTTATTAATTTTTGATAATTTATTTAAAAATGTAGATAATTCGTCGGATGATAGATTATTGCCTTTTATTGATAAAATTATCAGATAATCATCCTTTATTTTAGACAAAACTCTTTATCTGTGACAGAATTTTTTAAATGCACCACGTTTACATTATGATAAAAACGTAGCCTTTTAAGATATAAATCAAAGGCTAAAGTAGCATATTCAAAATTTGGCTTCGAAATAGTAAAAAAATTTATTTTCATAATTTAGTAAATATGCCTAGGCCTGAGTTTATATTGAAAATGAATTGCCCGTTCTTATGTTTGAAAAAAAGATTGCAAGCCCTAACTACACCAGGTAATGCTAGATTTGAATAGTCATCGATAATAATCACCCCATTTTTATTAAGATTAGGCCAGACGAGGTTTAGACTATCTAATATAGAATTATAGAAATCACCGTCTAAGAAAGCTAATGATATCAACCTCGGGATATCCTTATTCTCCAAATCTTTAAACCAACCTTTTTTAATAATTGGGATCGGGAGGTTTGATTTTTTAAATTCAAATATCAAATCTTTTTTAGTGATAGCAAGTTCGCCGGCCTTAAATTGTGTACCTGCAGCCGATAAATCTTCATTATTCTTTACTGGTAATCCTTGAAAGGAGTCATAAACAAATAATTTTTTATTTGAATCAATAAGTAAGCGTTGCAAGAAAAGGCTTGTAGTACCAATATAACAACCGAATTCTGTTACATCGCCCTCAATACCCGCTTTAATTGTTTGCTCAAGAATCTGAAGAATAATTTTTATTTTATACTGGTTTACTTGTTCTGAAATTAACTTATATTTTTTGAGTAAATTTGATGTTTTACTGACCATCATTGACTGAATTTACTAATGTTACTAATTCTGACGGCGTAATATCGGCTTTTATTACATAACCATCGGCTTCTTTTTCGATGGCTTTTTTAATATCTTTTCGTTCTTCTATGTTTGTCGTAATAATTATTTTTGCTTTGAAACCTGGAGTTAAAGAAGGGTTTTTAAGGGTTTTTAAAATTTCAACGCCATCGAGATTTGGTAACATTAAATCTAATAGGATTATGTCATATTCATTAGTTTGAGCTTTCTTGAGTGCTTCTGCTCCATCTATTACTAGCTCGCTTACGTACCCCTCTTTATTAAGGGATCTAACATACAATTCCCCTATCAAAAACTCATCCTCAATTATTAAAATCTTTTTATTTTTTTGAGCCATAAGTTTAATTTACCATATTAAGACATAAAAATATAATTTATCTACGATATAAAGAATGATTTTTTATCCAGCCGTGGGCGGTTGTCGTAATACTTTGATTAGAGTTTTCTTTTAGATCTGCGGTTAATTTTTCGAAAGGTATAAGTGTGAAATAAAAAATTGAACCATGGTCTATTTTACTTGTTACCCAAATATTACCACCGTGGGCGGATATAATTGCTTTAGATAAGTATAATCCTAACCCTGTACCTCCTATTTGAGCTCGATTGTGATGATCTCTGTAATATTTAGTAAATAAATTAGATAAAATATTTTCACTTATGCCAAGGCCGAAATCTTGGACTAATGTTTCCACTAAACCATCACGATTCAGATATGTTTTAAGAATTATTTCTTTACTACTACCACTGTATTTTATTGCATTATCGATAAGATTAGATATTACTTCATAGATACTTATTCTATCAACTCCAACTAAAGGAAGATTTGGCTCTATCTCTATTTTAATTTCGATTTCCCGTATCTTAGCTCTAAGTAACATGCCAGATACTGAGTCGGTTATGATATTTGACCAATCTTCTGGTTGGAGTTTTAATTCAAGTTGATCATTGTCGATTCTAGCTACGTTTAATATATTATTAACGAACGAAGTCATTTGTTTGGCTGATACATCTAGTTTTGATAAAAAGTTTATTGCTTGTTGGTTAGCATTATTACCTAATTCTTCTTTTATAGCTTCAGCATACCCACGAAGGAGAGTTAAAGGAGTTCGCAATTCATGAACGCTTAAAGCGACAAAACCAATAGCATTATCGTCTTGAAGGTATTGTTTTGTATGATCGAATATTGTGATAATAGTAGTTTCATTGAAGCTATTATCTCGGTTATAATATGCCGCTAAATCGAATAGTCTTATCGGGTGGTTATCTCTAATAGCTATGCGGACTCGTACCCAACTTTTTAGAGCAGTTGCCCTGTTTAGTTTACTGTCTTTAAGCCATACGTCGAAGGTATCTTCTGATGGGAATGACATATCAACAATCATGTAAAAATTTTTATTGATGATGTCTTCAACTTGCAATCCAATATATCTTGCAAATTCTTCATTAGCAAAAATAATATTTTCTGAATTATCCAAGACTAAAAGTGGTATAGGTAAATTTTTTGCAATAAAATTATGTTTTAAATCAGGCTCTTTATTCATTTCTAAAGTCGCTTGATTTTTTGAAATAGACATTTGGGTAATTTGTTTAGTTAAATTTTCAGTTAAAGAGTGAGCAATCTTTAGGGATTCAATATCAGGTTTTTCGATTTGAGAATTCTGATTAAGATGAGCAATAGTTTGCCAAATTGTTTCAAAAGGTTTAAATAATTTCCTAGTAACTTTATAGAAATAGACGAAATTTAATATAACAAAAAATAAGATAGCTATATAGAAATTATAATCGAGTCTTAGCCATTTTTTTGAAATGGCGTAATATAAACAAAACATAATAATTAAATTAAAAACAGTTATTACTGTAAATATATTTAACCAAGCTTTTCGGATAACTTGTTTTAATTCATCCATAATTATAATTTAGGGGCTGTATGATATTGAGTTGCTGTCTCCAACTGCAGTAACCCAGGTTTGACCGGAATTTAACTTAATTTCTTTTCCTGAGTTATCGGTAAAGAGTATTTGTGAATTATTATTTGCCTTAGACCATTGGCCTATTGTTACTCCTCCATCTTGAAAAATATAGGCAGCTCCTGTTCCGATTGTCTGATAAACTAAATGATATCCATCTGATTCCAATGCATAAGGTACGACAATTGCTATAACTACTTTAGGCGCAATCTGGCTATTAGTATTGGCATCTATTTGTGGAGATCCACCTTCACTTCTAAGATAATCATTAGCGGTTGGATTATATATATAATTAACATTGTAGTCTGAAGATGAAAGCGTTAAATTGATAGTTTTGGCAGTAGGTATTTTTAGTGGGCTATCCGCTTTTCTAGGCCAAGAAGTAAAATTAGATTTACCGAATCCATCACTGGCTTCTAATTTATTTAGTGTTGCTACGCTAGTATATACATTATGTGGAGCGGCTCTGGAGGTTATTCTTTGGTAATAGCTACCGTTATAGAATTGGTTTAAATCTTTAACACCCCAATTTGTTATGTCGGTAAGTGCTTCAGGGCTTCCGCCAACGTGAGAGTACGGCGCATCGAAACCTAAATCCCATGAAACATAGTATGGTCTTGCACTTCTAATTGGACCAATTGAGGAAGGCTGAGTATCTTGAAATAAAGCTAGAAAACGGCTAATACCACCTTCTGCTAAAGCTTCAAAGACAACACCAGCAGAGCCTAGTCCGGATTGAGGTCGAGCAAAATCACTGTTTTCAATCATAACTCCAGTGACTGGAAGATTATTAAAACTAGGGTTAACTAGTAGTCCGGTTAGATTTGATGGTACTAAATTTGAGACAACTTTTAGAGGTGTCTGAACATTAGATTTTACAATGCGTTTTGGTGGCTTTACAGGATTTTTTTTGAATACAAGAAGATAATAAGTACCTGCAAGAATTATAATTAGTAAAATTAAAATAAGACTAAATAATTTAGGATGTTTTTTGAATTGTCTAATAAGTTTTTTGCTTTTTTTCATATTTTTCGATGAATTATTGTTTGGTTCTTGTTGAACAGTTGGAATAATTTTTCCAGTAGTAGGAGTAACAATTGGTATATTTTCAGATTCTTCATTTTTTGCTATTTCTTCTGGTGAAACAAAATCGTTTAATTCTTTATGTGCTTGGTGAAATTTTGGACTAGTATATTTATCATATCGAGAAGACTTTTCATCCATAAATTAAGTATAACAATTTTATTTTTTTACGCTAGTGCTTGGATTAAACTATCGATTCTTTTAAGGGACTCTTCTTTACTAAGTATATATAAAGTTTCAGCTAGACCGGGGCTAGATTTAGTTTCAGTCAGTGCTATTCTAATTAGGCTAAACAATGTGACAGGTTTTTCACTATTATCAATTAGTAATTGATTTAAATCATTTTGTAGATTATCTAAAGTAAAATCATTTTTTTCTAAAGCAGCCTTAGTCTTAGTCAATAATGTAACCATAGAAACATTTGAATATTTTGAAAGTTGTTTATGTTCGGAGATTAAATTTAAATCAACTGGTAATTCTTTGAAAAAGAAAATACTTAACTCAGTTAATTCTTGACCAAATTTCAATCTATCTTTGAGTGCAGATAATATTTTAATTTTATAAGTATTATCGAATTTATTGGCTTCTTCAGGCCAGAATTTATCGAATTTAACCAGTAAATCTTCCGAGTTAATTTGTCTAATATAATGACCATTCATCCATTGGAGTCTTTTTTCGTCAAAGACAGCGCCACTTCTTTGAACTCGTTTTAAGTCAAACGTTTTTATAAGTTCATCTACGCTAAATAATTCTTTTGTCGTACCATCATTAAAACCGAGTGAAGCAAGAATATTTATAATAGATTCAGCTAAGTATCCTTCGTCAATATAATTTAAAACATCCTTAGCGCCATCTCTCTTACTTAATTTTTTAGTACCTCCTTCAGACATTACAGGAGGTAGTGTTGCTAAGATTGGGTGTTTAATTTCTAAAGCTTCATAGAGATTAAGATACTTTGGAGTAGATGCAATGAATTCCTGAGACCTAATTACATGAGAAATTTCCATTAAAAAATCATCAACAATGTGGGCAAAATTATAAGTTGGGAAACCATCTGATTTAATCAAGATAAAATCATCTACCGCTTCAGCGCCAGCCGATAACTTCCCCATCACTTCATCGTGCCAAGTATACGGTTTTGGATTAGATAAAAATCTTAATGGAGTACCAATTGACCAATCGGAGAATGATTTTGGTCTAAAGTTTCTAAACAAGAAAGGCTGCTTATTATTCTTTGTAATTTCTTTGAATTTATTTAACTCATCCTGATCATAAGGATCGCTGTAAGCTCGATTTTTAGAAACAAGTTGTTTTGCGAATTTATGGTAAATATCAAGTCTTTCGCTTTGAAAATATGGTCCATATTTTGTCTCAATACCAGGACCTTCATCAAAATTTATTCCGAGAGTCTTCAGGGTTAATATTATATGTTCAACCGAACCCTCTACTAGCCTATTTCTATCTGTATCCTCTATCCTAAGGATAAACTTACCATTATTCTGCTTAGCAATTAACCAAGCAAATAATGCAGTTCTAACAGAGCCCAAATGCATGAATCCAGTTGGGCTGGGAGCAAATCTCGTCCTTATATTGTCCATAGTTAAGATTAATTATAGACTAATACAGTTGGCTTTCTAAATTATTTAATTTGATGTTGCTAACTGGACAATTTGATTTAGAGATAAAGCGGAGTTATTGACTAATTTATACCAGGTGTTATTTTTTACCCAGGTAGCTTCTGATTTATCTATTTTAATAAAAATTTCTTGGTTTTTAAATTTTAAGTTAAGGTAGTTTGAGTAGTTAGGTATTACGAAATTATTTTTTAGTTCCTGATTGTTCATGGTGGTTGGTGTCTCATTTAAAGAGTATTGTCTCGAATCGGTATTACTTATATAACTAACCGACAAATACCCTAACTTATTAATTTGTTTGTTTAAATAAAAACCAGGTGGATTATAGCTAGGTATTTTTGCAATAAATCCAGTTGTTTTACTAATAATTCCAGAGTCATAGTTCGGTATATTTATGTAAGTCAGGTATCCCAAGAAAATTATAACTAAACTAGCTGATGTAATTAGAAATTTAGCCTTAAAACCAGAGTATGATTTTCTATCTTCGGATATTTTATTAGGAATTGATTGATAATAATTTGCTTTTTCAACAGCTTTTTCAAAAATACTCTTTCCATTATCCAATAATTCTACGCTATCTAAATGAGAAAAATTATCATAGATATAGCCCTTTTTAGCTGTTGGCTCTTTGGGAGTATGCTTAATAATAGGTTTAAAGTTAAACTTACGAATTGATTCTGATTTATTTACGCCTAAAGCTTTATCCAGTTTATTTTTATCGATTAAAGTAACATGAGGATTATTAGAAATTATTGATCCAGAGTTTTTTATTTGGTTTAAACTTGGTTTTATATCTAAAGTCGAATGATTCTTTTTTAAACCTGGTTTAGATAAAAGATCACGGCGAAGTGTTCTGCTGTGATGATTTTGAAGGTCATGATATTTTTGACTTGTTTGATTTTGATTTTTCATAGGATTAAGCCTAAGCTATATATTTTAGATTAATTTACTCTATAATATATATTATAAATGATAATGGCAATAAAAAGATAGTTATATGGATTATTTAGATCCCTTAAAAAACAGGCGTGATAAGCGTTTATTGTTTATTGGTTATTTTTTAATCACCATAATGATTGCTCTAACTACGTTAGTGTTATTTTATGTTACCGAAGGTTTTGGGGTCAATGGGAATGGCAGCGTTATACAAAACAGCTTATTATTTTTTTCCAGTCAACCAAATCCAGCTAATATATATATAAATAATAAACTATTTTCTTCACAAACTAACACTAGCTTTTTGCTCCCGGCCGGCACATACAATGTTAAGATTGCTAGATCAGGATATACCCCTTGGCAAAGGTCTATTATTGTTAATGGTGGAACTGTTGAACATTTTGACTACCCTTTTCTTTTTCCGTCTAAATTAATTACAACTAACTTGATGAGCATAGATAGTTTACCGACATTAGATACTCAAAGTTTAGATAGAAGATGGTTATTAGTATCTAACCCAAATCAGTTTAATCAATTCTTTTTATATGACTTAAATAATCCTACAAATAACCCAGTAATTGATACAATACCTACTTCTGTAATTAGTACGGCAAAAACATCTCAATCTTGGAAGGTTATCCAGTGGTCTAGTGATAACCAACATTTAATCCTGGAACATATTTACGACGGTCAGACAGAGTTTATTCTAGTAGACATTCAGAATCCTGCATTGAGTGTTAATTTAACCAAGACTTTTACTAATTTATCCTTTGATAAAATAGTTATGATAAATAACCAATACAACTATTATTATTTATATAATAGTACCTCACAACAATTGAGCAGTGTTAGTTTAGCTAGTCCTCAGGTTATAAATATGACATTATATAATATATTAGCTTTCAAAGCGTATTCTAATAATATTATTCTTTTTGCAACAAATGACACTTCTAAATCCGGTAAAGTATTAATTGAGGAGCAAGTCGGATCGAAGGTTTATATTATAAAATCATTAAATTCAGCAAGTCGATATTTATTGAATCTTACTAGCTATAACTCTATTCCATATGTAGTTATTGGAGATAGTAATAGTGATAAAATTTATATTTACCAAGATCCTATAAGTCAATTAAACAATAACCCTACTCTATCACCAGGCCCGATACAAGTTTTATTGATTCAAAATCCTAGCTATATTAGTTTTTCGGACAGTTCTCAGTTTGTTGTGGCTGAGAATATGAATCATTTTGCTGTCTATAATTTTCAAAGTGGGTATGCTTATAATTACAGCATTAAAAGTCAGTTAGACCAGCCTCAGACAAATGCAGTATGGATGGACGGTGATAGGTTAACTTATGTGTCAAATGGTAATTTGATTGTTTTTGATTATGATGGTGCGAATCTTAGAGTTCTTTCAAAGTCTAATCCATCGCTATTAAGTTTTTTTAATAAAAATTATAGTGATATTTTTTCGATCTTGGACAATAATAATTCAAGCAGTAGTTATTTCACTGAGACTTCATTGGTTGCTCAGTAATTTGTTAAATTAATTTTTAAAACTATAAATCCATTTAATTGTTAGAAGTAGAAATATGATTGATGCAACTATACCAATAATACGGTTAGTAGTTGATTGGAATACTCGATTAAATAGACTTGGGCCATTTCCTGGTAGTGTAGTTGGGTTTTGATAACTAACCTGGCTAACAGTTGGTGCTGTGTTGTTAACTGGATTTGGGCTGATTTGTTGCCCTACAACCACTAATCTATTAATGCTAGTCCCTGGCGGATCGCAAGTTATGAGAGTTGCAGTTGAAGTTTGTCCAGCAACTGGGCCAAGAACAGACACATCCGTAGGAGATACGATTTGATGAGAAATGACTTTATAAACATAAACAGTGCCGTTATAGGTTAGATAAAAAGTATCACCATTTACTAGGGTATGCAAAAGTACGAATGCAAACTTATATTTACCGGGATTTAAGATATTATTCGATGAATGTCCAAAATAAGCGCTATTCCCTATTTGGCCCGGCATGACAGTAGAAGGATAATGAACTACCCCATTTTGTAAATCATTTTCTATAGCCGATTCAGAGTTTGAAGTTTCGGTGTAGTTTACTGGTATTTGAACATTAATTTTAGGGATGATAACCTCTGGATTATTAGATGGAGCTATATTTGAATTTGTAATTATTAGAGGTGTTGCTGCACTAACATTACTTGGCTGAAGAAAAGGAGTAATTATTATTTGGTTAAAGAAACTGAATAAGAATATGAAAATGGTTAGACCGCCAAAAGATAAACCAAATATTAGTGATTTTAGATGATTTTTGAAGCCTAGTTTAGATTTTCTAGTTTTTGTACTGTTTGCGTTTTGAATTATATTTTCTTTAATGGTCCTTTGGTTATTTATTCGGTTGTTAACTTGTTTACTAAATTTTTCTAGACTAGATTGCCTTTGAGATAAAATTTCTGTTTTTTGGTCAGATAGATTGTTTACTGAGGTTTCCTTAGTTTTTGGATTAACTCTGGTTTTACTGCTTTCATAGAATTCTTGCCAAACCTCAAATTTTTCCTTATCAGGTAATGATAAATAGTATTCATGCCATTTAGTTTGGATGGAAGCAATATTCTCGCCAGAATTTGTTAAATTTCTAATAAATTCTTGATGAGGGCTATTGTTTGGTAATGCTTCAGAAATTTTTTCTTCTTCAATTGCCGATGGACTTGATTGATAAATTTTAGAGACTTTTTGTCGAATTAACTCAACAGCTTTAACTTGATTCTGGTCGTATTTATTTTCTTTATAATTATTTTGCATATATGGAAGACTAGCTTAGTATATATAATTATAGTACAATCATCTGTTGTAACATAATAAGCCTTGCCGCGGTGGTGGAATGGTAGACACGCTGGACTCAAAATCCAGTGAGAGCAATCTCGTGACGGTTCAAGTCCGTCTCGCGGCACCACTTTTAATATTTTGATATACTGCAGTTGTTAAGTTTTCGAATTGTTTATTACTTTCATATTTTATCCAACTACTACATTCTATCGATAATGTTGTTTGCCATGATTCATTTAAAGTAGTCACTTTCGTTGAACTAATTTTATTATCCGAAAACACATAAATCGAATCATTAATTTTGCTTATTAATTTTAAATTATAGTCTGAGGTTAATTCTTTAATTACTTGTAAAATCTTATAGAGGTTATCTGAACTTTTAAAGTTTTGAGTTCGCTTTAAATTTTTGATTAATTTTTGGACTTGAGTAAGTTCTGCTAATAATAAAAATTTATTTGGTTCATTTTCTAGAATCTGACTAGTCAAAAAATCGATAGCATCGTTAGTGATTATGAATAATTTATCCTTGGTAGAATTAATGAATTTTTCAATCAATAAGTGAGTCTCACTTGAGTCGCCAAAATTACCAATCAAAACTATATTATTATTAGTTTCAGCCAATTCATTAAAAAGCCCGAGATTTTCTAAATTATATCCGCCACTATTATTAACAACACCGTAGAAACAGTCAGTGATCATATTTTTAGTTAGTTGTTCTAAAGGTTTCGGTAAGACTAAGCTTATATTTGATAATATAATTTTTTGAGCATAATCATAACCTTTTGAGACGAAGTTAAATGAAGTTGAGTTACCGCCTATAATAAGTAAGCTGTTAGCATGTTTTTTATTCTCCGGTTTATCCCAGATAGTATCTGGGAAAAGAGGTTCACTAGTCTGAATTTGCCAATTGATATTTTCCATCTGAATAATTTAAAGTATAAACTACATTCTTTCTCTCTATGACTATATCCCAATGATTTAGTTTAGCAAATTTATAAAATCTTAAGTTTGGATTGAAAGCAATTGGTTTTTCAACTAATTTCAGCATTTCTATATCGCCATCTGTATCTCCTACACCTATACTTCCGGTTTTTGAGGCAGAATATTTTTTAATGAATTCATTTAAAATAAGTGCTTTGTTTTGATGAGTCATCACTAAGTCGTGTCGGTCAATTTTATTTTTATTTATGATTAATTTAGAGCCGGCAAAATCATCAAAATTAAAATAATTAGCTATTTGCTCTACTATTTCTTCCATTGAACCTGAAATTAAAAATAACAAGTAGCCTTTTCTTTTTAAATCATTAATCAAATTTACTGTATAAGTATAAGTTTTGTCTTTATTCTCTTTAAATACTTCTACAGACATTTCTTTATATTTATCTGCAGGTATTTTTGGGAATGTTAATTCCATATTTATTACCAGCTCTTTCTCATATTCATTAAAAGATTCCCGACTATCTCTTGTTAACCATTTATTTTTAAATTTTTCAATTAACTCAATTTGTTCTTGGTTAAAATAGCCGTTTTGAATAAATTTTTCAGCTAACAAATGGTAAAGTTGCCATCTGATTAGGGTTCCGTCTATGTCGAAAACTGCAAATGGTTTTTGCTTATAATTCATTTATTAGTCTCCTTTTATTATTTAAATATCTAAAATAATCGAAACTGGACAATGATCTGAACCTAAAATATTTTTATCAATTGACGCAGATTTTAAGTTACTTCTTAATTTATCGGAAACTATAATATAGTCAATGCGCCAACCTACGTTTCGTTCTCTTGAATTAGCAAAATGGCTCCACCAGGTGTAGTTATTACCGTTTTTATTAAAGTACCTAAAACTATCAATAAAACCCGCTGATAATATTCTCTTAAACCCTTCTCGTTCTTGATCTGTAAAACCTTTTTTACCTTTGTTGTTTTTAGGATTAAATAAATCAATTTCTTCGTTAGCGACGTTTAGGTCTCCTGCTAGAATGACTGGCTTGATCGAGTCTAGCTCTTTAATATATTCTAAAAAAACTGGATCCCAAAATTTGTATTTAAGATTTAGACGACTTAAATCATCCTTTGCATTTGGGGTGTAAACACTAATTAGAAAAAATTTTTCATATTCAACAGTGGTTATCCTGCCTTCTTTATTGAGATTACCAAAATTATCAATCAAGTCGACTTCCTTAAACTTATTGAAATAATCAAAATTGATATAGCTATTCATTGCAGTAGATTTTGACAGTATTGCTGTACCGCTATAACCGGCTTTTTCAGCAGAATTTATATATGCAAAATATGATTTATCGAAAAAATCAATTTGGTCTTTATTTGCTTTAATTTCTTGAAGGCAAATAATATCTGGATTTATTTCATTTAAGAAATTAGACCAGTTACCTTTTCTTTCAACAGCCCTGATACCATTAACATTCCACGACGAAATTTTAATCATAAATCTATTAAACCATATTCGAGTATTTTTAATTATAAATTGCCCAAATTGTTATATTGTTTTAAACTAATCTTTAAATGACAGTAAAAAAGTATAAAAGGATTTTGCTAAAATTTTCTGGCGAACAATTATCTGGTGATTTTGAAAATGGCATAGACCCTAAAGTTTGTACTTGGCTTGCAAATCAAATTAAACCTCTCCTCCAATATAATATTGAAGTAATTATTATGGTTGGGGGTGGTAATTTTGCAAGGGGCTCACGATTAGCTGGGAATGGTATTAAGCGTGTTACTGCTGATCATATTGGAATGCTAGGGACTCTCATGAACGCACTGGCTATGACTGATATATTCGAAGCACAAGGAATTCCAACTCGTTGTTTATCAAATATTTTTGCTGATCAAGTAGCAGAACCATTTATTCATCGCCTTGCCAATAAACATTTAGAAAAAAATCGGGTGGTCATAATAGCTGGTGGGATTGGTCGGCCATATATAACCACAGATACAGCTGCTGTTTCACTTGCTCTAGAACTTGACTGTGAAGTTGTACTTAAGGCAACTAAATATGACGGTGTTTATGATAAGGATCCTGAGACTCATGCTGATGCAAAAAAGCTAAAAATAGTAACTTATCAAGAATCAGTATCGAATAATCAAATTAAAATCATGGATAAGGCAGCCTTAGGTTTAGCAATGGAGCATCGGTTACCTATAATAATTTTTGAAGCTATGAAAGAAAATAATATTTTAAATTCAGTAATTAGTGAAACAAGCGGAACTAGAATAGAATAAACACATATTTGTAGTAAAATAAATAATATGATGGCGGAGAGAGAGGGATTCGAACCCTCGAGGGTTATTAACCCAACACGCTTTCCAAGCGTGCGCCATAGGCCACTAGGCGACCTCTCCATACATTATTCATTATAACTAATAATATTAACTACTAATTATTTATCTGAAATAATACCATAAATGGTGGTATTATTTTATTCTAAAGGACTAATATATGGCATTAATAAAATTAGACGAGATTAGTAAGATATTTGGCTTTGGCGATGCTACATCTCTTGCTCTTGACTCTGTTAGTCTAAAGATTGAAAAAGGTGAATTTGTGGCAGTTATGGGTCCAAGTGGTTCCGGAAAAAGTACCTTGATGAATATAATAGGTTTATTGGATAAGCCTACTCAAGGCACCTATAACCTTGATAACAAATCAGTCGCAAGGCTTAAACCAAACCAAGCAGCTAAAATAAGGCGCGATACTATTGGGTTTGTATTCCAATCATCGAATTTATTAAATAGATTAAATGTACTAGATAATGTTAGTTTGCCACTTGCATATAAAGGAGTTTCGGCTCGCAGGAGATCTAAACTAGCCAGTGATATTTTAAGTAGAGTAGGCATATCAGATAAGGAGTACTTCTTCCCTAACCAACTAAGTGGCGGTCAACTTCAAAGTGCTGCTATTGCGAGAGCATTAATAAATAATCCGAAGTTAATTATTGCTGATGAGCCGACCGGTAATTTAGACAGTGCTGGATCAATGCTTGTTATGGAACTTTTAACAGAGATTCATCGTAGTGGTAATACTATAATTTTCGTAACTCATAATCCAGAATTAACTCGATATGCTTCCAGAGTAGTTTATATGAAAGATGGTGCTATTGTCCAAGATGAAATTACACCGTATGGGGAAATGGCTAAAATTGCAAAAAAATTATTGAATCCTTCCCTGTCACGGACAGATGAAGATAATTTTGCGGGTGTATCAATTCTGATGCATAGAATTAATAATGATAAGAACCCCCTAAGTCGTAAACGAACAAAAAAGAAAGTAATAAAGAAGAAATTAAAATGAAAGTTACTTCAATAAATAGTTACTTTAAACTTGCGATGGGTATTATTTATAATACGAAATGGCGAAATTTTTGGACAATTTTGGGCATAATTATTGGGTTATCGTCTGTCGTAACAGTTATTTCAGTAGGCAACGGGATTAAACAGCAGATTAATGGGCAGTTAGTTAGTAAAGCGAATAATTATATTGTCATTGAACCAAAGATTACAAATCAAACAAATCATTCATCAAACAGTTTGATTAATAATTTCGAAAGCCTATCTTTAATTGGCAGTTTAAATAACAGTGATTTTCCGGTTGCTCAACAAGTTAAAGGTGTAGAGTCCGTCTCACCTTTCGGGCTAATTAGGACAAGTGTGAGCAATGGAAAATCAGTTAGTAGAGATAGTATTTTAGTTGCTACCAACAATTATTTGCCAGAGTTCCTGAATTTACCACTCGCTACAGGTCAATTCATTGATCAATTAAATGAGCCGATAAATAGTGTTGTTATAGGGCAATCCTTAGCAGCTAAATTGTTTAATGACCTTAGTCCATTAGGTTCAACAATTTATATATCAAACCAACCTTATGTTATTCAAGGAGTTTTATCCAAGGTTAATAATCTACCTCTTGGTCAACTAGTTGATTTTAATAATGCAGTTTTAATTGACTACAATAATGCTCAAACACTTACAGCAAATAATGTTTTTCTTTATCAAGTGTTTGGTAAAATTAACCCAAATCAAAACCAAATTGCAGTTAAAAGTTTATTACAATCAAATTTAAATGAATCTAATGGTAACCAAGCAAATACAAGAGTTACTAATATTAGTGAAATGTCTGATAATTCAAAAAGTATACTTAGCTTACTAACTAAGTTAATTGCAATTGTGGCTGCTATTTCACTGCTGGTTGGAGGTATTGGTGTTATGAATGTTATGTTTGTGTCGGTTGCTGAAAGAACTCATGAAATTGGCATTAGAAAAGCCATTGGTGCAACGAATAAACAAATTGTTTCTCAATTTTTGATAGAAGCCATTATCCTGAGTTTTATCGGCGGTGTGATTGGTGTTATTCTGTCTTATATAATTGACTTATTTATTGTTCTTTCTACTGCAATAAAGCCAATAATAACAATTCAATTAATTATTATCTCTTTAATAGTATCTGTATTAATTGGTGTTGTTTTTGGTTCGATCCCAGCTTTTAAAGCTTCTAGAAAAATCCCAATTGATTCTCTTAGAAATTCCTAAGGAAAGAGACTGTAGATGGCAGCAATGCCCGATATGGACATTATAAAAGCTAATATCCAACCTATAGAACTAGATAATTTTGAATTTTTCCACTGACCCATTATTTTTTTATTTCGAGCTATTAATATGATAAGAATAATTATTACTGGAGCGACAATTCCATTCAAGACAGCTGAGTATATTAAGGCTTTAATTGGGTTTAATCCAATAAAGTTTATAGCGATACCAATCAACATTGATATAATAATTACGCCATAAAAATCAAAAGCTTTATTTAATTTTAGGTTTAGTCCTTGGTATCTTTTACCGATTGTTTCACTTATAGCATAGGCACTTGATGCAGCCATGATTGGTATTGCTAGTAATCCAACCCCAATAATACCAATTGAGAATAATAAGTAAGTGGCACTACCCGCAAATGGTTTTAGAGCTAAGGCAGCTTGAGATGCAGTACTAATATTTGTTATACCATGGGAAAATAAGACGTTAGCACAAGCGGTGATTATAAAGAACATAACCAAGTTCGATAAAAACATCCCTACCCAAACATCAACTCGCATTCTTTTTAATCTACTTGGACCGTTTAATTTTCGTAGTTTTATATTAGTTTGACCGATTGATATTTCATCTTCAACTTCTTGACCAGTTTGCCAAAAAAATAAATAAGGAGTAATTGTCGTTCCGAGAATAGCACATATTAGAAGAATTTCGTTTTTACTAAAAGTTATATGCGGCAACAAAGCATAATGGAATAAAGTATGGTAGTTTGGGTGAGTTAAAATCGCTGATAATATATAGGCCAATAAAACCAAAGCTAAATATTTTAATAATCGAGCATATTTAATGTATGAGGTAAAAATTTGTAGAAATAAAATAAAAAAACCAATACCGATGATTAAATAATTAAAACTAAAATTTGGGTATAAAAGTTGTATTGCGTTAGCCATAGCACCAATGTCAGCACCAATGTTAAAAGTATTAGCAATAAATAATAGTATAGTAGCAAAGTATAGAACTTTAGGGCTGAAATGGGTTTTTATATTAGCGGCTAAGCCACTACCAGTAACTAAACCAATGCGTGCACACATTTCTTGGATGACAGCCATAAATGGTAGAGTGAAAGCTGTTAACCATATCAGACCAAAACCATATTGTGCGCCAGCTTGTGAATAAGTTGCTATTCCTGAAGGGTCATCATCAGATGCTCCAGTGGTTAAACCTGGACCTAGAAGAAACCAAAAATCCCGAGCTTTTTTAACAGGTCTCTTATAATCAATCGGAATTGCTTTAGATAATTTTTCACTGCCAGTTACGCCTTTATCGAGTAATTGTGCTGGCGCTTCGATAAACTTTTCTAGAACTTTTTTTTTCATATATTTTTGATTTATTACTTATATAATATCAAAAACTTGAGTAAACAGAGAATATTTTTTTATTGTGCGCAGTTTCCAGTTGATACGTATTTAGTATTATTTTCAGCACTTGTTAGTTCAGCTAATGGTTTTTGTGTTGTTAAGGCATATCCGACATGGTTATAGCTAGTTGATTGAGCAAAAACTATGCCGATAACTTGACCAGCACTATTTATTAATGGTCCACCTGAATTGCCCGGAATAACCTGAGCATTTATTTCATAAATGGACCTTGTGGTTGAGCTAGTCCCATAAATATTCTGACCAGTTGCTTCCACTTGATTGATTATAGTCGCCGGAACAACCGAAAAACTTCCACCACCTGGGTATCCCATAACAATTCCTTGGGTATTAGATGGATAATTTTGCGATGAAATTGTTAAAACAGGTCCAGTTAAGCCATTTACTTTCAAGATTGCTAAATCTAAATTAGGATCAAATAAGATCGTATGGGCATCATAATTTCTGCCAAATAAAGTTGTTATGTATGGGCTAGTGATGCCTGCAACTACGTGCGCATTAGTCATGATCAGATTAGGTGCTACAATAAAGCCACTGCCCTCTACGATTCCACCGCATCCTTGCCCAATAATTTTTACGACCGAGTTTTGATCGTTATTTATCACAGCAGAAAAATTACTTAAATTCGGCAGTTTCGATAAGTTTGTTATTACAGGTTCGCCGTTTATGAATACCTGTGGGAACCCATTTGGATCAATAATTTTACCTAAATCAGCCAGAATTACCGGAGCTGGCGGTAAATGATTGTTCAAATATTTAATTATTCTTGATTGATTTATATAGGGTTGAATTTGGGGCACTCTTAGAGAATTTATTAAGGCAGCAATTAACCAAATTCCTAATATTAAACTAGCTAAACTAATAATAGAACCAAGACCACTATCTAGTTGGTTTATTTTAATTTTATTTAGTTTATTTTTAATGTATATACCAAAGTATTCCATTATTGTAACGAGAATAAATGCAGTCCCAAGAGTTGTTATTAGACCGATTATAGATTTAGAGTTCGTTGTGTGCCCATATATAATTGTATATTTTTCGATTTTTGCACCAAGTAATAATCCACCAAAAAAGCCAATCGTAGAAAGAAATTGTCTAACAAAACCAATACTGTAACCTCGAAATAAACTTATAATAATTGCTATAACAATTAGAACATCTAACATTATTAATTTAATTCCCCACTTCCATTAGGATAGATTATTAAATCATTTTGATTAGTAGACCAGTAATCGATAACAGGCTGGAGTATGGTCCAAGTATCAATTATTTCATCAGCAGTCGCGAATAAAGTGTTATCTTTATTTAAAACATCAATGATAACTTTTTCATAAGAGGTATTATAAGATAATTCTTTGAAACTATTTTTATAACTAAAATCCATACTCACAGTTTCAGTAGTTCTGTCTAAACCAGGTTTTTTAACCGTTAGATAAACTCCAATACCTTCATTTGGTTGTATTCTAAAGGTCAACTTGTTTAAAGCTTGCTCGTGGTTAGCAGTAAAATTGATTATTATTTCTGTCCTTTTTTCATCCATTCCTTTACCAGTAGTAAGGGTTATGGGTACGCCTTTCCATATACTGTTTTCAATTTCAACCGTAACAGAAGCATAAGTCTCCACCATTGAATCAACATTGTCTACTTCTTGACGGTATGTTTCATATTGGCCACGAAGGACATTTCTGGCAACTTCGTCAGTATTTATAAATGGTTTTAAATTCGATAGAATATCATGCCTAGCTAGATGGATTGACTCTTTATTAGCTAAATCTTTTGGCAGAGTTAATGTTATCAGTGCCATTAACTGTAGAAGATGACTTTGTATCAGATCTCTTAGGGCACCGATACTTTCATAGAATTTTGCTCTTCCTTCTATGCCGATCTGCTCTAAAGCGATAATTTTAATATCTTTAATATGTTGGTTGTTCCAAGCTGTTTGAAATAAAGGATTATATCTTCTGAAGGTTAGAATATTTTGAGCTGTGTCTTTAGCTAAATAATGATCTATTCGAAAAACTTGATCCTCGGTGAAATATTCTTTAGTATCATTTATTAATTTTTCGGCACTCTTAAGGTCATAGCCAAATGGTTTTTCGACTAGTAGTTTTACGTCAAATTGTTCATTATTCTCGTTTAATTCAGCTTGACCTAAATTTCTAACTACATTTGAATAAATATTAGGTGGGATGGAGAGGTATAACAAAAGATTCAGCCTATCACAATTAAAATCATTTAATTGATCTACTAGCATAGTCTTGAGAGTTTTATAATCTTCTATAGTTTGGGGGTCAAAATTTACGAATGATAATTTCTTTTTGAAATTATTAATCATTAAAGGATCTTCATTTTCGAAGTTTAGTTTATTAAAAAATTCATCTAAGTTAATATTTTGCCTAGACAATCCAATTATCTTAAATTCATTGGGCAAATAATTTTGTTTAAATAAATTAAATAAAGCTGGGATTAATTTTTTTCTTGAAAGATCCCCACTGATGCCGAATATTACTAGTATTGTTGATTCTATTTTTGTTGGATTCATGATTGTTTATTAATGTTATGTCCTCCAAAACTATTTCTCATTGCAGCTAATAGTTTTGTAGCAAAATTTATTTGACCTGATTGTGATTTTACTCTAACGTCAAAAGCTGCTTGGATGGCAGGAAGAGGTATATTTAGTTCTGATGCCATCTGAAGTGACCATTTTGCTTCACCACTTTCTGATACATAGCCATCTATTCCATCAAGTTCTGGATTTGCTTTTAAGATATCGGCACATAACTCATTTAACCATGAAGTAATTACGCTATGGTGCTGCCAAACATCAGCTGCATCGGCTAAATTCAATTCTTTGTAAGGTCCATTTTTAAGTAGATTATAGCCTTCGGCTAGACTTTCCATCATACCGTATTCGATAGCGTTATGGACCATTTTTACAAAATGACCACTTCCTGCTCGACCGAAATATTTATAACCGCCAGTAGGTGCAGCTAAAGTTTTTAAAATCGGTTCAATAAGATTAAAGCTATCTTTAGAATTTGTTCCAACCATCATCGAGAAGCCATTTGCAAAACCATGAATTCCACCAGAAGTCCCAATGTCCAACATTTGGCTACCAGCTTTTTCTATTAGCTGAGATGATTTAACTGTAAAATTAAAATTAGAGTTTCCGCCATCAATGATTAAACTATTAGTTGGTAAAATAGTTAGCCATTCTCTTATTTCATTTTCAACAAATTCAGCTGGTATCATTAACCAAATAATAACTTTATTTTGGTTAAAGCTTCGAACCAGCTGTTCTTTATTCAGAGCTCCTATAGCTCCAATCTTAACTGATTGGTCTAATAATTCTTTGTTTAAGTCATAAGTTATAACTTGATGGTTGTCGAGTAATAACTTCTCGGCTATTTGCATACCCATTTTACCTAGTCCCTGAATTGCGATTGTCATAGTTAATACTCCTAATTTATATTATATATCTTAATTGAGTTTAATTTTTTTAAAATGTTAGCCGGTATTTCATTTATATTATTTTTTTGATTCACGCTAATTTCCTTAATAATTTTGTCTTTTATTTGGCCTTGAGTGACTACAAATATTTGATTGATTAATTTGAGCCCTTTAAAAGTTAAACTTATTCTTTGAAAATCATTTGAATCATAAGAATCAACTATTTTATTAGAATTTATAATTGGAGAATTTGGTAAAATTCCAGCTAAATGCCCATCTACTCCAATACCGAGTATCCCAATACTGAAGAGGTTTTCTTTAAATAATTTAGAGATAGAATTATTATATTGATCAGATGTTTGTGTTAAATCATAGTTTGAATTTTCTATAACTTTTATTAGTTTAGCTTTCTTTGGATTAAATCCTGAATCTATAAGTAGTCTAAAATTAGAATCAGAGTGGTTGAATGGTCCAAATCTTTCATCTATTAATCCGATTATTAAATTAGCGGTTAGCTCAGTATCAATTAAGCGCATAATTCTTGTTTCTATATCAATATTCGATCCGCCAGATAATAGTAATAATACTTTAATTGGTTCCTGAAGTTTGCCCTCAATGAATTTGGCTATTTCTGTTTCGAGTAAATTTTGCTTAATATAGTTTGTATTTAGAGGCATCTTTTATATATTTATAGTAATTCTGATGAATCCTTCAGCGAATTGATATCCACTTTTTGCACCTATTGCTTTTGCATTATTTTGTATAAATTCTGAGATTTGCTCGATGCTTTTTATCTGACTTTTATGACAGACTGAGGCTTTTAGTTTTAAATCAATTGTTTTCGAAATATCAACAAAAAAGTTTTGGTTCTCAAAATTAACTAACAAAATATTCTTAGTTTTATGGGGTAAAAAACCTTGTTCATATAACTCTGGATATGCTAAGTGGTCTCTTGCAAAAGGATAAACACTGTCTAAGGTTGCTTGACCGGCCGCTCTATGATCTGGATGATTAATCATACCTCTAGTCGCAGAGTACAGAACCGAAGGATCCATAGTTAGAACAGTATCTGGTTTAATCGTCCTGATTACTTTTATAATATCTTTTTTGAGATCGTCATTATTAGCTAATTTACCATCGGGATAACTCAAAAAAGTGACTGATTTACCTCCAAATGTATCTAACGCATCTCGTTGTTCTTGGTAGCGTATTTTTGTTAGTTCGGAGGATTTTACTTCAGAATCATCGGTTCCGTTACCGCCATCAGTTAAAATTAAATAATGTACTTCTGCTCCGAGACTTGCAAAATACGCCATAGTACCTGAACTACTAAAATCTAAATCATCAGGATGGGCTGCAATGCCTAAGACGACTTTTGGTTCTAATTTATTTTCATCCATTCGTTTCATCATATTAACATATTAAGAAGTCTTTCATGAAGTCAAACAGTCGACTTTAAATTTTATTTGGCATTAACCTACAGCACATACTCAGCTTGTAATTATTTAATATACTTAAAATTATGGATAGCGTAATTGTTACAAAAAATGTTTCAAAAGTTTATGGTACTAAAAATAGTGTTTTTAAAGCATTAGATAATATCAATTTAAGTATTGGAGCTGGTGAGAGTTTAGCGATAACTGGGAAAAGTGGCTCTGGAAAGAGTACATTAATGCATTTGCTGGCTTTATTAGATGAGCCGACTCAAGGTTCGATTATTATTAATAATCAGGACTCCCATAAGCTAACGGTTAAAAATCGTGATTTACTTAGAAATCAAAATTTCGGCTTTGTTTTTCAGCAATTCTTTTTGAACGCACAAGAAACTGTTATAGATAATGTTATCTTGCCATTAAAGATAGCAGGAATTTCGGCATCTAAACGGCGAAAAATGGCTATAGAAGTCCTTAAATCAGTTGATTTGAAAGACAAAATTAAATCCAAAGTTATAAATCTTAGCGGTGGTCAAAAACAAAGAGTTTGTATCGCACGGGCATTAATAAATAATCCAAAAATAATTTTTGCGGATGAACCAACCGGAAATCTCGACTCAAATACAGGTCAAATAATTGAGGATTTATTATTTAAATTAAATAGAGAAAAAAATATTACACTCATTATAGTGACACATGATGATGATTTGGCTAAAAAGTGTGATCGAACTGTCCGAATGAAGGATGGCCAATTAATAAAGGAAGTTAAAAACAAATGAAATTTCATGATTTAATTGGCATGGCAAACAGTAGTTTATGGCGAAATAAACTTAGAACCTTTTTGACAATATTAGCTATTTTTATTGGTTCCACTACCCTTTCATTAACCAGTGGCATAGGTTCTGGTTTAAAGTCTTATTTACAAAACCAATTAGGAAATCTAGGTACATCTAATTCGATGGTCATAACCGCTAATGTAAAGAAAACTACTATAAATAGTAGTAGCGCTCTTACTCCATATAATCCAAATCAAAAGAATATCGTATTATCTAGAGGTGGTGGACCTTCAGAATCAATAGTTGCTTTAACGTCAAAAGATATAACTAAAATTTCAAAGATACCAAATATAGTATCAGTTCAACCAATTTATAATATTGCGCCTGATTTTATCGCTACGACTAGTAACCCAAACAAAAAGTTTAAGTTTAGTATCTCGCAAGCTTTTGGTACGCCAGCACTAGATATTGCAGCAGGAAGAAATGTTATTAATACTAATAATACTCCTGAAATAACTATACCTGAATCATACACATCTTCACTTGGATTTTCTACCTATAATGCAGCCGTTAATCAAATGGTAAATATTGGTATATCTAATTCATTGGGTCAACAAACAGTAGTTGAAGCTAAAATAGTTGGTGTTCAACAAAAAAACTTAATTGGGTCAACTTTAAGTTACGGTAATAATAAATTGACTAGTATTTTAGAATCTATTAGCGCTGTTGGTGAACCAGTTTCTCAATTAAATAACTATATTAGCCTTTCGGCTATATTTAATCCTAATTTAACAACAAACCAAATAAATGCATTGAAAAAAGCTCTTTTAAATGAAGGATATAAGGGACTAACAATTAAGGATCAAGAGAATACTATTTTTACAGTTATAAATGCTGTAACAGGTGTTTTAATTTTCTTTGCCATTATTACTTTAGTTGCTGCTTCATTCGGTATTATTAACACTCTTTTTATGTCAGTCCAAGAAAGAACAAGAGAAATAGGAATTATGAAGGCATTGGGCTTAAGTAAGGCTAAAATATTTATGTTATTTAGTTTCGAGGCCCTTTTAATAGGTTTTTGGGGTAGTTTAATTGGTATATTTTTTGCAAATGGACTAGGTAATATTATAAACTCAATATTATCTAAGGGCTTACTGAAAGATTTTCCTGGTTTAAATTTACTGTCATTCCCTATAAAGACTTCTTTAATCATAGTTGTTTCTATAATGGTTATTGCATTTATTGCTGGTACCCTTCCGGCTAGAAGAGCTTCAAACAAAGATCCTATTGAAGCTTTAAGATACGAATAGTCTGAAAATACTTCTTAAGCTTGTAAAATATCATAAAATTTATTAAGCTAATTTATTATGACAGAAAAATTACGAGCGATTAATCCAGAGATTGTTTTATCCGAAATGTTATCGGAAAGATTAGCGAAAGGTTCTTATGTACTGGCTAAGGATGAAGGTGAACATGAGGGACTAATCTCAGTTCATGTTTCCGATATAGAGCCGTTTAGTCAACAGATGTTCGTAAAAACTGCATCTCATAACGAGATAAATTCTACAATCATACACATAGCAAGAACAAGCTTAGTTGATTGTCTGCCAAGAATCACAGCTATGAATACCAGAACAATTAAGCATACTCCAAATGAGGATGAGACAACATACTCATATTACTTCCCCTATAACCCTACCGAGGGTAAAAGAGACGGTAGGAATCACCTTTCAATAGTTAGTCTAACTTTGATTGCTAAACTAGCACTTGAAGAAGTTAAAAAAGCTTGAATTTTATATAAGAAACTACAGATAAAACTAGTATTTAATCGGTATTCTTCTTATAATAAAGCTTATGGTTGATTTAAAATCAGATATTAGCTGGCAAAATTTAGTTGAACATAAAAATCGATTAAGCCGAAGTACGATTAATGATTTATTCAACCAAGATTCAGAACGTTTAAAGAAATTTAGTTTAGAGGTTGGTGATTATTTTTTTGATTATTCTAAGAATTTAATTGATATAGATGTACTAAATGAATTGATAAATTTAGCCTTAAAAGTTGAATTACCTACCAAGATTCAGGCAATGTTTAATGGTGATAAAATAAATTCCACCGAGAAAAGATCCGTTTTACATGTAGCGCTTAGAGATAGGTCTACGTCCCCGCTTATAATGGATGGCTTGGACGTTAAAAAATCTGTTGCAGCAGTATTGGCTAAAATGGCTGGATTTAGTAGGATGATAAACGACGGATCTTTATTGGGCTATAGTGGTAAGCCTATCAAGAATGTTATTAATATCGGTATTGGAGGATCTGACCTTGGACCGATGATGGCTGTAGAGGCTTTACATAATTTTACCAATCCAAAGTTAAATGTGAGATTTGTTTCAAATATCGATTTGAACGCTCTTAGCCATGCCATCGAAGGTATTAACCCAGAAGAAACCATTTTTATAATATCTTCAAAAACATTTACAACTGACGAAACAATGACTAATGCAAAAACTGCGAGAGATTGGATAACTCAAGAGTTAGGGTTGGAATCTATTAGTAATCATTTTGTAGCCGTTTCGACTAACATTGATGAAGTTTTGAAATTCGGTATTCTAGAAAATAATATTTTTGAATTCTGGGATTTTATTGGAGGGCGTTATTCACTTTGTTCTGCGATAGGTCTATCACTAATGATAGCAATTGGTGAAGATAATTTTTATGAGATGCTTGATGGTTTTAATATAATAGATAATCATTTTAAGACTACCCCGCTAGAGTCAAATATCCCAGTAATATTAGCCTTAATTAGTATTTGGTACATCAATTTTTGGTCAATCGATAGTGAAGCAATTGTTCCTTATAATGAAAATCTTAAACATCTGCCTGCCTATTTACAGCAGCTTATTATGGAAAGTAATGGTAAAAGTATAAATAATGTAGGAGAAAAAGTTAATTATTCCACTAGTTCCGTTATCTGGGGTGGCCAAGGGACTAATGTTCAACACGCTTTTTTTCAATTATTTCATCAGGGCACTCCACTAATCCCAATTGATTTAATTGGATTTAGTAAATCTGATTTTAACTCAAATTCAGAGCATCAGTTGAAATTAATATCTAATATGATCGCTCAGTCTAGAGCTCTCGCTTTTGGTCGTGAAGATGACATAGATAACGAACCCTATAAGTCAATTCCAGGCAATAAACCAAATAATGTTTTTATAGCTAAACAGCTAACACCAAGTACTTTAGGCCAAGTATTAGCTATTTACGAACATAAAGTTTTTGTTGAAGGAATTATTTGGCAGATAAATTCATTTGATCAGTTTGGCGTTGAACTAGGTAAAGAAATTGCTAAGAATATAAGTAGTGATATTGAAAATGGTAAGCCTAATTCAAACTATGATAGCTCGACTAATAATTTAATTAGGTTCATGATCGAGAATAAGTAGTTTATAGACTGAGTTTAATCTGAGTATTTGAGATTAACGGTTTGTTAATGTAGATATTAAATTGTATAATATACTTAATATTTTTTTAATTTAGGTAGTTGATGAAATTAGTTGTATTTATTCCCTGTCTAAACGAGGAAAAAACTTTACCAATAGTTTTAAAATCAATTCCGAAAAAAATCCCTGGCATTGATAAAATAGAAGTGTTAATTATTGATGATGGTTCAACTGATAATACGTCTAAAATTGCCAAATCACTTGGCGTCAAACGAATAATACGACATACAAAAAATAAGGGTTTAGCATATTCGTTTCGTGATGGTATTAGAGGGTCTCTCGAAATGGGTGCGGATATAATTGTTCTGACTGATGGTGATAATCAGTATCCTCAAAAAAGAATCCCAGATTTAATTAAACCAATTTTAAATAAAAAGGCAGATATTGTTATAGCTGATAGACAAATTCATACGATAGATCATTTTTCAGCCAATAAAAAGTTTTTGCAAAAATTTGGTACCTTTGTTTTAAATAAAGTCGCCGGTACATCTATCCCAGACGGTACGAGTGGTTTTCGAGCTTTTTCAAAGCAAGCAGCAATTGAAATTAATCTAATCACTAGATATAGTTTCGGAATGGAAACTGCCATACAGGCTGGTAATAAATCTCAAGCTATAGCAACTATTAAAATTAAAACCAACCCTAAAACTCGTGAATCCAGATTAATTAAATCTAATTTTGATCATGCTAAAAAATCAGGTATAGCTATTTTACGTGGTCTATTAATGTATCGCCCGTACGCAGTTTTTTTTACTTTAGGTACAATAGCATTGATTATTGGGCTGGTACCCTTTATTAATTACCTATATATATTTATAACGACTAAAAACCCAGGTGGCGCCCACCATTTACAATCATTAATTGTCGGGACAGTTTTTCTAGTAGCATCTTTTATGGCCTATACGCTTGGTTTTATTGCTGATTTGATAAGTATGAATAGATCCCTATTAGAGGATATTCTAGAGAACCAGAGAGTTTCTCAATATACTATAAAAACCAAACGTTAGAAATATAATATTGGCTGCCTTCTACGATTAAATGTTTCGATATTTTTTTGGCAGCTTTATTTATTTTATGTACTTCTGTATTATCCCAAAGCCAGTTGCTATCGCTTCTAGTAATGAAGGTAATTACTCCCCCACCTTGTAAAAATAGTAGAATAACTATGCTAGCTAAAATTATTTTTAATTTTTTTCTCTGGAATAATATTTTACTGATAGCCATACCAGAAACAGTAATAATTAATAGTAATATAGGCACTAAATATCGCCCGTTCATTAGTTCAAGTACGCCAGTATATTGATAGGTTTTATAGCCCTCATAAAATAATGTCAGTACATAAATTACTGAGATTAAGGTAAGCATATTAACGTAGCTGCTTATCTTGAATAATTTAGTTCTTAGTCTAAAAAAAGCATAGAGGCTAATTAAACTTATTAGAATGAAGGCAGCACTTGGCAGTGGCAAAGGCGGATAATTACTAAAGTTGGTATTTTGACCACTTACAGCAAAAAATAATCGATACCATATCCAGTAAAACCATTCACCAATATAATAAAAGATATTTTTATTAACACTTACCGTATTTGTTGAAACTAGCTGATGAGAAACATAATCATGGTACCAAACACTATAGGACTGACAATCAATTTTATTTAATACAGTATCGCACTTTGGGTTGATGCTGTGATATTTTATCAGATTATAACCATCTCTTTGGACAAACATTATCAGACTTAATATTAGAAAACTTACAAGGAAAATTTTTTTAGATAAACTAATTTTTCTAAAATTATGATAGAGGTTTAATAAGATTAATTTGATAGAGTTACGGAAAGTTTTGAGGGCAATAACTAGCAAATAAATAGTGATAGCTAGAAATATTGGCATAAATTCAAATTTAACAAGAGACGTTAAAATAGAGAGGGATATAATAGCTAGAACGAGAACTGGATCTATGTTTTTTTGTTTTATTTTATCGATTAATTTTAAGCTCCATAAGACAATTAGACCCGTCATCAGGAAGACAAGATTATCATAATTGATTTGTCCTGCTAGCTGAGGAACGATTGGGATTAAAATGAATAATAAGAGCGATACAACAATTAGTTTTTTACTTAGGCCAACTTTTTCCATGATTTTTTTAAATAATAGTAATCCCGTAACAAAAATTATTAGATTTATTAATCTTAAAAATATAATTTGAGCTGTTTGATTTTGATTAAATAAGTTAAATATTCTATAAGGGAAACTTAAAAGGTAATGATATAAGTAAGACGGGTCTCTTGCTACGGCGCCATAAGGATTACCACCATTAGGTTGGCTTGTCAGAAATGGAGATAAATGATGGGAATAAATTTGGATTAATCCAAAGTGAAAATTTTCATCAAAAGCTTGTGGGAATGTTGCAAAAAAAGTAAAATACAAACCTTCTAAGATAAAGATAGCTAAGATAATTTTAATAGCTACGTGATAATTAAATTTAGCTCGAATATAAAATAATATTTTTTGTCCCATAGTAAGTTCAATTAATTATAATATATTTAAACTTAGGTTAAACTTAGAAAATGAAGATTATTATAAAAAAGTATATAGAGACTATCAAAAGTCTCTTTAAGAAGTATTTTAATAAGAAAGTTAGATTGATAGTATCTATTACTATCGTTTTATTAACTATTTTCTTATTCCTTAACTTTTTGTCGTCTCATCATCAAATTATTAATCAACTCAGAGATATAAAATTAAGTCTATTTATTGAGATACTAGGTCTTTATCTAATTGTACTTTTAGAACTTGCCATGATTTTGAGGTTCAGCCTAGGATTTCTATCATTACAGATTCCCTTCCTTGAAAATTTAATAATTAATTCATATTCTTTGATGATAAATTTTTTTATGTTTGGCCAGGCTGGTCCTGGCTTAAGAGCAGTTTATTTGAAAAATAATTATAATATTAAATTAAAAAAGTTTTTTTCTTTGATCTTACTTTATTATTTCATATATTCAATAATTAGTTTAATTTTTATTATTCTTTCCATAAATCACCATTGGTATGATTATGCCTTATTGATCCTCTTAATAATAATCAGTTATTTAATTTTAAGAGTTAAATTTACCCAGATTAAAATTAATACTATTCTGAAGAGTTTGATTGGCTTAGTTGTTTTTACTCTTTTCCAACTATTAACACAGACTTTAATTTTTGGACTTGAGCTTAAATCTATTGAACATGTCGGCATTGGCCAAATATTCGCTTACAGTGGATTTGCAAATTTAGCATTATTTGTTAGTTTAACGCCGGCTGGAATCGGTATTAGAGAAAGTTTTTTACTACTATCAAGAAGCATCCATCATATCTCCAGTAGTATAATAGTCGAAGCGAGTATTATAGATCGTTCAGTTTACGTTGTATTTTTATTAATTGTTTTAATTTTTATTTTAATGTTTCATTCATCAAGAGTTATTAAAGGGCTAAAGAGTCTAAAAAAATAACTGATTTCAAAGTGTTGTAAAAATAATTTTGATATTATTATAACTTCGGTGTATTCTTTAATCTGTTATGGTAAATATAGAGAGAACAAACCCTGACTTTCAACCTGGCGAAATGGATGATAGATTTAGGCTAATTAAAAGAATCAGTCAAGATGAACAAACTGATCCTCATACAAAGGCTGACTTATATTTTAGTAGAGTTAGAAAAGGCTGGGAACTATATAACTCGAGTGTCAAAGATGAAAGTAGAAGGATAACGATCGAACAAGCATTTTCTCTTGCCTCAGCTTTTTATGGAGAACCGGAAGGGTTCGACTTAACATTATACCTTCCTGCTAGTGATGATTTTGGCGCTGGTGAGAGATAATTTTATAAAGTATAAATATTAATATTGCAATTATTGAGATGAATGTAAAATAAGTTTGGTATTTTAGTAGAGTATTAATATGATCAGCTGCAAAGTAACCAATTAGTGCCCAGGTATTCACCCATAAAATTGCACCAATTGAATTGTATATTATAAATTTTAGCCATGACATTTCGGATATTCCGGCAATAATGCCGTTAGTTTGTCTGAGACCTTCAATAAACCGTGCAATTATTACGATTGCCCCACCTTTCTTATTGAAAAATGCTTCTAGTTTATCTAATTTAGCTGGTGTGATAAAAAGATATTTACCATATTTTTCTATTAATTTTCTACCGCCAAAATCTCCAATTGCAAAACCGATATTATCACCTATTATTGCTCCTGCAATTGCAATTAAAATTACTAAGATAATGTTAAGATGTCCGATGACTGAAAAAATAGCTGATGTAATTAAAATTGTTTCACCTGGTACAGGTATGCCAAAGTCTTCAAGTAGAATAAAGCCTCCAACAGCTAGATAACCATATTGATTAATAATCGGGGCGAGTGCTTGAACGAAAGATGGTAGATTTTGGTGCATTAAGATTATTTTAACAGAATTAAGGTCGTGATGCTTTTAGATAAAGTTTTTTAAAAGATGATAAATTATGATATTTGATTATGATGACCATTATTTTCATCTGTTTTATTAGTTTTTCTAGGTTGACTATTTTAGGCGCAATCATTTAGAATTAAAGTAGAGATTTAAAAAATAAATGCATAGCTATATAGTAAAAGAAAATACTAAACTAAACGAGAATACTCTCCTATTAACTCTAAAACGAGAAAATTCTGAAAGGCCTTTGTCTTTTCAGCCTGGTCAATATGCAGCTATAAGTTTTTATAATGGCAAAAAACATTCACCTACTAGATGTTTTTCGATTGTTAGTTCACCAACCGATCAAGACTCACTTCAATTTAGTACACGTATTAATGGAAGATATACTAAAGCTTTATCGAGGCTTCAAACTGATGATTTAGTGAATGTATATGGTCCGTTTGGTGGATTCGTTTTTGATCTAACTCAGGATAAAAAAACAGTTTTTATTGCAGGTGGAATTGGTATAACCCCTTTTATTTCGATGATGAGATACGCTAATACTCTAAAAGGAGATAATTCTGTTAATCTCTTCTATAGTGTAGCTACAGACCAGGGTATACCCTTTAAGGACGAATTAATCGATATTGGTAAGGAGCATCCTAATTTAAAAACATTATTTGTTGTCAGTCATGGAGAAATAAGTGATCAGTCATTAAATGGTCGTTCTACGACTGGTTTTATCGATTATGATTTAATTTCAAAAAACGTTGAAGGAAATCTTTCCGACTATAAATTTTACATCTGTGGTCCCCCACCCTTTATGGCTATCATTAAAAATAATTTAAAAAAAGCTGGAATATTAGACAATCAAATATTAACAGAAGCATTTACCCAAGCAACTACTAAACAGTCAGGTATTTTGCGGAGTTGGCCGGCTAATGTTTATGCTTTAGGTGCTATAGGTGTAATTTTGGGGAGTTTAATTGTTACCGCAAGCGATCTGTTAAGAGCTTTGCCACCAACCTCATCTACACTTCCAACAAAAAATAACCCGTATCTAATAACCAATGCCCGTCAGGAACAATTAACTCAATTGATAAATACGATTTCACCATCACCAGGCGTTATTACTTTGCCAAGTACTACGGCCACACAAACATATTCAACTGCTCCGTCAACTTCAACTGCTCCGTCAAGTAGTAGTCCTTCAACCCCACCAACCTTCGCCCCGATTTATTTAGCTCCTACGGCTACGACGAGCCCTTCTAAAATCCCATAATGGTATATTCTGATACGAAAGTAGCTTTAGGGTCTAATTGCGTTATTACTGTCTCTACAATCGAGACAGATGTTAAGTTTATTAATAAGTTATTTCAGCAACTCTGGTTAAAAATTTTTCAATTTGAACAAAATTTTAGTAGATTTCTACCCGATAGCCAGTTAACAAAATTCAATGCCATGGCTGGTATTAAGCAGCCTATTTCACCTGAGTTTAGAGAGTTGTTATTGGCCTGCCGTAAATATGCAGTTATGACCAGAGGAATTTTTAATCCCTTCATTTTGCCGGTCTTAGAAAATGTTGGTTATGATCATTCATTTTTACCTGGATTTGAAAAAGATAGATATGAAAAACATTCTAGGGCTCAGTTAATTGATCTTAAGAGTTTAGAAATCTTCGATCACGAAGCTTTCATTCCTAAAAACAGTGCAATTGATTTAGGTGGTTTAGGTAAAGGATTTTTGGCAGATAAATTGGCTAATTTTTTACTCGGTTATAAGGATAAGATCATGGGGTTCTGGATATCTCTTGGTGGCGATATACATACATATGGTTTAGAAGAATCATATAAACCCTGGAAAATATACATAGAAAAAGATTTAAATGATAACTTAGCCTATATTGAGTCTATTAAAGATCAATCTCTCTCGATTGCAACTTCTGGCGTCAATTATAGACGAGGAATTAAGGAAAATAAGAACTGGCACCACATAATCGATCCTAGAACTGGCTTATCTGCTAAAACAGATTTATTGTCGGCTACGGTTGTAGGTCATTCGACTATCTATTGTGATGTGCTAGCATCTTGTTTAATTATCGAAGTGAATAAGAAAAATTTTAAAAGAAAATGTCAGGAATATAAAATTACAGACGCATTGATTCAAGGGCATTTTAATAATACAATACAGGAAGAATATTATTTTAAAACCATAGGTAGAAGAATTAAAATAAATAAAAATGATTAAAAAAAGTTTGGCATTATTCTTATTAATGATTACTACTAGTTTAGTTATTTTTAGTAGTGCTGGAGCAATCAGCTCAAATTATTTTTCAACTACAAACACGCCAGACGTAATTGTACCGGCAGTACAAGGCCCGAGTATTGTATCTAATTTAAAAAATAGGGCTAAAACAGCTTGGCCTTGGTATATAACTAGGGCTTCTGGAATTGTCGCAGCTATACTGCTAGTTATATTAATTTTATCTGGTATTGGGCTGATTACTGGTTATAGTTTTAAATTTTTAGAACCCTTAAATGCCTGGGCAACCCATCGAGCGATGGGATTAGCCTTTTTTGTTGCCGTATTGGTACATGGCTTTTCCCTGTTATTTGATTCTTATATTCGTTTTAACCTTATTCAAGTTTTATTCCCCTTTGCGTCAAATTATAGGGTAACTACGATACTACATCATAAAGTAGGATCTCTTTACGTAGCTTTAGGTATAATTGCTTTTTATTTAATTTTAGCCATCGTTCTTAGCTCTTTATACTGGATTGATAAAAAACCCCACAGATGGAAGTCTCTTCACTTTTTAGCTTATCTAGTTATGGTCTTTGTGTTTATCCATGCTTTATATATTGGAACTGATTTTGCGCGAGGTATTTTTAGAACCCTTTGGATATTATTCGGCATTATTGTTGCAATTTCTATTTTTTATCGATTAAGTCGAGCTAAATCAATATGAGTAATAACAATAACAGCTATAAAGATTATTTTAAATCAAATCATCGCAAAAGATTAGTTAACTGGACTCTATTTTACAGTTTGATAGCTATATTTTTTGTAATGTTTTTTATTAAACAAATAAATAAAGTGAATACTATGCAGTTTGCCCCAGGTCAGCTTACCTTAACTATGACTAAGTTAAAGTATACTGTTGGAGATAGTATAAGTTTTAAATTGACCAATGGTTTTAATTTGCCAATAACACTGATTGATAAATGTCCTAAACCTTGGCTACATGTTTATAGCTATAGTAATGGAGTCTGGAATCAAGTTTCAGCTAACGCTTCAGCAAATTATTGTTCAACTCAACCAAGCCAGTTAACTATTAAACCAAAAGATTCTATAACTGAAAATTATGATCAATGGTCAAGTTTATTTAAAACACCTGGTATCTACAGAGTTGCAATTTTAGCTGAAAATTATCCTGGTTTAGCTTATGCCGATTTTCAAGTTGTCGCAAAGACAGTAGTTCTTCAAGCTCCGGCACCTGTTATAATTTATAAACCAGTCTATACCCCGGTCTACACACCAGTTTATGTTCAGTCTAAAAATAATGGTGGCGATAATTAATCTTGGTTAACTGCCAATATAGCCAGCACTGTATTGAATCATTAAATAAACCCAACTCATACTAAATAGAACAACTATGATTATGTAAGCAAGTTGTTTCTTGCGGCTATAATCAAATAACATTAATGGGACCGGGAAAGCCATTAATGCATATCGAGCGAAGCCACCAAATTGTCCACCAATAATTGGTATTAATAGATATAAAAAACTATAGATTGAAAAACTTTTTTCTTTTTTCCACCAATAAAAAACTGATACAATAACTGGGATTAAAAATAAAGCATTTAATGTTGAGATGTGAGTGATTTGGGTAAAAAGACTGTGTTGAAGCCAACCATGATTTTGTTGGGTCTTTATAAATTCAAATGGATTTTTAAATCTTATATAGAGTGCCCCCATGTATATTAGTAAACCCATACTGCCAATAATTCCTGTCTCAATAATTCTCGAAATTTTTTGTTTATGTTTAAAGAATAAAATGCTAGCCACTAGTATTAGCACAAAAACACCATTAACTCTTGTGATAGTTGCTAATGCTACTAAAATTCCGGCTAAGCGGTAATTATTTTTTAGAGCATAATAAATGGCACCTAATGCTAAAAATGCAAATAAACTCTCACTGAACGTTGCTATAAAGAATATTGCTGTTGGATAAAGTGCTAATAAGAGGGTAGCCTTAACAATGTCATCTGTTTTTTTAAGCTGGAAGTATTCTTTAACTATTTTTATGTAATAGTAGAATGTCCCTACCATAAACGTCCACGCCACTATCAAACCACTATCTAAGACTGAGCTTATGACTTTATGAACTAGAGAGACTATTAATGGGTAGAATGGGAAGAAATTTACTAAATAATTGTGGTTATAGCCATTTTTGGCGATATTAAGATAAATCGCTCCATCCCAATTTGATAAAAATTTTAGGAAATTTTTTGGTTCTAAGTTATAAGTATTCGCTGTTAGTTTTGTGATTGGAATAACTCTGTTGCTTTCGTAACCTATGACTATGCCTATTAAAATCATTGTCACAGTAATAAATAAAGCCAAACCGATATCTTTTTTAACCCAAGTTTTGGCAATTTCAATAATCTTTTTTAATTTAATATTAATAATTTAGCCTTTCAAGCTTTAGTTGTGTCGAATAATCTAATTATCTAATTTTATCAAATTGATAGCTGTCTTTAAAGTCGGTTTTTACCTAGTTTGATTCGATTAATAGATTAAAATATTCTGTGCCCCCGAATGGTATTTTTTGTTTTACTAATTTAGTACTATTTAGAGAATTGGCTGTAAAGATCTTGAATATCCCATATTGTTCATTAATAGTATCAACAGCGTCAGTTAACCAATTATTTTTATTAATATTATCAAAAAGACTAATTTGATTCCTGGCCGTTTTTGTTAATTGGTAGCAAGTTATACCCATTGTTTGGACATTTAGATTTGTTGGTCTTTGGTTTAATAAATAAATAGCTCTTTGGTATATATCGTGATCGCTATAGAAACTGGTTTTATACATTTTACGCAAATACCAATTTTCACCATTAGTAAATCTTAACCATACCAATAATCCCCTAGCATCGACATTTTTGTAGCGGAGTTTTTTACCGGTTGTTTGACATAGATATTGAAAAGATGATGCTAAGAAACTTTGATCATTGGTTGGTTTATTTAGAACCCATTGTCTGCCAACGTGGCCTAATTTGGTTAAGTTGTTATCGATTTCATAACCTCTTAGACGATAATACCAATCTTCACCTACATTAGAATGAAAAACAAACCTTTTTAGGTTATCGGCAGTGGTGTTTAAAAATTCTAGTGGGCTATAGACTCCGAAAGCATTAAGTCTAGCCTGATAGTGTTCAGCTATACCGGGTAAATCAGTCAATTTAAGGTTTTTATATGTGTTAGTAAGATTGTGGTAGTCTATAATATCCATGCCATCTGGTTTATGGAGTGAAGCAGCTAATTTTGCTAAAAATTGGTTAGACCCAATACCTATATTGACAGTTATGGTTGCGCCAAGTCGTTGTTTTATGGTTTCTTTTATTTCAATACCAATTTTTCTTAGGATTGTTTGATTAATGAGGTTGGTTGTATTATGAAAATCTATAATACCTTCATCTATACTTTTCATTTTAATTTTAGGCGAATAATTTTTCATAATAGAGACTAGCTGTTGGTAGATATAATGATATTTAGCTGGGTCAGACTCTAGGATTATAAATTCGGGGTTGATTTTCTTAGCTTCGTTAAGCCCCATACCAACCTTGATGCCGATGCTTTTAGCTTGATAAGAGGCAGCTATAATACAGCAATTAGGTGAAATGCGGTTAGTTATGCCAATTGCTTTATTACGTAGTGATGGATGGGCTTGTTGTTCAATCGTTGCGAAGGCGCTATTTAGATCAATGTGCATGATCTTAGGCTGTTCTTTGTTTAGATTAGATTCAAACATAATAATTAGTGTTAGTAATGGCTATTAATTTCCAGAGTAGAGATTCTGAATCAAATTCTAACCGATAGTCATTTTGACCATCACTCATATCGAAAATATGGATTGATCGGCTACCTTTTCTAGTTGGGTGTCTTAAGCCAAGCTCAATTAAATCAATATTTTTGTTTTGGTATCTAATTCTTATAGGCATACAAATATTGGGGTTATTTTTGTGATTAAAAACAACTACAACATCGACTATTTTATTAATATAAATAACTGGGTCCATCTTTTTTAAGCTCCATTTAATAAATTGGATATGAGATTATAGGACGGATTTTATTTTTTGGAAGTTTATTCGATAGAAAAAGAGCGACCGTTCTAAAGCTTTTTTCGTGACGACTAAACTAATGCTTAAAAATGATAGATGACTAGGGCCCGGAGGATAGCAATCTTGATTATAATTATACTAGTCAAAAATATTTTAGTACAATTTTTTCTTTTTTTCTTTATAATTTATATATGTCCGGTCTAATAAAAAATCCTTTTGAATTGGGTAAAAGTTACCTGGGTAAGTTGGGTAACATTAATAATTTTGACACTAACCCAGTCGAAGAAAAAGTCTTAATTGAACTTGATGATATTTGTACAAAAGCAGAGATCAACGACCAGAAGTATTTTACATCGGCTACTAAAGCATTTGCCATACCACTTTCGTTCCCTTCTTCAGAGAAAGTTTCTTATCATGAGTTTCAGAGACTCGACTTCGAAGCAGTTTTTGTAACGTATTCGATTATTAAGATAGGTCAGTTTGTAGGCGGTAGTGCTGTTAGAGCTTTGTGCGTAACTTTTAATGATGCTTTATTGTCACCCTATTTCGACTATTTAGATAATGACCATTTGTTACATGTACCAGTTTTAGCTATCAGTAATATGGTTAGTACTGACTAGTATATATCTTTAATTATAGTAACAATTTTATTTTTTGTATCTTTGAAGTTGTCTGAAATGAAATGTCTAAATGGGCTAAAAGTTGTAGTAAATAATAGTACTACCAGTACCAAGGCTGGTAGCGAAAAACTAATTCTAGTTTTCTTAATTGTCGTTCTAAAAGCAGGATATGAACCGATAACAGGTCTTTTAAAAATTTTATTAAGATAGTAGGCACCTAAATAATAATAAAAGAATGTGACAAATATGTTATAGAATAAACCTCTAGTTAACCTTCTACCTGAAGTTAAAGTAGGGTTGAAAGGTAAAAATTTGATCTTACCGTGTTTTCTAAGGCTATGGAGTAAATATAGTTCATCGCCCCCCTGCATTGTACTTAAATCATATCCCTCAAAATATTGCTTTTTAAAAGCGGTATTTGTTGCAGTAATATAGAATGGATGGCCAGACAAGATCGAGTATAGATAATTATAACCAAATAAAAAGTGAGTATAAATTTTACCCCACCAAGGTCCATCTATGAATCTACAGGAACCACAGACGGCAATTAAATCTTTATTTTGAGTAAATTTTTTATCAATTTTTGCCAGCCAATCTTTTTTAAAAACCGTATCCGCGTCAGTTGAAATTACTATTTCACCTTTAGCTTTGAGGGTCCCGGCTTCTCTGGCAAAACAGACTCCTGCTTTAGTTTCGTTAATGAGTCTGACTTTTTCTTTTTTAATAATCGATACTGATCGATCTGTTGAGTTATTGTTGACGACAATAATCTCAAACTTACCCTTATATGTTTGATTCTTTAAAGACCGGATAGCCTTTCTAATATAGTTTTCTTCGTTATAACAAGGAATGACAATGCTGTATTTTATTGAATTTTCTCGTCTCATTGCTAATTATTATATGATATTTTTGCAATAATTAAATAGTCCTTTAGCTTATTGAATTCATCAATCGAGACAAATCTTTCTGGTTGAGCTAATAGATCTTGTACTTTTATCCACTGGTATTCTTGATGCTCATCAGATATCTTTATATCCTCATTTAAAGCAGTTACATTAAAAAATAGAGCAAGGACATTATAATTTAATTTATCTTTTCGGAAAACTCGTTTTGCAGCAAAGGCAAAATTCCCTACTCTAAACTTAAAATTTTCAGATAGTTCTTCACTGATCTCACGGTTTAGAGATGCGCTAAATTCCATTTTGACTTCATCGTTATCAATTCTTCCACCAGGAAAGTCAAAGAAACCATCTTTTGATATCAGAGTTAGGACTGCTTGATTTTTAACAATCAAAGCCTTAAGAGAAATTTGAAAAAGAGCAATATCAGAAGAAGTATTAGGCATTATTTTATTCTTGAAATCGATAGTTCAATACCGACACCATTTACTTTAAATTCGCCAGAGTATTCAATTTGGTCATCAGTCGATAAATCTTTTGAGGTTAATGTTTCAGTATCGATAAGCTCTTTTTGGTTTATAAGAGCTTTCTGAATTGCCTCATCGGTGGTAGTTAGTTTAATTGCTATACGATCTTCAACATTAAAGTTAGCTTGTTTTCGGAAACTCTGAATATTTCTAATTACTTCACGAGCAATCCCCTCTTCTTTTAAGGCCTGAGTAAGATTAGTGTCTAGTGCTAACTCTTTCCCGATAATAATTTTCTTAACATTTAGTTCTTCGGCAATGATTTCCCAGTAATTTTTATTTAGATCTAAGATTGTGAAGCTGGCTAATGGTTGTCTTACTTTGATGCTCGAATTAGCTCTTTGAGCCAACCCTTGGTTAATGAAATCTCTGGTTTTAGACATTTCAATAATAATATTATCTTCAGAAATGGTTGTATTATTAGGCCAATCACTTAGATGAACTGATTGTGATAGGTTGCTTTCTTTGGTTAATTCTTGCCAGATATGATCAACTAAAAATGGTGAGAAAGGCGCAAGTAATTGGCAGACTCTTAGGAGTGTATAATTTAAGGTTTCATAGGCTGATAATTTATCACTATCGTTATCATTTTTCCAGAATCGTCGTCTGGATCTTCTAATATACCAATTACTTAGATCATCGAGCAATAATTCGATTGGTTGGGTCGCTTTATCTAATCGATAATTATCGAGATGTTTAGTAACATCTAAAATTACTTGATTCAACCTAGCTAATATCCATCGGTCTAAAACATTAGTTGGTGTTGGTTCTATTAATATTTTTTCAGGCTTAAAATGGTCTATATCGGCATAAAGTTTATAGAAGTTAAAACTATTATTAAGTGTCATAAATATTTTTCGTTGAACTTCTTGAAGTAAAGAAGTCGAGAAGCGGACATCTTCTCCATTAACAATCGGGCTACTAGCCATAAAAAATCTTAAAGTATCGACTCCGAATTGGTCTAAGACTTCGTCCATCGGTGCGTAGTTCTTTTTTCTTTTAGAAAGTTTTTCTCCGTCAGCTGCTACTACCCATCCACTACATATGACATTTTTATAGGCAGGTTCATCAAATAGAGCTACAGCGATGACGTGTAAGGTGTAAAACCAGCCTCTAGTTTGATCAATAGCTTCAGCGATGAAGTCAGCTGGAAAAATGTTATTTAAGTTATCTTTATTTTCAAAAGGATAATGATTTTGAGCAAAAGGCATTGAGCCTGATTCAAACCAACAGTCAAAAACTTCATCGATTCTTTTGGCAATTTTACCAGATTCAGTTTTAATCATAACTTTGTCGATATAAGGACGGTGCAAGTCAGATATTAAACTTGGGTCGATTGCTCTAGCTTTAAGTTCTTCTAAACTGCCAATAACTGTAATTTCGCCATCATCAGTTACCCAGACAGGTAAAGGCGCACCCCAGAAACGATTACGTGAGATGGACCAGTCCCTGGCATTAGCTAACCAATTACCAAATCGGCCATCTCTTATATGTTTTGGTGTCCAGTTAATTTTTTGATTGTTACTAGTTAATTTATCGACCATTGTCGAAACCTTAACGAGCCATGAATCAGTAGCATAATAAAGTAGAGGAGTATCACAACGCCAACAGAATGGATAAGTATGTTTGATGGTTTCGGCCGCAAAAACAAAATCTTGTTTGGTTAGAGATTCAATTATTAACTTATCAGCTGATTTAAAGAATTTATTTTCTATTTCAGGGTCAAGGCCAATACCAGATTTCACTTTACCAAATTCATTAATTGTTAATAATACTGGGATATTATTCTCTTTACCAAGTTTTAAGTCATCTTCACCAAAAGCTGGTGCGACATGTAACACTCCTGAACCGTCTTCGATTGAAACAAATTCAGCCGCCCATATTTTATATAGGTTTTCTTTCCCTTCTAAATCATTAATATAATTAAGATTAAAGAGAGGTAGATAACTTTTACCGATTAACTGGCTGGCTTGAACTTCTTTAATTATTTTATAATCATCAGAGTTTAAGCAACTCAATCGATTTTTAGCTAAAATTAAAGTCTCTTTTTTGTCGTTATCATCTTCTAGCTCAACATATAAATAAACTGCTTCAGGGTTAAGAGCAATAGCTGCATTACCCGGTAAGCTCCAAGGAGTTGTAGTCCAGCCTAATAAAAACGCGTCCTCATCTTCAAGCTTAAATTTAACGTATAGGCTTGGATCTTCTATATTGTCTTGGTAGCCTTGATTTAATTCAAAATTAGATAAAGGAGTAGCACATCTTGGACAATATGGACTTGAGCGAAAATCTTTATAAATAAGACCTTTATCGTATATAGTTTTAAAAACCGACCAGACGCTTTCGATATAATCTTGATCCATAGTTGTATAGGTTTCAGAGAAATCTGCCCATCGGCCTAACCTAACAAATAGGTTTTCCCATATTTCTTTATATTTAAAAACTGAATCTCTACATTCTTGATTAAATTTTTCAATGCCGTAGGCAACTATATCTTGTTTACCCTTGAAATCATGCTCTTTTTCAATTGCATATTCAATTGGCAGGCCATGAGTATCCCATCCGACACGACGATCAACTTTAAAACCCTGCATTGTTTTGTAGCGAGTTATCGCATCTTTTATTGTTGTTTGAACGACATGCCCATAATGAGGGAGTCCATTTGCAAATGGTGGACCATCATAAAAAATAAATTCCTTATTATTGGAACGTTGCTCTATACTTTTTTCAAATGTTTTTTCTTGTTTCCAATTGTTTAAAATTGTTTCTTCTATTTCAGCTAGAAAATGTTTTTTATCAGCCATCTTGTATATTCCTCTTTTCAATTAATACATAGACATTTCGGATCCAATTAACTTGGAGGTACCATCCGAATTCCGACAGGTCGGCTCTTAATTGTTGAGGCTATTACGGGCTACCCGGGCGAGTTCTACTTAGGGAATGTACCCTTTTCTTCTGCCAACTTGCGATTGATATTCGCTTCAATTAAAAATAAATTTAATTACGTTTTAATAATCACATTATAGCATGAATCTGGTGATTTTTGAGCTTGATATTGAAAATATTAGATTTTTCTGGAATCGTATGCCCAGTGTAGTAAAGCTTGACGTTGTTTTGGTCTGCAAAACAAATCAGTTGGTGAACAGTTTGCTTTAATTTGAGCGGCATGTCTTTTAATAGCTTTCCACCTTTTAATTTGTCTTACATCTTCGTTTTTAATTCTTCTTCCATAGTAGTAACGACAATACCAAAGAAACCACCCCAGTGGATCATTAGGGTAAATCCAACCTTTTTCTTGCCATACTTTCAGCGGCTGGCTGGCGTTAACTAGAAAATAATTTAATTTAGGATTTGCTTTACCATTTTTTGCTAATTTGACTTCATCGAACCATTCATTAGGAAATTCAGCCGGTATTTTTGAAAAATAATTTCCTCCGAATATGCCTAGTTTTAGCATTTGGGCTGGCGTTAGATCAGGTGAAAAATCATCTTCAAAATTTTTACCAACTGGCTGAGTTAATTGATAAGAATAATCTGTTTGATATGGTTCATCCACTATAATTAGTTTGCTATCCATTTTAAATATTTTAAATGATATAAGCTAAATAAATAAAATATTTTTTTGAGATATTTGAATTTCGATCCCTTTAAGCTTAAACTTATAAGAATAATGAATAACAACCCTCCTTCAGACAATTCAGTTATCTACTCAGAACTATCGGGTAATGAAATATATTGTTTAGGACTTTATGGTTTCACCCCGGGTGATATGCTTGTCGGCAATAGTGTTTTTTCATTAGGTTTTATTGGTTCAATTGGTACCTCTATCAAAACTGCGTATGGTGGAGAGCTAAAACAAATGACAAATATGATTTCTGAGGGTCGCCGTTTAAGTTTAGAAAGATTTGAAGCAGAATTAAATAAATCCGGTGGAGCCGGAGCAGCTAGTGTAACGAGTGAATTAATCTTTCATGCCGGTAATATAGAGTTTCTATCAATTGGTTCAACTGTTCACCGTTCAGATAATCAAATGAGTCAAAAATTCTCAACTTCATCAGATGGCCAAGAACTTTTTTGTCAACTTGATGCTGGTTACGCACCATTAAAGTTTGTTTTTGGTAATATTGCTTATTCTATTGGAATTGGTCGAGGCTTACTGGGAGAATTTAGGCAATTATTAAGAGGTGAAGTTAAAGAGTATAGTGATATTTTTAGTATAACTAGAAATGAAGCTTTAAAAAGAATAACCGCTGAAGCTAAACAATTTAATGCCAATGCAGTAGTTGGTATAAGAACTACAATCATTCCTCTAGTTTCAACTAATGTTCAAGAAATGATGATGATAGGAACCGCTAGCTATAACTCTCAACTCGAACCTTTAGCCCAGGAGCTTGGAGATGTTATAACTTCTGATTTGACTGCCGAAGAAACATGGAACTTAGCTAAAACAGGCTATGCGCCATTAAAATTAGTTTTAGGCACAAGTGTTTATTCCCTCGGAGTAATTGGTGGAATAAAAACAATGTTAAAAAATATAGTTAAGGGTGAAATTAGTGATTTAACTCAATTGATTTATGGTGCAAGAGAGCAATCAATCAAGAAGTTACAACAACAAGCTCAAGAAGTAAATGCTGATTTAATAGTCGGTATTAAGACCTACATTTATGATTTAGGCAATGGTTTAGTTGAATTTTTAGCGATTGGTTCAGCTGTCAAAAAAGTTAATTATCTTAAAACCACTTCTGATCAATTACCGGTGCAAGCTGTTATTAAAGATAAAGTTACTTATACAAATAAAGCAGATAAACTTTATTCAACAACTGTACAGGATCAATTAATTAAAGCAAAACAAACTACTTAAGATTTTAATTTTATTTATAATGTTTGTCGGCTGCTTCTATTCTCTTTTTAGTCGGATAAGTCATACCGATTGTCCATATACTCAAAACTAAGCCTGTCCAATTATTAAGACTAGGCAAACCTTGAGTGCTCAGAATAATAGAGTTAGTTGCTATAGCTGAGCTAATGGTGTCTGCCGAAGCATGTCTAAAAGCATCTCGATGTGTTGTACCGATTTGAGCGTGCCGATTAAGCCCAAGAGCATAAGAACCATTAATGACTGTAGCAGTACTAGTAAATAGAGCAAATATTGGGCTAACTTCAGGGTTGTGGTTTTCGATTAAATCATAGGTTGAATTTGTAGCAACATATAATGATGCGGCACAAATTAACCCTCCGGCTAATCTTCTCAATCTATGGTTACGTTTTCTATTAGATTCACTTCGTGCTGCCATCGAATCAAGTGCATAAGTCCCGTTGTCCAACATCTCTACTGAATTTGCCAGCACAGTATTGCCGCCACCAAGTTTTAAACCAACAATTACTTCAGTAGCGCCAAGAATCAGACTGGTGCTGGTGGCAAAATCAATCCAAAATGGCGTTCGTCTATTATGGTTAATAGTTGAGCTATTATTTTTTAATCCATGTTCCATGAGAATATTATTATATAATCATATTAATAAAATAGCAAAAAAATAAGTAGGATTAAGGATTTATTAGTAAAGTATCACCACCAACCTTTTTGGCAAAATAACTATCATGAGAGATGTAAATAATTGCGCCATGATAATTAGTTAAGGCATTTTCTAGTTCTTCTATGCTAGGTAAATCTAAATGGTTTGTTGGTTCGTCCAATATCAATAATGTTGGGTTATTTAGGAGCATTCTGATTAATTGGAATCTAGCTATCTGGCCACCACTTAGTAAATTTATTGGAGTATGGCTATCTGCATTTGGTTCAAATAAATAGTCGCTCATTAATCTCTTAATTCGTTGGTCGCTTACAGGTTCATTTTTTTCAAGCAGAGATTGTTCTATCGCTTCATAAAGGCTTAGACTTAAAAATTTTTCAGCGATTTCTTGTTCATATAATCCAATTTTCAAATTTGTTTCAAGAGCTATCTGGCCACTAAAAATTTGGCTGTCAGAATTTTGTTTACTGGATTTAGACATAATTGCTTTAACTAAAGTTGTTTTTCCGGTACCATTTCGACCGTGTAATCTTAGTCTTTCCCCTTCAAATAAACTGAAATTTATGTCTTTGAATAATGGTTTTTCATTATAACCTAGACTTAAATTAGTTACTTCAATTAATCGATGGCTCGTCCGGCTTTCTTTTGATTTATTAGTATCTAGTCTAATATTTTGAGCTTTATATTTTTGATAGGCGTTGGTCATTTTGGAGTTTAGTTCTTCGGCACCATCTCTATCAATCCAGAATGATGGTTTCTCGACTGAAGTTAAAGTTGCAAGTTCTTTTGTGACTCTTTGTTCAAGAGATTTGAATCTTTTAATTGTACCTGGAGTTCGGGATTTTTCTTTTAATCTTCTAAATCGAATTTGATCTGCTTTTAAGTTTTCAATATGACGCAAAGTTAAATCGTATTCATTTACCTGGGATGTGATTTGATTGCGATTAATCTTTAAATAATGTTCATAATTTCCTTTGAAATTAAATGATTTTTTATCTCTGATTTCGATAATTCGATCGACAATCTGCAATATATCCCTATCGTGAGTAATTACTAAGACTGCATCGCTAGTATTTTTTAACCATTTTATAAATGCTTCTTTAGCGATGTAGTCCATATGATTAGTCGGTTCATCTATTAATGCTAAATCAGCCCGAGCTCTTTGAATTTTAATTAATTCAACCATTCTCTTCTGACCACCACTAAGAAGTTTTAGTTTTTTTTCTAAATGATCATTGTCGAGTTGATAATCATTGAAAGCTTGTTTTAGCTCTTCGTTAATTTGGAAATAGCCTAGGTCATTAAATCGCTCAAGGGCATTACTGTAAGTTTGGAGTGATTTCATATTATCACCCATATGTTCAGGGTAAGTCTGAATAATATTGTTTAGCCTAACGAAATCTGGTAAATCATTCTGAATATAACTTGCCACTATTTCATCACCTAGCCCATGATGATCTTGTCTAGTCATGACGATCGTGACGCCTTTTTTAAAATCTATATCACCCTGATAATCTTTATCAGTTCCACTTATAAGATGGAATAGAGTTGATTTTCCACAACCATTACGACCGATTAATCCAATTTTTTCACCTTCCTGGATGTCGAAATTTACATTAGTATAAAGTGGTTTATTACCAAAAGATTTTTCAGATAGATTTACAGATATAAGCATAGTCATGCTATTGTACCAATCAATCAATAGGTCGGCAAACTGTTACTTTTTTACGGTTTTTAAATATTCAATGAATTTTAAGATACTGTTATCAAAAGATTCGGCTAGATTAAGTTTTAAACTTTCTTTAGGATTAAGCCACAAATAATCAAAGTATTTAGACTGGTCAACTGTCGGTTTACCACTAACAATTTTGCAATGAACATTGAAATATATATAGTGAGCCGATCTTTTGAAGTCATTAGAATCAATTAATTCACCGAAATTGAATGTGGCTATTGGTTGAACTTCTAAATTTAAGTCTGATTTAATCTTGCGTTTAGTCGCCTCAAAAATTGTTTCGCCAGGGTTTATTAACCCTCCAGGTAAAACGTATTTATTCAGCCAGTATTTTGATTTTGTCAGAAATATTTGGCCCAAATCGTTCTCGATTATTACGCCTGTTACGATTTCAATTCTTTTTGGGTAAGAAGTCATAAATTGATTATATCAATAAAGTATGGCTTAATTTATATAAATAGTACTATAATATTTGTAGTGTTATGAAAACGATTATAGAAAAAACTGATTTGTGTTTACCAAGCGTTAAATTACTGGGTGATTATTGGACTTTACGAATTATAGATGTATTGAGCCGTGGCGAAAGTCGTTTTTGTGCTCTAGAGCGACATTTAAATAATATAAACCCAGTAACTTTAACTAATCGATTGAAAAAATTAGAAGAAGCTCATCTAGTTACCCGAAGCCATGCAACGATTGATAAACTATCGGTCACTTACCGCTTAAGTGATTTAGGGTTTAATTCACTGCCAATCATAAAAGCGTATAACGACTTTGCAGCTAAAGCTAATTTAAATAATTAAAAATGGATCAGTTAAAAGACCTAGATAATATATTAAAACCTAGCCCAAAAATGCCAGTATTATTTGTTGGTCATGGTAATCCTATGAACGCAATTTTAGATAATGAAATAACAAGAACATGGTCTAAAATTGGATCTAATTTACCAGAAGCTCAGGCATTTATTGTTATTAGCGCGCATTGGTTAACTGAAGGAACCCATATAACGGACGCGCCTAAACAGCCAATAATTTATGATATGTATGGTTTCCCGCCAGAACTTTATCAGGTTGAGTATCGGGCTAAGGGAGACCTTAATATTGCAAAAATTCTGCAAGAAGCTTTTTTAAAATATGAAGCTCAGCTTGATGGAACTTGGGGTTTAGATCATGGTACATGGTCAGTTATGAAATTTCTAGCACCAAAACCAAGTGTCCCTGTCCTACAAGTAAGCTTAGATATGAGCATGACACTGCCACAACTTGTCACAATGTTTAAATTACTTAAACCACTTAGAAAAAAAGGAGTAATTTTTATAGGTAGCGGAAATTTAGTTCATAATTTAAGATTACTTAATTTCTATGATAATAAAATTTTTGATTGGGCTCAAGAGTTTGATTATATAGCTGCAAAACAAATGGATGAACATAATTTAGATTTATTAGTTAATCCAAAAAAAATGACTAAAGCAGCAGATTTTGCCGTTGCTTTTGATGATCATTATCGCCCGATGTTGGCGGCAATGTCATTACTTGATAAAAACGAGGAATTGCAGTATTTTAACCAAGTAATTGATATGGGAAGTTTATCGATGCGATCATTTATCGCAGGCTAAGTAACGTGAGATAAAAAATTAATGCATTATCTTAGACTTAAATTGCCCTCTTATTAGTCTAACTTGCTCATGCTTGCATAACTTAAGACTTGATAGTTTAATGTATTGAATGACAAAAGAATCAATTTCACCCGAACAAAAACGACAAGCTATAGTTAATGATTTAGTAAATGCTCGTGCTGAATATAGGAGAGCAGTTTCCAGAGTAATGACAATGGCTCTCAGTAGTGAACCTCTGATATTATCTGAAGCCGAAAAAATGGGAATTGGGCTAGTTGGTTCAGTTAAGGTTGCTGAAAATTTGAGTACTATGGCCGAAAAAATTAAAGGGCATATTTATCAACCGATAATTAATTTTAACGGTGAGTTTGCACGAAGAAAAACCACCGGTATATTAGGAATTATAGCTGATGAACCACTTATGATTAAACGTTTTGATGACTCAGGTTATTTTTTTTCTGTACCTATTTTGTCGCCAATATTTTGGCAAGGAGATGAGATATGTAAATTAGGTACTGAACCCGTTTCAATCAATATTGCAAAATTAGAAGTATTTGCATCTAATGATTCGAATAACTCGGCAGAAGATCCATTATTTGATTATCAGCTGACTGATTTTACTACTACGAGACCTAGACTAACTGTGATTGGCACCGATGAGGTTTATCGTGAATCTAGAGAAATGCCACAAGGTAGTTTAAAAGTTTTTAGATTATTACCTAACGGACTAATTTAATTGTAAGGTAAATTGTAACAATGGAATTATGTTCTAACTGTCCAAATAGAATTTTAAAAACTAATGAACAAATTATATTGAAGCAACGACCCTATATGTTTACTAGGGTATTATTCAAAAATGATGAGGCTTTAATCTATTTTTTTATAGATCATAATTCTATGGGCTATGGTGAAATTCCGGCTATCGTTCTCAAACAAGAACATCCTGATTTAGCCGCAGAAATTGAAAATTGCAGTGGTAGTCGCATTGAAAAAAGAATCAGACCAGGTTTGCTTGGAAAAATTGGTTTAAGTAAAAATGTTATGGTTTGTAGTGCCATCTCTAATCAAATTGACTTAAGTTCGGCTAGTTCTGTTAGAGATTATTTTCAAGGAAATAAATAGTTTATTGATATAAATAAATGAGATTTTTAAATAAAGGTCTTGTAATCAATGATTAATTGGAACAGAATAAGATTAATCATAAAGGAGATTTGTTTATGTCAACTTTGATAGTATTTATAATTCTAATAGTTATTATTCTATTAGCAGCTAGTATTAAGATAATCAAACAGTACGAGCGAGGTGTTGTTTTTCGATTAGGTAAGCTGCAAACGAATATCAAACAACCCGGGATTTGTTTTATTATTCCAATATTTGATAACATACGAAAAATTGGTATGAGGACTGTTACCTTGCCGGTTGATTCACAAAAAGTTATTACGAAAGATAATGTTTCGATTGATGTAGCGGCGGTTGCCTATTATCAAGTGGTTGATGCTGCTAAGTCAGTTGTTGATATACAAGATGTTTTATCGGCTATTTATCAAATAGCACAAACTACAGTAAGAAATATTGTTGGTCAAAATTTATTGGATGACGTACTAAGTCAGACTATAAAGATTAATGATGCCATAAAGGCAATTTTAGATAAAACAACTGAAAAATGGGGTGTCTATGTCAGTATGGTTGAATTAAAAGATATCCAGTTACCTGAGAGTATGCAAAGCGCAATGTCGGCTGCTGCGCAAGCTGAGAGAGAAAAAAGAGCAAAAATAATCGCAGCTGAGGGAGAGGAATTAAGTGCCGCAGCTCTTGCTAGAGCGGCTGATGTTATTTCTAAGCATCCAATAGCTTTGCAGCTTAGAAACCTGCAAGTTCTAACTGAGATTGCTTCAGATAAAAATAGTACAATCGTCTTCCCTGCTCAGTTCATGGATACCGTTAGTAGTGTTAAAGAATTTATGATAAAAGAGTCTAAGTAAGAGCTGAATTTTTAGGATAAATTTATTTGCAAAAATTAGGTTATATTATAGTATATATAAATGAAATTTGAATTAAATAGAAGTGATGATGTGGAGATAGATGCACGAATCAGAGATAAGGTTAATGTCATACAAACACTTTTTGGTTCTGGATACGATGGCAGTGTCCATAGAGCTTCAGGGGATAGGTATTCCCGCATCTCATTCTTAAATAGTTTTAAGCAGGAATATTTCAAAACCGATAAATTTTCTGGGATTATCATAGTTAACGAAATATTTGATCCAACAATTAACCCAGAATATGATACTGGTCCAAAAACAATTATTACAGTAACGGGCGTAGTTGTTGATCAATTTGGTGAAAATAATTTATTGAGATGGACAACTGGCGATAAAATTTCTTCACTAGACCGTTTAGTTATTACGGCGTTTGATTCAATTATTGAAGATATGAATAGCAGAATATCTCAGTAGTATAAAGTCTTTCCTATACTTTAACTACTTAATTTAATGTTCTATTTGGGCACAAAAATTACATTTGTCACAATCATAGTAATCAACACCGATATCCCCTTTTAAAATCATTTTACAGCCTGAGTGCCGAGAGATAAATAGTTGATTTAATGAAGCTACATTGAAATTAGTAATTTCCCTAGAGTTTGGAGTAGGATTTTGTGCTAAGTTTTCTAAGACACCACAACTGGAAATTATGGCATCCTTTAATGAGTCGCATTCAGCTGAGATTGGTAAAAGTATATCTCTTAGAGCTAGATAGCTGACATAATCTTGGGAAGTTGGATTTAATTTAGAAATACGATCTTCAACTAATTCTCTGACCATATCAGCGTTAGCTGGGTTTAGATTAACTGGAGTACCCCAACCAAATTGTGCTTCACCTTTTTTATTCATTAGAGTAATTATGCTGAAAATAATATTTATTGCAAGTTTTAAATTTAAATTTGTGATTTTTAAAATATTATAGTTTAATAATATAATTATGTCTGACTATAAAGAAAAAAATGACTCAATAAGTAGTCTTTCGAGGATAACTATGGAAACTAATAATATCTCCCTAAAAGGTGCCGGTAAATTCTTGTCATCTTTAGCACTAGCTGGGTCAACCGCGTTAGCGTGTTATAAAATCGACCTTTATGAAGTTTCCAGCCCCTCTAAGGTATTATTTTTAGAAAGATTTTCGAGTATTTTAGCTATAGGAATACTTGGTGTTATTGGAAGCGTTAAGTTAGCCCAAAAAGGGCTAGAGGATTTGCCTCAGTCTAGAAAGATAAAGGATTATTCCGAATACGCATCATTAAATTATCAGGAAGATATTTTAAATCAGAAAAATTCGTAAGAACATGATTATATATAATCCGATTTTTTTGTTTAGTTAGTTCTCAAATTAATTAAAAATTGTTTGTTTAATTAATTTAAATAATTCTGGAAAATCAGGCTGATTAAAGTGACCTTTGTCGTTGAAAATAATTAAATTCGATCCTTCCAGCATATTATGATAATAAGATGAATCTTCATATGGTACGACGTTATCGTCTTTGCTGTGTAATATATAGATTTTTTTTACTTGTTTTTTTAAATTGTTTAAATTACTTGGAAGTTTAAAATCACCAAGACAGTCTTCGTCTTTTCTTTCTTTGTATGGTGCGGCGAGTAAAAACAATGAATTAATTTTTTTTGGAAAATAATTTTCGGCTAAGTATTTAGCTAAAAATATACCACCTAAAGAATGTCCGATTAAAATTATTTCATCATCAATGATTTTAATTATTCTCTCAAAATAAATTTTCCAATCGGCATATTTAGCGTATGTGCTGTTTGGCATTTTTGGCATTAGAATTTCATAGTCAAATCCTAACTCTATATTTATGTTTTGTTTCCAGCTTTCATTAATTAGTAATCTTTCCTTATCTATATCGATGGTTTTTAGAAAATTTTTATAATCAGACTGATTATTAAAAGTAGTACCACCTCCAATTAGTAAAATTTGTTTCATTGTTATGAGATTTTTGGCTTTTTATTATAAGTTTCATTCATTAGTTTTTCGTATTCGGCAAATTTACTTAGATTCATTTTGGCTCGTCTTTTGTCTACATTTTTCTTATCTTCAATTTGTCTTGGTTTTAAATCTTTTCCAATGCCAAAAAATTGTGTTCCGTATTTTTGAGGTAGTCCCTTAGCTACTAATACTCTATCTTCTAAGTAGGCTATGTGTGATTGATTAATTTCTTTCTTTGGAATTGTTTTTATTAAATTTAAACAATATTCTTGAAATTTAGTATCGTGATCAGCATGTTGAACTAATAACCAAGCCGCATCAGAAGCTTGCTGCCCGACCATGCTAATTGTGGGCCAGCCATATTTTTTTATAATTTTTTTTAAAAAAAGCGTGTTATTTTTATCTATTGATTCATCCCAAAAATTGTTATCTGCCAAATTTTTATTTCGCATCACTTGATCTTGTTCACTACGTAGTAGTAATTCGTTGGTGAGTGATTCCATATTTAATCAATCAATTTCGTAAGTTGAAAAATAACATAGCAACCTTCGCCACTACATTCCCAGGTTGCATTATTAAGTATTGATGTACCGATTGCTAATCCTGCTTCATGCCTTTTTAGGGCACTTGGACTAAACAATTTATCTTGCCCAAAAATTGAAATTAATTCTTCGTTTCGAGTTATTTTTCCAGCCAGTACTTCTCTTGCTTCACAAACTTTCCCTGAAGCTGGACATATCTTCGATAGTTCAGTCATATATAGTTATAGTTGCATATATCCTCTTAAATTGCAAGACTACACCCTGTTATTTTAAAATAGTTATTGTTTACTTAATTTTTCTTACGATATCATTAATATTCTTAAAATCATTAGAGTATACTTAATTATGTAAATTAAATACTAAAAAAGGTTATCTCAATTGGAAATTGTTATAAGACGTACGTTTGCTGCTCTTAAAATTCGAAATTTTAAGTTGTTTATAATCGGGCAAAGTATCTCGCTTTCTGGTACTTGGATTCAGACCATAGCCTTATCTTGGTTAGTCTTACAATTAACGCATTCGGGTACTAAATTAGGTTTAGTGATTGCAGCACAGTTCTTACCAATTTTAATTTTTGGTGTTTGGGGAGGAGTGGTTGCTGATCGTTTTGATAAAAAACATATTTTATATTTTACGCAATCTGCTGCCGGAATTTTGGCTTTGGTTTTAGGGTTAATTGTGGCATTTCATATTGTTCAACTATGGATGGTTTATCTTTTGGCGATTGGGCTTGGGTTCGTTAATGCTATTGATATGCCAGCCCGACAATCATTTGTTATAGAAATGGTTGGCGGTGAATATTTAAAGAATGCTATTACCCTCAACTCTACAATGGTTAATATGGCTCGATTAATTGGTCCAACTTTTGCAGGTATCTTAATAGCTTCTACTAACACTGCTTCTTGTTTTATTATTAATGCTATTTCATATATTGCTGTTTTAATAGCCTTACATACTATGAGAGATAATGAACTTAAAAAAGCCAAAATTAGCCAAAAACGGCCAGGGCAAATTAGAGCAGGTTTTAAATATATTATGGAAGTTCCAGAGCTTAAGGTTACTCTTTTAATGATGCTTATAATTGGTACATTTGCTTATGAGTTCCCTGTTATTTTCCCTCTTTTTGCGACTATTACAATTCATGGAAACGCTTCTACTTATTCGGCTATGATGGCAGCTACTGGTATAGGAGCAATTTTTGGTGGCCTTTATACGGCAGGCCAGTCTAATACGAGTATTAGACAAATAATTTATGTGGCAATTTTTTTTGGTTTTAGCATTATCTTAGCTGCTATCATGCCATCACTTATAACTGTCTTATTAATTTTAATTATCGTAGGAGCACTTTCGGTATTATTTATTGCACTTGGCAATACAACTCTTCAGCTATTGAGCTTACCGGAGATGAGAGGACGAGTTATGTCTTTTTGGGCAGTTGCATTTGCCGGCACTACTCCTATTGGAGGTCCAATTATTGGTTATATTAGCGATCATTCTAACCCTAGAATTGGTTTAGCAGTTGGTGGAGTATCTTCAATACTTGCTGGAGTGATCGGTTACTATATTTATAAAATGAATATAAAACCAAAATTAACTTATTGATTTTTTGATTATATCTAATAAGGCTGGGAATTGTTTATAATCAGGATTGATTTCAGTATTAAAATGCCCTTGGCCTTCTATTATTATGAATTCACCTTCACATTGTTCTGATATGTACCTTGCACCATCGAGTGGGCAGTATGGGTCATTATCTGAATGAATAAAAATGAATCTTTCACTATGTTTTTTAATTTCATTAAAATTGAATGGTTCTATGAATAGTCCTTCAAGCTCTGTCATCCCTAGGTTGTTCTTAAAGACGCTTACTAAAATAGCTGTTTTTATAATGATATTAACGGGTAAATGTTGTAGTAGACTTAGAATTTCAACAGCTCCGGAAGAATGACCAATTATGACCGTCTCTTGATCGATGTTAAATTCTTTATTTGAAAAAAGAAAATTATTGTAGGTTTCTGTGTTAGGATTTTTTGAATCTGGAAGTTGTGGCAGCCAGACTTTATACCCTTCGCCAATTAATTTACCTTTTAGCCACATGAACCAATTGTATTCAGGGCTAGCATCAGTGCCATGGAGAATTAAGAACTTAGTCATTAACTAATCATATCAAAAAATCTAAAGTAAGTTCTTCATTTGTTTACTAAAATTTTTATTCAATATATCTGTAGTAAGGGTATAGTATTAAGTTATGCTGAAAAAAGATATATTATCTGGCGTCGCTCACAAAATACCAAAAGATCTAGCAGATGCCTTACTCTCAGATGAGTCTGCATTAGAAAGATGGCAAGATTTAACCACTTTGGCTCGCAATGAGTGGATTTGTTGGGCTGTTACAGCTAAAAAGCCTGAGACAAGAAAGATCCACATAGACAGAACAATTATTGAGTTGCTAGAAGGTGTAAAACGTCCATGTTGCTGGGCTGGTTGCACTCACCGTTGAAAAATATTTTTTTTCTAAATATATTTAGTAACTTTTAAGTGATTTTAAATTAAGTGATATTATATTTAGTGAAGAGTAAAAACTAATATAAAAATATATAAAAGAAATGCATTCCGATAGACTTCAAATATTAATCGAGGAAGGTGTCTCTAAGGGTATACCGATTGATTACATATCCTATAGCTTAGAAAAAGCTGGTTGGCCGACCGGAATGATCAAAGAAGAGATTAATAAATGGTTAATCAAAAATGGCCGATTTCAGAAATCAACAAATTTCAAAGTCTGGATAAAAAAATACTACAAACAGGCTTTTTTTGGCATTTTCATAATGACATTATTGAATGTTTTCGCTGATGGGATTGCCTTGTTAAAACCAGTGCCTTTAAAAATTTTAGCTGACTCAGTCTTTAATACTATCCCTGCCCCAGGGTTACTTAGACAATATACCGGTAAACCAATTTTAATAATCATAATATCGTTAATGACTCTGATAATTTTTCTTTTTGGCTCATTATTTGGAATTATAAAAGACTATTTTTTGAATAAAATAAGTTTTAATTTAAACCAAAATATTAAACAAGAATCCTTCAGGCATATATTACATTTACCGCTTTATCATGATGGCAGATTAGCTAAAGGAGACTATATATAGACAGAATGATGTTACTAGTAGTTTATCTGATTTAACTCTCAACTCAGTTTCCGTCATAATCGAATCTGTTGTTTTAATTTTTGGTGTCTTAATAATTATGTTAAAGATAAATGCTCCACTAGCATTGATTACTTTAATCGTTATTCCATTTTTAATTTTATCGGTAAAATATTTTGGACCTATTATGTCAAAATTCGGGAGGTTATTAGTTACTCTTCAAAGCAAGACTTCTTCTTTAATCACTGAGTCGATTGATAACACTGAAACTGTTCAGGCCTTTACTCTACAAGAACGGCAAGTAGGCCGCTTAAATAAGCTATGGCGAGATACCTATGAAGTCACAAAAAAAGCAATTATATGGGGTGATATATTTAATTTATCTAATGGTTTAGTGGTTATACTTGGTACTTCAATTGTTATTTATCTAGGAGGTAGTGAGGCATTAAAGCATCAATTTACTCTTGGAGACCTATTACTATTCATGACTTATATGGGTTACTTGATTGCTCCAATCCAAGGCATTACAGAACAAGTAACAATTAGACGTCAAAAATTAGTAAACGTCCGTAGAATTTACGAAGTACTTACCGATCACGAAGATATTGAATACCAACAACAAGATGTACATTTATTGGCTCCTACTGGGAAAATTGATTTTCAAAATGTTTCATACATCTTAAAAGACAAAATTATTTTAGATCAGATTAATATGACTATAATGCCTGGAGAAAAAATTGGCATAATTGGTCCTAGTGGGGCTGGTAAAAGCACCTTACTTAGATTATTAGATTTATATATATTACCTACGGCCGGTCGTATCTTAATAGATGGCCAAGATACTCAAGCAGTAAGTCTGCATGATTTACGGAAAAACGTATCCTGGGTTAGCCAGTCACCACAGTTATTTGCTGAAACTATTGAGAATAATATAAAAGATGGCGATATTGATAGAGAGATTGCAAATCAGGAAATTCAGTGGGCATCACAGGCTTCAAATATCGATGAATTTGTCAGTAAGCTACCTTTAGGCGAACAGTCTTTTGTTGGTGAAGGTGGATCTAGTTTAAGTGGTGGTCAAAAACAAAGAATTTCAATTGCAAGAGCTCTGATAAAAAATGCACAAATTATCTGTTTAGATGAGCCAACATCAGCTCTTGATTCGCAATCTGAACAATACATACAGGATTCAATTGGTTCACTTATTAATGGAAAGACGGTATTATTAGTTACTCATCGTTTACCGTTATTGAATTTAATGGATCGAATCTATGTCCTTGATGGCGGCAAATTAACAGATGTGAATGAATTTGGTGGCTTAGAAAAATATACATTCGAGCTAAATCAACAAGGTAGACTCTAAAATTAACTTGATAAGCAAAATTAACTTTGTATAATTAAGAATAGATATCAATAATATAAACAAAAACTATAAACAAAAAACTATGATTAATTCGAAAAAAAATGTGTCATTAACTGTTAAAAAAAACATCTTCTCAAATATATTCGCTCCTAAATCTATATTAAGTAAATTTAAATCTAGTGCTGCACCAGTAGTTCAATCTGCACCTCCACTTCCTTCTGCAGCAACAGTCAACTCTTCAGTAAATACATTTCAACAGGAACGTTCAACGATTGGTCTTAGTAGTAGTCCAAATGTATCATCTGCACCTCCGGCCCCTTCAGCAGTAGCTGTTAACTCTGAAATAAATGCCGTCAAACAAGAAAATGCACTAATAGGTAACAGTAAATCCGATAATACCAAAGCAGCTCCTTATATAGCTCCTACTCCTCACTTAGACTCTGTAATTTCAAATGGTGTAACAAACGGTCAGATTAAATCTGCTGCCCAGACTAATTCAATGAGCCATAATGAAGTTGCTGCAAATGTATCATCTGCACCTCCACTTCCTTCTGCAGCAACAGTCAACTCTTCAGTAAATACATTTCAACAGGAACGTTCATTAATGAGTACTTCTCCATCAACAAAATCAACATCAGCTTCTACTTCTGTTAATATAGCTAGCGCTTACCATCATACCGGGATAAGTAATTACCCACCAACCTCTAATTACTCGGTTCCCCCAGCAGCCGCACAGCCGACTACTTATAAAAGTACAATTTATCAAGGTAGTTCCATCCTTGAGTCTCAGAATAAAGCTAATTTAAATAAGTCTGGTTGGGTTGCACCAAAATCAGATTCATTAACCGGTAACCCACTGATAGCTGCAAAAGATACTCCTTCACAGGCACTTAAACCTAGTCCTCATTTTCTAGGTAAAATGGGTAGCCTTTAGTTTAGTTTAAGATATTGCCAGATTTCATTATTGAAAATATCATAATTAGTAAAATGCATTGTTTTTAGCCCAATAGATTTAGCAAATTCTATATAGTCGTAATGTCCACTTATAAGAAGACAGTTTTGTGGAGGTTCACCTATAGCATTTAATGCACTTTCAAAAAAAGAATTACTCAGTAGTGGTTCGCCAAAATTGCCAGGTCCAGCTATTAATTCAAATTCGTGTTTTTCTTTATCAAAATCAGTCAATAATTCAATTTCTTGATTTCCAATATTGCCTATTATGCTGACTTTTAAAAAGTGCATGTGTAATTGCCGTGCTATATCAATAATTTCTGTTGGTAGTTCGGACATATCTATTTTTAATGAGGCAGTTGGGATTTCCTTTGTTCTAAAAATTATTTCAAGAGATCGTATTAGCTCTTTAAAGTTATAAATTCCAAATAGGTATTGGTTAATCTCTTTTTTAATGCTATCAGCAAGTTCAGGTGACACCTGCGCTGCGTTAGCAATCAAAGGTTCATAAATATCGGGCATTATTACACTAAAAAAATCAAAAATAACAGCTCTAATCATCAAATTATATTAACATATTTTAACTATAAGATTGAAGATCTGATTATTTATTTTTCTTTACATTAGATAATAACTCAGGCAAAGGATCATTTAATTTAACCACAGCAATATTACCAACCGTATCTTGCGTTTTTAGATGAGGATGTTGCGACCTATAGGCTGACATCACATCTCCGAATACTGCATCTTCCCAATTGAAGCCTAATAGTTTTGTTATTTCCTTTAATTGATTTTCACTTTTCCCTTCAATTTCGATGTATGGGTTTAACCAAGGCCATATATCAAGTACTACTTCAGCACCAAATAGTTCCCATGTTTCTCTTTTTGATTCTTGTAATGACTTGTACGGCAAGCCAATATTAGCAAATAAATCTACAGTTGATTGAAAATCACTTACGATTATTTCTTGTTCTTTTGCGCCATCTAAGGAAGATGATTCAAATTGCTTAAATGTAAGTGTTACTTTATCTCCTTCGTCTCTAATTCTAATAAATACATTAATTGCTTTTAACTCAGGGGGTTTCTATAATAGCTCTTTTCATTAATCTCATTGATTGTGTAAGCCCTGCACCTATTTTCTTCAATGTTTTTCTAATTTCATCATGACTGACATTGATAAATTTAACTTCAAATTCTGTTTTCATATTTATATTACTCTTGGATGAGAAAAATTCTTAGTTTAAATCCGCCACGTTCTATTAATTTCTTTCGACGTATTTCGTCTATCTCTTGCATACTACTATTTTTCTTTTCAGCAATTGAACTTATGACTTCAAGAATATCTGCAAGTTCTTCTAACTCTCCAGATGCTAGATATTCCCTAACTTCTTCGTCTAGTTTTTTATCTAATTCAACGTCGCATTCAGCTTCATTTAAAATTCTTATATTAGGAGTAGCCCCTGATTCTTTAATTATTTCTGGGATTCTGTCTCGTACTAGTTTACCTTTCATATACTTATCCTAATAATTTAAAGTTAATGCTTTTTAAATTAGTAATTTTCTAGAAGATTATTTACAGCAGTAATATATTCAATAATTTGATTGGGTGTTGATCTTCCAAGCCCATCTTGTGTTTGTAATAAAACAGTTCTAAATAATTCTCCAAAATATTTTCGATCTATATCTATTGTTGGATTTTGTTCTTGACCGCTAAATATTTCATTTTGGAATCTAATTCCATGCTCAAGAGAAATAATCGAAAATTCTGGTTTAAATTGCGCTGGGTTAGTGTAAGAATAAAGTGCCTGTTCATCTTTCAATTTTTTATCTTTTAGTAGTATTTGTATCGACCTCGTGTGATTGTCGATTTCATCACGAATATATTCAGGGGATTTGTCAAAAAGAAAACGTACTTTATCCTTGAAGCCAATATAAGGTCGACAAATATCAGTGAATTCATTAACCAGCATAGTAAGGCTCTTCTTACCTCCTCTTAGTAATTCATGCACTAGCATAGATTCAACGATAGCTGGTTCGACTGATTGTTCGGTCATTAGGTCAATAGTATTAATTGGGCTGAATTCAGTTTTTCGATTAATAGGTGATATAATCTGCGAGTTTATTGTTCTATCCTCGGTCATTAAAAAATCACCAATTGATGTACCACCAATCGATATTTTGTGAGTTAAACCATTTTCGTTAAATGAAAAAAATGGCCTTTCACTTAGAGGTGTTTCGGATAATAGATTTATTACATAAGCACCAACGAATGCGCAGGATTCGATGAAGTTATCGAAACCATATTCTTGATATCTAATCCTATTTAATAAATGGCAACTTTGGCTAAAATCAATTAGTTCTAAACCAACAATCCCACTAAGAATGAATCTATCTTCCTCTGTGGCGGGCATGAAATTTTTTATTAGATTTTGTGGGAACAAAGTTCCTGGGGCTAATTCACCTATTCTTCGCCATGTACTTTTAGTGGGGTTTATGTTCAATCCACGCTCAAATAATATTTTTTCTTCCTCTGTCCTTAGTTTGCTTAATCCATTTTTTATGGCATCTGCTTCAACTCTTTCAGGCTCTTCATGTGGTGTAACGTACATATTTGCAAGATGGCTTATTAATGGGCTGTCAAGGTTACTTACACCTAATTGATCGACTAAAGATTCTAGTCCTGATTGACCAGCAATTTTTTCCCCATAAGTTGTTACCTCAAACAAGCTCATGTGATTAATAATAACCTAGCTGCTTATATTAAAAAAGCATAATCATATATATTAGAAGTTTTTTGCATTAATTAAATATAAATAATGAAATTTATGGGATCAAAGTTAGTGTTGATAATGAACTTGAAAATGCGTTTACATCCGCGCTGAATTGGTTAATATCTGTCGGAGTATTACCGCAAGCAGCTTGAGGATGAGCATAAGTTATATAGAAAGTACTAAATTGTTTGGCTAGTGTACCATTCATACTATTTGCGTTATATTGGCCATTAAACCTTACAAGTGCAGCAATCGAACAGTTCCCACCATAATTATTGCTATTAGTATCGGCTACATTATCTGTTACATAAACAATATTCCCAGTCATCGTGTAACTGATACTTTTGATACTATCAGGCACAGATATTTCAACTCCGAGTTGGTTAAACTTAATAATGTTTTGATTGGTATTTGGTGAAACGATCGTAGTGCTCTTTGTAGCCTGAGTGTTAGTACTTGACGTGTTAACTTTAGACTTTTGTTGGTTCTTATAAACTAAAATACCGACAGTTATAAGTAGAGCTACAATAACGAGAGATATTAATACCTCTATTAAACTAAATCCGGATTGTTTATTTTTTTGCTGATTCACATTTTAAGCATAAGTTAAATATTATTTATTGTAAATATTTAAGCTAAGTGCTTCAAATTCATCCGATTAATTTCGTTAGAGTTTTGTTATAAAGATAAAATAAATCATATGCCAGTAAGTCAAAACTAATTATAGTTGAAATGATAAAAAGTGTTAGTGATAAGTAGGATAATGTTAATTTAGTATTACATGAATTACCGGCAGCTTGTTTGCTGATATTAGTATTGCAAAGTGCGGCAGCTGAAGCAGTAGAGATAGTCTTGTTTGAATTCGATATAAAAGCAGACCCAGTATAGAAAGTTGTCGTAATACTTATAAAAGTTAAAATAATAATAAAAATAATTTTCATAATCTAATTTATATTATAAAGGGTTTTAATAAATTATCGAGGGTTTGATTTGTATAAAAATCTTTCAGGTTGTAGTTATACAAAAATGGTTATAATCCTGATAGTATGATAAGTATGCCCACTAATAAATTAAATAATCAGTCGTCTGTTTTAGTTATAAACGATTTAACAATAATTTTTGGTTCTAATAAGGCCGTTGATAGGATCTCTTTTACCATTAAAAAAGGTGAAATTTTTGGTTTACTCGGACCGAACGGTGCTGGCAAAACCAGCACATTAAGTGCTATTGAAGGTTTGATTAAGTTTCAATCGGGAGATATATTAGTTAATGGTCTAGATATAACAAACAACTCGTTGAAGGTAAAAGCAAATATTGGGGTTCAACTTCAAGCAAATAGTTTTCAGAACGAACTTACTATTAATCAAATAATTAAATTATATGCAGGGCTTTATAGTGTGGCGCTATCTCCAGCTGCCATTGTTGATTCCTTAAATTCAATTGGTCTTGGTTTGGAAGCGGGTAAGCAGTTTAAGCAGTTATCCGGCGGTCAACAACAACGCCTATCACTCTATATAGCTAATATGCATAATCCAATTTTACTTTTATTAGATGAACCAACAGCAGGTCTTGATCCACAATCAAGACGTCAACTATGGGATACAATCGAACATAACCGACAAAACGGTGGTAGTATTCTACTTACTACTCATTCCATGGAAGAAGCAGAATCGGTCTGTGATAGAGTGGCTATAATTGATAATGGTAGAGTAATAAGTCTTGATACCCCAAAAGGATTAATTGAAAAACATAAGCATGACCCAAATGTATTAAAGGTTAGTCGTGGAAAAGTCACTTTGGAAGATGTTTTTATTGGTTTAACTGGGAGTGAAATTCGTGAATAATAACACTAAGTCCTTAAAATACCTTCGTCCCCTTCTTCAAGCAGATTTTTTTGTGTTGCTAAAAAATAAAAGAGCTCTTTTGGTTAGTTTTGTCGCACCACTTTATATTGTTTTCATCACTAATATTACTTCTAAGCATGCAACTGCAGGACAATCTAAACTTGGTGGAGCAGTTTTTTTAGTTATGCTAGCAATTACAATTGGTATTATGTCGACCTCAATCATGGGGTATGCAGTTACGGTTGCTAGAGACCGTGAAAAAGGCATTTTTCAGAGGCTAAGAGTCACACCGGCTCCAACCTGGGTGATCATGGTTAGTCGATTACTAATTCAAGTACTCTCAAATTTAGTTATAACAGTAGTCGTTCTAGTTGTTGGTAGTAAAGTTCACCACCTTTCGCTTAGTTTCCTTGAGTATATCTGGGCTTTGTTGATTGCAACACTTGGAGGGGCAATGTTCCTTTCGATAGGACAAGCATTAGTTGGATTAGTAAAATCAGCTACCACAGTCAATGCTATCGGTACTCTCTTATTTGCTGGCTTGCTTATAAGCGGTTTACTTGGTCCGAGTGGTATTTTAGGTAGTACTTTCCAAAATATTTCTAAATGGACACCAGTTGGAACGATTATTTCTGTCTTTGAAAGTGCCTTACATCAAGTAACATGGGATGGCCATAGTTGGCTTAGTTTATTAACTTGTTTTGGATATGTAATTGTTTTTAGCTCAATTGGAATAATTTGGTTTAAATGGGATTCGAATAATTAATTTTTTTAAATTAGGAACTTATAATTTAATAAACTTAAGTAATAATACTGTTGTGATACAATTTTTAGGATGAGCATAAACATTTTAGCAGTCTTTGGTGTTTGCTCTGCTATTGTTAATACCCTTGGCTATATTTTTTATGTACGTGGAGTTATTGCCCGAAAGACTAAACCTGAACGTTCATCTTGGTGGATCTGGTCACTTTTAATGATAGTAGCATTTGCTGCTCAAGTTTCAGCAGGATCAACCTGGTCACTTTTTTTAACCGGCACATATTTAACCGGCAACCTAATTAATGCTCTACTTTCACTTAAATATGGTTATGGTCATTTTAAAAAGTATGATTTTTTGGCTTTACTAATAACTGGAGTTGGAATTTGGCTATGGGCAATAACTGGTAGCGCACTGATTGCTTTAATTATTATTATATTAATAGATTTAGTTGGTAATTGGTTAACATTATTAAAAAGTTGGCGGTCTCCCTATACTGAGAATTTTTTTACCTGGATTATGATGACGATTGGTGCATTATTAGGAGTTTTTTCTGTTGGTAGTATTAATCTAACCAGACTGATATTCCCGGTCTATGTAATAATACCTAATCTTGCAGTTAGTATAGTTATCTTTAAAAGAAGAAACTGGCGAAAACAGAGAGCTATGCTTGGTCGGAAGAAACGATTAAAATAAATTATGGTTACCGCGTGCAGATTATATTAATAATCATTCATTTTTTTTAAAATTTTATAATTGAATTCTGGGTTACTGCCTATAATTATTAACTTATAATTTTCAAGTAGCTTTATAGTTTGTTTAACTTTAAGATTATCGTGATCAACTAGTTTTTCTTCTTCCCCTGCCTTACCGTATTTACGCCATAAAGGCTTTGAGGGCAACCTTTTAATTAATTCTTTTTTACTTACATCCAATTTAATAATAATTTGTTTAGCTGATGGCAGAATTTCATTTAGTCTATTTATTAGATTTGTCTTAGTATCGATAGATTGCCATTTTATAAAAACTGCATCATTATCTTCAAGAAGTCTCGGTATTTCTTCCAATAATCGTTCTCTTTGATTAGATAATCTTACTCCAATTAGTCTAAGACTTTCTCTGCTCGCTACGATTTTTTTATTTTTAATATTAAGTTTTTCTTCCAGTTCAATTAGATTCCCGGATGCTAGCTTTTTAATAAAAGTTTCCTTTCCTGCTGCACTTTCTCCTAATACCCAATATATTTCTTTCATATAATAAATACATGATATCAAAGAACTTAGTAAATTATTATAAGTAGGTTTTCTTACTACAAAGAGAGTAAGCTATTTAGATCATTGGTCATTTGACCTAAAGTCTTGTATTGAATTGCGTGCATGCCGGTTTTACGTGCACCTTCGCAATAACTTTCTTTATCATCAATCATAACGCATTCATTCGGCCTAACTCCTAATTGATTAGCAGTCAATAAATATATTTCTTTTTGTGGTTTAATAAAACCAACTTTAAAAGACAATATAATTTCATCAAATAAAGATTTTCGATTATTGCCAATCATTTCATCTAGCCAGTCATCTCCAGCATTCGAAAGCATTGCTAATTTATAATTTGGCTTAAGGACGGTACGAATATATTCGAATAATTTTATATCGGGCACATTATTATCCATAATTCTACGAGTTTCGTCTAGAGTGACATTACTTAATTCTGAAACTTTTAATAAAAATGTCTGATAATCAATCCGACCCGAGTTCAAGGATTCTACTAATAGAAAAATTGATTTTTGACTTGCAAGATCATCAGCCAAATAATTATTTATGAAGATAGGTATACCATTAGATACCAAAACATCAAAACAGTCGAAGATTATAGCCTTAAACATTATTTGATTATATCAATTTATAAAAGTTAAATTAAAGTAGATCATTTTTTAAGGTATCTGTCGGCCAACTCTTGAGCAAGTTCTTTTCTGAGCTGCACTATTTTTTCAAACTGGCCATATTTATAACGGTCTCTTTGAAGCAGTGTTTTTTCAGATTCTAAAAATGATTCGTATGTATAATTTTCCTGTAGAGTAGTTCCGTTATTAGGTATATGAATTAGTAGTACCATAAGTTTATCGACTGCTCTAACAAAGATGGCTTCTGGGATTGTCTGTGACTCGTATGAAGTAATTAATCTAGTATAACTAGGTATATGGGAGTATTCTTCGAGTAGTTTATTTATCCCAGCTTTTTCGCGGTCTTCTTTTTTAGATAAATCAAGATTAGCTAAAGTATCGGTTGGAGTATCGCCAACATAAATTTCTATATCATCATGGAGGGTTGAATATCTTGCTACTAAGTTTTCATCAAGTTCTGGGTAAAGTAATACAGCAAGTTCAGGGGCTACTTTTGCTAGCATTAAGTTATGTTCGGCGATATTTTCAGGCCGACCACCAGGATGGATACATCGTGTACGATTGATATCAATTTGTTTACTTGCTAAAGCTCCCATCTGTAGAGCAATGTTAGCTTCAGCAGATAGATTCTTGCGCTTTGATGGGATGCTAAATAGAAATCTTTTGATATTTTTTTCCACTCTTTCAATTTATTATTAATATACTAACACTATATGATTTTGTAAATAAAGGCACATTGTAATTGCGTGAAATTTTACTTCTTATAATAATATTGTATAATAAATAAATGTCTCGTGATGTAAGTGGATTAGTTATTCGACCGAATTTTGCTGATGTGCTAAGTGGAGAATTTTTTATCGGGTCAGATAATATCGGTCCTCTTAGTTTGGGAATGTTATGTCTAGCTGCTTATTCTACTGGTATTGAAGCTAGAAATGTACATAATATAGATGAATTGAAATACTTATATTCTCCTACTTGGTCGCCTAAGGCCTGGCTTGAATTAGATGTTGCAAATGAAATAAATGATACTAATTTAGTAGGTAATAAATTATTAGATGGTCTTAAAATAATTAATAAAAAATCGAATTCTGTGTATTTATCGCTTTCGATTGAACAGCCCAAAAATCAAGATGATGAAATGCAACTTTTAGTTGGTGCTAAAACAATCAATCAGGATGAGTTATATTTACCTCTCGGTCTAGGTCAAGAGACTATTATGACCCGCCGAAAAGTTGCTGCTTTAGCCCAATTTTCATTTTATGATATCTCAATAAGCTAAGATACTAAATTGTTTGAAAATAATTTTTTAGTCGTTTTAGTTTAATATTGAAGGCGATTATAACTATCCTACCAATATACTTTTCAAGAGGTTATAGCTTGTAACTTTAATTCTTAATTTTCTTGGACTGAAAATATTAGTATATACAAATTAATTATAATATGATATTATAATATTTATGACAACATTAAATGAATTTAGTTATGGTGGTTGGACACCTTTTACTATAGATATTTGTCCAACTCGTTCGCAAGAAGAGATTCTTATTCTTGAACAGGCTCTTAAAGCCACTCCAAAAACAATAGCAGATGAAGCTGGGTTAATTGTTGCTAAAGAATATGAAATTACTGAAAGAGAGAATCTAACTAGTTTGGCTAGGCTCGGTATAAATGGTCTTG
>DAIEGT010000004.1:0-49607 GCA_027356105.1 Candidatus Saccharimonadota bacterium
AAGTTCAATTATCACTTTCTTTTTACTGTAAGTCATAAATAATTTGTAATATATTAGTATTATTGTATAATAATATATTATGTCTAGTTCAGAAGGTACTCCGATTTCAAGAATCGCTAATAGACAAACCATCTTACAAGAATGTTTGGTAGCTGTTATAAACGCTTCAACTGACCAGCAGGCAGAATGGGCGATAGATTATTTAAATGAAGAACTTAGTTCTAAAAATTTAGATAGACAACAATTATTTTTGCATTGTGGTAGATGTACTACGACAATTTGCCTTGATAAATCTCAAGGTATAAAAGTCTGGCCACCAGGTTGTGATATAGGTGAAAGTATTAGTCAATAAATCAAGATCTATTTTTATTTGGCATACAATAAAACCTAATAATTGAAATTATTTTAAAAAGTTGTATAATAATCAAAATATGAAATTTTCTCGAAAACAACCTATTGAAACTATGCCTCAAGCATCTGAGGAGTCTTTAATCTCAAAACCCATAGATTTAGTTGGTGAAACTATAAGTCCTTACGAATTTATTGATAAACATCGAGAAGGTTTAACTGATTCAGCTCGATCATGGAAAAATATAATCTCCTCAGCTAGAGAACTAGATAAGCATATTCTTGGAACGATTTTTAACGGTTTTAATACTATACATAGGGATCATACACATGAATCGCCGGAATTAGATGAAAAGTATTTAAAGCGTGTTGCTGCGGATTCTTCAATCTTCTCATTATCTTTGGCTCGTTATCAATCTGATCAAAAATTGAGTGTAAGAAATTTAACTCATGTAGTATCTGAAGTTAAACGAGATTGGATGTCGATTGGAGATAAAACCTTAGTTGATTCTATAACAGTATCATCTAATAATTACAAACAATTATTAAATGAACAAATTAAAATATCGCTCAGTATGGATGTTGCAGATAAAAAAGGCAATGTAATACTAAGTGATTTCGCCGATACATATCTAACTAGTTTAGATGCAATTGATGAGCTAGCAGAAGTATTAAATAGAGGCGGATCCAACCTCGAACCTTTATTCTTAGAGCTGCAGCATATTGTAGCAACAGACTGGTATAGACCGGACCCTAGTGACAGTTTTTTAAAAAATGCCGTCGTTAGTTTAAAGAAAGACCCTAAAAATTTCGCAGAGACTTTTAGTCAAAATGTTATGCAAGTTGAACAGTCAAATAAATTCAAAATGATACGAACTATGGCAAGATTTGCTGTTTTAGCTTCGCAACAACCAGTTACAAATGAATCTATGGCTAAAGCATTGTTAGTTAATTATCCATATTGGGATGAAATTGAAGGAATAAGTTTTTCATTTCAAAGCTTTGTTAATGAGGAAATAAAAGATATAGAGATTACTATTAAGAATATGATCGGCGATAAACAAAAACATAATATTAGAATTATCCCAAGCAGAAAAGAGATTGATGTCATTAGACATGGGATTTCATTTGGTAGAGAAGATATATTTAGTGATGATCGATCGGCAAAACGAAAAATTCAAAGAACTAGAGAAAGAAGTAATGCTGTAGTTTTACCAAGTATTGTAGAATTAACGCTTAGTGATAATGATTTAACCGAGCAAGCGCAAAATAAAGCACGAAAACTAATGTTAACAAAAATACGTCCTGGAGGATTAGGTGAATTAGTTGAAGTAGAATTAGTAGAAGTACCTCAATTATTTAAAATGGATTATAACGCAGCTTTAAAAGAAGATATATCTAGTATGATAGATTGGTTGTTAGCAAATCCTTTAAGTAAGGCGTCGAGAATACTCCATAAAAAATCAGGCCTAAGAATTGCTGGTGATAATCTTAAGTTGTGGCGTTTTGCTCCATCATTAGCACCAACTCTCAGAGTTAAACCAGAAAATCGTTATACTCGTATAGTTTACGTTTTTAATCAAGATTCATTAGGGTTAATCGACGTCTCTACCCACGAAGACTATAACAAAAAATGGGCCTAAAGATAGAAAACTTTGTAAAGTAATTTTTAGTTAGATTATTTCGAATAAATAAGCTCAGCATAGTAAAATATAATTAGTTATAATAAATGTAGAAATACTAACATAATAATGTATCAATGCCGTCTTAGCTCAGTGGTAGAGCACTTCCATGGTAAGGAAGGGGTCTCGGGTTCAAATCCCGAAGACGGCTCCATATTTGTGATAAATATCATATTGACATGGTTATTAGATAATTTTAAAATGCTAATGTTAGGAATGAATAAAAACACATTCTTAAAATATAATATCCTGTACAGATATTTTAAAACTTCGGCTGATCACCGAGGTTTTTTTTATTTTATTTTTATAGACAAATCTGTTAAAATAGTTAAATATGGCTAAAAAAGACGCAAAACGAAAAATCATTGGCTTAATCAGCGAAGAAAGTGGTGAAAGAATTTATTATACTTCAAAGAGTAGCTTAAATACGCCTACTAAACTTTCTTTAAAGAAATACAGTCCTAAGTTACGCAAACATGTTATTTTTACTGAAACTAAAAAATCACTTGGTCGTAACGAAGTTAAACCTCGAAAATAAGCTTCATCTTAGAGAGTATTTAAGTCTATTATAGTGTTAACTAATTCAGCATGACTCCAAACCAATGGATCGACTCCTATTGGTGTGTTAGTGTAAGGATTTCTTTGTTCACTAAGTGTTCCGCTAGAAGAACTGAATGAAGTAACCCATCCAATTAATTCTTGGCCATCTTCTATTCTACCAAGTGATAAATACATTTGACTTAACCATAATGTTGTTAAAATCCAAGGGTTACCAACTGAATTAGGGTCAAAAGTGAAATAATTATCATTTAAGTATCTTGCTACTCCGTGTCCTGGCTTTGGATATTTTAATGTACTTTCAATTGTTTTAATACAATCTAAAAACTTAGAATCATCTAAACTTATCTTTTTAAACATATAGACACCATATAAAGATGAGATGTCGACAGTTTTATCTACCTGGTAACTATTATCTGAATTTAGAATTAAACCCTTAACGTAATATTTTAAATCTTGATCATATAATAACTTATCGAAATTAGTTTCAATTGTTTCAATAGTATTTTGCCAATTTGAAGTGTATTCGTCATCGCCTACCAGTTTAGCTAAATTAATAGCCGACTTTAGAGCTGCTTGAACAACAGATGTTGTATAAGTAGTAGTTAGAAATTTTTCTTCCCATAAATCATAGCTTGCGTGGGGCAAACCAGTATTTATATCGATATATGAGGCCATAAAATTAGCTGCCGGTTCAATTAGTTTTTTGTAACAAGACTTAATAAAATCAAGATCTTTTGATTCGTTATAGTATTGTTCTAGCATATAGACGACTATGGCAGTTTCGTCTTCTTGAATTGCATAACGGTGTCGACCATTATAGATTAGTGAATGCCAGGTACTGCCAACTGATTTATCTGGTTGATATTTATGCATTAAATATCCCTCAGGTGAAATAACATCAACGCAAAAATTAAAAAAATTCTTAGCTTCCTCAAAGTATTTTAATCGAATTAGCGGCCACAAGGCATAAGATCCATCTCTTGGCCAACAGTAGGCATAATAATCTCTGCCATAGTTGAATATACTTGAATCACCACTAGCTATAATTGAACCATTAGCATCAGTGTGAGCTTTAATAATTAGAAGACTATTGATTAGTTCATCTTTATTTTTTAATTCAGTTGATTTAATTGGGTTGACCCAGTTTTGCCAGTAACTATTAACGGTATTTAACCTATCATTTAATGATGAAGTCATATAATAATCATTTAGTTTTCTTCCATCATAAACGTTTTCTGTAGCAATTATCCAATAATCGAGTGTGGCTTCACCTTTTGACGGAATTAGTTTTTTAAATCTTATAGTACTATCAACTGAAGAGTGCTCGACAGGGTTGTTGGACAAATTACCATCTTCAGCGTCTTTATAAGTACCTTGTTTACCTTCAATGTTATAATTACCGACCGTATATTGGTCAAAACTTTTGCCATCATCAAATTTCCCATTAATAATTAATGAAACTTTACCTTTATAGTCGTAGATATAATTTTTATCTGGCACATAAAGAACCGTATCACCTCGACCCATTGGCGAAATCATAAAAACTTGATGCATAAATATTCTAATTTCTCGAGAATAATCGGCTTCATTATATATTTTTATATGTCTGATGAAGGTCGAAAATTCATGATCAATATAATCATTAAAGACTAACTTTACCTGTAGTCTTTTATTTAACATGGTAATGTCACTTATTAGACTACCGCTTAAATACTTTATATTAATTTCCCATTCACCATCATTAACCCAACTAAATACATTATCAACAAATATTCCTATCTTATGGTGAGTCGTCCGAGCAGTAGTCAGATTATTCTGACCAACATAAGGGAAGTAAAAATCATTAACTAAACCAAAATTATCTAATCCGACAAAAAGGTGATTATTGCTTAAAACAATAGGCCTAGACATTATTAAACTGAGTACCCTAATTCAATTAATCTTAACTTTAAGTCATAAAAACTATTGATAAAATTAATGTAGGCTTCGTAGGGATTATCATAAGGGCTGAAATAAGCGTGAATATCGCCGTCATTAAACCATTTAGTACACATATAGTAAAAATGATCTGAAGTTTGTAGTTTACGCCAATCATCAATGATTGCTTCATTGTTTGTTGAAAGTACCGTTTGTTCAAGATTGTATAAATTAGTAATAGCATTGACCTGCATGCTATTACCCAACCAAGCTGATAGATCCCTTTCAGTATCGGCCCATGTGACCGTGTAGGGCATATCTATTTCATCTTTAGTATCAAATGTCTCAATTGCCTCAGATATTGTCTTAAAGTCGTGTCCAGGAGTCTTAAGCCACTCAGAAGGTAAATGAGAAAGGAAATCAAAGATACCTGATTCGTCCCATTGGTGCTCACCAAATGTCTCGTAATCCATGAATAAGTCAAAATTAGTCGCATTTGTATCTTCCGATAACCAATGAGCGAATTTATCAGCTGTTAGTGGCCATTCTGACCAATTTTGATCACCGAATCTAAAGGCAATATCATCTGAAAGTTTATAGTTCTTAAGAAATAACTTGATTCTATTAGTATTAACTGGTCGATATACAAAGTTAGGGCTTCGCCAACCTAAGACTTTGTCCCAACCCTCAGCTAATATACCGGTGTAGCCTTTTGATTCAGCCCAAGCTGCCAGTTCATTATTATAAGCCAGTTCAGTATTTCGAAACACCTTAGGTGTTTGGTTGAATAGTCTTTCAATAATCTGACGATGTTTTTCGACTTGTTTTTCGAATTCTTTAATCGAGTAGAAGAAGGCTAGTGAGTGGTAATAAGTTTCCGCTACTATTTCAACTCGGTTTGTTGCAACTAATTCTTGAAAAGATTTAAGAGCGGGTTGATGCCATTTTTCAAGTTGTTCTAAAACTGTACCAGTTATAGATAAACTTAATTTAAAATTAGGATTATCATTTAACAGCTGGATTAATCTTTGATTAGTTGGCAGATAGGATTTTTCTGCTACCTTATAAATAATTTTTTCATTATTAGTATCATTATCCATTGTTGAATTGAAATAGTTGTGATCATTGCCGACATCAAAGACTGTAAAATGTTTTATTCTGTAAGGTTGATGTACATGGAGATAGAGAAGAATAGATTTTTGATTCATGCTGCTTCTCCAATAAACTGATTATAGATACCATGGATATCATTTGCTGCATCATCCCATGATAAGTTTTCAAATTCTCTTTTTGAATTATTTAACAGTTCATCATGAAGTACTCGGTCACTAATAACCGCACTAATTTGGTTTGCCATCTCATTAATATCCCAGAAATCTACTTTTAGTGAGTTTTTAATAATTTCAGCCACACCTGATTGTTTAGAAATTAAAATTGGCGAATTATAACCAATCGCTTCAAGGGCGGTTATACCAAAAGGTTCAGATACTGAGGGCATAACAAATAAATCACCAATCAAGTAAGCATCGCGGTAGTTTTTACCTCTTTGAAAATCAGCAAACATAACGTTTTGGCCAATATTTAAATAAGCAGCAAGTTCAATCAACTCTCGATATTGTTCGCCACTACCAACAATAAATAATATTGTCTTAGGATTTTTTTCAACAACTAATTTAAAAGCATGCAATAGATTTGGTAAGCCTTTCTGGATAGTTAGTCTACCTATACTAGTAACAACAGAATAGCCAGCTTCTTTAAATTTAGCGAGACCACTATAAACATTAGATTGATCATAATCGACGAATTCGTAAGGATTTATTTTATTATGTACGACTTCTATTTTATTTTCAGGCACATTATAATCTTCCATGATCTTTAATTTTGTATAGTTTGAGACAGCAATAATTCGATCAGCTAGATTCATGGCACTGTATTCAATATCTTGGACGGCTGGATTACCGTGTTTATTACCTGATCTGTCTGATTCAATTGAGTGAACATGCAAAATTATTGGAACATTTTTTCGTTCTCTAACTTTTAGGGCGGCACGGAAGGTTAACCAATCATGTGCGTGCAGAATATCAAAGGTAGTGTTTTCGACTAAATTACTAACGGCATGCTCATAGATTTGTTGCTGGTCGTGCATACTTAACCAACGTGTTTGACCTTGTTCATCAATATAGCTAAAGCTATCGTATGCAATACCGGATCTTTTTATCGACTTAATACTTTGATCAATTGCTGGTGTTATCCTCATAAAATCTATGTTGTGCTGCGAGTTATAGGGTAAAATAAATTCGATATCGATACCGTTATTTAAACTTAGAGCTTTACATAAATTGTAAGAAGCAACTCCTAATCCACCACTGTTAAAAGGAGGCAATTCCCACCCAAGCATTAATATCTTCATTGCCGATTTTTCTCACTTTTTATTATTTTACCTTAATTGTAGTATTTTATATGATTAAACACAAGCAAAATGTAGTAGTTTATTTATAATCAAAAAAATCAGGCAAATCACTGTAAATTCCGTCAATCCCTAGCTTTTTTAAAGACTCAAATTCGCTAGTTTTGTTAACGGTATAAACGTATACATTTAAACCATTTAAATGACAGAAATCAACTATCTTTTGGTTAACCCATTTTTTATTAATTACCAGTACGGACAACGAGCCAATATTTTTTTTAAGCCGGCTGATTACAAAAAAATTAATAATCCGACCAAGTTTTATTTTATTAGCTGGTTTTAGAGCGTTGATTTCATTTTTCATTGTTGAAGTTATCAGAAATTCTCCATTAAAATTACGATTTTCTGCTAAGTATTCATCAACTATATTTTTTATCTTTTTTGAAATGTTTTTTTGTTTGATTTCAATATTTATTAGATTAAAATTTGGAGCTAATTTAAAAAATGATTTTAAAGTTGGTATTTGGTATTTATTTTTCACTAATATCTTCTTTATATCTGGATAGATGGATGATTTAATCTTAAAGTTAAAGTTGGAAATTCTTTTCGTATCCCCATCATGAATAATAATAAGCTCTTGATCTTTTGTCTCTCTAACGTCAAATTCGACGGCATTAATACGTAGATTTGCAATATGCTTAAAACCTTCCAAGGTATTTTCAAATTTAAAATCTTTAGAGTTACCTCGATGGGAAAAAATAATCATATGCTAGTCTTTGATTAAAGTTATTTCTAATTTGTATAGGTTTGTTCTTCTTAATCGGTTAAATGATACCAGATTTGTCATTATAAACTGACTTTTATATTGTTTCATTGTCTCATATTTTAATTTCAAAATAGAACCACTTAAGCTGTTTACTTTAATTTTCAAATTTAGATTCATGTTTTTATTTAGTTTATCGATTTTATTATTAGCGATGAATTTAACGGGATTTATATAGGGAAAATCGTTATAGAAAATAATATTGTAATCTTCCTTAATAAGCTCAAGACCTATATTTCTAAGTTCCTGATGATCAGGATGACTAACAAAATCGCCAAAAGCTATAGGAAAATAGACTTTATCGGTCTTAGAATCAATTAATGATTTAATTTTTTCTTTCATAATATTAAAACGTTCAGGTGAAGAAGTTTCGTATTGATGCTCCAGGAAACCTAAATCAACTGATTTAATAATGCCAAGATTTCTAGCAACTTGCTGATTTTCATTTTCTCTTTTTAGCATTGTTTTATTGCTCGACATGCCAGTACAGACCATATCCCATAATTTATATGTTGTAATGGCCGGTTTACCACTAAATACTGTTATTAGTTTAAGGTTTGGATTCTTATAAAGCAGGTGAAAGAGGCTAAGGACAGCATCATCATAATGAGGAGATATGATTATATCGGTCTTCAGTTTACTCATTTATGGTTTTTATTAAATGATTATATATCTCAACCATCGCTAAAGTATCTAAACCGCAGTACTTAATTAGATCTTCGAGTATTTTATCTTTTTGTTCTTCGTTCTTTGACTTTAGTATTGTGTCCATCCAAATGCGCTGGGCATTTCCACCGTCAGAAATATCAAGTTCTTTGTAACTTAACTCAGGCACAACAACAGGTAAAACTTTTTTAATCGAAGCACTACCAAAGAAATTTCGATTAACGTAGTAGCCTTCCCAAAATGGAATCATTAAGTCATTAATTCTTTGGTTAATTTTAAGAATTTTTGTTTTTAAGTCTGGATTAAGTTTGGCTAGTAGCGTATTACATTTTTTCTCAAAAGACATATTCCAAGTTAGAATTGTGCCACTCTCTCCTAGGTACTCAATTAATTTTTTAGATAACTCGGTAGTTGGATTTGATTGATCGGCGTGAAGATAAGAATAATGTTCTAATTTACCGCCTGGTTTATCGATTTTATGAATTGAGAATTGAAAGGGAATTTGACTATAGGGACTAGTTCCGTCAAAATATGGCACTGCGCTCATTAAAGTCTCATAATCAAGAAAATAAAGGGGATATTTAAATAAATCCAAGAATTTTTTAATTGAATCTTTTTGAATAATTACCTCATCTTTTAAAATAGCATTAACCTGTCTGACTTGTTTGGGGTTGAATATTAAATCAGATGTAATCTGAGACAATTTTTCTATGTTATTTTCTTCAAATTTTTTAACTAATTTAGCATCGATTGATATTAAATTATAAATTGAATCTTCACCTAGTACATTATTAAACCGATAAATTTGCATATAGTCATCGAAAGAACCTAAGCGACAAAATGCTGGTGACATATCTGGGCATTTACCAAGGTTCATTACTTTGTTAGCTTGTTTGATATGTTTTATAGTGAAATCTGCTAAGTCATTTACTTCGCCAGTTATATCAAGTGAAACCGTGATTAATTTAGGGTCAATCTCCCCATTTTTGATAAATCTATTATTAACATGGATTAAATTAATTGAGTTTACCTTGAGCCCAGCGTTTATTAAGACGTATTTCTGGAAAGCTAAATCATATAAATGCTCAATCTTTAATTTTGTTGAAGATTTGATTTCGTATAAATTTATTGAGCCATCTTCATTAAGCTCTACAACGTCACAAATACAGGCTAAATTTTCATATTCAAATTTAGCTTGAAGGATTACTTTATGACCAGAATTAAGAGCATCTTTGGTTCTAGGACCCATGGTTAAGTACTCAGCATAGTTATTAAAAGAAAGTTTTATACTATCTTCAAATAACTTTTCGGCTATCTCTTCAAATTCATGCCCATTATCGAACTTTGACTGTGTCAGCTCATCGGTTGGTGGAATCTTATGAGGTTCATTCTTCTTCAACCATAACCAAGCAGGATGTTTCAAATAGATCATGTAATCAGATTTAGAAAGCTGCATATTTAAGTAATTATATCAGTTTTAGCTAAATGATTTTAATTAATCTATCGTCAGGATTTAAATATTTTCATTTTTAAAAAATGTTAAGAAAAAATAATTTATCAAGGCAATTACTGCGACAACTAGTACAACCATTAAACTAATTCTACTAATTAAAATACCGGAACTTGCTAAAAATGATATAGCAATGGTTGAAGATAAAATACTAATGATTAATGGTTTACTTGGCATCAATTTAGCTTTAGAAATATTAAATCTAAAAGCAAGCAAGCTAGCTGTACCTTGGAAGACTAGCTGAATTAATATGACCGATTCAAGTTGTTTGAATGATAGGCCAAAGATATATTTTGTTAAGAAATAACTAAGCAGTAAAAATCCTAGTTGAAAAAATGAAATGTAGAATGCATTTTTTAGAATTTTAATAATATTCCACTGTGAAGGTTTGGAAGATTCTTTAATATTATCAGTTGCAATCGACATATTAATCAAATCATTTGCTAAAAATATTAATATGACAATTAATGGGGTGAGGATTATTGTTTTTAATATAAACAAACTAAATAAGGTAAGTAATGTAATTTGAAATGTTTTAACAGTTTTATTAATTGCCCAAATCTTTACTCTCGCATCAACCTGTCTACTTAGTTTTATATATTCGACTATTTGTTCTAAATTTTTATCAGTTAAAATAATACCGGCTGAATTTTTGGCGATATCGGTCGCGTTTGCAACTGCTATACCAACATTTGCCTTGGTTAAAGATGGAGCATCATTAACACCGTCACCAGTCATTGAAACGATATAATTTGAATTTTGTAAAATGTTAATCAATTTAAGCTTATCTTCAGGATAGGCTTCAGCAAAAATTTCATTTTTTAAAATTAGACTAGGATTAGTTAAAGCTTTAGATATTTCAATGCAACCACCACTAAGACCAAGTTTAGCCGAAATTGTTTTGGCGGTTCTTAGTCCATCACCGGTAATTATCTTAACTTGAATGCCAAGTTTCTTTATTTCAGATAAGAGTTCGATTGAGTCGCTTTTAATAGTATCTTCAAGACCAATTAACCCAATAATCTTGGATTTATTATTAATCGTAATACCAACTGCAATAGCTCTTTGACCAAGGGCAGTGATTTGAGAAATATCTTTATTTAATTTCTGATCATAATCAAATTTTTGGTTTATAAGTGATTCAGGTAAACCTTTGGTAACTAGCATAGTTTTATTTTTATATACGATTTGGGCTGAGGTAGATTTCTTTTGGACATCAAATGGATTAAATAATAACTGCCCACAAAGTTTTAAGCCTAACACATCAGCCTGACTTATTAATGCTTTATCAATCGGGTCTTGATCGGATATATTACTACTTGATGCTGATATAAGTACTATCTCATCATCACTAAATTCATAATAATGATTAATCGAAACAACTTTTGGCTGGTTCAGAGTAAGAGTACCGGTTTTATCCAGACACAAAACGTTAATTAATGCCGCTTCCTGAACGGCAAATAATTTTTTAATAATAATGCCTCGTTTATTATTAATCTCTGACATTTTAAGCGCCCCAAATGTTTGAGCAATAATAAACATTGAAGGGAAGGCAGCTGGAATAGAATAAAGCAGTAACGCAACAGTCATTGAAATTAAATCAAATATTTTTAATTTAAAATAAAAATTAAAAGCAAATATTATAGCGACAACAATTAAATTTATAAAAAATTGATATTTAACAATCGAAAAAACGATTGTGTCTAAACTTGATGAATTAGAATGAACATCAAGTGAGTTTGTTAGATTTAGATATTTAGAGTTAAGTCCAGTTTTAACAATTTTGGTCGTGGCTTCACCTTGTACGATGACAGAGCCACCCATAATTTGACTATTCTTGGATAATAATTTTGGAATTGATTCACCTGTCAGATTTGAATCATCGACTTCAACTGATCCAGTTAAAACTAATGCATCAGCCGTCGTAATATCGCCTTTACGATATCTTACAATGTCGCCAGGTACTAATTCTCTCGATGGAATTAAAGTCCAATTTCCATCTCTAAGTACGCGGTTATAGATAGTTAAATTAGATTGTAACTTTTTGAATGATTTTTCAGCATTAATATGCTGATAGGTGGTTATAGTATTGTTTATTAGAAGTAGAACTAGTATTAGCCAAGTTTCTAATTGATTTCCAATTAAATAAGTAATAATTGCCGAAATAATAAGAGCAATTGTCAGAGGATTTTTAATGTTCTTAAGTAAAAATAAAAGTATATTCTCTCTTGGAAGTTCTGTTTCATTGTAACCGAATTTACTACGCAGCTGGCTGACCTCTTTTTGGTTGAGTCCCACTATCAGATTATTATTTGTTTTTGTCTTTAACATTTCTAATGATAATATATCATTAAAATCTAACAGAAATAATTATTTAAATGATTTTTGGATCAAAATATATTACCAAAAAAATAGCAGCTACTATTTTAGTTTTATCGACCATTATTTTTGTTATTTCTATATTTTATAGCAGTAATATTTTTAAAACAGTTTCATTTTCTCAAGAGAATTTCATAAATGGTACTCAGTCTAGCGCCGTCAATAATCTCCAACAAAAATATTTCTCAAATAATATGTATGACGGGTTACTGATTTACTCAGTTAAAGATAAAAATTCAACTATTTATAATCCAATTTTTGAAAAAAGCGTACTAAGTTCTATTAAATCTATAGTTGGGCTAAAGAGTTTTTCATCTTATTACAATACGGGCAACACTAACTTTATTTCATTAGATAAAAAAGAGACAGTCGTGATGGTAAATCTAAATGGAGCTGCTAATTTAAAAATTAATAGTTTACTAAATTTAAATAGCACTATTCATAAAAACTATTATTTAAATATTGGCGGTAGCCTTGTTGTTGAACATGATTTGAATCTTCAGATAGAGAATAATCTAAAATTAGCTGAATATATTTCTCTACCAGTTTTGGCAATAGCTTTATTCTTAGTTTTTCGAGGTTTTATTGCTGCTTTAATCCCTCTAATTAACGGTATATTTTCAATATTCCTATCGCTCATGATCTTAAAGATATTAGCTAAATTTTTTACAATTGATCAATATGCAATTGATATAGTTACAATTCTAGGTTTAGGTCTGTCGGTTGATTATTCTCTTTTAATGATTAATCGATTTAGGGAAGAAATTAATATTCAAGATAATATTAAAAATGTTATCGCAGTCACAGTCTCAAAGGCAGGTAAGACAATCCTGTTTAGCGGCATAACAATTGCAGCCTGTCTACTAGCCTTATATGTTTTCCCAGTTTCATTAATTAGAAGTATATCTTTAGGTGGAGCTTCAGTAATCTTAATGACAGTAATTGGTGCCTTATTTATGATTCCATCGATTCTATTTTTACTCGGTAAAAACATAAATAGATTTTCAATGTACAAAGAAAAAATTAAAAGAGATTCTTTCTTTTCAAAAAGTGCTGCAATGGTAACTAAACATTCGTGGTTATTCTTGTTAATATCTTTTATCCTACTAACTTTCACTATTTATCCAATCACGCATCTAATTTTAACAACACAAGATTACAAGAATTTACCGAATAACAACCAGGGGAAAATTGTTTCTGAAAAATTAAACAATAATTTTAATTCTAGTTTTAAGAGCAAAATTCAAGTTATTTATCAGAATAATCAATTAACTAGCCAAGTCGGATTAAATCAATTTAAAAACTTTGAATCACAATTATTAAAAATACACGGCATCAGCCAAGTTACTAGTTTTATGAATCTATTCCCAGCCAATACTTCTCTAAAAAATATTAGCTTAACTTTAAACAATCAAAATCTCCAACCAACATCTCTTAAAGATTACTTGCCAAGTTACTTAAATCATAATATTGCTCAAATTAATATTAATTTTAGTAACTCAAATGAATTTTCAGCTCCAACAAAACAAATAATATCTTCCATTAGGCAGTTAAAAGTAGCAGGTTCAACGATTAATGTTGGTGGTTTACCGGTTGTTAATTTCGATCTAATCAATGCAATTTATAATAAACTTCCAATTGTAATTACTCTCATCTTTTTATCTGTTTTAATTATTATTGGCTTTTTAATTAAAAGTATTGTAATTCCAATTCAAGCTATCATTATAAATAGCCTAACTCTCTTTTCTACAATTGGCTTTTTAGTTTTTATCTTCCAAGAAAACTTCTTAAATCTTTTCTCTCCGGTGCTTGGGATAGATATGACCACTTTGGTTGTAATTCTAGGCATATCATTTGGTATTAGTATTGATTATTCAGTCTTTTTGTATAGTCGAATCCACGAAGACTATTTAATATCAAAAAACAATAACTTGGCAATTAATGTTGGCCTCAGATTAACTGGTCCTGTTATCACACAAGCAGCAATTCTACTATTTATCGTCATGATTTCGTTCCTCAGCTCTTCGATACTAATATTGAAGGAAATTGGATTAGGTATTGGTTTTGCCGTTATTTTCGATGCCTTTATTATGCGTTTAGTCCTAGTCCCAGCTGTACTTAAGATATTCGGACGATTCAACTGGCTCTAGAAAATAAATAAGATATACTTTAACCTACTTAAATATTGACGGCTCGCGTATAAACTAAAATTGAATTAACTTATTTGCCAAATAATTTTTTAAGTATTTCTTCTGGGCCAAGATTATATTTAGAAAGCAAACCCATTGATAGTAATAATAAGAATATTAAAATCAAAATGATTATAATAATTAATATCCGTTTAGTATATTTCATTAATGCATTATATCAATAGAGACCAAGTAATGGCCGTTTCTTAGTATAAGTTCTTTGGCGGGGGAGACAGTTCCTTAAGATAACTTTATTAGACCCAGATATATTCTCCGACATTGATGTTTATGAGATTAGATATTTAATTGACGATGAATCCAACGACGATAAAATATTAACTATAAAGGATATGGCGTAATGTCTCGGGCATATAACAGTCGATTGGATGGTCTTGTTGGGTTTATTATTATCGTCCTAACCACTAGTACTGTATGGGACTTAGAATAGTAATAACAGAGATTGAATACCTATTACCCTTCATATGAGATCTACGGTTAGAAATGGCCGATTATAACCATTGAGGTATACTCAAAAATTAAGAAAGTGGTAAAATATCAATATGAGTAATCAAGCTACAAAGGATGATGTCAATGAGGTATTGGAAACAATCAAGACATTAATGGATCAAATATCTACTAAATTTAGTGAAGTAGAAAAAAGATTTGATGCCCAAGATGTAAAGTATGATCACTTGATTAATACTATAGATGGATTTATTGGAAGAATTGATAGATATGAGACTGAAATGGCTGCCCGTGATAGTCAATTTGAGAGATTATTGTCTTGGGCGCGTAAAGTCTCCGAGAAAACTGGGATTCCTTTAGAAAATTTGTAGGGCTCACTGTACTCTTTGGGAAAAATTATGATAAAAACTTAGTTAAATACTGATCGTGGTAGGACGGTCCAGAATCAAATTTTAATTTTTAAAACTTATACCTAAGTTCTGTAGAAAGCGTTATTAATGGTTCTACCGTCGAAAATCGTCTTGCAGGTTCATTAACAATCAAACCATATACTAATTCTTGCCTTAGTCCGAAGTCTGGTTTAACTATTATTTTCAAATCGTTAGGTTTAGCTAAAACAAATCTACCCTTAGCAAGAGTTTCGCTATCCTCAGCTGAAGCTACAGTCACAGTTGCTCCTCCAAGTTGTATAATATCACGACCAATTTTATCTAGTTTATATCTTAAGAGTTCTCTGTCTTTTTGAGCCAGATAAGTATCCCTATTTTGTATTAAAAAAGCTTTATGAGCGGCATTTAAAAGTAAACTTAGCCACATTATGCCGTTCTGATCAGCGGACTCTAAATCTGGCAAAACCTCATTACTTGTGTTCATATCAATATTATATAATAATATTTAGATATATCAATACTGGCAGGGGAGACAGGACTCGAACCTGCGACTTCCGGTTTTGGAGACCGGCGCTCTAGCCAACTGAGCTACACCCCTATGTTTAATTATTATTTAAACTATTTACTATTGTATATATATTTTTACTTTCAAACAATTTATATTATATCTTTTGAGAAATATATTATATAATATAATCTATAATTTAAATTATGTCGAAAATTAATCCCAAAACACCATTTTTGTTGACTTTATATGGATACCCAGGCTCTGGTAAGACTTTTTTATCTAGACAATTAACTGAAGTTATAAGCGCTGTTCATCTTGACTCAGATAGAATCAGATTCGAATTATTCTCTAATCCTAAATATGATAAAAACGAAGATAAGATTTTATCTCAAGTTATGAACTATATGACTGAAAAATTCCTAACAGCAGGGGTTAGCGTTGTTTACGACGTTAATGCGGCTAGATCCTTCGATCGACATAAGTTAAAAGCAATGGCTAAGAAATTTTCTGCATTAAATTTAGTTGTCTGGCTTCAGATTGACGCTGACACTGCTTTTGTTAGAAATAAAAAAAGAGACAAAAGAAAATCTGATGACAAATACTCATTAATTTTGAGTACAAGTATGTTCAAAAACATGATAAGTTTCATGCAAAACCCAACTCCAAATGAAGATTATGTAGTTGTAAGTGGAAAACACGCATTTCTTACTCAGAAAAACGCAATATTCAATAAGATGAGACAACTTAATATCATTGATACTATTTCGGCCAATGAACATTTAGCTATGCCAGGAATGGTTAATTTAGTACCAAATGGGAATATGAACCTTCATCACAGGAATGTAATTATACGTTAAATATACTTTGTGAAAACAATAATCTTAGAAAACAAATATCCAGTTAGTCTAATAAAAAGAAAAAGAAATAAGTCTATTAGGCTTACCTACTCTCCAGTCAATGGTATTAGAGTTACTTTTCCAGTATGGGTTACATATTCATATGCAATTAGGTTTGTTAGCTCAAAAATAGACTTTATTAAAGAAAACTACAAGGAATATGTCGGCATAAACGAAGATAACCAAATTGGACGGTTTCATCGGATTAAATTTATTAAATTTAATGACTTGGATAAATTAAAATCTAAAGTAACTGACGATACTGTTTATATAAAATTACCAAAAGAATTAAATATTAACGATAAAGAAGTTCAAACTTTTTCTAAAAAAATATGCACCAAAGTCCTAAGAGATGAAGCAGAATCATTTTTACCAAAGAAATTAATTCAACTAAGTCAGCGATATAATTTTGAGTTTCAACAAATTAATATTAGAACTTTAAAAGGTCGTTGGGGAAGCTGTGATACAAAAGGGAACATAACTCTAAACATGTTTTTAATGCAACTATCGGATGAATTAATTGAGTATGTTTTAATCCATGAGCTCGTTCATACCAAAGTAATGAGCCATAATAAACTATTCTGGAACCATGTTGGTCAAATAATCCCTAACTATAAATTAATTAGAAATAAACTTAAGCTCGAGCAACCACTTTTTGGTAGTGTTCTTTAATATTTTTAAAAATTCAGATAGAATTATTAATGATGCAACAAGACGATAACCAATATTTAGACCAACAAAGACTAAACATAATTATTAACAGTATGTCAGATGCTGTTATTGCAACTGATGAAGTTTTTTCGATTCAGCTTTTCAATGCCGCTACCCTAAATCTATTAGACGTCAACAATATTAAGATTGGCCAATCAATTGATTCAATCCTACATATTTTCAACAAAGATGATAAAGAAATGGACCTAATAAACTTAATAAAAAAATCTAATTTGTCTAAGACCTATGAAAAATATCTTCTAAAATACATTGACCAAAGTAAGATTAATTTATCTTTATCGATTACACCAATTAGATCATCCTACGGTAAAAATAATTTGAATGGCTATATTATAATTCTTCGAGACATAACAAGAAACAAATCACTTGAGGAAGAAAGAGATGAATTCATTTCTGTTGTCTCTCACGAACTCAGAACGCCGATTGCTATTACTGAAGGAGCTATATCTAACGCTATGGCTTTTACCGAGAAGTTTGATGATAAAGTTAAAGTTTTAGATTTTTTAGATCAAGCTCATAAGCAAAGTCTTTACCTAGCCGATTTAATTAATGATTTATCGACATTATCTAGAGCCGAAAGAGGTGTCCTAGAAATTAAAAGGGAAGAAATAGATGTAAATCTATTGCTAAATGAGATTTTAAATAACTATTCATCAGAAGCAAGAAACAAATCACTTCGACTCGAAATAAGTAGCTCGTCGCCAACTTTAAAGCTTTATTCAACCGAACTATATGTTAGGGAAATACTGCAAAATTTTGTGACGAATGCTATTAAATACTCTAATACAGGCATAATCCAAATTAACGGCATTAAATCTGACAAAGGTGTTACTTTTTCAATAAAAGACCAAGGAATTGGCATATCTAAATCAGACCAAGAAAAAGTATTTAATAAGTTTTTTCGATCTGAGGACTTTAGAACTAGAAAATCAAATGGAACTGGTTTAGGGCTTTATGTTACTGCTAAGTTAGCTAAACTAATCGGTGCTAAAATTTCGCTGGAAAGTCGATTAAATCATGGCTCAACATTTTCAATATTTGTACCTGACTTGGAAGAATCAAACTAGCTAATGATTATATAAAACTGGAATACAGATATTTCTTTCTTTCCAGTAGACTGAACCAAATTCATATTTAATCATAGAGGAGTTATAGATATAAATATCGATCAAGACGGCAAATAAAACAATTAACCTATATTTAATAATTGTTTTGTCGAAAGTCAGTCTAATTAACTGATGATAATATAAAATTAGTAGTAAGATATCAAAAAATGACAGATATAGAGTCATTAAATTAGAAGTTAAAATTGAATATATAAATATCAAGCTAGGCATTATAAATACGACAAATTCAAATAATGTTATTAAGCTAACTAAATCTAAACGTCGATGGAGTTTAGGATAATACGTTCTTATTGCTGTTTCTTTTTGCTCTGATGATGTTTTAAAGCTTTGTAGATTAATGGAAAGGTCGGACTTAATTAGTTTATATTTTTTCTTGCTTAAGAGAATTTGCCTTGAGAAAAAACTCTCTGGTGTTACTTTTCTCTTGACGGCTTTAAAACCACCAAGTTTATCAATTGTTTCATGTTTAATTAGCCACAAAGTAGATAATATGGGCGGTCGACTTAGATAATAACGCGGTATTGTTAGTTCAAAGGCATAACGAAGTGGTTGATATAACAATGTTGAGAAGTTAACATTTTTAGTGTAATTATTTTTTGGTATTACACTTAACATTGAATAGTTCTCAGTCTTAAATATCTCAACCAAGCTTCTTATAGTATGGGAAGAAAATCTAACATCTACACCGCAAAATAAGACTAAATCACCATTTGATTGATCTAATAACTGTTGGTAGGCATAATTTTTAGCCAACCAGTCATTACTTGGAACATTTCCAGCCAGAAACCTGACTCCAGCATGAGCATAATTCTTGATTATCTCCGAAGTGTGTTTGCTGACCGAACAATCATCGAGGACAATAATTTCCAGTTTGGGGTAGTCGGAAAGTAATAAACTGCTTAAGCATTCCTCTAGATCAACTGTTTCATTTCGAGCTGGAATTAAAACACTCACAGTTGGTAAATCGCGATCAAAATAATGAATTGGTTTATGAATATGCTTAGATTTTTTTATATTCTTGGGAGTAGTTAGGTTGAAGATGATAATTACGAAGATACTAAAAAAGATTAAAGCTTCAAATATTGATCTAATACTGAAAGATTGTCCAATGTTATTAAAACTAATAAAGGAAATAAGTAAAATTAAGATATTAAGCCTCAAACTAGATTTGATGACTGAAGTTCTAATCAACTTTTTATATTCATTATTTTTAAATCCACGGAGAATATTTAATATTCGGTAGATGTTTAAATAAATAAATAGAATTATAAATAGAATTGAACTACTGTAAATAGCTATCAATATCGATAAATAAAGTACTAAAACAAGTTCGCTCAGTATTGCTAGTCTCTTATTGATAAATAATAAGATTAGTATTTCATATAAACTAAGCAGAGAAATAAAAATAATTAGATATGAAGTAAGCATAATCAATTAAGTATAATAGTATTACTTTTTATATGATCAGACAATCCAAACTAAAATTCTTGACTAATAAACTTTATACTGTTAGTATTGACAAATATAGACCTACAATTTAATGTAGGTTTTTTATTTTCGGGAGATATTATGGTTAAGAGCCCTAAAGCTTTTAATAAAAAGAATAGTTCAGTTAATACTTTAAAAGAGAGCTTAGATAATCCATCTAGTCGTACTAAAGTAGATGCATTACCTGAAACAACTCGTAAAAGAATTGAAAAGACTAAAAGTAATAATATTTTTATTAAAGCTTTTAAAATAATTGGATATATCATATTCTTCCCGTATTTAAGAAATAGCTGGAAAGAGTTAAAACAGGTTAATTGGCCTAATTTTAAATTGAGCCGACAATTAACCGTAGCAGTTATAATCTTTGCAGTATTTTTTGGAGCAGCCATTGCATTAGCAGATTTTGGTTTGGGCAAGATATTTAAAGTAATATTATTAAAATAATTGATTGAAAGAGCAAAATAATATGCAGACATCAAATAAACGGTACGATGATTCATCAAAAAGATGGTACGCCATTCATACTTACTCAGGTTATGAGGAAAAAGTTGCTGAAAGTATCAGACAAAGAATTGAATCTTTAGACATGAGTGATAAGATTTTTGATGTTTTAGTGCCAAAAGAAAAAATGATTGAAATTAAAAACGGCAAAAGACGAATCGCAGAAAAAAAGATTTTCCAGGGTTATGTCTTAGTTTTTATGAAGTTATCAGAAGACGCATGGTACACAATTAGAAACACACCTGGTGTAACTGGTTTTGTTGGTAGTGGAAGTGATCCTACGCCTGTAGAAATGGCTGAAATTGATAAAATTAAGAAGCGTATGGGTCTGGAACAACCTAAGCATAAAATTGACTTTAAAGTTGGTGATGTAGTTAATATTATTGATGGACCATTTAAAAGTTTTGATGGTAGTATTAGTGAAATTGATCAGCAAAAAGGTAAGCTTAAAGTACTCGTCAACATGTTTGGTCGAGAAACTCCAGTTGAACTTGATAGTTTACAGGTTAAAAAAGTATAATTAAACTTATAAGGAAATATATGGCAGAAAAAGTAATTAAAGCAAATTTGAAAATGAAAATTAAAGGTGGCCAAGCTAGTGCAGCACCTCCAGTCGGAAGTACTCTCGGTCAGTATGGTGTTAATATGATGGATTTTATTAATCCATTTAATGAACAAACAAAAGAATATCAGGGTAAAGATTTGACTGTTCACATTGCAATCTATGAAGATAAAACAATGTCGTTTAGAGTAGTATCTACACCAACTGATGATTTAATTAGAGCAAAACTAAATATTCAAAAAGGATCCGGAAAACCTAATAGTGAGAAGATAACAAAGAAGTTATCTCAAGCCGATTTAAATGAAATCGCTGAAACTAAAGCTAAAGACATGAACACTAGCGACATTGAAGCTGTTAAAAAAATGGTTGCCGGTACAGCTCGATCGATGGGTGTAGTAATAGAATAAATTTAATTGTGGGAGATCATATAACTGATCGTTAATACCACGAAGGAGTATCAAATGGTAAAGAAATCAGAAAAAGAAGTTGAAGTAAAAGAAACTTTAGTTGAAGAAGTTGCTGATACAGTAGCCCCAGAAAAAACTGCTAAAAAAGTTGCTGCTAAAGCGGGCAAAAGAAGTTCTAAATCTCTAAAAGAAAAAGAAGCTGTCATTGCTAAGCAAGAACGAAAAGAAGCAAAAACTGAGCAAGACAATCAACCAATTAAGGTTATAAAGAATAAAACTCGAACTTCATTAGAACGAAAAGGTAAGAACTTTAAAAATGTTGCTAAGCTAATTGATAAAAGTCTCGAATACAAGCTTGATGCTGCAATGGACTTAATTAAGAAAACATCAACTACTAAATTTGATAGCAGTGTTGAAGTCCATGTTCGACTTAATGTTGATCCAAAACAATCTGATCAAAACGTAAGAGACACGATTGTACTACCTTTTGGTACAGGTAAAACTGTTAAGATAGCTGCATTAACTGATGATTCTAAATTAGCTAAAGAATCTGGTGCTGATATTTATATTGCTGAAGATATTTTCTCTGCATTAGATAAAAACATTATTGATTTTGATATTCTTATCACGACTCCAGCTTTAATGCCTAAACTGAGTAAATATGCGCGTATTCTTGGCCCAAGAGGATTAATGCCTAACCCAAAGAGCGGTACTGTCACTAATGATATAAATATAGCTATCAATGAAGCTAAAAACGGTAAAATCGAATATCGAGTTGACTCATACGGTATTATTCATCTTTCAATCGGTAAAGTTAGTTTTTCTGTCTCTGATTTACTAGCTAACGCCAATACTTTTTTGACTAGCTTAAAGTCTAACAAACCTCAATCAGTAAAAGTTGGCTTAATCAAAACTGCTTATCTAACGACTACTATGGGTCCATCAATTAAATTAGATATTTCAGATCTATTCTAGATCTTAATTTTCATTGCCCTTACAAGACCGTTCATAGCTTTGGCAAATCCTCTAATACTGTTGCCTTGATAGGCTATGTAGCGGTTTTGCCATTTAGGCTCATATTTTGACTTAAAACGGTATAACCCCTGGAAAGAATAGAACCGATTGCCATTAGCATAAACTAGTTTTAAGAGATTATTTATGAGCCTGGAATCAGAATCATTTGTTTCTTTATCTATACCAACCAGTGGAGATAATCCTAGATTTAAGACTTGATAATGATTTTCTATTAAATAATCTATAAAATTAATTAATAAGTAATCATTAATATTACTAATTTTTTTGTTGGTATGTCTAAGTAAATCATAAGTAGCTTCATTATTATTAAAGTCAGCTGGGATAAGATTAATAAAAGCCTGGATTGATCCGGCGGGGTCCCGGGCAATAAAAATACCACACTGATCCATGTATTCTTTAGTAAAATAACCCATCGCAAAACCCCTTTCACTGCGACCTGGTATTGAGAGCCATTCATCTGAGATCTCTTTTAATCTATCGAAGATAAAATTATCATGAGGCGGCATTAGCATCTCAGTTGTAAATTTCTGATTATTAAATTTGTTTTTAATATTTCTGAAGTATTTATTAGTTGAAGTTTGTTCTTTGAAATGATTTAAATCAACTACTGCTTCTTGGCCAATAAGTTGAAGATTAAAGCCTAATTTCTCATATAACTTTAAATTATTATCAGTGATATGAACAAATGCTACATGCCAATTATTAATATAACAATCATCAATAAATTGTTTTAAAAGTTTATTATATTTAGACTTGTCGCCAATTGGATCACCGAGACAAAGAGCGACGCCGTTAGAAACCTTATATGCCAAAGCGGCACTGTAGTCATTATTAAAATAATATTTCTTATCTTGCGGCCATAGTTTAAAGAAATCCTCACTTTCAGATGAATGTTTCATTAGTAATGATTCAATTAATTTGCGATGCGATGATTGATCTTCAAATTTAAATCTAATCGGTTGGAATAATGCTAATATTCCATAAACGAGAGCAAAAAAACTGATAGTTGATAGTGAATCAATAAATAAGTGAGCTCGCCTAGTATATGGCTTAAGAGGTGAGGTTGTAAGGTTGAATTGATCAACTGTGTAATGAATAGATGAAGTTAATGATAACTCTTGATGAAAATCAGTTTTATCCATCAACATAAAGCCGGATGTGCCATATATCAGAATAACTAGTAGCGAAATAGCGAATATGAATAAACCCGACCTTAAACTATTTAGATCGCTTTTGACTTTATAAATTTTACGCCATTTTAAAAGTAAGAATATAATAGTCAGTAAGAACAAAAGATTAAGAGTCTTATAAAAAAACTCTCTATTTAATGCCATACTTTTACCAATAAAGTAATTTAGAATGAATAAAACAGATAGCACTAAATAAGTTGTGAGTGCAATAACCCAGGCGTTTTTTTTCGATCTTACAAGTTGAAAACCGAGGAATATCAAGCTAATACCAAACAATACTAAGAAGTTAACAAGAAGATGTGTTTGAACGAAAAATCTTTTATATGAGAAATCTCGATCAATTGATAATATTAAAAGTAATACACCTTGCATACCAACCAGAGCTGAGACAATAAATGCCTTTGTTTTATTTTTAAGCATAATAGTATTTATCTTTAAGTATAGATTATTTCAAACTAATTATATATATTAATTTTAACATAAGAATTTTGATTTAAAATCATTTATATTTTTTAATTTGCATTTGATAATCAATATATAATAAACTGATTTTTAAAGGGTTTATACATGATTTTTTATTTGGAGTTATATTAAAAATTTAAATATGAATAAACTAGGTAAGTATATAGTTATAGAATCTTGGCCAAATGTCGACAAGACTTTATATATCAATAAGTTAATCGACTATTTTGCTTCTAAGAAAAAACTAACAAATCACCTTGAGTCATTACATCAATATAATGATCCAATTATATCTGCGCTTAATAAAATTGAAGCTGAATCTAATAAGCCAATTAATTTCCTGACTAATTTATATCTATATTTATCTGTTCAAAATCAAGCACTTCTTGAAATAGAAAGAAATTTAAATAAGAACATTACCTCTATTGTTGAAAATAATTATGTAAATTTACTTAGCCAAATTTATGGTAAATATTATGTCAGCGATGACTATGATAAATACATCGATTTAATTATAAATAACGAAAATTATAACAAGATTGATACATTTATATTTCTTGATTTCGATGATGAATATTTAGCTAAAAAAATATCAAATAAAAATTATATTAAAAACATGAGGCTATTTATCGCTAAAGAAATTAGTGACTACAAAGTAAACGTTATAAGAATGTCAGGAGACTTAGATAAAGATCTTCAAAAAATCGTTCGATTAATCAATAATTCTAATAAACCAACTCTGTCTAAATCCTTAAATATAAAAATAAAAATGGAATATAAAAAAATTAAGTCTATTAATATTTATAATTTAGGTTCACTAAGTCTAAATACTAGCCAAAGCATAAAGACCAATAATACCCATCAGTTTAGTCATTTAATAGAAATAAATAAAATTTCGAATTTATTGGCTGATAATCTGATAAATAATCAAAATATTATTGGGATTAATGCCCATAAAGTTAATCCATTATCTGATCTATATATCCCAACTGAATTAAATGGCAAAATAAAAATGGAATATATTAAAACGATGGATGTTATTTTTGAAAGATTTGTTTCACTGACAAAAATGCTGGGCCAACAAAAGAACACTGATAATGAATTGATTACAAACAGTCTAACAAAAATCTTACCTCTCGCTAGTAGCACCAAAATTCATCTACTAATTAACCAAGGTAAGATAAAACGATTAATTGAATTTTTATCTAGCGAAAATACATTAGAAGCAAAAACGATTATTGAAGATCTGGCATATTACTTCGGTTCTGCAAAAACAAATTTGAAGGAGATACATCAAAAAGTCCAATTGTCACAAAAAAATATAACATTGCTAACCAATAATCTACTCGGGAACAAATATGATAGCTTTGATAACAAAAATGTCATTTTGATTAATTCTTGGCCAAAAAATGAATTCAATGCAATCGAAAACTTAGCCTACAAATATACAAATCTTAGCAGTAAGCTCATTAAAACAATTTTTAGTAAGTACGATTATGATCAAAACATTAAACTACTAGATAATTATATAAGTAATGATGTTTATATCCAGGAATCAATCGAAAACTTTTTATATGAGTTTGAAGTATTACTAAGTAACCAATCATTAAATCAATTAATTAGTTTATGCCCTAAGATTGAATTTATTTCTCAACCAAAGTCATTAAGATTTGGGTTTTCCTATCCTTCAATTTTAAAAAACGAAAAACATATTGATCTATTTGAACAAAATTACTCTGATAGCTTAAAACTAAATAGTTTACTTATAAAAAATACTACTGAAGAAGTATCGAATTATTCAATATTATATGGACATATAAGTAGAACAAGAATAAAAATAAGCTTATCCGACATTAAAAGAATAAACCAACTAGATATAATTGATGAGGAATTAATTAAATGTTTGTCAGAGATGACCAGTCAAATTAAGTTAATTCATCCTAACGTTCTTAAATCATAAATATATTAACAGATTGACATTTAAATAATAAAACGGTAAAATGTTAATTAAGTTGCTAATGACAGTGACCGTTGAAATATCAACTTAATTTGTCACCTAAGCTCATTCTTATTAACTAATTTAGTTAAACGATTGCAACTCTAACGGAACTGGTCGATTCTGTTTAAATTAAAATTAAAGGAATATTTTTAGATGGCATTATCTAAATTACAAAAAAATCAATTAATAAGTCAGGCAACTGATTTATTTAGCAGTTCCAAAATTATAGTTCTTGTAAACTATAAAGGTACAAGCGTTAAAGAGCTACATCAACTTAGGTTGAAGGCTAAAGAAAACAATACATACATTAAGGTTTTTAAAAACCGTTTAATTATCCAAGCAATTTCTAATATTGAACAATTCAAGAAAACTGATACTTCAATGTTAAAAGATATGATAATTTACGCTTTTAACCCTGATGATGAATTAGCACCAACACAATTTTTGGCAAATATGAGCAAAAGTATTTCATCAATTAACTTCGCTGGTGCATTTTTAGCTGATGGTAGTTTTATTAATAAAGAATCAGTTATAGAATTATCTAAGCTACCAAGTATGATTCAATTAAAATCAATGTTAGTTGGAACACTAGCAGCGCCACTAAGTGGCTTTACTAGAGTACTTCAAGGTAATTTAACTGGTTTACTTAATGTATTACAAGCACGTTCAAATAGTATTAACTAATTAATCAAGGAGATTTATTATGTCAACAGAAGAAAATAAAGTAGTAGTACCTAAAGAGTTCGAATCAATTGTTAAAGAATTAGACAAAATGTCTGCACTAGAGATCAGTAAGTTTGTACATTTTCTAGAAGAGTATTGGAATGTATCAGCTGCACCTGCTGCTGTAGCTATGGCTGCTGCACCATCTGCTGATGGTGATGCACCTGCAGAATCTGCAAAAAGCGAATTTGACGTAATGTTAAAAGATAGCGGTAGCCAAAAAGTTGCTGTTATTAAAGCTGTAAAAGAATTAACAGGTTTAGGTTTAGGTGAAGCTAAGGCATTAGTTGATGGCGCACCAAAAGTCATACTTGAAAAAGCTAAAAAAGACGATGCTGACAATGCGAAAAAAGTCTTAGAAGAAGCTGGCGCAACAGTAGAACTAGTTTAATAAAATAACAGTTTTATCCACAGATTTAAGTCATATTTTTGACTTAAATCTGTATCTGTGTTAATTTACTTTATAGTAAGGAGTTAACCAATAAAACAAACCGGAAACACAACATGCCCGATATTCCAGACAAACAAATAAAACGGATTTTAAATCTTATATCTGAAGCTGAAACTAACTTAGCTGCGGCTCATGAATTAATATATTCTATTATTGGTCATGATGTTGATGAATCAAAACAACCAACTTCTGAAGATACTGTTGGTGGTAAGATTATTGAAGGTGTTTTTGATGGTCAAAATATGGTTGGTTCAGATAATAAAACTTATCCTGTTCCAGCAAATTATGCTTCTAAGTCTAAACTAGTTCAAGGCGATATTTTAAAACTGACTATTGCTGAAGATGGCGCATTTATGTATAAACAAATTGGTCCAATAGCTCGCAAACAAGTCGTTGGAACTCTTAAATTAGAAAATGGTCATTATTTTGTTGAAGTTAACGATAAAAGATTGAGAGTTTTACTAGCTTCAGTAACTTACTTCAAAGCAAAACCAGGCGATCAAGTCAGTATTAACGTACCAGAAGACGACGCAAATGTTGAGTGGGCTGCACTCGAAGCAGCACTTTAATAAAGTTTGAACTTTAAAGTATAGTTTATTAGATGAAACTATACTAAAATAGTATATACATGAGGCAAGCTTTATATCGTAAGTACCGTTCTAATGATTTATCAGATATTGTTGGTCAAGAGCCGATTGTTAGCACGTTACTTAATGCCATAAAAGAAAATAAGATTAGTCATGCTTATTTATTTACCGGACCAAGAGGTGTCGGAAAAACTTCTGTTGCCCGAATTATCGCCCATAATATTAATAAACTTAGCTACGTTAATGAAGACAATCATATAGATATTATCGAGATTGATGGCGCAAGCAATCGTGGCATTGAAGAAATTAGAGATCTAAGAGAAAAAACAAGTATAGCGCCGACAAGTTCAGAGTTTAAGGTTTATATTATCGATGAAGTCCACATGCTTACGAACTTTGCTTTTAATGCATTACTTAAAATCTTAGAAGAACCACCAAAACATATTATATTTATCCTAGCAACAACAGATGTGAATAAAGTCCCTGCCACTATTATTAGCCGTACGCAGAAATTTACTTTTAAACAGATCCCAATTGAAACAATCATCAAAAGACTTTCTTATATTTGCCAGAAAGAAAAAATAGATATTGAGCCAGATGCTCTTAATATAATTGCCGAAAATTCAGAAGGTAGTCTTCGAGATAGCATTAATATGCTAGATCAGCTAGCCTCAAGTTCAACCAAAATTAAAGCAGATGACGTGGCTAATTTAATCGGTTTACCTCCAGATAGTAAAATTAATTTTATTATAGATGGGCTAATAGATAATAACTTGTCTGTAAATCAACTGTTTATTACTCTCGATGAACTTTATCAACAAGGCACAGATGCTAAGACCTTAGCAAAAAGTATTATTATTAAATTAAAACAAAAATTAATCTCTGACGATCCAAAAATCGTTGACCAGAGAAAAATAATTGAGTTATTAAAAGAGCTTTTAAATATACCTGGTAATTCTTCCAATATTAATGATCAAATTAGAGTAATTCTGGCTGATCAAATCGTAAGTAAGGCTAGCGTCATCCTAACACCTAAAAAGACTGAAGAAGTTAAAGAAGTAAAGATACAAAAAAGTCCCGAGAAAGAAATAGTTACTTATAAGGGAAAAGAAAATATCAAAAAACTTGAGAAAAAATCACCACCAACAAATCTTGAAGATGCCTGGAATCAAGTTATAAACTACTTAAAGAAATCTCATAGCACTCTATATAGTACTCTGATGATGTCACAGACTGTTTTCGATAAAAACTCCATTGAAGTTACTTTTAACAAAAAGTTTTACGCTGATCAGTTTAATAACGCCAAAAATCACGACATAATCAGGCAAATTTTAATAGAAATCGATCGACAAGATATTTCAATTACGGCAATATACAATAAAGACCTGGAATTGCCTAAAAAAAGTGCTCCAAAAAATGATATAATTGAAGCCTCAGATAATATAAAAGAAATCTTTGGTGAGGCTGAATTAATAAACGATGAATCACTTAATTTAGGATAAAATATGGCAGACAGTAAACAACCAAATAATCTAGAAGCAGAAGTAAGTCTACTCGGTGCTATATTAATTGACCCTGATGCCATAGTAAAAGTGGCTGATAAAATTAGTGAAAATGATTTCTTTGATTCCCGAAATAGAGCCATCTACAAGGCCATGTCAGGTTTATATGATAATCATCAAGCAATTGATATATTGACTGTCTCTAATCAGCTCAAAAGCAGTAAGGAACTAGACTTAGTTGGTGGACCATCATATTTGACTGAAATAACTAATTCAGTTCCTACTGCAACACATGCCGAAGAATACGCAAATATTGTCGCCCAAAAGTCATTTAGAAGGCGATTAATAATGGCTTCAGCAGAAATAAATGAGCTTGTTAAAGATGAATCAAAACCATTAAATCAATTAATTGAAGAATCTGAAACAAAGATATTTAACGTTAGTCAAAATCAACTTAAGCAAAATATTGTTTCTCTTGAATCAATCTTAGCCGAGAGTTTTGATCGACTCGATGAACTACATAAGGATAAAAAGAAGATCAGAGGTATCCCAACTGGCTTTATTGATTTAGACAACAAACTTGCTGGATTTCAAAAATCCGATTTAATAGTTCTCGCAGCCAGACCTTCAATGGGTAAAACAGCCTTAGCACTTAATTTCGCTCATAAAATCGCTACTACATCTAAAATGCCAGTTTTGATTTTTAGTTTAGAGATGTCGAAAGAACAGCTAGTTGATAGATTACTATCAATGGAGTCCGGCGTAGACGCCTTTGCACTTCGAACTGGAAATCTAAATGATACTGATTTCGAAAAAATAGCTAACGCTCTTGGTACGCTATCTGAAGCTCAAATATATATTGATGATTCTCCAGGAATCACAGTTAGTGATCTTAGGACTAAATCCAGAAGGGAAGCTCATAAACGGGATATTGGTCTTATTATTGTCGATTATCTACAACTAATGAGTGGTAGTAGTCGCTCGGGTAATGATGGTAATAGAGTCCAAGAAATTAGTGAAATCTCAAGAGGGCTCAAAATAATAGCTAGGGAATTAAACGTTCCTATCTTAGCCCTTTCGCAGCTTAGTCGTTCAGTAGAAAATCGATCACCACAAATTCCACAATTGTCTGACCTTAGAGAATCAGGTTCAATTGAGCAAGATGCCGATGTAGTTATGTTTATCTATCGAGAAGAATTTTATAAACCCGATACAGATCGTAAGAAGATTACAGATATTTATATTAAAAAGCACAGAAATGGTCCAACTGGACAAGTTGAATTATATTTCGATAATGATAAACAGAGATTCCGTTCAGTTGATAAAAAGCATTATAACCCTACCGGTGAATGAAAACTAAAAACCTAAAGAATCTAAAAAAATATTTAAGTCTAAGTTTTTTAATTATTATATTTTTGGTTAGTTATCTTTATCAAATTATAAGTTTTCCAAGTAAAAATAGATTATTTAACCAAAATGATATCAGCCACAATTATCACAATGTATCAATAATATTTAAAAACTCTTACTTCCTTTTTTACAATTTAATTGGCTACGCTATTATATCTGTAAAACATAACCCAAATTTATTTTTACTAAGAATTCCTTCTTTATTAGTCGCTCTAGCTATAGTCGTAATAACTTATCGAATTCTTAGAAATTGGCATGGTAACTATATAGCATTTGTTGGCACACTTTTAATTATTTCTTCAGCTTTCATGCTTCATCTGGGTAGAATAGAGTTAAACTTAATAAACTTTTTATTAATTATACCGATAATTTTACTTGTTAAGATATTAACGGCAACCTCAATTAGCAATACTAGACTGTATGTTTCGCTGGCGCTTCTTAGTATGGTTATACTAATCCCAGGCGGCATTTTTTTTGTAATATTATTTATTTACTTTTCAAAAAAGAACTTGCTAACATTAGTTAAAAATAAGATTAATTTCAAGAAAATTGTTTTAACTATTCTAACTGGATTTTATTGGTTTCCATTGGTTGTCTATAGCTATTTAAATAATCATAGCTCATATCAATCCTTTATAGATATAGATATATTTTCTTGGCGGAATTTTATGCATTTATCAGATATCTTATTACCAATAAAAGAATTATTTTTCAGTGGTATCAATAATCAAAATATTTGGTTACCTGGGACACCATTATTTAATGGATTTATGCTTATAATTTTTATTTTCGGACTTATTTATTACTTTAGAAATCTAACCGCGTCTAGATCAAAACTTTTACTTTCAAGTCTATTAGTTTCCTATGTTTTAGATATTTTTAATAATAACTTCATCTTTCTTCTCATTTCTTTAGTATTTTTTATATCAATAACAGGTCTGGCCAATCTATTAGTTATTTGGTTCAAGAACTTTCCTCTAAATAAAGTTGCTAGGTCTGTCGGATATGTTCTAATTACAATTCTAGTATTAGTAGCAGTATATTATAATTATCGAAGTTATTTTATAGTTTGGAAATATAATAATAACACGATTGCGCTTTTTGATTTAAAGTCTAAAAACTGATAAAATTAGTCGTAAGTATAAGGAGTATATATGAATAAATTTGACCAAACTAAAATGATATTAAAAGCTCGAAAAATTCAAAAAGAATTAGCTAAAAAAATTATTACAATCGAAAAAGGTAATGGTGCAGTCAAAGTTGAGATCAACGGTGAACAGAAAATTAAGAAAATCAAATTGGATAAAGATTTAATTAATCTAAATGAATTAGATGATTTAGAAATTTGGTTAGAAGACGCAATCAGAGAAGCTGTATCGGAAAGCCAAAAACTGGCAGCTAGTGAAATGCAACCAATGATGGGAGCATTGAGTTCTCTTGGCTTTTAATTAAATAAAAGATGAACTTATTGCCAAAACCTTTACAGGAACTAATTGAAGCATTTTCTTTATTACCTGGAGTTGGCCAAAAAACAGCCGAAAGATACGCCTACTATCTTTTAAAACAATCTGATTATACTGTTGATAGATTATCTAAATCTTTGGCTTCAATTAAGTCTAATTTAAAATTTTGTCCAGTTACATTTGCTATCATTTCGATAGAAGATGAAGTTTCTTCGCTATATTCTGACCCAGCAAGAAATAAGAAAGTAATCGTTGTAGTGGCTGAACCTTTCGATATTATAGCTATCGAGAAAACTAATAAATATCACGGTACTTATCATGTACTAGGCGGGTTGGTATCGCCACTAGATGACATTCATCCAGAAAACCTAAGAATTAAAGAATTGATTGACCGTATTAAAAAAGATAATGTTGAAGAAATCATCCTAGCAACTAATACCAGTGTTGAAGGAGAGACGACCTCACTTTATATCCAACGCCAAGTCCAAGAATTTTCAGATAAAATTATGATTACTAAATTAGCCAGAGGTTTGCCGATTGGACTTGATATAGAATATGCCGATCAAGTTACACTCAGCCGAGCTCTAGAAAATAGACAAGAATTCTAAAATATGAACAAGGATAATGTAGCTAAATTCAAAGACTTAATTAGTAGTTCTAAGAAAGTTCTAATCGTTCAAGCCGAAAACCCTGACGCTGATAGTTTAGCCAGCTCAATTGCCCTAGAACAATTGTTAACTATATTAAATATTGAGACTCATTTATATTGTGCTGTTAATATGCCGAGCTATCTAAAATATGTTAGTGGCTGGGATAGAGTTAGTTCAGATTTTATAATTGATTTTGATTTAACGATATTTGTCGATGTCTCAACTACTACTTTGCTTAAAAAAATCAGTGATCTTAACTTTTTACCCAAAATTAAGCTTAAGCCATCAATCGTAATTGATCATCATACTATAGTTAATAACAATATTGATTTTGCAGAACTTTCAATAGTTCTTGGCGAAAAATCATCAACTGGACAGGTAATTTATGAACTTGTTAAGGAAATTGGCTGGCAAACGAATGAATTATTCCTTGAATCAGTACTAATCTCTATCTTAGGAGATACTCAAGGTTTATCTAATCAGTTAACAACACCTGAAGTCTATAGAATAGTTGCAGATATCATTGAATCTGGCGTTGATCGGTTCTCAGTCGAACAACGGAGAAAAGAGCATGGTTCAATGCCAGTAGTAATATTTAAATATAAGGCAGAACTTATAACTCGAACTTTACTTATAAACAAAGACACTATCGGGCTGCTAATACTAAACCAAGACGATATTAATAATTATAGCCAATTATATAATCAAGTTCCTTTAATGCACTCAGAAATACTTCAGATAAGTAATATGCGAGTTAGTCTCATTATCAAATCATATTCAGATGGTCATATAACTGGTTCGATTAGATCAAACAACAATAGTCCTATCGCAGCACTTTTAGCTAACAAATTTGACGGTGGTGGCCATAAGAATGCCAGTGGTTTTAATACCATTCCAACTAACTTTGATGACTTTATAACAGATTTAGTTTTAAAAACGACTGAGTTATTAGATAATATAGATAATGAAACTATATAATACCCTAACTCGAGAGATTCAAGAAATTAAACCAAACGACGCCACTAATATTAAAATATACTCTTGTGGCCCAACGGTTTATGAAAAGTCTCACATTGGCCACTGGTACACCTATATCAGAGATGATCTATTAATTAGACTCTTAAAATACAATTACAGTGATGTAACCTGGGTCTTAAATATTACTGATGTCGGTCATTTAGTGAGCGATGGAGACGAAGGTGAAGATAAGTTAATTAAATCAGCGACATTGCAGAAAAAAACTGCTTGGCAGATTGCTGAGTTTTATACTGAAGACTTTCTAAATGGGCTAAAAAAGTTAAATATCCAAATGCCAAGTTATTTACCAAAAGCAACTGATCATATTAATGAACAGATAAATTTAATTAAAAAATTAGAAAATAAAGGCTTCACCTACCAAATTGACGATGGCATTTATTTCGATAGTTCAAAATTTAAATCCTACGCTGATTTTGCCCAGTTAGACGTAGATGAAATGCAGTCAGGCAAGAGAGTTATTTATAATGCTCAAAAAAAGAATATATCGGATTTTGCCCTATGGAAATTTTCGCCAAAAGGTATTAAACGAGACATGGAGTGGGATAGCCCCTGGGGAATTGGGTTTCCAGGCTGGCATATAGAATGTTCTGCGATGAGTATGAAATATCTAGGCGATAACTTCGATATCCATACCGGAGGAATTGATCACATACCAGTACATCATACAAATGAGATAGCCCAAAGTATGTCAATCACTGGAAAAATCCCAGCAAATTATTGGTTTCACTCAAACCATGTCACTATTAATAATGAAAAGATTTCAAAATCACTTGGTAATGGTATTACTTTAGATGAACTTGAAAATGAAAAATATAAATTAGAATCATTTAGACTACATGTTCTGGAATCACATTACAGGACTCAATCTAAGTTCAAGAAAGAAAATCTTTTGGCAGCTCAAAATCGTTTAACTTCATGGCGAAAAATTGCTGCCTTAATTTGGCAGGTAGATAATGAAGCTATACTTGATTTTGAAGATTACAAAGCTAAAATATTAGAAGCCCTAAATAATGATCTAAATACACCATTAGTTTTAAGTATACTTGATCAATCTTTTGATGATATCTACAATAATATTAATGAAACTTCTAAAGTTAGTTTAGTTAATTATTTAAGTTTTATAGACAACCTACTAGGTTTATCTCTGGCCAGTATTAAAGATATAAATAACAACTTTAAAGATTTGATTAATAAGCGCGAAGGTTATAAATTAAATAGGCAGTGGGAAGAATCAGATAAAATTAGGCAAGAACTACTAGATAATAATATAGCCTTAATTGACTCACTTAATAATAAAACTTATTGGTATTATTTATAATAATTTACGGTTTCTTAAAAAGTCTATCACTAAAATTTTCAAACAACCAGCAATTGGTATAGCAACAATACCGCCAAGTAGACCATCAAAACTAACTCCAACAACAAGTGCCACTAGAACCATCAGCGGAGTTAAATTAGTTGTATTAGACTGTAGTTTAGGCTGGATAAGATAGTTCTCGATTTGCTGATAAATTATGTAATAAATAAAGATGATTATTCCGGCCGTAAGAGAATGAAAGAGGGCAACTGAAGTAACTATAACTGCACCAATCGTGTGACCTACCATCGGAATTAAACCACAAATAAATATAACAAAGAATAGGGCAGCAGGGTATCCAATGTGAAGAATTAAAAGAGCAGGCAGTATCAAAATAGCGGCAATTAATGCGAGTATTACCTGTCCGTTAACAAAACCTTTAATGACTTGATACATCTGCAAACTGAGTTCATTTATTTTCGATTTATTTTTGGTTGGAATAAATCTTTCCAAGAATCTTAACCATTTCGGACTTTCAACTAACATCATAAAGGTAAGAACAAGTACAGTCACTAATGAGAATAGGCTATTAGAAACGGATGTGATGGTCGAAAAAGCAGTACCGGTTGAGTTTTGTAAACGGTTTTCAAGCTGTGTCGAGAACTGACTAATTTGTTTTTCTAAATGATACTTTCTAATAATAGAGCCAACTGGACTTTTACTATTATGAATATCATTAATAAAACTAGGTGCTGAGGAAATTAAGTTTTGAGTTTGTTTAATTAAGGGTGGTGAGATGTAGGATATGAAACTACCAATAAATATAATAACTATCAAATAAGATATCGTTGTGGCGATAGCCCTACTACCTTTCCTTTTTCCAGGAATACGACTAGAAATCCAATGGACTGGAGCATTTAAAGAAAGAGCTAGAAAAAAAGCAGAAAATATTAAAAATATAGCATGCGATACTTTGTGGAAAATGTTAACTAACAATAGGGTTAATAATGTCAATAGGGCAATTTCGATATAAGTTTGTACACTGACAGATAAAGAAATTTTATCTTCTTGTTTTTCAAAAAGTTTCATTGGTTTAATTATCTAACTATTTGTTCTTTTTGACAATACTTTAGAGTAATCTGATAAAATTCTTCGGCCGATAAGATTAATATCAAAAGATTTTGCGACTAAATAACCTTTATAAACAGTTTCTTTTCTAGTCTTTTGATTATTTAAAAATAAAAGTATTTTTTTTGCTAGTTCAATATAATCATTCGCTTCGTAGAGTTGTTCCGGTAAGTCATGCATAACAGACTCATAACCAGGATTATTAGCAGCTAATACAATAGTAGAGTTTGAAGCTAGTGCTTCGATTAATACGACACCAAAACTCTCACCCGCAACTGATGTAAATACTGATAACGAAGATGTTCTAAGTAAATTAACCTTATCTTCTTCAGAAATATAGCCCAGAAAATTAACAATACTAGCAAGATTATTTTTATAAACAAAGTCTTCTAATTCTGTTTTTTGATAACCCGATCCAGCCATATTAACAACTAATCCTTCAGGCAGTTGATTATTGTTTTTTAAATAAAGAAGAGCTTTTAGTAAATTAATTGGAGCTTTTCTTTTAACCAATCTACCTAGATATAGAATTTTATTCTCGATAACCCGACCGAAATTTTGATCATATTTAGATAAATCAATCGGAACACCAAGTACACTCGATGATATTTTATAGTATTTTTTTGAGAATGTTTGAGCAGGTTTTGAGAGTGAATAAAAGAATTTAAATCTTCTAAGTTGTCTAGCAGATATTGTCCCTAATAATGCAGTACCAAGTGCTTGCAGACGAGTGTAGGGCATTATTTGGAAAGTACCAACAACTGGAATGTTGTTTCTAAGTGCATATCTAATAACTTTGCCCGACATAATTGGACTATAGGGTAACTGTACGTGAATTATGTCTAAATTTAGATCATCTAATATAGTCTTAATTTCTCGGTATTTTTTAGAAAATAAAGGCGTGCTTAGAGTATTTTTGTTAAATTTTATGTTTATATTCTTAGACAGGGAATAAACGTTTTTATCATCATGGTTATTTGTTTGTCCTGTTAAAAAATATACTCGATGGCCTTGGGTTTTAAAATAATTCCCTAACGTTACTATGTATTGTTGGACGCCGTCTAAACGATCAAGAGAATCGTCAAATACCAATCCAATTTTCATTTCTATTTGTCTACCAATTTCAAAAAATGATTTTCATATTTAGATAATATTTTAGATCGCTCAAATTCCTCAACATAATTATTAGACCAATTTAGTATTGTGTTTCTGATTGAATTATTAAATATTAATAATTCTAGACGATCACTAAATTCAGTAATATTTTTAACATCAACAACTGAAATTGCTCCAATATCCTTCATGAGTTCACTATAACCTGGGTTATTACCACATACTATAACTGTTCTAGCAGCCATAGCCTCAAGCAGAACTATACCGAAACTTTCGCCGTAAATTGCAGGAGAACAAAATAAATCTGCTTCACTTAAAAGTTTAAATTTTTGCTTGTCATCAATCCTACCAGGAAAAGTAATATTTCTAATACCTAATAATTTAGCCTGTTTAATTAAGTCTTCTTTATTAGGTCCATCACCAGCGATTGTTAAATTTAAGTTATCATATTTCTTTTCAAGAACGGAATAGGCATCAATTAGGTATTTAACACCTTTTCTATTTTCAAGTCGTCCGACATATAATATATTTTTTGTTTTACTTGGTGATAGCCTTTTCTTTTTAGAAAAATTAGAAAGATCAATAAAGTTTGGGATTATACTAATTTCTTTTTCGGTTAAATTATTAACATAATCAGCGGCCGTATTTGAACAAGCCGTAAAACTATCAATACTTTTAATTATAGATTTTAAATAGGGGTTTAATCCCTTAATTAATCCTTTTATAATTTTAGTATCAGGAATTTTTGCATGAAAAGTTCCAACATTGATCGAAGTAGATTTTTGTAATATTTGTCTCGATAGAAAAGGGACCCAAGGTTCATGGAAATTTATAATATCGAACTTTTCGTTTTTTAAAATTTGTCTAATCGTTTCATTATTGGTTGAGGCTGAAACTTGAACGGTTGTATGAAGTGGTGATCTAAAATCTATTGAATTGCCAATATAGATAATGTTATCTTCCTTTACTCCGCTTATATCATTGGCTGGTTTTGGAGTTAATATTTTTACGTAATGTCCTTTTTTACTCAGAAAATTCGAGAGTTCTTTGACGACATATTGGACACCTCCATTAATCGAAATGTCATAAGGGCAGACTAAAGCAATTTTCAGTTTAGTTTTCATATTTCTATTTTATCCTATTTAGCTCTTTTTTTAACTTAGCTGGGATCATTTTAGATGCAGATTTTTTATCTAAGATTACACTTGGAGCATGATTAGGTGCATTGGAAAAAGAATTAATAAAATCACTAAAAATAATTCTCATGTGTTGTTCAACAATTTTATTATTAAAAAAATTATCATTTTTTGTCGAAACATGCCAAACTGGCAAATTTATCTTTTTTTTGCAATTATCTAATCTTAAGAATTCTCGAGTGGTATATAGCCAAGTTCTGACATCATTACAATGCCAAAGTTCAATTTCAAAATTAATTAATCTTTTATAATCAGCCTTTGAATTTATGTTTTTGAATTTATGTTTAGCGTTATGTGTTTTTGAATACACATTACTAAGAACTAGTCTATTTAAAAAGAAATATCTAAATATTAGTGAAGTCAGATATCCATCAAAGAGAAGAGTAGTATATTTATAAAAATTATATCGTGACTTAGAAAATGTAAAATCATCTTTATGGGTAAAGCCAACTATACTTATAAGCAAAGTAACTTGTTTAGATAGCTCAGGATGACGCTGTAGCATTCTAGTTAAACAAATAAAACCGAAACTTAATCCAACAATTGTAATATTTTTTGATTTATATCTTAACTTTATAAATGTCGCTAGATAATCAGCATAATTATCAATTGTTGGTTTTTTATGAATCTTATAAAAACTATCCATACCACCAAAACCAGGCAAATCGGGTACTGTGACGTTCCCGTAATCAGATAATACTTGAATTAATCCAGACCATCTTTCAATATTTGAATGATGGCCATAGACAAATAAAATATCATTGGCTTTATTTTTGTTAGATTTTAATTTAAGCATACGCCCCTCTAAACCGTTCATGTTTAAAGCAACTATATGATCTGCAAGATTAATTTGGTTCATTAAGACTCATTTTATTGATAAATATTAATCTATATTATAAAGCATTCTATTGAATTGTGATTATAGATATTTTAAGGTAAAATATTATCTTAGTTAATGGGATGTGGCCAAGTGGTAAGGCACCAGGTTTTGGTCCTGGCATTCGGGGGTTCGAATCCCTCCATCCCAGCCATGACATATTTATATACTTTGTCAATTATTTAATATAACCCGAGTGGTTGGCGAAAAGTGAAAGTTGATATTTCGCCTTGAAGTATTTGTAAAAGTACCACCTAGTAAGTCATACTTGGATTGGGTACTTGGCATATTTAGATATATAATAGTGATATGAAGCAAGTTGAAACTATATCCGTTAATGAACTCCAGAGCCTAGCCGAAAATATGTACGGAAACATAGTTAAAGCAGTTGTTGATATTGATAAAAAAATAATGGTTATCGATGCTGAAATGCATGTCGATGAAGAACAATTTTTACTCGAGAATGGCTCCTTGCAAAATAGTTTATGGGGTATTAACCTTCACCCATCAAAATACGGGACCAATGATTTTATTGAATTCGATTCAATGATAAATATACGACCAAGACAACAAAACTTATCTAGAAATGTCGAAGATCTCGAAATACAGAACCAGATTAAAAATATAGTCAATGGAATTGTTACGAAATGATTAATTATAAAGTTGATAGAGCCAAATGGTCAAAAATGTCTATCTTTGATCAAATGGGAAATATTTCTAGCGAAGTTGGCCGGGCAATTAGTGCTAAAAAACAAAACAATAAAAAAAATATGGATAACGCAGTTTTTCGCGCATTAGATTTGTTTGATGCTACAACAGAAGAACTAATTAAGAAGAAATCAGCACGATCAAAAGAAGTACTTAGATCTAAAGATCAGTTTTTGACAATCATATATGAAAAAAATCCTAAACCAGAAGAATTAAACAGTTTGGATAGATATTTTATGCATTTTGCTGTTGCAGCCCGTTTGAATCGTTAAAGTGTGTATTCGATTCCCTCAACCTCAGCCACAGCATGCTTAGTCAATACAAATTAATTAAAAATCAGCTAATTACGTTGCATTGGAGATTTAATATATAATAAGTTCATGGCAAAAGGAATAGTATTACTTGATTGGATGAGTAACCTGTCCTGGAAGCAGCAAAGTGTTATTCTACTCGCTTTACGAGGACCCGATAATCATTATTCTCCAAATCTAAAGAAAATATCCCGTTGGATACGTTCGATTACACAAAATAATGCCGATCCCACACATTCATATATGAAAATAGTTGATCTTCCTTCAATTAAGGAATTTGAAGATGAATATTATTTCTGTAGCACTCATTACTCCTTACATCTCTTGTTCGCACTAGAAATCATTGGATATAAGCATCCCGATAAGAATGTAGCAAGTACAGCCTTAAAGTATTACCTTTCGCTCGTTGATGACGTTTACCATTTGAAACCTGAAACCATACATGATCTAGATAAAAGGCTTAGGGACAAAGTATAATTAAGTTTTTAAAAGAACTAAGCAGTCAAATAATCAAATTAACTTCGTTGTTAAGACATGGCATCTAGGCTATAGCTTATTAAAGTATCCTGAACCTTGGCAATAAACTATACGGTAGAATTTTCTAAGGATATCTATTTATTTACATCCTCCCCAAGTTCAATGTATAAAACTTCTCCGTACAGACTAGAATATTAGAAAGACTTCTCAGGAAGTCTTTTTTGTTTACTAAGATTTAATGTATGCAAGGCTGTTGAATCTGCCGTTCAAAATCTCATAACCATTTGTTTCCAGATACGAGAAGCAATTTTTTTGATCCGCTAAGCTCAAATGTTTGTGCTCAAAATGAATTAAGGCTGGTTTTATTTTCGAGAAATCTATCTGTCTAATGATCTTGTAGTCATACCCTTCAGTATCTATGCTCAGCACATCCAATTTCGTCACATTATATTTTTTCAGGATAGAACCGAAGGATAGACACCGAACCTTAGTTTCATACACTCTATCGTCAAGGTTCTTCACTAAATGACGATGCTTTAAAATAACATCTTTATTGAAAGAATTTAATTGTCCGTGGGTGTTGCTGTCATAGTCTGTTGACCTCACGCCATAAAACACCTTAACAGTGTCGTGTTCCGCAATTGCAAGCTTTTCAAAATGTAGACCTTGAAAGTCGCCATAATTTTCTTTAAGCCGCTCAAACTGATTATCTTGTGGCTCAACAAGTACCCCCTGCCATTTATGGCTCTTAACCAGCGCAAAAAGTGGATCATTTGTTTTGCCGTCGTAGGCACCAATCTCAATAAAGAAAACATCAAAGTGCTTCTTGACATACTCGCTCATTATTTTTTGCATTTGTTTTGCAGTTGCCATGCGAAGCTCCTGTCAGTTTATATAACCCTCATTCTAGCAGAAGACATCATAAATAAAGGTTTAACTCCGAACAATAAGCCCAGCCATTTGAGGCCAGAACCTGTCAAAGTGTTCTAGGCCAGTGTGCTCGGCTCGAAGATATTAAGATTTGCCATTTTCAAATTTAATCACTAGCAGATTGATTAAAATAGCAAAGTCATAGCTAATGATTGAATTTATTCAATTCCGTAATTAACTCTTTTTGTTTGGGATTTCTAATTAGATTGTTAAAGACATTATCGTCAACAAAATATATTGATACACCGGCGGCTATAAGACTATTTATAGTATCTTTGACTTTAATTTCTCTTCTGGGTTTAACTGATACCTTGGATACTCTTTCATAATCTGATAGTCCTTTTTGGGGAGTCTCGATAAAATTTTTATCATCTAGAACATACACAGATCCGCCACGATCAATGCTTAAAACTTTTTCTGTATTTCCAGCTATAACAACAGTTGAATTATTTTTCTTGGCATCCATCATGATAGGAAACCCCTGAGGTAAAAGATACATTACAGCCAACAACTTATTTTCGGTAGCAAATAAGTAATTCCCAATGTTAACATTATTGCTTAGCGTAGGACTAGTATTTAAGATTTTGAGGTTTTTAACTGGAGATGAATGATATAGAAACACGTTCATATTATATAAGATATCATTAGGTTATGACAGAGTAACATCTGAGGATTTGACAAGTATATATCTACGTCTTTAAAAGCTATATTCTAGCACCGCATACCCATCCATTGAATTTCAAAGGGTTTAGAGTTCTTTGAACAATAATTCCACCCTATTTTTTATGTTCAAACAGCGACAGTTTTTCCCGGCCATTAAATCTACTGAAATTAAGTTAATCTTTAGATAAACTTTAAGTATGAGTACACTAGATCAAACAAATACGATAAGTCTTAAGCAATTAAGAGAACAATTTCCAAAATATATTGAAGCTATTAATATGGTCAAAGTTTCACCGTTGTAAAACGCTCAAAACCAATATTCCAGTTAAATCCTATTACAGATAAGGGCCAATGGCGACCATTATTGATTTTACAAAAAATGAAAGAGAATAGCGTATCTACAGATGACGTTCTGACAGTATTAGGTTAAACCATCTCTATGTCTGATAAAATTGAAAAATTATTAGCAAAATTATCTAATCAAGAACGTAATTTAGTTAAATTGTTAATCCTTAGAATAACTATGAATGATACTTTGTGTCTAAACATAAGCCAACTCAAGGGTTATAAAGATTTGTTTTGGGTAAAGAAAAATAGAATTAGAAAAATCTACTCAAAAAATAATAAAGACATCAAAAATAATTAGGATTGATCGTCGTAACGAAAAAATCTATAAAGAATTTTAGTTCGAAACCCTAACCTACACTCAATAATTCAATCTTAATCATAAATATAAAAAAAGTTTTATCGAACGTACATTTGATCGCAATTTCAATTTTCTATAATTAATAATTATTCGCCGTAGTAATTTTCTGGTGATACATCGGTTATTATAAATTTCATTATCTTTAAAGATAAGTTATTAAACTGACTACGTTCTTTTTCTGGAATTCTCGACAGTTCATTTACTAAATCAGCTAATGCTTGAGTTTTTATATATAAATCTTCCCTTATACTCCGACGTTTATAACCTTCTTTTACGTGGTCTAGTTGTTTTATACATTCAACCGCCTCTATATTCCCAACTCTTAAAACTATTCGGTCAAATACTTCTGAAGCTTTTCCAGGAGAAGTGAATAAGGGGCCATAAACAGTTTTAGAAAACTCTTCAAATTCTATAAGATTTCCTTCTTCGAGTTGTTTGTTAGGTCGTCTCCAACTATATACTGCACCCGCCAAGTCTTTTAATGGTAAGCTATCGATATCTGACTGTATTGATTCCTTGGCAAAATCTATCACTAATTCAACTACACTCATAACTCTTGGTCTAGAAGTTGATTCTTTTGTATGCTGTATAATTTTAGCTCTTTTTTCAAAAAATGTTTTTAAATCAATGTAATAATAAGATAGGTAATATGGTCCCCAAACTTCTCAACTCCGAAGAGTTATTGCTTCGTATGGAGGTAGTATTTGAAGCCCTAAATGATTGATTAAACCACGAGTAGCAAATAACATTGCTAAATTAGCTTCATATCTTCCGAAACCATGTTCTAATGCTTCTATTGCAATATCTTCAGATGATATATAACTTTCGAGAAGTTCAGGACGAACTATCCTATGGTCATCAATTATTATCGGCCCAGCTTCAATTGGAGGTATATTGTGTAATAATTCTCTATACATTTTTTTAATATAACACATTAAATTTCACAAAACACAAGAGGAAATCAAAATGATTCTTCCCATCCATTTTTTGTTAGCGTCTATCTATAGATATTTAATTAGGTTTTGTCATATATTTTAGTTCTAGAAAGTACGCAAAAAAATAATTTTGTTACGCTTGAAATTATAAAAATATGAGTCCATAATAATTGAATATGAACCATCTCGAAAGAATAGAACCTTCACATGATTTTAGGTTATATCTAGAAATTGCAATAGAAAATGAAGCATTAGCAAAAGCCAGGATCGAAAAATTTGTTACCCATAAATTAGTTAAGCGATGGGAAAGAAAAGTTGAAAACGCTGAAAAACTGCAAATCACTTCAAAGCTGGCTTATCCAATTGAAAATCAATTAAATCAATCAACCGAATAAACTTACGTAATAGTGATATGATTTAGTGATGATTATTTACTATACCGATGGTAGTTGCAGTCCAAACCCTGGACCTGGTGGTTTTGCAGTTATTAAAGATATGAAACCACATATTTTAGGCGCAAAAACTTCCGGCAATATAACAACTAATATTCGCATGGAAGGATATGCAATTATTGCTGCTCTCAAGGACGCATCAGGACAGCCTTGCAAAATTCATACCGATAGTGAACTATGGATAAAAATTATCACTGAATGGTCAAATAAGTGGCGAGCAAATGGCTGGCAGAAAAAAGGTGGAATTAAAAATATTGATATAGTCAAAGAAGTCTGTGAATTATATCTAACCTCAAAAGCAGAATTAATTTGGGTACTAGGTCATAATAGCGATCCAGGCAACGAACTGGCAGATAAATATGCTAACATAGCTCGCGAACAACAATTAAACTATTAATCGTAATTAAACCAGACTCAAGAATTTCAGCCCTTAAACCACCACGATTATTAAAAGCATTTTTAAAACCTGGTTTATTAGTAAGAGAACCAGGCACTGGGCATGGTTCACATAATTCAGTCCCTTTAAATAATGCATCTCCAATTCTAAATTCTCTATCAATTAATGTGTTTAAATCAATATCTTGCGTGACGATATTCCGACGAGTTTCGGATGTTTCGAAATTAATACTTAATTTCGAGTTAGTTTCTAAAATTGCCTCTAAAGCGATAAACGTTATGTGTCGTATCTTTTGTCTAGATCTAAGACTTTGAAAACGCCCTTTACCTAAGGCATATCTGTCTCCCTCTAAACCAATCCCTGCTAGTGCGAGAATTATTGGGTGAGATACCATTGGAAGCCCTTTATCTGGGCTCGTAAAAATCTCACGTACTTTTCCATTGGGTATAGTCATAGCTATATAAAAACATAGATGAATTATTCTGTCTATTAAACTCAACCAGTAAGTAAGGTTTTATCTTAAGCACCATCTTATTTATTTTGTTGTATTATAATCATATGGACCAAAAAATAAAAAGGATAATTAGTAACATGTTGCCACAACAAAAATCTAGTGACATGACAATTGCTAAGGAAGATGTTGCAGAAGCAAGACAGTATATAAAGGATTACTGGACAAAACTCGAAAGAGAAAATAAGACGGACTCGAGTAGTTTAATTAGTCTTCCAAAACCATATTTAGTCCCATCTTATGAGGAAAGTCATAGTTTTGATTTCAATGAACTATATTATTGGGATAGTTACTTTATGATTCAAGGAATTCTCGACACGGAACATAAGGATTTAGTAATAGGTATACTTGATGATTTAATTAGCCTTTATGAAAGATTTCATATAATACCAAATGCTTCACGAACTTATTTAACCGGCAGGTCTCAACCCCCACTTCTAACAAGTTTTATCATGGATGTCTATGAAACATACAGTCTTGATAAGCAATGGTTAAAACAAAAAATGGATGTGGCTCAGAATGAGTATCAAACAGTTTGGATGGGCATAAGAAAACCAAACGAACGACTTGTTTATAATGGTCTATCTCGCTATTACGATATTAATCAATTAGATGATTTAGCTGAAGCAGAAAGTGGTTGGGACATGACACCTAGATTCAATCGAAGATCTCTTAATTTTTTACCTATTGATTTAAATAGTTTACTTTATAAATACGAAGCGGATTTTCATAAAACTGCTAAAATTCTTCACAATAATACTGACGAAAAAATTTGGTCTGAAGCCATGACTAAACGTTCTAATGCTATAAACGATTTAATGTGGGATAAAAAAAGCAATTTATTCTACGACTACAATTACACAAAGAAAAAATTAAGCCATATCGCATCACTAGCCGGATTTTACCCACTTTGGAGTGGAATGTTAGACCCTAAGCAAGCAAAAAAAATAGTAAAAAGTCTTTCATTCTTTGAATTCAAAGGAGGTTTATCAACAACAGATAATCCATCGGTCAATTTATTTACTCCTTACCAAATTCCAATGCAATGGGCATATCCAAATGGTTGGGCACCTTTGCATTTCATTATAATAAAAGGTCTACAAAATTATGGTTACAGCGATGAAGCACGCCGAATTGCCTTAAAATGGATAAAAACAAACCTAAATTGGTTTAATAAAAACCATGTTTTTCTGGAAAAATATAATGTTGTAAGACCTAACGAACCGCCTGCAAAAGGTCTTTATCCTTCACAAACTGGATTTGGTTGGACTAATTCAATTTTCGAACGTTTATGTCGAGATTTTATTGACAACTAATTTAGATTTCCATAGATTGACATTTCATAATATTTAGTATAATATATATTTTATGATTTCGAGTGGAAAAGAGAATAATACATGCTCCAACTGTCCTGTTATAGCTGGTTTAGAAGTTGCAATTGAAGAAATTGAAAGAATATGTCATCCAAATGAACTTCATATTAACTCCGATCAACATCAATCTGCTATAGGTTCAGCTAGAATGAGCATGTCATTACTTAACGGATTAGTTGAAAAATTAAATTGCGAGGGACCTATTACTGATGGCAATTTTATTACTTGCCCTCACGTTCGAACTTTATACGATACACGTCAAGTTGTGGAAGGCCCAAATACAGGAACAAATATTAGATATAAAAATATGTCTAAAACCGATGTAATACCAGATATTGGACAGTATCTATAAATTTTCAAATAATTTTCAAATTATTATCCAGCTTACTAAACCAATTATGACTAGCTAATATATAATAGAATGATGGATTATAGACCACTGGCTGATAGAATGCGCCCTGAAAAACTTAGAGATATAGAAGGTCAACATCATCTAGTTGACAGTGGTAAGATAATTCATGAAATAATTACTAACAAACAACCGACTAGTTTAATTTTATGGGGTCCTCCAGGAAGTGGTAAAACCACACTGGCTCGAATCATTGCTACGGAAACTAGGGCCGAATTTATTGAACTAAGCGCTGTCACATCTGGGAAATCAGATATTACTAAAGTTATTGCAAAAGCAGAAGAAAACCAAAGACTTGGAAAACAAACCATCTTATTTGTTGATGAAATTCATCGCTTCAATAAATCTCAACAAGATGCATTTTTACCTCATGTTGAAAATGGTACCATTAGCTTAATTGGTGCAACGACTGAAAATCCCAGTTTTGAAGTTATAAACCCTTTGCTTAGTCGTTCAAGAGTCTTAGTTTTAGAACCACTGTCAAAAGCCGACATTATTACTATTATTAAATCAGCAGCTAAAACTGAAAAGTTAAACCTAAAACGTTTACCAACTTCAAGTATAGATTTGCTTGCAGAATTGTCTGGCGGGGATGCAAGAGTAGCTTTAGGTAACCTAGAGTTAGCTTTACAACTAACTCACGACAAGATTACAGCTGACGTTATAACCACTGCAGCTCAAAAGCGGTTACCAGGTTATGATAAAAAAGGTGAGAACCACTATAACGTTATAAGCGCATTTATTAAATCTATGCGAGGAAGTGATGCTAACGCTACACTTTACTATCTAGCTAGAATGTTAAATGCTGGCGAAGATCCAAAATTTATTGCTCGGCGAATGATTATATTTGCCTCGGAAGATGTAGGTTTAGCCGCTTCTGCAGCATTAAACCTGGCCGTTGCAACATTTCAAGCAGTTGAGCGAATTGGCATGCCAGAGTGTAAGTATGCATTATTTCACTGTGCAACAGTACTGGCTAAAACTAATAAATCAAGGGTCATAGCTGATGCCATGGTTAAGGCAGGGCAGGCTGCTAATCAATATCCTGACTTACCGGTTCCACTACATGTCCGGAATGCTCCAACTAAACTAATGAAAGATCTTGGCTACAATAAAGATTATAAATGGCAAGCCGGTTTTAAACCAAAAACTGGTTTTTTGCCGGATGATATATCAGGCTTAGAATTTTTCAACGAAACTACTAAAAAATAATAGAGATTAGAGAGGTAAGCTTGGGCCTAATATAGTTGGTCGTGGTTTAAATGTTAATTGGAAAACCATTTTATCTGTCGATAAAAATTCTCGCAATATATAGTCAACAGTGTAATCACGGGTTGGATGGATGGCCACAACTCCGATATTCTCTATACCGATAGCCTTACAGGTAGTCATTGCTCTAGGCAGATGATAACCTTGACTAATAAGAGTTGCACTAGTAAGTTTAAAAATAACATGCGCTCTATAACAAGAATCATAAGTATCAAAACCTGCATCGTCGACAACAATATCCTTCGAAGGCACTCCTTGGCTTAAGGCATAATTCTCCATCACTAAAGGCTCATTATGATTAACGGTGCTATTATCTCCACTCATAAGTAAGATATTAATTCGATGAGCTCTATATAGTTTTATTGCCGTATCGATGCGATGTTGAAGATATGGAGTAGGGAGACCATTTGGTAATATACCGGCTCCAAAAACAATTCCTACTTGATGAAAGGGGATATTGTTAATTGAAGTTTTAGATAAATCATATCGACTCCCTCGAGTAGAAATGACGGTATAGGCCATCGGCAAAGTAATTATAAGGATTAATAATGAAACTAAAAAAGAAACTAAAAGCTTGTGGGAAATGAAAAACTTCAATAGTTTATGAAAATATTTTCTAATCAAACGCATCCTAACATTATATAGCACTGGATATCACTATAAATTTTAAAACTTAGGATCAATTTTTTCTTCTACTCTTTTTTGATAAGTCATATTCTGATGTTTATAGGCTGCTTTATCAGCGACTGTTTGTTTGCCGCGTAAACTTCTTTGATATAAATGATAAT
>DAIEGT010000004.1:49617-110111 GCA_027356105.1 Candidatus Saccharimonadota bacterium
GACAGCATATAAAAGAACTTTAGTTTGAAGATATATCCAGAATAATAGCCCAACAACTAATGCAAATGTACCGTAGATACTATTTAAACCCTTAAGCTCATGAACCATAATTAGAGTACCAAGGGTTTGGAAAATCTGTAATCCTAGTGCTGTCAACAAGGCACTAACTAAAATTTGTTTAATTTTAACAGTACCAGCAATTGAAAATTTAAAAACAAAAGTAAATGTGAGCCACAATAGTAGAAAACTAGCCACTAGAGTCAGTAGTCTATCGAAAACTGCATTTCCGGGGATTGCAGTATAGCCTGATACTACTGATGAGATGAGTAGCCCTATACCTCCGAAGATCATAATACTAAAACTTCTTACCAAATTATTTATAAAAGATGGATTTTTATAGTGTGGAACGTACCAAATTGAACTAAGCGAGTATTGGAGTACATTAGCTACACCTCTTGCGCCATAAAACGTTATTATAAGGCTCACAATTAATGCGATACCCGTTTGTTTAGGACTATGAATAGAATATTGAAGTTGGGACCCAATAATCGGGAAGTAATGCGCCGCACTACCAACTATTTTGTTTTTAAGGTACGAGTTATTGCCTAGAATTAATTTAGTTAGACTTGTTAAAACAATTAACATTGGGAAAAGGGATAAAAAACTATAATAAGTGATAACTGCCGTCAAATATCCGCCGTTATCTTGACTATTTTTCTTGATAATAGAATAAATAAAACCCGGCACAATGTGCTTTCGCTGATAGTCATCTACTTTGTCAAGCATTTTATCGATTTGTTTCATTAACAAGTAGTATAAACTATCTTCCAATTAACAGTAATCTATTTCTAAGCCACAAAGCTACCTATAGATAGATTAAAGACAAACATTGCTTTTAGGCTATAATAAAAAAAATGGCTAACCTACCAATCATTGCAGTTATACCCAATTACAATATGGCAACTCAACTTGAGAAATTGTTGCCCACTCTAATTAATCAAGGCTATCAAACAATTTATGTACTTGATGACTGTTCGACTGATAATTCAGAAGAAATTGTGAGAAGATTTAAATACGATGGCGTAGTATTTGTTTCCAACAATATAAATATAGGCGCTGGACCAAATCGTAATCGAATTATGAAGTATGAAAAATACTGTATAGCTCACTTTCTAGATGCAGATATGGAGTTAATAGATAAAAATCAAACTATTGAAGATATAAAAGATTCATTCAAGAGACATCCTGATGCATCTGTTATTGGTTTTCGAGTACTCAACCCTAATATGACTCAGTTCGAGTGGAATTTTGGCCCCATAAGACAATTTAAAGATTCGTTAATCTGGCATTCTTGGAATATTAAAAATCACTCAAAGATAGAGTTATTAAATTTATTTTTAACAAAAATATTTAATAGACAGTGGCAAAATTGGTGGACCTATATGCACCCGACTGATGCAAAGATAGAACATCAAGTAGGAGTTGTAGTCGAGTGCAATATGGCGGTGAACTTATCTGATTTTAACGAAGTTCAAGGGTTCGAGAACAAATTAAGATTTCATGAAATTCATGCTCTAGCCTTAAAACTAAGATCAATTGATAAAACTATTTGGTATGTACCAAAAGTAGAAGCAATTAAACACGATGGCATAGAGGTTAGATCAAACCGTAAAAGAGAAATTCGTCTTGCTACTTTAATGTTAGATTTTAAAAGAATAACTGGCCAATTCAAATTAAAATAAATATTTTTAAAATAGATTAGTTATATCGCATTTTTATTGCAGCTAAGACCATTTTTATTCCGTCGGAAGCTATTCTAATATGTGAATTTCCAACTGCATGAAATGACTCAGTAGGTACTACTAATTCATTAACATAAAGCTTCATTCTTGCTGCATGATACAATAACTGACGGTCCCAGGCATACCCATTAATATTTAAAAAAGGTAGCAATGCATTCGCTGCCTCTTCACTCAAGGCTTTAGCTCCTCCCTGAACATCATTAACACCTGTGGGAGTAATTAATTCTAATAAACTCGCTAAACCAGTATGACCTATTCGTCTAGATAACGATTCATGACTTTCCTTATCAATCCTGGTAGCTACCGCAATATCATTACCGTCCTCAATATTTTGAATCAATTTCAGAACAAACGAAGGTGAGTAGGAACCATCTGCATCAGTAAATGCCCTAATACCACTTGTTTCTTTCAGACCTAGTGTAAGTGATGCTCCTTTGCCTTTATTTTTCCCATCTAAATGAGAAATATAAGGTAAGCCATACTCATCTACTATTTTAGTAGTTTCATCACTTGAACCATCATTAACTATTACAACTCTTAAATCAGGGTTTACATCTACAATTTTTCCCCAGTCACTAAGGTGGTCACTAAAAGCAACTCTTCGTTCTTTTGAAGTTGCCTCATTATATGCCGGTATAATAACAGATACTCGTGTAGGTGTTTTAGTTGTATTAATTGAAAACTTATCAAGTTCTAACATAAAAACTTTCTAGATACTATAATACAACTTTATCTTATACTTGTCAACTATAATATTGATTTATAGACCAAACAGAATAATTAATAAAAATCACGAATTATAATCTATAATTAATTAAAATGTTGAAGACTAAACCAATTATTAGTGATATTGAAAAAACCGATGGTATACGTATGTCAGTCATGAGCAGACATACATTGAATGATGGCATAACACCTAATTTGAATATCTTACCTCAACACTATAATCTTTGGCTACCTAGTCTTGCACCACCAGCTAAGCTACTAGGTGATTATTATAAAAGAGGGTTGAGCTGGGATGATTTTTCAATTAGGTTTCTTGATTTTACTCATACAAAAAATACAGAATCAACTATCACATTAATAGGAACAAGTGCGCTTAGAATCAATGTAACTTTGTTATGTATAGAAGATAACCTCGACAGATGCCATAGAAGCTTACTAGCAAAAAGATTTAAAGAACTTATCCCAAATCTCGATATGGACTTAAAGTAAACAAAAAAATAATAATTAAATATAGATTGAGTTGTATTTTTACTAGTGGATTTTAAAAGTACGCAATAACTTTATTGAAGAGATCAATGAGTTCAAAGATATTTAAATATACCCAATTTTGTATAAATTTATAGACAGAATTTAAAGGAACAATTCGATCAATTAAATATAATGTCTTTAATTATTTGGCATTTTCTACAATATCTTGGAAATATCTAAAGAAGTTCTTCTAAAATTAAAAATTGTAATGCTAAACTAATAATATGCCTATAGCTAATCGAAAGATACAATCCAAAGTTAAAATCTTAATAGCTCTCACCATATTTGGTAGCGCATTTGGATATGTTGAGGCAACAGTCGTTTTCTATTTAAGATATCTGATAAATTTCCACACAAATTATAATGTTTCTAACTATAAAGTTCTGCTTAACCTTGGATTTATTACATTCATCTCTCCTGTGCATAGCTTATTAGTGAACAATCGAATTAGTACTGCGGAAGTCTTTAGAGAAGCAGCAACCATAATAATGTTAATAGCAATTTCATACCTTGCTGGTTCGAACAAGAAACAAAGATTTGGCGCTTTCTTAGTTAGTTTTGCTGCATGGGATATTATGTATTATGTTTTTCTAAAAATTCTTGATAGTTGGCCAAATAGCTTATTCACAAAAGATATATTCTTTTTAATTCCTGTACCATGGTTAGGCCCTATAATTACTCCGATAATCATTTCAACTATTATGTTTATAGTTGGGTGTTGGCTCTACATAAAACCAATCACAATGAAATAAAATAATCTAAGAATGTTACTATTAACATTAATGAGATCAAAGATAATAATTGTTGATAGGGATGATGGTATCATCGGATCTAAATTAAGAGGAACACTTAATTATGAAGATATTTATAGGGTTTCAGCCTTATGGTTAACAGACAGTTTATCTGGAGATATACTACTAGCTCAACGTAAGTGGACTAAAGTCAACGATCCCGGTAAATGGTCAGCAGCTGTCTCAGGGACTAATGACATTTGAGAAACTTATGAAAGTAATATAATTAAAGAAGCTACGGAAGAAATTGGACTGTATGATTTAAAATTAACACTTGGCCCTAAACAATATATCGATGATGGTAAACATAGGTATTTTTGTCAGTGGTTTTTATCAAATATTGATAAAAATAAGGCAAAATTTGTTATTCAAGAAGAAGAAGTTGAAGGCGTTAAGTGGGTCTCACTAAACGAATTAATAAATAACGTTGACCAGTATCCTGACGATTATTCACCGTCGACTAAAAAAAGCTTAGGAGTTCTTAACCTACTTTAAGATATATAAAAAGCATACGCAACTTAAATAAAGACTACTAATTAGTTTTCGAAAATTGATTAAATATAATTTATCTTATATTATAACTTTTACAATGTCAGAAATAATTAAACAACGACCTAATATTTTAGATTATCAAACTTTTGTGGCTAGTAGCAGAACTAAAGGTATCGATGACGAAAACTGGAAAAATATTTATTCTACTCTACTTAAAGATGAGTTGCTTGAAGTCTTTTATCAACACGGTAATGGCTCTAAACTTTTAATGCCTTCAGGTTGGTTTCGTTCAGAAGAAAAAAACGAAGATGATGAAATTAATTATCATATGGCCGATGAATTGGGTGATATATTATGGTTTAGTTCAGATTGTGCTATTCGTCTAGGTTTTTCAGTTATCGATGCTTGCAAAAAAAGCGTATTAGTAAATAATTTAACGGCCAATCAGCCAGTATTATCTTTTATGGATATTGAAACAGCTGCATTATTAAATGCAAAAAAGATACGAGTACCAAATAATAGTGGCCTAATGTTGCAAAACATACCTGAAGAATTTCGTATAACCAGTCTTTCAGATAATCCTTTTTACGTCTTTATCCGTTTAATTTCAAGATTAGGCAAAATATTAAATAATGGACAAGTTGATTCTGGCCCTTCAACCGCTACTGATTTTGAACCAATTCAAGATGCTGCTGAAGTTATAGGATCAATAATATTTTCCATCTCTTACATTGCAAAAAACCGGCTAGGAATATCGATTGAAGATATAGCTAGATTTAATATAGCAAAACTGAAAAATCGTCAGTCATATGGTAAAGAAAACGACATAGTCTTAAATTTAGATTTTCTTACTAATAAATAAGCAAGCGATTGATCAACAAGATAATAGTTAATTAATCAACTATTATCCTTCTTGTTGATTCTGAAAATCCAGTCATTAGTGAATATCTAAATAAATCATGATTTATTGCTAAACAATTAATTGAGTTTAAATCATCAGGTCTATCGCTTATAACCGTAACTACGTCGCCAAACTTTAAATCAATGCCTTCAATATTAATCATAGTATGATTCATACATATTCGGCCAACAATTGGTAAAAATTTATTATTAAAACTTACACTACGGATATTACTTAAACTACTAGGAATACCTTCATAATAACCTAATGGCAATACAGCGATATTCATTTTCCTAGGAGCATCAAAAATTCCATTGTAACTTACTCTATCTCCTTTTTTTAAAGCTATTACTTTTACGATTGTACTAGTAAATTTCAGGGCTGGTTTTAGACCATTAAGACATTTTGAATGCTTATCTTTTTTCGAAAGTGGGCTTATTCCATATAATCCAATACCAAGACGAAGTGAATTTGCATGACGACTAACTACTTTAACACTCCCTGCAGTCTGAGCTATGTGTATGTATTTAGGGTTGAAACCAAGACCAAGAATTTTATCTACTAAATTATCAAAAACCTTAACTTGGCCCAAAGTGTATGAATTATCTCTATCATTGTCAGCATCAGCTAAATGAGTCATGATGCCTTCAATATTTATATTAGAATATTTTTTAACCTCATTTAAATACTCATTTATTTCATCTACTTGTAAACCCATTCTATTCATGCCTGTATTTAACTCGATATGGATATTTACTGGTTTTTTGTAAAGACCAAGGGATTTTAAGCCTTCAATATCTTGAATGACAAAAGAACATTTTTTAGTATTTAACAAATTAAAATTGACTGGCTTTATATATCCTAATACCAAAATTTTATGTTTTGAAATATTATTAATTTTTGCGGCCTCAAAATAACCATCAACAGCTAAAAAATCACAATTTACAGAGTTCAATATCTTAGCAACTTGAATTATTCCGTGGCCATAAGCATTGGCTTTTAAGACAGGAATTATTGAGAAATTTGGGTTATTATTTTGAATAATATCAAAGTTATTTATAATACTACTTTTACTAATTTCAATTATATTTAATGTAGAGAATTTATTTCCTGAAAGACTTTTGATTATACTTTTTATTTTGCCTCTGAGCATATTTAGAGTATACCAAATTATCAAATACTTATTCGTCTATCTTTACAGAAAAAAATTACATTGATAAAGTAAATATATGAATAATTATCCAAAAATCAGCGAAGATATAATTAAAGAAAAAATACTAAATTATGTTAGTCGAAATATTGAACCAGAGAACCCAAAACAACAATTGATACAACAGTTAAAAAACCATCAATTCCATCTAATTAATTATCAATAAAAACATTAAACTTTTTTATAAAAAATAATCTACTCTTAGCTCATTGATAATAATTTTCTTATCCGATTAAGAACTCCAATCTTATAAGTCTGAACTTGCTTAATTTTTTTACTAAACATATAATCATAACAAATTGAGGGGAATATATGAAAGTGTATGAAAACTTAGTTGCAATTGAAGGAATTGATGGCTCAGGCAAGGCAACTCAAACAGGATTAATATCTAATTATTTTTCTAAAAAAATAGGTAAATCTGTATTACAAATGAGTTTTCCTCAATATGGTCAACCATCTGCAGTCTTTGCTGAAAAATATCTAAACGGTGAATACGGTGGTGCTGATGATGTGGCAGCAGATTTAGGTTCTTTAATATTTGCTCTGGATAGATTTGCAGCAAAGCCAATTATTGAAAATCACTTAAATTATCCAAACAGTATTGGAATCTTAGATAGATTTGTTGGTGCCAATCTAGCACACCAAGGTACTAAAATTCCTGACAGGGACTCACGCCTTGAATTCTATGAAAGGATACGTATGACCGAATTTGAAATTTTCGAAATTCCAAAACCAATCATGAATATTGTCCTTTTATTATCAACCGATATTGCCCAAATAAATGTCGACAGTAAAAGTAGCAGGTCTTACACTACTAAAAGAAGAGATATACACGAAGAAAGTGCATCACATTTAGATAGAGCTAGCGCAAATTACATAGAATTATGTCAAATTTATCCAGATGAATTTACCCCAATCCAATGTATAGATGAAACAGGGAGAATGAGAACGCCTGAAGATATTCAAACCGAAGTACAACAAATATTAAGAAATGTTTTAAATATATAATTAATTATCCGATTGTTATATAATTTAATTAATGTGGTGGTGAAATAAGCTTACAAATTAAGCAGGAGATTTCAAAACCATGGTAAGTAAAGAACAAAATATTTTCCTAGATTACAGTACTAACCCACCAACTCGAACTACAGCAGGAAAAGAATTTTTAGAAAACGTCGTTACCGATATCGAGGGTCCTGTTTATACATTTTATGATTCTATGTCGCCAATGGTAATAGCTGCAGCAATGGCCCGGTTATCTAGACGAGGTAGTGACGCAAGAGAGATATTACTAGATGAATTTGCTCTAGATAGTGATGATGTAATTGGCTTATTCCAAAGAGTCGTATCAGGATATGGCGATGACTCAGTCCAACAACTTGTTGGCCAACACATAGTAGTTGAAAATGCTTCAAATTTATTAACAAAAAAACTTGAATGGGGTCGATTTGGGTCTTATCTTGAACAGTCAACTCGATACATATTTTTTGATGAGCTAGATCAAAATGGTAAATATAAGTATTTTATTCCTGAGAACTTCGATGATTCTACTACTAAAAAATATGTTGAAAACCTAGATCAAATATTTGAAAACTATTCAAAAATGGCCAGGGATTTAACTTTATATGTTAGAGAGAACTCCGATAAACCATCCGATCCAAGTGATAGATCGGCATGGTTAGCCGCAACTAGAGCACAGGCATGTGATGCAATTCGTACAGTTCTTCCTGTTGCTACAAAATCGACTGTTGGTATTTTTGCCTCAGCTCAAGCAATTGAAAATTTAGTTATTAGATTAACAGCTGACCGTTTAATAGAAGCTAGGCATGTCGGAAAGTCTATTCTGCAAGAAGTTAGAAAAGTAATGCCTGTTTTTTATGAAAGAGCTGACAGACCTGACCGTGGGATGGCAACAAGTGCCTATTTAGCAAGTAAAAAATCTACTATAGAAGAAATTGTATCAAAACTAGACCAATCTCACGACATAGAAAATGACCCTGTTGTACTATCAGGCTATTGGCCTGAGAATGAACTCGATATAATCCCAGATATATTATTTTCAGAAAGTACAATTAGCACCGAAGGATTAAAACAAATTACTAATAAAATATCAGAGGAAGAAAAAATAGCAATACTAAATACATATATGGGAGAAAGACATAATAGGAGACATCGTCCTGGTAGAGCAATGGAATTTCCTCATTATAAGTTTGAGATTACGGCAGACTACGGCACATTTAGAGACCTTCAAAGGCACCGAGTTGTTGATGGCTTTGAATGGCAAAAATTAACCAGTAGTCATGGATACGATATCCCAAAATTAGTTCAGGAAGCGGGAATGACGGAAACCTTTATTGAGTGCTTTGATTTATCGGAAAAATTAGTAAATTACCTGATAAATGAAGGATACGAAGAGGAATCTCAATATGCAACATTGCTTGGTCATAAAATGAGATATAGATTTATGATAAATGCTAGGGAAGCTTTTCATTTAATTGAACTAAGAACTCAACCACAAGGTCATCCAGGATATAGAAAAATCGCCAATATAATGTTTGAATTAATTAAGGAAAAACATCCAAATATTGCCAGTGCTATGCATTTCGTAAATACTTCAGAAGACCCAGAATTAACCCGTTTAGCTGCCGAAAAAGCTACTCAATTTAAACTAAATAATCTTAGTAGTTAAATAAATTATTAATTAATATATACAAAGAATAAATAATATCCTATAATAATCAATTATTATGTTAGGTGAAAAACCAAAATCTTCAAAAACTGAACCCGTACCGGCAGTTAGCGGTATTGGTCGTTCACTGGATGACAATGTTTGGTTATATAATTTTGAAGAAATATTAGGGCATTTAGCTAAAACAAATAATTTTACATTTGACTTAAGAAAATTACCATCTATTATTCATGCATCCGCCAGTGAAGTCAGAAGTTCGGGTCAACTCAAAGGGCATGAATCAAGTGATGACTTAATTGAAAAAATAATTAGTCAAAAATTAGTCGATGAAAATTTAGCTTTAAATGGCTTAGCTTTATTTGCTCAATCAATAAGTCTAAAAAGTCTTTCTAATAAACCTGGTCGGCATGATATAAGCCTACGAATTAAAAGATTCCCATATAAAAATAGTTTCGAATCTTATATTGAATATGAGAGAAGTAGAGTTAGAACATTAATAAATCCCAATCAACCACCAATCGCTAATCCAACAACTCCACCAGCAGGTCTATTAGATTTATACTTAGGCACTGTTGTATCTTCAAAAGGGACTAAACCTATTAATCAAAAAGTTAAAATAGAACTAGGCGAGTATGTTAGAGATTCTAGACTAAACTTCGGTGGTTTAACTAGCATTCCTGTTACTAGGAATAGAAAAGTTAGTTAGTTTAATCCATCTATTATTAATGAACTTGCTAAAAATTATTTAATTTAAATTTTATAGGCTAATTAAATTGCTGTTCTGGGCAAAGTAATTTTGTAATAATTGACCGACACCTTGTCCGAATTCATTGCCACAATCATAGCTAGGAAATAAAATACTAGGATTTTTCATTAAACTTGGGTTTTGTGGGCTGAACTTATTATTAAGATTAGATGGAATAGTATTTGAATCACCCTTAACCAATGATCCAGGCTGTAGAGACCAAGCAATGATGCCTACATTGTGAGATTTCAAATAATTCAAATAAATAGGGGTGTTTGTATAAGCATCGGAAAAACACTCTGCCCATGGTGATTGGTACTGAGCCCATTCACCATCAACAACTGGTCTAATATTGGATAAATCACCAATTATAGCCCAAGACTTTTTATTATTCAGATTAGGATGATGAATTGAATAGACGATATTACTGCCAGTTAATAAAAATTTACCTGCCGGCAACTCTCTTGCTTGATTAGGCCCCTCTGTCCAGATTAAATTAGCTACATTTTTAGCTCTAATTTGATTAACAAGGGTCTGCATTCCAACATATTTTATGCCGTTAAATGAGCCACCAAACTTCCATAGTTGCCAAATTTTATTTTGACTAATAGGAATGATTTGAGTCGGTTTAACAAACTTATAATTTCTAAATATTGTATTTAATTTAGGAGAAGATTTGTAGTTATTCTTTAATATAAAAGGCCTAAACCTTGGTTCATTAAACAAATCAAATATGACGTATGGATCATTTTTAAATTTGTCAGCTATAATTGACCAAAACCTACTAGTTTCTGAAGTTGGCGCAACAGTTAAATTAGTAAATTCAGTTTGATCGTTTATAACTACAATTAACCCTAGGGAATGAGCTAAATTAACTTGATTAGTTAAGGTCTTAAGAAAATTCTGATTGATTTTTATTATATTTTTTTTGTTTTTAAAAAGATTACTTTCGGCAACTTGAAATCTTATAGTATTGGCATGCCAATACTTACTGGCAGCTTCGACTTGAGCATCAACATTAGCAGAGTTTACATTGTAATTTTTTGCTTCTAACCCACCATATACGGAAATTCCTTCGGGAACATAGACCTGATTATTCCCATAAATTATCTGATTGCCAACAACTCTAAAGCTACTTTGTAGAGGAGCTAAAGCAGATGTTGTATTAATTTTAAACAAAATTAAATTAACTAGAACTAGTAAAAATGAAACTATCTTAAACAAATATGTATCTTTAAATTGTATTTTGCTCATCATTGCCTAAATTATATTGAACCTTTAGGTCGAAATTTCTTTATAAAATCTTAATACTACATATTATCACATTACTCTGTTAAATCAACCTCACTTCTATAATATTAGGAATATAATATTGTTTATGTTATAATTTAAAAATTGTTTAAATGGATCCGGGATTTAATTATATTCACTCGATTTTCATTCTAGAACAATCGATATAATAAATTAAATCAAAGGATACATTAATGTCTTATAATAATTATCAAAAATCTAGTTCATCTAGAAGCTACTCTTTTAATAGTAGACCAACTCGTAACTTCAAACGAAAAATCGTCAAGGATAACATCAACCCAGCACGTTTTATTAGCCCAGCTAAAACTGTTGAACCAGTTGTCTTCGTGCCTGAAAATAAGTTTGAAGACTTCGAAGTATCACAAACTATTAAAGATAACATTGTTCAAAAGGGTTTTACGACTCTTTCACCAATCCAAGATCAAGCTATACCAGTCGGTTTAGCTGGACAAGATGTTATTGGAATTGCTAATACTGGAACCGGTAAAACAGTAGCCTTCGCTATACCAGTTATAAACAAACTCATAAAAAATAAGGCATCTAACGCCTTAATTATTGCTCCAACTAGGGAACTTGCTCTGCAAATTAGTCTTGAATTTAGATCAATTGGTAAATCAACTGGACTAAGCGAAGCAATTCTAATAGGTGGCACACCAATTGGACCACAACTTAGAAGTTTACATTCGAATCCAAAGATCGTAATTGGTACTCCAGGAAGAATTAAGGATCACCTAGAGAGATCAAGTTTAAACTTATCTAGTTTTGACACTGTAGTGATTGACGAAGTAGACCAAATGCTAGACATGGGATTTATTAATGATGTTACTCATATACTTAGTAAATTAGCTACTCCAAGGCAATCATTCTTTTTCACTGCCACAATGGATGAAAAAGTAAAAACATTAATTAATACTTTTTCTCATGATCCAGTCACTATTTCAGTAAAAACTGGTAGTACAGTCGATACAGTCGAACAGAATATTATTAAATATGAATCTAAAGGTCAAAAAACCGATAAATTACATACTCTACTAATTGACCCAACTGTCAAAAAAGCTCTAGTATTTGACGACACCCAAAGAAGTGTTGAAAGATTAAGTAATGAATTACAAATTAGAGGATTTAGTGTTGACTCTATTCACGGCGGTAAAAGCCAAGGTCAAAGGAAAAGAGCACTAAGTCGTTTTAGAGAAAATGAAATCAATATATTAGTTGCTACAGATGTTGCAGCTAGGGGTATTGATATATCTGATATATCACATGTAATTAATTTCTCAACTCCTAAAACCTACGATGATTATGTTCACCGAATTGGTCGAGCTGGTCGAGCCGGAAGAACTGGTTTTGCTTTGACTTTTATTGAGTCTTAAGAAATACTAATCTTTTTTAAATCGTTTAGTAAAAGGCCACCAAATTAATTGGCCTATGTCATAAGATAGGGCGGGTACAAGTAGAGATCTAATTATTAGAGTATCGAGAAGTACACCGAACGAAACAATAAAGGCAATTTCAGCCAAAAATAATATTGGAATTACACCTAAAGCTGCAAAAGTGGCCGACAGAACAACCCCAGCTGAAGTAATAACACTTCCAGTAACGCTTAAACCTTTTAATATTCCATACCTAGTTGAAGATTTTAATGATTCTTCTCTAATCCTGGTCATCAGGAATATATTATAGTCAACCCCTAGTGCAACTAAAAAGATAAAACCAAATAGTGGTACAGATGGATCAGAACCAGGGAAATGAAAGACATGATTAAATAGTAGAGCTGATATAGCTAGAGTAGAAGCGTAGCTAATAATAACAGATATAATCAAAATAACAGGTGCTAAGACAGACCTAAGAAGTATAATTAGAATAACGAAGATAATAGCCAGGACTATTGGGATAATGGTCTTTAAATCATGCTTTGCGGCGTTGTTAGTATCAAGTTGAATTGCTGAATTTCCACCAACTAGAACATTTTTATCATAAACCTTCAAAGAAGTTCGAAGAGAATTAACTAAATTCTCGGCTTGTGGCGACTGCCCTTGATAATTAATAACAGCATTAATTAAAACTTTTCCATTAACTACAATTGGCACATTTAGCTTTGTAACCGGATTTATGTTTCCCAGTACAACAGCTGAACTAATACCAGTCGTATTATTTAAGTAATTAATAACCGCAGCCGCATCGGTGGCTTTGGTAATTATTTGCATTGGATTACCTGATCCAGCTGGGAAATACTTAGATAGAAGATTTTGTCCAGTTACAGCCTCAGATTTACCAATAATGTTTTGAGATTGTGAAACACCACTAGCTTTAAAGGTTGGAAGTCCAATTAGAATGATAGCAATTAAAATAATACTTAAACTAATCCAGATTAATCTATATTTCTTTTCAACAAATGAAGCTACTTTATTCCAAAAATTCGAGTAAAGATTAAACTTAGAGCCTTCGTTTTTAGCTGTTTGCTTAGGCTCATAAGAAACTTTTAGTGGCCAAAATGATTTACGGCCGAAAATCAACAATAAAGCAGGGAAAAATGTCATAGCTGTAAAAAATGACATTATGATACCTGTGGCAGCAACTGGGCCTAAGCCTCTGTTTGAATTTAATTCTGAGAACAACAAGCTAAATAAACCAGCTATAACTGTCATAGCAGCAGCCGTAACAGGTTCCCAAGTTGATTTGATTGATTCTCTTATAGCATCAAACTTACTTTCAAACTGATGTAGCTTTTCTTTAAACCTCGAAAGAAACAAAATAGAATAATCAGTCGTAGCTCCAATAACCAAAATTGAAAGAATACCTTGAGATTCACCGTTTAGCTGAACGATATTATTTTTTGCTAAATAATAGACTAAAAGTATTGAACCACTAAGGGCAAACACAGCACTAAGTAGGACTAAGATTGGCAGTAGTAGCGATCTATAGACAGCTAGTAAGATAACCAGCACAGCCACAATAGCAACAATGGTTAAGATACCATTTATACCATTAAAAGCATTAGAGAAGGCATTAATAATACCAGCAGGGCCAGTAATATAAGTAGTTAAGTTACTAGGCTTATTATTAGCAAGCACTAAGTGAAGGGCGTTAATAGTAGGATTATTATCAGTTGTTGCAGAAGTTGGTACTACAAACTCAGCGGCTGTTTTATCTTTAGATAATACAGGACCAACAATAAATGTATTTTTTGAGATATAGACGCCTGGAACAGATTTAAACTGACTCGATAGATTAGAAAGATATAATAAATCAGTTTTAGTTAAGCTAGTCTTAGATTGAATAAAAATAATAGCAGGGAAAGAGTTAGTTTGTTCAAATTTAGAAATTTGATTTTGAACTTGCGTTGACTCTGCAGACTTAGGTAAGTATGATCCTTCGTTATTATTAGAGACAGAATTAATCTTAGCAAATGTCGGTCCACCAATTGAAGCGATAATTAGCCAAGCAACAAGTGAAATAATTGCGATAATATAATATTTGTTTTTTTGTTTCATCTTGTTAAATTATACCAATAAAATATCAATTATATAAATAATGATATAATTTCATGATGAATTTTAATGAAAAAGTATTAAATGCACATAAAAATCTTAAAGGGAAGCTATCAATTCAAAGCAAAGATAGTCTTGATAGTTTTGAAAAACTTTCAACTTATTACACTCCAGGAGTTGGAGCTGTGAGTCGTTATATTTTCGATAACCCTGAGCAAACTCGAAACTATACTTGGACAGGGAATAATGTAGCAGTGATTAGTGATGGTTCAGCGGTATTAGGGCTTGGAAATATAGGACCTAAAGCATCACTCCCTGTTATGGAGGGCAAAGCCATGATATTTAAGGAATTTGCAGGTATCGATGCAATACCAATAGTTTTAGATGTTCATACAGCAGATGAAATTGTAGCTGCTGTTAAAGCTATAGCACCCAGTTTCGGTGGGATTAATCTTGAAGATATTGCTGCCCCAATTTGTTTTGAAGTTGAAGACAGATTAAAAAATGAACTTTCCATACCAGTCATGCATGATGATCAACATGGTACAGCAGTAGTGGTACTAGCCGGCCTAATAAACGCTGCCAAACTGGCTAATAAAAATTTAGCTGATTGTAAGATTGTTTGTCTTGGAGCAGGAGCGGCTGGTACCGCAATCGTTAAATTAATTAACTATTTTGCAAACCCGAACCAACTTATTTTAGTTGATAGTAAGGGAATTATTAGCCGTAGTCGAACAGATTTAAATAACGAGAAGACTGAATTACTCGAAATTACAAACAAAGACAATATCGATGGATCTATAGAAGATGCACTAGTAGAAGCAGATATTTTTATAGGTGTATCGAAATCTAACGCTATAAATCAAGCTATGGTCCGTACAATGAATCAAAATCCGATCATTTTCGCTATGGCAAACCCAAATCCTGAAATTGATCCTAAACTAGCCAAAGAAGCTGGTGCTTTTATTGTAGCTACAGGTAGAAGCGATTACCCAAATCAAATAAATAACGCCTTAGTTTTCCCAGGTATATTTCGTGGTGCCCTAGACAATAATGTTAAGCATATTACAGATGATCACAAGATAGAAGTTGCAAAAGCCCTAGCTATGTTAGTAGAAATGCCCAATGTTGATATGATTATCCCAGAAGTCTTAGATAATCGAGTCGTCCCAACTATTTCAAATATTATTAGATAATTTTTGATTAAGGCTTAGAAATAATTGGCATTTCTTTTATAAAATTATTGTTTAGCAATAACTCAACGACTGCCAGACCAACTTCATTTCTAGAAGATAGAACTTTAGTTGGACCATTTTTAGTCAGTTTATACTTTTTAGTCTTAAAATTATCTAATTTTAAAACTCTGACAATAGACCAATCCAGAGCTGAATTTTGAATTATATCAGCGTGACGAATACCATCTTTAATTCTCTTTGGATCAATTATCGAGATTGAAAGATTTAGTATTCTATCGATAATTGAAATTTTATCGCCTGGTTGCCTAACCCCAGTTCCAGTTAAACTAATTAATCGTTTTAAGCCTAATTCATTCATCGACTCAATCACATTTGTGATAGCTTCTGATTGTAAATTGGCTGGTGATGAACGACGATGACCAATGAAACTAACAACTGCATCACAACCTGAAATAAGATTCATAACATCCGATTTAATTAACGCATTACATTTTATTAAAGTTATTAATTTATCAGATGGCAAGTTATTTTTCTGATTAATGCCAGCATTTATTTCAATATTATTAATCAAAGCTTGCTTAATAAAGAATTGGCCAGAACGACTATTTGCCGCTATAACCGCTACTTTCATTTAAAAAATATCCTTGTAATAATCAGGGTCGTGACAGTAGCTATGATAATTCCCCAAATAATATCAATCAGTGAGATAATATATGACCATTTTTTTAAAATAGCCTGGTTTGTTAAATCAAAAGTCGCATAAGTCATTAATCCATACATGGCTGAACTTAAAATGATATGTGAGTAACTATCAGTTTTATTAGGATAAACAACAAAGTAGAGTAGCCCTATAATAAAAATCAGATAGAAAATTGCGGCTGCCCAAAAATTTGGTTTTTCAGCTAATATTGGTTTTAAATATCTTTTATATAATTTTGGCGAAACTAGACTCAGCCAGAAACTATCGATAGCCAGAAATATTAGTAATGTTAGTAGATAAACTAAGAATACATTATGATGAGACATGGTTAGATTTTCTCCTTTTTAGTTGGTAGTGGTATGAAAACACTTGTTCTATTTATATAATCTTTATAATTAACAGTTTTTCTTAATCTTTTTTCAGCTAAAGGTACCCCTGATACAAATAATATCAGAAAACTAATTAATATTGGACTAAACAAATTGATTAAGCTAAATCTAGTACTAAAAGTAACTAGAAAAATTGCCCACCCCAAAACAACTTCACCAAAATAATTAGGATGTCTTGAATAACGCCATAGACCTGTTTGAAGAATCTGATGTGATTCATCTTTAATAATCAAGAAACTGCTTAGCTGCTTGTCGGCTATAACTTCAAATATAAAGCCAAATAGCCATATTAGAATTCCAACTACATAGAACAGATTTAAATGGATAGCCTTGTTAGATATTAAGCTGTTATATATTGGCAAAGCTATTATCGTAGCTAGCAGGGCTTGGAATAGATAATTTTGAATTAAGCTGCGGATTAAAAAATATTTACCCCACTTTAATCTAAATTCAGCATACCGTCTATCCTCAGGTTTATGTAGTTTTCTCCTTAGAATATGAATTGCTAACCTTATACCCCAAATATTTATCAGTAGGGCAATGATTAAATGAAGTACGGCATAATGTAATTTAAAGAAACTAAAATCTGCAATAGCTACAAAATATAATCCCCAAAAAATATCAGCTATACTCGAGTCATTAATAATTACCGATATAACAAAGCCTGTTAATGCTATTAAAAAACTCAGGCAAAGATAAAAAGTAAAATTACTCAATTTTTATTTGTTTCTTTTATTCCAACTTCGATAAATCAATTTATGGACTGGAATATACCTTGGAATATCTCTAAGACCAGGTATGAAGGGAACCATCATTAACAAGATAGTGCCAACAAGTGTCATTAAAACTGCTATTAAATCAACGTTAGCAGAGGAGCTAAAACTAGGTATTTGGTACCAGAGAGTATATAGCCATAACCAAGGTTGGCCTGGATAACTACCTGTTTCGTTCATAACACCCCACTGAGTACCAACTAGATGATCTTTTTTTGCTAAAGTGGCAAAATAACTTCCATCTTCAATAAAAAGCAAAGGTTTAGTGTAGTTTGATCCATAAAATGGCTGCTGACTGAGAAGCGCAGTATCAATAGCACCCGAACGAGCATAACTTAGTTCTGATGAAACAATTTGACCTACAGGACCATAATTACCTTTCGGAACTATGATATCACTACCAGAAAAGGTTATTTTATTAATTGCATCCGAGTAGCTAGTTAGCCAAATCTGCCTCTGAGAAATTGAAGCACTATTATATTGATCAAGCGAATTTAATAAAGCATTATTATTAACTGCTAGTTTAGCGAGTGGATCAAGTACGAATGTTTTAGCGCTATCAATTGGTTGTCTGATTCCAGCAAAGATCTGAGGTGAAAAAACTATAGTTTGAACATTATGACTACCATTGTTGTAAGGTGGTCCGTATGTAGCTGTTTCGCTTGTACCAGCTAGTTCAGACTGGACTGTCGCCATAAAATCAGCTGGAGCAATAGAAGCCCAACTCTGGACCGTTACAGGAGGATGATCTGGTGAAGATAGTAACAATGCTAAAGAAAAAACTAAGACAAACACAACTAAGGTAGCAATAGTTCCTTCTTTCAAAATATCATACTTTCTTTTTGGCCCACGCCACTCGCTTGCATCAGCTATCTTTAATGATTTTTTAGCAGCTTTGCCTTTAACCCTTTTAGCCGGTAGAGGATGAGATACGCCACGGATTCGAACTAAAACTACATGCCCACCAACAATTGCTACTAATAATAATGGGATTAAAACAATATGCCAGGTTATCATCTGACCAAAGTTCATTAGATTGAAGAACGCTCCAGCTCCCGTTGCATTAATAGCATCTTTACCGTTTGTTGCAATCCATTGAGAATCAAAATTTTGTTGGGAAAGATAACCAGTAAAAGCAGCTATAACTGAAATTAAAAATGCAACCATTCCAGTAATCCAAGTTAAAGCTCTTCTACCACGCCATGCAGCCATCCAGAATTTCCCCCATAAATGGATTACCATGAATGCCATAAAAAGCTCTACAGACCATAAATGTAGCGAGTTAAAAAAATGACCAATTACATCAGTGTGCCACCAATCAACACCACCAATAATAATGGCAAAACCAGACACAATTACCAAAAATAATGCTGCGAGTGTAGCCACTCCGAAAACATAAATCCAAGATGAAACATATGCAGGCTGGCTATCTGGAATTAATCTTTTAGGTGGTAATACATTTATCAGTAAATTCCTAAGCTTTGCTGTCCACATCTTTGAGTCTGACTTAACTTTTTTATAATCATCATCCGACGATTCATCATTAATAAATTTACTTTTTGAGCCAGGAAAAGGAATAATTAAAGCAAGCCCAAATATTACAACCATAGTAAATATTAAAATCAGATTCGCCGCGGAGATTGTCAGTATTGACCAATGGTAATAGTGCCCTGGATTATTCAGGTTAATAATATTTGCAATAGTTTTTAACATTTTATTTTTGTTCTCCCACCTTCTGTTATACTCTTTAAAATATTAAAGTCAAACCATATAACAAACAGAGATATAAAATCTTAGTTTAACGACAAATAATAAACAACCTTACCGAGAGAACCGTCCGATGTTAAATTATTAGCCGCCATATCACCATTACCAGTTTGATTATCGACTTTAGCAGAATCACCATAAATAAAAGTAGGGGTTTTACCACCAATCGCTACCATTTCGACGTGACCACCAGGATAATTAAAGAAAGCAATATCACCTGCCTTAGGAGTATATGACGCGGCTGAATGATAAATTAGATTCTGATTTTGGATATTATTAGCATCGTATTCATCCCAATAGTTTCTTTCACCGTACGAAAAAGAATTGCCAGATTCTTTATATATATAACTAACAAAGTCAGCACACCATTCTTCATAGCCATTATTATCACTATAGGTATTAAGAAGATTTAAGTGATTACTATTAGGTAAATGCCAATTATTCCATTCACTCATACTATTACAACTTAGCTTTTCATTTATTGTCATAAAATTACTGCAATCTAGTGGGTTATAAATAGATGATTTATGATTAACTAAACTAAAAATCAAAAAATCTTGGGTAGAATCTGCTTTTGATGAGCATGGCTTGAGACTTAAAGACCCACTAGAATAATCAAGGCATTTATCTTCTTCAGTAGAATAAAATTTATTGCCAGTAACAAGAAAAGTTTGATTCGAACCATTATTGCATTTAATAGAATTGAAAATAGTATTTGAACTTGTTGATAGTGTTAGACAATTATTATTAGATCTTAATGTTCCAAGATATGATGATATATTTTGCGATGAACTAAAATTACAGTTTGCTAAATAGAAAATTTTTTTAGAAGTAGATAACGTCAGACATTGGTTAGTATTTTTAGTTTTAATATAGTTCATGTTTGAAAGAGTATTATCGGCAAAAGAAGAAAAAGTTCCGACTGTAATTAGAATTATTAAACTATAAATAAAAGTCAGAACTAACTTTTTAAAATATTTTAGTCTGAGACTAATATCAGCTTTAATTGTTTGTAGCATTTTTGTTTTTGTTTATACACTCTATTTTTATCAAATTTTTATCTTTATGTCCATTTTATATATAAATAGTCCAGTTCAAATCTTAGCGCACCTGAAAATATTATGCCACCATCAGTCAACTGGAAATTTAGACAATTAAAATGGAAAGGTTATATTCGACTTACTTCACAATATAGCTATACAGTTTAAAACAACTACCCTAACCGTTACTCACGAGCTAGATATTGCCGGCAAAACAGATAAAATATTTACAATTAAAGATGGTAAATTAGTTAAAAGCAAAAATAAGTTTTACCTTTTTCTAAGCAAAAACTTATAATCTATTATTATAGTAGTATCATATGAGAATATTAGTAATTGAAGATGAACCGAAAATTGCTAGTGCAATTAAAAAAGGTCTCGAAATTAAGGGATATGTCGTCGATAGTGTCCTCGATTCTGATGAAGGATTTAGTTATGCTAAAGACCCAGCCTATGATTTGATAGTACTAGACAGAATGTTGCCCGGAAAACGTGATGGCGTTGAACTTTGTTCAGATATTAGAGCAGAGGGGATTGTAACCCCTGTCATAATGTTAACAGCCCGTGGCACAATTGGTGATAAAGTTGAAGGACTGAACTCAGGCGCTGATGATTATCTAGTTAAGCCTTTTTCATTCGACGAGCTATATGCTAGAGTTCGTGCTTTGCTTAGACGGCCAAAACAAACTGTTGGGAATATTATTAAAATCAAAGATCTTACTCTCGACCCGATTACATATTCAGTTTTTCGAGGGGAAAATAAAATTGAATTAACAAATAAAGAGTTTGTTTTACTTGAATATATGATGCATCATCCAAACCAAGTGCTAACAAAAGAAATGATTATAAATCACGTCTGGAATGAGGAATCTAATATATTAATGAACACCATTGAAGTCTATATTGGTTATCTTCGTAATAAAATCGATCGACCTTTCCCTAAATTACCAATTTTAATTGAGACAAAAAGAGGTTTTGGTTATATACTAAACTCTAAATAAAACATGTTTAAATCTGTTTATCTAAAATTAACGCTTTGGTACATGACAATCGTCATGGCTATTTCAATTATGTTTAGTTTCTTCCTCTATAATGTTGTCTCAGGTGAATTATCAGACGGTTTAAGACGTCAAAGTGCCAGAATATATAATCAATACCCAGTTTTTCACACTGAAGCTATACTGCATCCAAATCAAGACTTAAGAATCAGTGATCACGCTATAGTAATTAGAATTATTTTTTTTAATATAGTTGTACTTATTTCGGCTGGTTTTGCAAGTTACTTACTAGCTAGAAGAACACTTAGACCTATTGAAGAATCACATCACCAACAAAAACTTTTTACAGCCAACGTCTCGCATGAACTTCGAACGCCGCTAACAGCTATTAGAATGGAAGATGAAGTTGTTTTACTTAATAAAAACCATACCAAAGAAGAGCTAACAGAAACAATTAAATCTAACTTGGAAGAAGTTGGGAAAATCGAATCTTTAATTAATAACATTCTGAAATTAACCAAACTAGAAAACAATGAGCTGCAAGCTGAATTTAAATCAACCAGTTTAATTGAGACAATCAATCAATCAATTGATAACTTAAAACAACAAGCAATCAATAAATCAATTACAATTGATTTTGAACCAATTGCTGATTTAAAAATTAATGCTAACAAAGAATCCATCGTTCAATTATTTGTTATTCTCCTGGATAATGCCATTAAATATAGCTCTAATAAAGGCGTAGTTGAAGTTGAGTTTAGCCGTTCAGATAAAAAACAAGCTGTTGTCACTATTAAAGATTTCGGTATTGGTATTAAAAAAGATTTACTGCCTTTCATTTTTAATCGATTCTATCAAGCCGACTTATCGAGAAATCAAAAATCAGAGGGTTATGGCCTTGGATTATCGATAGCTAAAACTATCACTGATCTTCATAATGGTTCAATCGAAGTAAAAAGTAAGGAAGGTCAGGGGACTACAATTAAAGTCTACCTACCTCTTTTAATTAAATCCTAACTAAAGCTAGGGTTAACATAAAAATCAGATTAACTAATAGTGACTTTTTAAAGACGTCCTTTGCCCACAGAGTATCACTAATTTTAGACAACTGCTTTACGGATAAATATATCCAAACATAGGAAACTATTAGCATAATGAATGTGTATGTCAGACCAACATTTGTTAGCAGCCCAAACCCAATGTTTAAAAATAGGAACATCACCATATAGAATAATATCCACTTAATCGTATTTTTAATACCAACTGAGACTGACCATACTGGTAAATTGGCGACGCGGTAGTCATCGTGACGGTAAACTGAAATCGCATAAAAATGAGCCATCTGCCAACTTGCCATGATAAGTAATAAAAATAACGATGTCATATCTAGTGTATTTTTATAGGCTACATAACCGGCAATAACTGATGCGCTACCAGGTAAAGTCCCAACTAAAGTTCCCCATTTGGAATATCTTTTAAAGTAGCCGTAAACAAAAACATAGAAAATGTAAGCAACTAGACCAATAATAACAGTTAATACATTAGTAAATATGATTAGGCAGGTTAAACCAATTAAAAATAAAATGGCTAAAAATATCTTAGCCGATTTTATGGAAATCTTAGCAGTTGGTAGTTCACGTTTTGCAGTTCGAGACATAAGTTTATCAATCGGGATATCAAGATAATTATTATAAACACAGGCAGAAGCTATTAATAAACCGTTGCCGATTACTAATCCGATAAATTTAGCTAGATTTATTTTCCAACTAGTAGCATATAAATATCCAGCTACAGCACTGAATGTATTGGCATAAACAATTCCAGGCTTTGTTAAATTGTAGTAATCTTTGATTTTACTTCGCATTAAAATCCACCACCCTGATTATTCATATATTTAATTTGGTTAGCTAAACTAGTATTTTGATTTAGATTATTCATTATCCAAATAGTACCAATCACAATTATTAGAACAATCGATAACATTAATATGAAAACAAATAATCGATACCTAGGTTTATTTTCATGAAAAAGATGAAGAAAATAAACAATCTGAATAATAAACTGAATAATAGCTAGGGCTGAAATCAAATAGATTATTGTATTTCGAGTAAATATATGTCGCGTAGCAGAGAAGTAGGCAATTAAGGTTATAACAATAGAAGAAACGTAGCCGATGACGTAATTTTTAAAGTTTCCAATCGGATGAGACGGTGCCTGGTAGACTTTACTTTTCATAATTTAACAGCTCCCATTAGATAAACAATAGTAAAAATGAAAATCCAAATTATATCTAAAAAATGCCAAAATAAACTAAATATTGTAAAACGACGGATATTTGCTCGACTAAAACCAGTTTTAAACATCCTATAAGCTAAAAACACCATCCAAGAAAGACCAATTAATATATGTAAACCGTGGGTCCCAACTAATACAAAGAAGCTACTTAAAAATCCACTACGGCGCCAACTATCACCAATCATAACTAGATGTCTAAATTCTGAAAGTTCAATAGTTAAAAAACCTAAACCAAGTAGAAAGGTTATGGCAAGATTAATATAAACCTGTTTTTTATGGCGTTTATTTAAAGAGAGAATAGTAAGTCCACAAGTAAAACTACTGGTTAGAAGAAGTAAAGTTTCAGTTAAAACTAAAGGATAGTTAAAAATTTGGTGCCCACTTGGCCCAGCCGCAATATTATTATGAAGTACCGCATAGACTGCAAACAAACTAGCAAATAAGACTAAATCGGTCATCAAATAAACAAAGAAACCAAAACTAACATTCTCAAATGTCAGATGAGAATGTTCAGACCTTAAGGTCGACAGACTAGTGTGCTCGATTATATGTTCACTAGTAGCCATCTTAATTAACTGCCACTTTCTTATCTGAATTTAAATACGATTCTTCAATTTCAACGATTTTATCTGAAGAGAGTAAGTAATCCGGGTTCTCGTCGTCTAGACGATGCAAGAATATAATAATGATTAAAACTAAAGATGCTAGCACTAGCCACCATATATGCCAAATCATTGCAAAGCCAAAAGCGACTGAAACAAGTCCAATCATTAGACTAGCAGGCGCATTCTTTGGCAATAATATATCGTTAACTATTTTTGGTTCTTTTTTGACAATATTTTTAATCTCCCAATAAAAATCTCTACTATGAACTATCGGTATGGTTGAAAAATTGTAAAATGGTGCCGGCGAAGGGACGGACCATTCTAAAGTTTTACCATCCCAAGGATCTCCGGTTTTATCTCTTAATTTATCTCGCTTAATAAAACTATAAATTTGTTGGAAAATCATCATTGCTACGCCAGCTGCAATTATAACTACACCAACACCTGCGATTATAAATAGAGGCTGCCAATGCAATGCAGCATTGTAATGATCAATTCTTCTAGTTGCTCCAAGTAAGCCTAAAATATAAAGAGGTACGAAAGCGACCAAAAATCCAGTAAACCATAAATAGAATGTAATTTTTCCTAATTTTTCATCTAATTTATAGCCGAAAATTTTTGGGAACCAATAAGCTAGACCGGCAAAATAACCAAACAAAACTCCTCCAACTATCATAGTATGGAAATGAGCAACTAAGAATAGGCTATTATGAAGTTGAAAATCAGCTGGAGGCACAGCTAATATAACACCCGCAATTCCACCAACCGTAAATAATCCAACGAAACCCAAAAACCAATACATGGCTTGTGAGAACATAATTTTACCCCGATACATCGTAAAGAGCCAATTGAAAACCTTGACGCCTGTCGGAATTGCAATTACCATCGTCATAATACCAAAGAAACCATTAACATCGGCTCCAGCACCCATAGTGAAGAAATGATGTAGCCAAACAGTGAATGATAAAACAGTGATTGAAATTAAGGCACCAACCATTGTCCGATAGCCAAACAATCTTTTCCTTGAAAAAGTAGCGACAACCTCCGAAAAGACACCAAATGCTGGCAGTATTAAAATATAAACTTCTGGATGTCCCCAAGCCCAAATCAAATTTACATACATCATCATATTCCCGCCCATGCCTGCCGTAAAGAAATGCATACCCATTGTTCGATCTAAAAATAAAAGAGTCAATGTAACAGTTAAAATAGGAAATGCAAAAATAATTAAGAGTGTGGTGCAAAGCACACTCCAAGTAAACATTGGCATTTTAAATAAAGTCATACCAGGTGCTCTTGATTTTATGATAGTAGTCAAAAAATTAACTCCGGATAGTAAACTACCAATCCCAGCTATTTCAAGACTCCAAATCCAATAATCAACTCCAACCGTAGGACTATAGCGAAGTTCGGAGAGTGGTGGATAAGCTAACCATCCGGCTGCCGAAAAATCTCCAATACCTAAGGACATATTGACTAAAATCATACCGGCCGCAAAGAGCCAGAAACTTGTTAAATTCATAAAGGGAAACGCTACATCACGTGCCCCAATTTGTAGCGGTAAAACTAAGTTAATAATGCCAAACATTAAACCCATTGCCGCAAAGAAAATCATGATTGTACCATGAGCCGAAAAGACCTGATTGAAAGTATTGCTAGATAAAACACCATGACTAGCACCAACTGAAGTTGCTTGTTGAGCACGAAGCATTAAAGCATCAGTACCGCCTCTTATTAACATTAAAACCGAAACAATAATATACATTACGCCAATTTTTTTATGATCAACGCTGGTTAGCCATTCTTTCCAAAGATAAGTCCATTTATGAAAATACGTAATTGCAAGAGCAATACCAATCAGACCTAAAACAACTGAAACAGCAGCTCCAAGTGTTACCAAATCAGTCGGAAAAACATGAGAGTTTAATTTACCTAAAAATAACGATGAAAATATCATAATTACATTCCCATCGCTTTATTAGAATTTGTCTTAATTGAATTATTTATGTTTTTCCCAGCCATATAACTATCTATAAGCTTAACATAAATCAGTCCATTAGTATGATTAAATGTCATGGTTGATGGATCAATTTTAGGCTTAGCTAGATTTAAAAAGTCATTATAAGAAAGAGAATTGGACATTTTTTTAGTTTGACTAATAAAATTCAGGTAATTCTTTGGCGAGACAGCTTTGACATTAAAAGACATACTTGAAAATCCAATACCACTAAGATTTGCTGATAATCCACGATAATTTCCACTGTTATATGCCATTAAATGTAGTTCAGTACTCATACCTGCCATAGCGTAGATCTGACCAGCAAGTTGAGGTACCCAAAATGAATTCATTGGTCCGTCAGATGTTATATAAAAATTCACTGGATGATTTGTTGGAATAACCAAATAATTCATTGTCGAGATCTGATCTTTTGGATAGATAAATAACCAACGCCAATCGAGAGCAATAACATCAATTGTAACTGCCTGGTTTTTCGATGTAATTGGCTTATATGGGTTTAGACTATGCGAACTAGTCCAAGTGTAATATCCTAATATTCCAATCAGGATAGCTGGTAAAACCCACCAGGAAGTCTCGAGGAATATATTTTTATCCCAATTAGGCGAATACTTTGCTTTCTTATTTGATTGTCGATATCTAAGCGAAAAACCAATCAAAAGACCATAGACTGGAATTAAAACAAACAGGGATAAAATCAGAGCTACGAGCATAAGATGTTTTTCACCAGCCGCTATTGGACCCTTTGGATTTAGAATCTCAAAATTAAGAGTCGACAAATAATTAATAAACCAAACAAGAAGTAAGCCGAGAAGGACTATTAAAGTTATAATTATATATTTTTTATTCTTATGCTTCATCTAATAAAGATATTATATTACTTTTTAGGTTAAAAATTTCTCAAAATTAATTAATCTGTTAATCTCAAATTTTCTAACATCTGTAATTATAATACCAAGTAGAATCATCAAAGGTAATAAACCTACGTCAGTCATTAATCCGCTACTATAAGCCCCAAAATTCTGAAAGAATAGAAAGATAATAAATAAATACAAAAAAGCTAAATAAGTTAATGTCTTTTTCAGTAACGGTTTAAAAAAGATAGAAAAAGCAAATAATAAACTAAAAATTAAAATAATTAAGAAAACAAAATTAGTCTGCAGATAAGTAAAGTTATAAAAAGTATGATCAATCAAGCTAAGTTTAATCGGTAAATTTTGATAAGATCTCATTTTTAAGGTCATCCTTATTGAATCATTGAAAATAAAGAGAGAGATAATTTGACCAAGCCAAAAAAATAGCCAGGCAAAATTCGCTAGAGCTAAAGCTTTAACTTTCTTATTGTTTAAAAAGAGTAAAAATATACAAGACAGAATTAAATAAATTAAGGCTGGACCCGGGGCACCAGTTAAATAATTAAATTGATGATTAATTAGCCCACCAAAATTCTGACCAAAAACCCAAATAAATGCAGACCAAAAAATTGAAATTCTTAAACCAATCTTTTGAAATGAAGGTTTCCAAATTAAAATACCTATAGCTATTTGAATAAGACCAATTAATAATCCAAAAAAAACTGAATTCAATAAGAATAAGTGATTAAAAAAATTACTTAAACTAAGAATAAAATGATTGTCGCCAACAAATAATGGTTTAATTAAATGATTGATAAATTTTGAACTTAGTAAATTTGGTTGAAATTGCAATAAGCCATCGATAATCCAAAAGGCCGCAAATATTTTAATTAAAATTATAAATTTATTTGGCCAAACTTGATTCATCTAAAAAAATTAGAATTTATCACGAATATGTGAGTAGCTAAAATCCCAATCAGAATCGGATTTTTTATGAGGGTTAAATATATTCTGTTTATCGAAAATAGTTTTTACTTCCTTGAATAAACCTAGAATTTCTTCACCGAATTGATTTTTTAACCAAGGGCCCCTAACTAGTCCGTCATTGTGTTCGCCAGATAAAGATCCATCGAATGACAAAACTAAATCATTTACCTCTTTCATAGCAGGCAATAGTTTGGCTTTTTCTGATTCATCTTCAAGCTTCATTAATGGGATTATATGGAAATTACCATCTCCCATATGTCCAGCAATTGTGGCAAATAATTTATATTTTTTAATGATAGTTCTCAGCTGCGGTAAAAATTTAACTAAAAATTCTGGTCTAACTATTAAATCGTCAATAAATGGTGCAGTATGTTTATCCTTAACTTTAGATCTAAGTAACTGAAAACTTTGACGTCTCATAATCCAGAACTTTTCAGAAGACCCTTCAGTCGGATCTTCTTCAAATCCATTAATCTCATATCTTGCCTTATATTGTTTGAGTTCTCGATGGAGAATCTTAACCTTTTGTCTAACTTCTTCTTCACTATCTGAAGTAAATTCAACCATTAATATTAATTTGGGAATTCCTTTAATTAATTGTAAGCCATCAGGAATAAGAGAGATTAAAAGTTTTATAAACTTTTTAACTCCAAGCATTTTTAAAAAACTGCCCATAAACTTCAATGATAAAATTAAAGTTTGGTCATCAAAACTTTCAAAAGTTGCTGGATGATACTCTAAGACCTTTGGAATTATTTCGCCAAGTGCATCCATATCCTTTAAAAATAGTACTAGTAGACCACTATGTTTTTTATAAGGTACTAGTCGAAAGGTAATATCAGTAATCATTCCAAGCGTTCCTTCTGAACCAACAAATAATTTTGTGATATCAAACAGCTTTGTCTCTCTGTTCCACACATCCCAAAGGTTATAGCCCATTGAATTCTTACTAACCTTAGGTTTAGCAGTTTTTATTAAGTCATAGTTGTCTTCACATAATTGGTAGACTTGTTTATAAATGTTACCAATAAAACTATCTTGGGCCATCATTTCATCTAAATGGTCTTTATGAAGTGCCTGCAAGACATATTCATTACCATCAGCCAGTACAACAGTTAATTTTTTTACATATTCAGTTGTCTTACCATATTCTAAAGATTTCTCACCACCCGAATTATTAGCCGCGATACCACCAACGGAAGCTAAATCCCTAGAAGCGGGGTAACTCGGCATTAAGGCATTATGTTTTAGAGTTGCTTTTTCAAAATCCCTATAATAAACACCTGGTTGAGTTGTTGCTTCTGTCGAACTAACAGAATCTATATTATTTAAATGCTTCGTAAAATCAATAATTATAGAATCATTAATAGCTCCACCAGCCATATCTGTACCGGCTGAACGGGCTGTTAAAGAAAGGTTTGGATTAAATTCTTTATTATCTTTAACTAAATTAACTAAAATTTTAATATCGTCTGAATTTCTCGGAAAAACAATTAAGCTTGGCTTAATTTCAAATAAAGAAGCGTCATGAGAATAAAACTCTAAGCTATCATTCGAGTCATCTGTTTCACCTTTAAAACCAAGTTTTCTAAGCTCTTCAACGAATTTATCCATTACAATTTTTAATTATATACTAAAAGCATAAACAATTTAAAGATTTTTACTTTATTGTGATTTTTGTTAAAATAATACTTAGATGAAGTCAAATAAAAAAACAAATATTATTGTGGTTGGTGGTGGATTTGGAGGTGTAAAAAGTGCTTTAAAATTAGCTTCCTATTCAGAACTTTTTAATATTACCTTAATCTCTGATCTACCATATTTAGTATATTACCCAACCTTATTCCATTCGGCACTCGGTCAAAAAACAAATTTAACCTCAATTGAATTGTCCCATATTTTTAACAAAAAGAACGTTAATTTAGTTCACGGCAAAGCAGTTTCAATAGACCGAAAGTCAAAACAAATTATACTCGAAGATAACAGTACTCATAGTTATGACAAATTAATCTTATCAATGGGTGAAGTAGCTAATTACTTTAATATTGATGGGCTGGATAAATTTTCATATAGCGTTAAATCCGAACCAGAAGTTATTAAATTCAACCGCCATTTACATGATTATTTATTAACTAATAAAAGGCCGGATCATAACTATTTCGTGATTGGAGCGGGTCCAACTGGCATTGAACTAGCTTCAAGATTACCGGAATATATTAACTATTTAATGGATCTTCATGATATCGAACACAAGACAGTTAGGGTTGAATTAATTGAAGCAAGAAACCAACTACTGCCAATGTTTAGTAAAAAATATAGCCAACAAATAGCCCACCGTTTAGCAAAGCTTGGAGTTAGTGTTAAATTAAACAGCGCCGTAACAGGCTTAAATGAAAATCAACTTTTTATTAATGGTACCGGTCAAGATTCTAATACAGTAATCTGGACTGCCGGTGTATCAACAAATCCATTTTATAAAAATAACGAGTTTATTATTAACAAACGTGGCAAAGTCACAACTGATGTTTATCTCCAAACAGAAGAAGATATTTTTATAGCAGGTGATAACGCTTCAACACCTTATAGTGGATTAGCTCAGACCGCATTAAATGATGGGGTATTTATCGCAAACAACATTATCAGGCAGAAAAAAAATAAAATGATGCGATCATATTGTCCTAAAGTTCCGATTTCAATCATCCCAGTTGGTAAAAAATGGGCTGGATTTAGTTATAAAAAGATCAGTCTATTTGGCTTTAGTGCAGCTATACTTAGGCAATTTGGTGACCTAGATGGTTATTTAAAACTACTACCGCTATCTCAAGCTTTTAAACTTTGGCTAGAAAGTTTTGCTGATGAACCAAATGATTGCATTTACTGTTCAACTCAAAATAATTTATAATCTAGATTTTAAAAAATTTAACTAAATTGGAGTTAAATGAATAATTATCAAAAAGCTCTAAAAAATTTAAATCCATCTCAATTAAAAGCGGTCAGTGAAACTGAGGGGCCTATTATGGTACTGGCTGGTCCAGGCACCGGTAAAACACAACTACTATCTACCAGAATTGCCTATATCTTAGAAAATAGCGACACATTAGCTGAAAATATTTTGTGTCTAACCTATACTGATTCAGCCGTCGAGACAATGCGAGCTAGACTCTACTCATTAATTGGTAATGAGGCTTACAAAGTAAGCATCATGACTTATCATGGTTTTGGAGCATCTGTAATTCGTGATAATTCATTTTATTTTGAAGATTTTCTGGCTTTCGAACCAATAAATAACCTAAATTCAATTGAACTAATCAAACAAATCCAAGATGAACTTGATTACCCAAGTTCACTAAAAAATAAAAGGCAACTTCCGAAAATAAATAACCTAATAAATAGTCTTAAAAATAACCTTTTAACTCCAGATGATTTATTTAAAATAATTGAAAACGACCTAATTTTCATCAAAGAAATTGATAATTTATTCGAAATTGAAAATGATAATCTCATCAAAATAAATAAAAAATCTATTACTAGCTTAGAGAAAATACTAAAAATAACTAGCGAATATGAAACTAATCAGATTTTAAGTAGATTAAAAATAAATAATCTGGCCTACTACTTTAAGTATGATTTAAAGCAAGCAGTTGAAGATTTTTATGAGTTGAATTCAACTAAACCCATGACTAATTTCAAGAAAAATTGGTTAGATAAAAACGGACAAAATCGTTTAGTTATTAAATGGACCAAATCATATAAATTACTTAGTGGAATGGTTGATATTTATAAATCCTATAACTCATCATTAATGGAAAAAGAAATGATTGATTATTCTGACATGATCGTTCAAGTTATATCTAAACTAGAAAATAATCTTGAATTTAAATATTCACTCCAGGAAAAATACCAATACATTATGGTTGATGAATTCCAAGACAGTAATGAGGCTCAAAACCATTTGGTGGAATTATTAGTCGATAACCCAGTCAATGAAAATAAACCGAACCTAATGATTGTTGGTGATGATAATCAGGCTATCTACAGCTTCCAAGGTGCCAACTACTCTCACATGATTAAGTTTTATCAAAAATATAGTGATGTATTAGTCATTTCATTGTCAGAGAACTATCGCTCTAGTCAAAATATCATTAACTTTTTTGATGCAATTGCTAATAAAATTACTGATAAGATAAGTGATGAAATCCCAATTTCTAGAAAACAATTAGTGAATGCAAATCCAGACATCTCAAAAACCTCAATCATTGAAAGAGTAAATTTTAGCAATCAAATTAGCCTCTACGGCCACCTAATATCGATCGTTAAATCAGAATTAAGCCTAACAAGTTCGGTCGCTATAATTGCGCCTAAACACCGTTATCTCGAATCGCTACTACCATATTTAAAAGCAAAGGGGATTGAAATTACTTATGAAAGACGTGATGATATTTTAAAAGACCCTCTTATTATGCAACTTATCACAATTATCAGGTTAATTTGTTTACTAAGCAAAACAGAACAAAACGAATCAGATATTAATCAATTGTGGTCTGAGGTTTTATCAATGCCATTTCTAGAATTTGAAAGCGAATTTATCGTAAACATATCTATCAAATCACACCAATCAAGAACTGCTTGGAATAATCTCCTCCTAGCGGAACCAAAAACTAAAAAAATTGCTTTGTTTATTAATTCTTTATCTCAAAAACTATTATTCTATAGTGCTGATGAAATTTTAGATTTCATAATTGGTTCGAAAATTTACAATGAAAGTCGCTATCAATCAAATTTTTACGATTATTATTTTAAAAAAGTAAACAACTTCCAGGGCTATCATTTATTAATCGATAACTTATTTGTTTTAAGACGTGAATTTCGACGATATCAAAAATCAAAACATCAAGTCTTGTCTCTAGTTGATTTTATAAATTATATCGATTTAAACATTGAGAATGAACAAATTATCTTATCAAATGAACCATCAAGTAATTCGACTAATAAAGTAGAATTACTAACCGCTCATAAAGCTAAGGGCAGGGAATTTGACACTGTCATATTACTAAACGTAAATCAAGAAACATGGGACACTTCAAAATCTAATAATCAAAATAATTTTAACTTACCACCAACTCTTAATTTTATTAACTACGAAATAGATAATCAAAATGAAAAGTTAAGGCTATTCTACGTTGCACTATCTAGAGCTAAATCTAAACTATTCTTACTAAACTCTACGAGTGATATAAATAATTCAAAAACATCACCGCTGACATTTCTTGAAGAAGATTTTAAGGATAATAAGCTTTTTAGTCCGCTAATAGATGATAAAGGCCAGTTCGTCAAAATCATAGAATCTACTGACAACTTAATGCACTTAACTGATCTCTCATACAGTTGGTATCAAAGACATTTAGATGAATTAAATTCAGATAAATTCAGAGACTACATTAAAACTCTTTTAGAAAACTTCGCTCTAACCCCAACTAATTTCAACTCATATCTAGATTTAGTATCAGCTGGACCAGATAAATTTTTAATCAAACACATTCTGCGTTTTCCTGAATCACAGAGTCCAGCCTTAGCCTATGGAAACGCTATCCACTCGACCTTAGAATGGTTATCTAATACTATGGCCGAAAATCCATCTTTTAATAATGAAGTACTGATAATCGAAAAATTTAATCAAAAACTTTCAAACCAAACCGTTGCACCTAGACTAGTCGAAAAACTAAAAGAAAGGGGCGAGAGAGCTTTAACTACTTTCTTTAAAGACAAGCGGGATTGGCTGATTGCGCCAAGTATTAGTGAGTATTCTCTTAATGATAAGGGTGTTGTTCTGGGAGATGTTAAATTAAAAGGTAAGATCGATCGTATTAATATAAATAACAAAGAAAAAACAATCGAAATTATTGATTATAAAACTCAAAGACCAGTAACACTCTGGAAAGATGATGCTAATTCATTAATCCACCAACATCAACTATATTTTTATCAAATCTTACTTAAAAACAGTACTCAATTCAAAAACTTTCAAGTATCTTCAATGTCGATATTATTTATCGATCCAGACGAAGATGGCAAGATAAAAGAACTTAAATTAATTCCAAATCCGATTGAAATGGAAAGAATAATACAATTACTTGACGCTGTTTGGAAACAAGTAATGGCTTTAGATTTTAATAAACCGGATTGGCCATCAACAATAGCAGGGATTAGAAAATTCGAAGAGTCTCTATTAAATAAAAATACCACCTTATAACAGGTGGTATTTTCTTGTTAGTGTTTATTATGATATTTAAAACTTTATTTTCTATTTGTTCGTCGAGTAGAACTAGCTTTTTTAGGGCTGGCCTTCTTAGCTTTTAATGAAGTTGTTTTCTTAGAAACTACTTCATTAATAACTGTTAAGTTAGTGTCATAGTTATTGACAGCAACTAAACCTTCAGTTGATGAATCTTCATTATTTACAAAAAACAAATTGTAAAGATTAACACCTATTACAGCTCCTAGTACTGGACCTAGAACGTATGTACCCCAAACCCAAGCTCGAACGCCTAAGGCTAATGCAGGGTTAACTAAACCGATAGATGCAGTTGATGCAGCAACCATGGCAATCATGAATGCTAAACCAGCAACAGCAGCTTTAGTTGACTTTGTGTAGTTTCGGTGTGCAACAGCAGCAAAGGCAAAACCAAATATAGCAGTACCAAATGCTTCAGCAACTAAAATTCGTGCTGTGTAATGACCACCAATAAATGTTAACTTACTTCCAACTAAGAAAGTATATAGATAGTAAGCAGCCCATCCACCTAATAACTGTGCACCTATATAAAACAAAGCCCTTGCAGTGGAAGCTTTTCGTGCTGTCCAAAGAGCAATTGTTAGAGCAGGGTTAAAATTTGCGCCTGACGCATCGATCAAAGCGAACATCATAATAAATATTGTCAAACCAGCAATTGCTGCCACGAAAAATGGTACACCAATTGTTGACCTTTGTACGCTTAACACTAACATTGTTAACACTCCTGTACCGAGGAACTCGGATACTACAGCAGCGATATTTTTCTTTCCAAACATTTTTGGAACCTCCACTTAAGTTTATAACTTTAAGATTACATCTATGTTGACTGTTTGTAAAGTCTTTGTTAAAAAATAATCTTTTGTAATATAATAATTCATATTATGATAAAAGATTTTCGGAAATTTATACTAAGAGGAAACGTAATAGATTTGGCTGTAGCTGTAGTTGTTGGTGCCGCATTTAACTCTGTTATTCAAGCAATTGTTAAAGATTTTATAACTCCATTAATAGAAGGATTTTCAAAAAGTGGTAAATTAATTTCTGGCACATTAACTATCGATAAAACATTCATTTTTAATTGGGGAGATTTTTTAAATAGCATACTTTCGTTTTTAATTGTTGCGACAGTTGTTTTCTTTTTAGTCGTTCAGCCGATTAATAAACTTCAAAAAATTACTAGAACTAATACAATTCCTGATACTAAAAAATGTCCTGAATGTCTTTCTTCAATTCCTAAAAAAGCAACTCGCTGCAGCTTTTGTACTGTTAAAGTAAAATAATTTAACTATGGTGTCTTCGTTTTAGACTAGCAACTTGTAGTCTAACGGCTTGGCGATCGATCATTCTTTGAGCATATTCTAAACTAATCTCATCTTTTGCTTCAGCTTTTAATTTTTGAGCTTTTTCATAAGCTGCTTGTGCTTCTGCTTCGTTTATAGAATCTTCATGATCAGCCTCATCAACTAGAACATTAAGCAAATTATTTTCCATTTCAATTACGCCACCATTTGTCGCAAAATAGATTAATTTACGAGCATTATCTTTTGGATTTATTCTGACACTTATAACACCATTATCTACAACGCTAACAAGTGGCATATGACCTGTCATAACACCAATCTGACCATCTAATGTTGGTAGTATAACTTCAGCAACATCAGAATCAAATTTAACTCCAGTTTGCGATACTAATTTAAAATGAAACATCTACTATAATTATTTCTTATTAATTGTTGAGATATCGCCCTTCATATAGAAGTCGCTCTCAGATTTATCATCATATTTTCCAGAAAGTATTTCAGAAAATGCATTAATCGTATCTTCAATCTTTACATACTGACCATTATGTCCAGTGAATTGTTCAGCCACAAACATTGGTTGAGATAAAAATCTTTGAATCTTTCTGGCTCGATAAACAGTACTTTTATCTTCATCAGATAATTCTTCCATACCAAGTATAGAAATAATATCTTGCAAGTCTTTGTATCTTTGTAAAATACGTTGAACTTCTCGGGCTGTATCATAGTGTTTTTGACCAACAATTTCTGGGTCCAAAATATTAGAACTTGAATCAAGTGGATCAATTGCAGGGTAGATACCTATTTCAGTTAAGGCACGACTTAATACTATAGTGGAATCAAGATGAGCAAAAGTTGTAGCAGGCGCAGGATCAGTTAAATCATCTGCTGGCACATAAATAGCCTGAACTGATGTAATTGAACCAGTTTTGGTTGTCGTAATTCTTTCCTGTAATTGTCCCATTTCCTGGGCTAAGTTTGGTTGATAACCAACTGCAGAAGGTAATCGTCCAAGTAGAGCAGATACTTCAGCGCCAGCTTGAGTAAAACGAAAAATATTATCAATAAAAAGCAATACGTCGTTACCAGCATCTCTAAAACCTTCAGCCATAGTTAGACCAGACAAGGCGACTCTTAAACGTGCACCTGGTGGTTCATTCATTTGACCAAAAACTAGAGCAGTGTTTTTAAGAACGTCAGCATCTTTCATTTCGTGATAAAGATCATTACCTTCACGAGTTCGCTCACCGACACCAGCAAAAACAGAATAACCTGAATGAAATTTTGCGATATTATTAATTAACTCTTGTATCAAGACAGTCTTACCAACACCAGCACCGCCAAGTAGACCAACCTTTCCACCACGTGTTATGGGGCAAATTAAATCAATAACCTTAATACCGGTTTCAAGTACTTCTATTTTACCAGATTGATCAATTAAAGCAGGTGGTAAACGATGAATAGAAGATTTTTGGTCAAAACTATCAGCTAAACCATCAATTGGTTCACCAATAACATTAAACATCCGCCCTAACGTCTTAACACCAATTGGTACTTGAATTGGTTTACCAGTGTCTTTAACTTCTACGCCCCGAGCTAGACCATCAGTTGAGCTTAAAGCAATAGCTCGAATCGACGATTCGCTTAGATGTTGAGCAACTTCTAAAACAATTGTTTTACCGTCTAGGGTTAACTCTAGGGCATTATAAATAGCAGGCAGATTATCAGCAGAAAATTCAACATCAACAACTACACCAACTATTTCAACTACTTTTCCAATTTTAATTTTCTCTTTAAGTTTATCTACCATATCATCTTCTCCTTATTAAACTATTTATGAATTCATCGCCTCTACACCACCGGAAATTTCAGCTAGCTCTTGGGTTATATTAGCCTGACGAGCAGTGTTTAGTTCTAGTGTATAATCATCAATTAAATCTTTAGCATTATCAGTTGCATTTTTCATTGCTATCATTCGCATTGAATGTTCTGAAGCAAGACTTCCTAAAATCGCTTGCCACAACTGCGCTTCAATTAATCTTGTGGTAATTTCATTTATTACTGTATCAACATCCGGTTCAAAATTTGAAAAATTATCAGATTTTATAGCTTTATTGTCTGATGTCACCATGGAAGCAGGTAATACAGTTAAGCCTTCAACTTGTTGATTTACGTTTGATAAAAATTTAGTAAAAACAAAAACTACTTCATCAACTGCCTCAGTTAGATATTCTTTAATAATTGAATTTAAGATTGGCCTAATATCATTGGCTGATGGCTGATTGGCTAGATTGTTATAAAGACCAATAAGCTCAATTGATTCAATTCTTCTAACAAAATGAGCTGCTTTGTTGCCAATAGCTAAAACTTTAACCTTAATATTACTATCTAAATCAACCTTAACTTGATTACTGAAATACCGATATATATTTGAATTATAGGCACCAGCTAGTCCAGTATTTGATGATACGACAACATATAATTTAGATTTAATTGGTCTTTTCTTAAAAAAAGTATAGTTTTTTAATTCATTAATACCAGATAATCTTGTCATAAGTTCATTTGCTAGCTCAGAATAACTTCGACTTTTTGAAGCATAGTCTTGAGCTTTCTTCATTTTAGAAGCAGCAACTAACTGTAAAGCTTTAGTTATTTGACGGGTACCTTTTATCGAATTAATTCGACGTTTTAAGATTACTATTGAAGTCACTTGTTATCCACCTTAGTTTCTTTCTCTGCATAACTATCAGCTACCGATTTAGCAACTTTTATAACTTTATTAACGTCATCCTCTGAAGGTTTATCGCCACTATTAAGTTTAGCTACAAGCTCACTACTTAGCGCTAATTCTTTCAAGAAACTTGATTCAACTGTTTTGATTTTTTCAACTGGAATAAGATCAAAACTTCCACTCGTTGCAGCTTGTAGTGACGAATACATTTGCCAGACTGAATATGGTGAATATTGTGGTTGTTTTAATAACTCGGTTAATCTCTGGCCTCTTTCAATGATTTTTTTAGTCTCACTATCAAGATCGGTTGAAAACTGTGAAAATGAAGCTAATTCTCTAAATTGAGCTAGATCTAGTTTTAGTCCACCACCAACTGATTTTATAGCTTTAGTCTGAGCCGATCCACCAACTCTTGATACCGACAAACCGACAGAAATAGCTGGCCTAATACCTTGATAGAAAAGATTTGTTTCAAGGAAAATCTGTCCATCGGTTATTGAAATGACATTGGTTGGAATATATGCACTAATATCGCCAGCTTGAGTTTCAATAATTGGTAGGGCAGTCAATGAACCACCGCCTAAATCGTCGTTTAATTTAGCAGCCCTTTCAAGTAGTCTAGAATGCAAATAGAAGACATCTCCAGGGTAAGCTTCACGACCTGGTGGACGCCTAAGAAGAAGGGACATCTGTCGGTAAGCTTGAGCGTGCTTAGTTAAATCATCAAAAACGATTAAAGCATGCATACCATTATCACGGAAATATTCTCCTATAGCTGCACCGGTGTAGGGTGCTAAATAGAGCATAGCAGCTGGATCAGCAGGACTAGTGGCCACAATAATGGTATTGTCCATAACACCTTCTCGACGAAGCCTCTCTTCTAGGGCAGCTACTTTAGATAATTTCTGACCGATAGCAACATAAATATTAATTACACCCGTTTTTTGTTTTGTTTGATTAATCATGGCATCAACTGCAATTGCGGTTTTCCCGGTCTGTCGATCACCAATAATAAGCTCTCTTTGGCCGCGACCAATTGGCACAATAGCGTCGATAGCCATAATACCGGTCATTAGAGGTTCAAAAACAGCTTTTCTTGCCATAACACCAGGTGCAATTTTCTCAACTCTAGCAGTTAAATTAGTTTTTATTGGACCATTTCCGTCAAGCGGTCGGCCAAGTGGATCAACGATTCGGCCAATTAATTCTTTACCAACAGGAACTTCTAAAACTTTACCCGATAATCTAACCTCAGCACCAGCCTTAATTAAACTATCTTCACCCATTAGTACTGCACCGATTTCATCATAAGCTAAGTTGAAAGCAAAAGCTGTCACAATACTTCCATCGTCTGCTGTTATTTCAACCATTTCATTATAACCACACTTAGCAAGTCCATAAATCCAGACAATACCATCTCCAACTCTAGTAACTACACCGACATCAGCAATTTCTGGTCGATCTTTTAAGGCTGAGATAGCCTCTTTAATTTCATTTGATAATTGTTCCATTGATATGTCTGACACTTTAAGTATTGATCCTTTCTTTAGTGGTAAACCTTACTAACTGGTTAAGTTTGCTTCTGACTGATAAATCTAATAATTGAGAGGGGAATTCAAGCCTAATACCACCGATTAAATTCGTATCAATCACTTGATCGATCGAAATTTTTTTAACCTTAGGAAAATAAGAAGAAACTAATGATTTTATCTCATCTAAGTTGGTTTTTTCTACCTCGAATGCTGATAATAGTTTAACATCTAAAATGCCATTCCTAAAACGGATAGCACTGACATCGCGAATAATTGAACCAAGTTCATCGACTAAATTATTGTTTAGGATAAACTGAGCAATCTGATTAGACAAATGTTTTTGCTTTAAATTTGGTTTCATTGTTGAAGTAGCTATAACACCAGCAAGTTCAAGACGATTAATTGCCATAATAACTAGCCTGTTCTTCTTTTAAAGTTTTAGAAATTAAAAGTTGATCTTCTTTTGAATCTAATTTCTTTTTCAAAATAGTTCCTGATGTTTGACTAATCAAAGAAATAACATCAGATTCTAACTGCCGCCTAAGCTGATTAGCTTCAAAATTAATCTTTTCCTTAGCTTCTTTAATTAATACATCAGCCTTTGAAACAGCTTTATCTTCAGCCTCTTTTATAATTGTTTGAGCAGAAATTTCAGCATCAGAAATTATACGATCAGCCTTAACTCGAGCTTGATGTAATTGCTGAGAAACCTTAATTTCAAGTTCTTGTTCTTTTTTTACCATCGAATCACCTAAAGATACGCCTTGCTCAATTTTTGCTCTTCGATCATCTAGTATTTTAATAATTGGCTTAATTGCATATTTTTTTAAGACTAGGAAGGCTAGCACGAAAGTAATCAGCTGAACAACAAAAGCTGACCAACTGATACCAAGGGCACCAAGACCGCTAGAACTAGTAGCAAAATTATTTATCATAAATATTATCTTTAACTTCTACTATTTAACAATAAAGATTGATGCAAAGGCTAGTAGACCAAATAACTCAACGATAGCGACGAAAATTAATGCTTGACCTAAGAATTTTGCAGCTTCTGGGTTACGACCAACTGCTTGTAGGTAATTACCACCGATTAAACCAATACCGATCCCTGGGCCGATAAACCCACCACCAATCATCAACCCTTTGGCGATAATGGCAGTATTAATTGCTGTTGCTAAAATCATTTAAACTTAACTCCTCTTTATATTTAACTTAATTTAATTTCTTTACTTACCTATTATTTCAATAATAACCATTTTCATCAAGTTGTTTCTGTTTGATTATCTTCTTCTTCAGTGACATGGTTAACAACAATAGCCAAATACATGACAGCTAGGATAGTAAAAATGTAAGCTTGAAGGGCTGTGACGAATAATTCAATTAGCGTAAATGGTAGGGCAGTTAAAGGTGCCAGAACGTGACCAAGATAAGAAAAAACAGCAATCACAATTTCACCAATGGCAATATTTAAGAAAAGACGAAGTGATAGACTTAGGACTCTAGTAATATCTGTAATCATTTCTAGTAATCCTATTATAAAGAAAAGAGGATTTAATGGGTTACCAACAAAAAAATGACCTAAATATTTTAAAAAACCGCCAGATTCTTTAATTGAAGAATAGTAAACATATACCATGGTTACTAAACCCATAGCTAGAGTTGCGTTTAAATCGGCTGTAAAGGGTCGAAGAACTGGAGACCCGAATAAAGTAAAACCTTCACCAACAAATGGCAACAGGCCTAACCAATTGTTAAGCAAAATAAATAAGAAAATTGTTAGAAAATATGGTCGATATTTTTTAGCCTTGGATTTATCCTCGAAACTTGATTCAACTAAGTTAATAATAAATTCAGCCGTAACTTCAACTAACTGAATAAAACCTTTTTTAGGGAAAATTGACATTCGCCTAGCTGACCAAATTAAAAGAAATATAATTAAGATTGCCGATAACCAACCATAAAAAATCGAATTTGTAATTGAAAAATTACCAATATGAAAAATTACACCTGGAGCAATATGAACAATTGGTCCAGTCTCAGCTATTTTATTAATCAAATTTAACATCTATTTTTTCTCTTCTAATTTATTGTCTAAAAGTGTATTTTTAGTTAGGGCTTGGTAGGTACGATAGACGACTACCACAGCCAACGAAATACCAATCAACAGGCCAATTAAAGCATAAAGCGGCTTCGATTTAAAATGGTTATCTAAACCCATACCAATCATCAGAGGTAATAATATTGCAATCACTAGCTGAATACTCATGCCTGTAATCGAAAGTGCAAAAAGTCTTTGAACTTTATTGTTATTGTCGTTTTTTTGGCTCACTTTTAAATTTTTACTTTCTCTATTAGATTAACATATTTAGACTAAAAATAACAATTTGCCAGTTGTATAAGACTTCTTTAATTGTTAAAATTTAGACAATGGATTCAAAAGATACAAAATCTAATGTAATCGTCTATAGTGCTGTTTGGTGTGCTTATTGTCATGCTGCTAAGGACTATTTTGATAAGTTAGGCGTTAAGTATGAAGACCGAGACGTTGAAAAAAACCCAACTTATGGCATGGAAGCAGTCGATAAAAGTCAACAAAGAGGGATACCGGTTATCGACATAGATGGTGAAATAATTATTGGATTTGATCGACCAAAAATTGATGCTTCTCTTAAAGCTCATAAATTAGTTTAATTTAAATCAATGGCTTTTGAAGATTACAAGATTAAATCATCTGTCGTAATTGTTTACCAAGGCGATGGCAAAGGTAAAACAACTGCAGCTCTTGGTTTAATGACAAGAGCCCTCGGTCACCGATCAAAAGTTGCATTTATCCAATTTATCAAGAACTGGGGAGTCTCGGAACATGTATTTATCAGAGACATCCAACCAATTTTCGGTAAAGATTTATACTTTTATAAAGGTGGCAAAGGATTCTTTAAAGCTGGCGACCTAAGTGCTAAGAACGTTAGTGAAGAGGAACATCTTATTTCAGCCCAAAAAACCTATAATAAAGCTTATGAACTTGCTACCAGTGGCCAATACGATTTAATAATCTGTGATGAAATCAATAACGCTATTCATGATAAATTACTAAAAGTTACCGATCTAGAAAAATTAATTAAAGATAAAAACTTAAAGACAAGTCTCTGTTTAACTGGCCGAAACTTTCCAGATAAATTATTACCCTTAGTTGATATTGCTACGAATATGACGAAACAGAAACATCATTTTGACGATAAATTTCTAGCTAACCAAGGTATTGATTTTTAAGATGTTTTATTCTATAATACTACAATATTTATGAAAACTGCCGAAACTCCCAACAACTCAGTCGAACAATATATTATCTTAGGAGACCCTAATCGAAAAGGCATGTTAAAAAAAGCTAACAAATTATCTAATTTTTTGACTAGTGAAACATCAATTAAAACAGATTTTCTGCCAAGCGGTAGTTCTGTGGAAGAAATGACAGAAAAACTTTTGTCTAAAGAAGTTGATCAAATTCCAACTGGAGCAATTATTCTTGGTGGGGATGCAACCGTTAATCATGCCCTTGAAGCCTCAAGAATTATTAATAATCACCAATATTTTAATATCATCACAAATTATTTCGGTGGTGCTCGCGATATTTTTCATAGTGTTAGTTCAACAACTTCAAGCACTTTGTCTCTGGAAAACATCATATATTCGAACAATGAAGGCTTAATTCATCCTGTTGAAGTCGAGTTGAATGACTATTTAAAATTCTATGCTTACAACGTCTTTTCAATCGGTCGTATAGCTTTAATGGCAAATCAGATTGATTTAACTAGGGAAAAATTTAAGCCAGTTGGTATTGATTTTATAGATAGGGCTCTGGGCAGAAGTTATGAGACATTTGATATCATTCGAAATAAACTTCTTCAAACAATTCCTTTTGAATTAAAAACTATACCAAATGGACCAAGTATGTTTTTAGGTGATTTGATTGCAACAAATTCCCAAAGATTTGGCATATTATTTAGATCAACTAATGATATATTAGACCATTCTTTTGGCATTCATCATATTGACAAAATTGATCCGGAAATAATTCGAAAAATTATATTTCAAAGACCATTTAGCGCTAGTCTTAATGTTAAAAACGATCAAGAAGTTAGTTATTTTGTAACTGGTGAAGGCTTGAAATTTCAAATTGATGGTGAAGTCTATAATTTAGAAGACGGAACAAACAAAATTTCTCTAAGAAATGCCTCTAAACCCGCTAAACTACTTTTGCCAAAATGACCAAAAAACTATATCTTTTTGTTGGCTATCCCGGAGCCGGAAAGACAACAATAGCCATGATGATTCAAACTCTAACTTCAGCCAAACATATCTGGGTAGATAAAGAACGTAAAATTAGATTTAAAAGACCTCTTTTTTCAGCGGAAGAAAATAAATTATTATATGATGAACTAAATGATCAACTATTTAAGTATCTAAAAGCGGGGAACAGTGTCATCTTCGATACCAATCTAAATTTTCAAAGGGATCGTCTTCTTTTATCAAATCTGGCTAAAAAAGCTAGGGCCGAAGTCGTCCTAATTTGGGTCAATACAGACCGACAAATTTCGAAAACCCGAGCACTTCAAGCAAGTTTGCATGATAAGTTAAGAGTTCTTGGTTCAATGGATCAATCAACATTCGATGGAATTGCCGCAAAATTAGAAACCCCAACTAAATCAGAAAAACCATTAATCATAGATGGTCAGCATCTCAATCTAGATATAATTGAACGATTAATAAAAGATTAATTTAACTTCTTCTTATGATGGTTAAAGTAAATTGCATTTATTTTAATGTACCAATAAAAAACAACTAGGGCGACTAAAAGTATATAGAAATAAAAATTTATCTTTTTATGATGAAACTTATAGGTTTTAAAAATCATACCGATATAGATACTAAGAGCACTAAATCCGGTGGTAAATCGTCTTAAAGAAATCTTAGCGTAAAGATCTTTTGAAAAAATTACCAGATGCCCGGCATCATTCAAGTGTATTGATAAATCTAAGTCTTCATGTATCTCATCGTCAAAGCAAACGTCATTTTTTATATCCTGCCAAGCTGAACTTAGAATAGCCATATTACCACCATTCAGAAATAGATTACCTAACATTTGTTTGGAAAGAATTAACCGAAAAATATAATCAACTTCGCCATTAAACTCTGGCCATAAGCCATCATAATAGCCGTGTCGGCCAGAAACAGCCGCTACATCCTTGTTGCTAAATATTTTAATAAGTTGTTTAGTCCAGTTTTTAGCGATTATTGTATCTGAATCAATCCTACCCAGTATTTCTCCGGTTGCGACGTTGAATCCAGTCGACCTAGCATAAGCCCGACCTTGTCTTTTTTCGACTATGACTTTAACAAATTTAAAGCTTTTAGCAATCTCAACAGTTTTATCGGTTGAATTATTATCAACTACTATTACTTCGTCAGCTTTTAGATCCTGATTTGCAATTGCCTCAAGACATGCTCTTAAAGTGTCTTCTTCGTTGTATACTGGTATAACAATACTTATTTTCATTTTATAGATTAATTATATGCCAAAACAGATTAAAAAAGTTTTAAAAAAATTATGGAGTATCTTCAAACGATACTACCATAACGGCTGGTGGCATAAATTCGTAGTTTATTTCTTAATCGCCATATCTATTTCAACTATTTTTATGTATTCAGTTGCTGAATGGTACATACATTCTAATCCAAATGTGCCAACAACTTTCGGGGTAAGTTTTATTCCAGACTATGCTGAGTCACTTGGACTTAACCCGCAACAAACCATGAAAGCATTAATATCAATTGGCGTTAAACAATTTCGCTTAACTAGTTACTGGACAGATTTAGCACCAACCATTAATACTTACGATTTTTCTTCACTTGACTGGCAATTTAGCTTAGCAGAAAAGGCCAATGCAAAAATCACCTTAACTCTAGGTTTACGCCAACCACGCTGGCCAGAATGCCACATGCCAAACTGGGCGACCAATGAACCGACTGCCGCATGGGAAAAACAACTTTATAGTTTTATTACAGCAGTAGTTAATCGTTACAAAAACTCACCAAGCTTGCAGTATTACCAACTCGAGAATGAGTACTTCTTAAAAGGTTTTGGAGATTGCACGAATTTTAGTCGAAGTCGTTTAGTCTACGAATATAATCTTGTAAAAAGGTTAGATCCATCGCATCCAATAATTATTGGGCGAAGTAATAATGATTTAGGTATTCCACTTGGCGCACCAAAGCCAGATATATATTCAGTATCAGTTTATAGAAAAGTTTGGGATGCCGCTTTTACTCATCGTTACTTAGCCTATCCATTCGAATCTTGGTATTATGCCTTTCTAGCAGGTATACAAAAAATATTACTAAATAGGGACATGGTAATTGATGAAATGCAAGCTGAAGCCTGGACACCTAATGGACTAACTATTCCTCAAACCAGTCTAGCAGAACAGAATAGATCAATGAACGCTCAAGACCTACTTTCTAATTTTAACTTTGCTCGAAATACTGGCATGAAGTCAGTTGATATGTGGGGCGCTGAATACTGGTATTATAGACTCACCATATTACATGATCCAAGTTTATGGAATGTAGCTAAACAGGAATTCAAAAAATAAAGACTATGAAAAAGAAAAAAAATTCATCAAGTAAATTAATTACTAACAAAAGAGCAACTTTCGATTATTTTATTGAAGATACTCTAACCGTTGGAGTCCAACTTACTGGAGCTGAGACTAAAAGTTTAAGATTTGGCCACGGAGACTTAAAAGGTTCTTATATTACTGTTAAAGATAATGAACTATGGCTAATCAACGCCTCTATTCATGGTACTAGTGGCATACCCATCAGTGATACTGAAAAAACTAGAGCCCGAAAAATCTTAGCAAAGCGAAAAGAAATAGATAAATTAATTGAAAAGAAAACAGAAGGTAGAACTATTATTCCAATCGAGATTTATACTAATGGAAGATACATAAAAATCAAAATTGGTATCGGTAAGGGTAAAAAGAATTACGATAAGCGTCAAGTCCTCAAACAAAAATACCAGAATCGATCTATAAATCAAACTCTTAAAAATACATTTTATAAATAGCTCTTAATTCCTTGCGCCGATTAACTATATTCTGTATAATTTTAAAAAGTTACGAAAGATATTCCGGGGTAGCTCAGCGGTAGAGCGGGTGACTGTTAATCATTAGGTCGCTGGTTCGAATCCAGTCCCCGGAGCCAAGATGGTTCATCCAGCGATTGTGATATATCGAACCAATTATTACAATATTTGTATGTTACTCTAGATTTATGAGTGAAATAGTATTAGTTAAATTTAAGTTTATAAATGACGGAAAGTCTAAATGGATTGATTGGTCAAAACAACTTAGCAAGCGAGCTGATGAAGTATATGAAACACTAATTAATGAAGGGGTTAAATTAGAAGCCTGTTTTCTTTCGACCAATGAAAATGCCTGCTATTACCTAATGGAGGCTAAGAATATTAAAAAAGCAATGGAGATAGGTAAATTAAGTGATCTTCCCATTGATTTGGAACATAAAAATATAAGAAAAAATATCTTAAGTTTGAAGAAGAACTAAAAACCTTATTTTATTTTTCTACAATCAAGAATTAATTCGAAAGATGACTGTAACTCGGGTCAAATTATTCTCTAGTTTTAGACATTAACATAATAATGAAAGATAGGAATAAGGTTATTTTATTTGAATATAATTCTAATCAATTAATAATAGATAAATAAATTAATCTTAGTTAAATTAATAATGTGGCTGAAATCACAGACTCTTTAAGGTACAAAAACTATAATTAGATTGAAAAGGGAAGGAGAAATAATATGCTTCTAGGAATTGCTTTTGTTATATTTGTTTTTTGGTTACTAGGAATAATCGTAATTCATATTGCAAGTCCGCTGATACATCTACTGATCTTGGTTGCGTTAATTATCTTTATCTTCGATATGCTATCTCGAAGACGAAATGGATAGAAAAACAAATTAGCTTATTAAGCTACCAATATCAACGTTAGGAAATCGACTAGTATTTACCTATTTTTTTTTGGAATTTGAAAATATATAAAATTTACTAAACAGAAAATTATAAGACAAGACGGCTAATGTAGCTATGATAACGGAATATAATTGGTTAAGGCCAGCCACCCTAACTAATAGATCCAAAATACTAACATTGATAATCAGTCCAATAGCTCCTACCGACATAAAAGGTAATATATACAGCCATGAAGTATTGTGTGATTTAAAAGTATATCTTCTATTGAAAATAAAGCTATTTATACTAGCTATAATATACGAAATTGCCTTAGCTAGGATAAAATTAACCAAAAAGAAATGAATCGAACGTATTAAAATAAAATAAATTCCTACATCAATCAAAGTATTTAAAACACCAATCATAGAGAATTTAATAAATTGTCTAACCCATAGTTTATTTAGTAGTTTTATTTTAGTTTCTAAGAAATAACCGAGCTTAAGTTTGATTGCAAAGGCAAGTATTTCAAAACCAACTTTTATAAAATTTACTTTTGATTTACCGTGAATCCGTTTATCAAAGTTTATATCAACCATAGATACCTTGTAGTTTAACTGTCGGGCTTGAAATATAAAGAGCATGTCAAATGTCCATGGACCAACTTTTTTAAAATTCATTTTTTTAAACGTCTCTTTTTTAAATAATTTCAAACCGGCTTGAACATCATAATTAAAGCCAAATAAATGTTTATTGATATAACCATTTATTTTTGAACCAAATTTTCTAATATAGCCTTCATAGTGTTTATGACGGTGAGCTAAAACTATATCAGCCTGCTCATCAATAATTTTTCCAAGCATTTGTTTGAGTGCTTCTGGGGGATATTGTAAGTCTGCATCAATCATCGCCAGCAATTCATATTTAGCTAAATTAAAACCCTCGATGAGAGAAAAACTTTTACCTTTTTCTCCAGATTTTGGATGAACACTTACAGGCAATCTAGCTGTCAATTTATTTATTTCATAAACAGTTTTATCACTTGATGCATCATCAATAAAAATTAATTCATATTCTTTAGTACAAGGTGTTAATGTTGTGACTAGTCTAGAAACAAGCTCCTTTATATTGTCTGCTTCGTTTAAGGTTGGAATAATAACGGAAAGTTTTTGATTACTGTAATATTCGTTCATACTTTATCCTAACGAGATAACGGTAGCCACTAACCCGATCGTTAAAATACTCAATACTCCTAATGATTGATAAGTATATTTAAAAGTATTTTTCCGTTTAGTTGTTAATGGAAAGATAATAAAGAGTGGCAGGAATGGTAGGAAATATCTACCATACATGCCAAAGACGACTGTACTTGCTACTTGAGTGTTCCCAACATAGAAAGCCAGTGCCAAGAAGCCATATGTTCCAATTATTATGATTGAAGCAGCCGCAATAAATCGTTTTTTATAAATAACCCAGGCTGGCAGTGAAGGAATATTCTTAAACGACAACAATAGCCCCAAGAATAAAAGCATCATTACAAAAATCGATAAGTAGATTAATCGATTGGTAATTATACCGACAACGCCGAGGTAAATAGTATCAAAATTCTTAGTAAAAGGTTGGACCAAAACACGAGCTATGAAAATAAAAGGATTGTGTAACACATAACTAATTTGGGCCTTACTATTAATATAATTGCCAGCTCGTGGCGTTAGAGTTACTCCAGCAGCGGACGAAACATTATGAAGAGCAAACAAAATACTAGCTACAGCCGTACCTACAACCAAAATTAACTTCCAAATTCTAGATATAGTTTTTGTCGGAAAATAACTATCCGGTATAGTCAAGAAAATCATTGGAATTAACCAATAACCAACTTTTAAAACACTAGCAAAAATTGACAGTAACGGAATTAAAATAAGTTTAAATTTAGTTAATTTGTTCTTATCAGTAACTACAGCAATAAATAATGCGATTAACATCCAAAATAGGCCATTTAACAATCCATCAGCTCCAACCGTAGCTGCTTGAGAAAGCGATGTCGGTAGCAGAGCTATAGTTAATAAAAACCATTTTCCTTTCGGCAATATCCTAATAGCTCCATAAGTTAATCCAATCCAGACAAACAAACCGATTAACCGCGCAAGATAAACATACCAAATTAAAGGGAGCCTAAATAATTTTGCTAACCATATTCCAGCTATATTGGGGATATAGGCCCATGGCGGGTAGGTCACAACTGAGGTAAAAATGGCGGTCGAATTATTCTTTCCGACATTATTGATAGACATATATTGGCTATTTAACTGATTTTCTCTGGAATTAAATTGTTGGCCAGTTGATTTACGCGATAAGTCTCGATAATCATTAATCATGTTATTGATGTTAGAGGGTAGTGATCCTCCATATTGTTGTTGAGATAATTTTGTCTCCCAAAAAGTTCCATCGCTTATTTGATATGCTCTTGGAAAATGAGTAAATTCATCAGTCCCATTTAATGGAGCCAAATTAAAGATAAAAATAATACCGAATATTAACCCTAAAATTAAAAATATTAAAGAAGGATTAATATTAATCCAATCTAATATTTTTTTATAAGATTTAATATCTAAATGCATCAGCTAACTATATCTTAATTACATTAAATAGTATTGTCTATGTTTAATTAAAATCATTAATTATATACTTATTATTGAACTAATTGACCAACCTAAGAATATATTAAGTCTAATTATTGCTGCAATTACAGCTTGGTTCTTATGTAGTACACCTGATTGCATCTGTCATTTATTTACTCTAAGCCTAATGCCACGCGCTAGAATGATTGATTTAGAAAGAAGTTAGAGATAATAATTATTTCTATTACTGCAACAAAACGCTGAATTAGGGTATTAGGATTTAGGTTATATCTTCCATATAGGGACTCTACGATGTCAATACTTGCGATAGACTATTTGATCCCAGTATCTTTTTCGAATATACGTCCTAGAAAAAAACATTCCACCAATTGCGAAGCCAAGCATTATTGAGCATTCTAAAGCTATGGGCCCGGCTGCAGCAACAAATCTTCTTGTTCGATGTTCAAGTACTGATTTAGTGTGTTTATCAAATAGAATTTGTTCAGCCTCAAAAACTATAAGTTCTGCAGCATTTTCATCAGTCAAAGGTTCTTTGCCTTCAAAAGTTTCTCCATAGTATCTTGGCATAATAATTATCTTACATAATTTTATAATAAATATGCAAGCAGTAGAAAATCTATCAAAGCTAATAAAATTTTCTACTTCGAAAATAGTATTATGCCATTTGGGAGCTTATTGCATCTGTAGAAAAATACTTTAATAGATGTCTAGCTTAGCAAATATATAGTGATTGTAATACAAAAACTAAGATATTAAACCAAAATAATATTGATGAAAGCTAGATGTTATTAGGTAATTCTAAACCAACTTCAGAAGTTGATAAGAATTTAAATCTGGTAAATTGTCCTTGCATATAGTCTTCGGCGTCACCACATGCTATAGCCCTTTGCCAAAGCCTTTGAGCATCCGGTTTTATGTGATAAGAAATATCAGAATGTAGTGACAAACCAAAAACCAATGAAGTCATCTCATTCATCAAATATAATCTTCTAAATCCTAAACCTACTCTCAAAGAACTTTTACTAGTTTCTGTGTTACCGACGAAGGGTTTATTTTTCCAATAGGGAAGTTCATTTTTTGAATCAAATCGGACATGACTAAATCCTATGAGATTACCCAATTTATCTGAATCGGCTAGATAGATGATTTCTTCTAAACGCACAGTCCCATCTCCATAACTTTTTGTATGCGAAGCAGTGAAGCTACGATTCCCGTTAGGCGACTCAAAAACATACGTGTCGTTAAATTGGTCTAAGTCTAAATCAGGCGCAAGAGTACCTTTACTGCTCTGATTAATAAAATGCCGAACTACTGCCTCCGGCCATTCTGTATATGAAACTTTTTCTGGTTTTATTTCACCAAATTGTCGGTATAACATTTAAATAATTATATAATATTTTAACAACACCGTCAATTTTTATGCACTTACTCACTACATAGTGGACAGTCTAGCTCGTGGAATAGATATATTTAATGTATCACAAAATTCTTGTGGTGTCTGGTAGTTTAAAGATTGATGAGGCCTAAAGAAGTGGTAATCATTAACCCATTCATTAACTTGTTCTTGTAGTTCTTCTAAACTGTTAGCGTCACCATGTTCATCAAGACATTCTTGCTGTAGTTTACCTATCAGGTTCTCTACGTGAGGTTTATCTTTTGGAGTATGTGGTCTAGCGAAGTATTGAGTTATGTTTTGGTCTCTAAGATAAGCTAAAGCCTTACCGAAGTTCTCAGAGCCATTATCATTAAGGATACAGATATCTTTACCAAAGATATCTAATACCTTCTGGAGTGCTAATCTAGCTTGGAAGGATGAAGACTTAGTAGCTACATGTACTACAGCTTGCTTGGTATATGGGTCTACGGCTACGAAACCATAATTGCACTTACTCACTACATAGTGGACAGTCTAGCTCGTGGGATAGATATGTTTAATGTATCACAAAATTCTATTCTATTTCTGGTGTGTTTTGAGAATCAAGCTCTGAATGACTGACGTTTAAATTAGCAGAAGATTCTTGACTAGTAGATAAAGGCTCATCAAGACTTTGAACTTGAGGATTTTTCTTCAAAAGTCTTTCTTCGTTTTTACCTCCTACATAGAAAAAACTAGCAAGAACAAAAGAAGTTAATTTGCCATATCCAAGATACCAACGAGCAATTTCTTTGCTTTCGTGAAAAGTAATTTTTTCTACTGACATGGAACATATTATATATCGTTTTTGAATAAAAAGCAAGTAATTGGTCTAATTTAATACAATAAGCTGTCTATCACACTAAAAAGTTAGGCTTAATATTGATATTGCGGTAATGGTTATTTATTGATATTATCAAGGTAATTTATAGGAACAAAAAAATTATGAAAATAGCATATTTAAAAAATAAAGCCCAAAGTTTTTTGGGTCAATACGAGAATCAAAATCCAGAAGCTTACGCAGCCGCTGAACAAGCAGTAGGTGGTCTACTTATAATTGATGGTTTTTTCGGAATGCCGCATCCTTTTGGTGGTAAAAAAAGACCCGGAATTTTTGGTACTATTGTCGGGATTATTATTGGAATAATATTCGTCTTCGTACCCGTTATATTTGGTACATTAACCAATATTAACAAATTAACTGCAACAACTACTGCTACCATCGTTTCGGTTGGTCAACCACAAACAACTACTACTACCAACACCAATGGAACACAGTCAACTAGTAGCTCATGCTCTGCTATCGCAACTTTTACAGTTAATGGAAAACAATACACAACTAATTCGTCATTTGGATCAAGTACAATCTGTTCATTTACTAAAGGTGAAACTGTCCAGATTTCTTACAACCCAAGTAATCCTGGTCAATGGGGTGTTAGCATTAAAACTATTAGTTTTATTTTAAATATATTTATGTATGTCGGATTTCTGATCATACTGAGTAATATAGTCTTATTTATCATAAGATTACTTAGTATAATTTTTGGTTGGAAGCTTTTAAAAAAAGGTAGACAATTAGCTAAAACACTACCAGCAGGCACTAATCTTACAATGGCAATAAAAGAAATTGAAAATAGTTTCAAGACAACAATGTTCGGCTTTAGTCCTGGTACAAATCCAACTAACACAATGCCAATGCAGCCAACTTCATTTCCACAACAAGCGATAGCTTATGTAGAACAAAATATGACCAATTCAGTTATGCCTCAACAACCACCAGTTCAAAATCCTAACATGTACCAACCACAAACTTTTCCAGCTTCGACTAGTGCTGTGCCACCTCAACCTCAACCAAATACAACTAACCAACCTCAACCAGTAGAGCAAACAATAGTCCAACCACCAGTTCAAAATCCTCAAAATTATAGCTCACCAACTAATAATCCTGTTATACCTGAGCAAAATCAAAACCAAAATAACATTCTTTAAATATAAAAAACCATCGCTATTTTTATATCTATGTTTAAACTAAAATAGACAATGCACTAGCTCTAATTACATCTAGTTTCGAATAATCTAGATTTCCTTTAATCTCATTGTCTACTAAAAATTTATAGCTATTTACTTTTCGATAAATCGGCAAAAGATAACCAACACCACCAATTATCAATGGGGCTTTGATTGTTAGAAAGTATTTATGTAACCGTTTATCAATTATTCGGAAAAACTCAAGTAAATAGTCTTTATCAACTTGCCTAATATTATATTGGCCATGTACGCCTTCTGAACCCTTGCCAAAACTTGCTGGAGCAATAGCATGGGTTTCTCGCCATTTAGGATATTCATCAATCCTCAGAGTTTTTTTCATATCAGCAGGGAAGCCTTTAATCGGGACAACTTCCAATTTATATTTATCACCTTTATAAAGAGATACTTTATTGTGACTAAGTGCTAGAACAAAAAACTCGAGATTATCCTTAATAACTTCTAAAAATGGTTTCAAAATAAATCTATTGCCAATTGTTATAAGTTGAGAAACTGTATTATTAGGAATAATGTAACAACGGAAAAAATTTGGGTGTAAGAATAAAACCACCGTACCTTGTCGGTTCTGCCAAAAATCTAAATCATTGACCATTTTTAATGCTGGCTTGAGAGTTTTCTTAATTTCTTTTTCACTAGCACCGGCTGATATTAGAAATTTTTTGGCTTTAGTTAATAAATTCTTAAATTCAATCCGATTACTATCGGGGCTTAGCTCAATTTCATGCCAAGGCATATATATAGTCAAAGACAAAGGTTTATTAAAATTCTCTAAAGTTATTAATTCGATTTTATCTGGAAATTTATACATGTATACTCCTATCTTTCTATAATTTGAAATTTAATAACAAGTTAAATTTTTCTAAAAAGCAAATTTTTCTGATGGTTAATAAGAACCAATTAAAAACAACTTCAATTATTAAACTTCGATTAAGTGAGACCAAGCCAAAACAACTATATAATTATTAATGAAATAACTTTCCTAGAGTTTCAACTGGCCTCACTTTCAAATTTTTAAAGAACAAGTGTCTACTTTATCGGGACCAATTTTTCTTCATTTTTTGGAACTTTTACAGCTGGCATAGTAATCTTTAATACACCATTTTTAAACTCTGCCTCAGTAACACCATCTTCAATACCTTCGGGTAGTGAAATTCGACGCAAGTATTGATTAGTACTTTCTCGGAAATAGTAACGTCGCTTAAGTTTATCTTCTTCTTTTTCTGTATGCTCGGCCGAGACTTCAAGCACCCCCTTATCAATTGAGACTTTAATTTCTTCTTTCTTGAAATTTGGCAGGCTAACTTCTGCCGTAAGTTTACCGTCTTATTCATATAAATCTAAAAATGTTGCTTCACTATTTGAAAAAGTTGATCCCCAACCTTTGTACCAGAAATTATCTAATTCTTTTTTCATTCTGTCTAAATCTCGTAGTGGATTGTATCTTGTTATTTGCATTTTAATCTCCTTTATCTAGTTAATTATTTTTTAGTTTCAAACATCTTTAATGTATAGGGGCGTGCCTATTGTAGGGAGGAGTAGAGCTAATTGTGCCATGACGAGCATGTCGAGCTGTATCAATTAACCATAGAACCCCAAGGACTGTTGCTAAACCGTAAAATACGAAATGATTAACAACAAATATTCCCCAAACAGCCATTAAAATAGCTACTACACCTAGAACCATTTCGCTAACATTGAGAATGCTAAGGTTTGCAAAATTAAATCTGCTAAACAAAAACATTAAAAATCCTACTATTAGTAATAGGGTTGTAGCACTGCGCCAACTACCAATAATCGCCCAGTTATAACTGTAAAATTTAGCATAAACAATTACACCACCTACAATTACTAATAATGTCGTAATAAGATCTTGCCATTTAAGTTTCATAATATACCTCCTGATAATTTAGATAAAAGTTAGTTATTGTAATCATACCTATCACCTCCTTCCTCTATTAAACATAGGCTAAATGAAGTCTTTATTCAGTGCTTGATATCACAATTTGACATATCTGCAGAAAAAAGTTGTATAATTCTTTTTAATATATGGCTGAATTAATCTCACCAGTATTATTTGACTTATTTAAATTGGGTTCTAAATTAAATTTCTCTGCCGGCGAAGTTATATAAATGCTGAAAATCCTGACGGAGTCTATTTAATAAAATCAGGCTTCGTAAAAGTTTACTCTATCAGCGACCAGGGTGACATAAATCTACACATAATTTATCAAGCCGGTGAAATCTTCCCATTAGTTTGGGCGATTAGGGGAGTGCGAAGAAATGTATACTATGAGGCAATCTCAGATGTTATCGTTAGTAAAATAACTAAAAATAAGCTCACTCTGGCCATACAGACCAATGCTAAACTTGCTTTTCAACTTTTAATGCAACTTTCTGGACAATTCATGGTGTTTGTTGATCGAGTAGATAATGTACAATCAAAAAAAGCCAGTGAACGAACCGTAAAGCGCCTGCTATTTTTAGCCAATCGTTTTGGTCAAACAAAAAATAATAAAATCGTAATAACTGCTCCATTACTCATGAGCTTATCGCCCAATCAATCGGTTTGACCCGCGAAACAGTCAGTCGAGAAATAGAAAAACTTGAAAAATCTAAGATAATTAGTCGAGCAGATAAACATATAATCATTCAAGATTTCAACCGCTTAGTTGAAGAAAGTGGCGATTCTACACCTTTAGATTTACGTAGTCTTAATTAAAAAACTACGAAGGGATACTCTGGGAATAGAATAACAATTTAGTTTTAATGGTAATAAAAAAGCTACTACTTAAGTATAGATAAAAAAAATAAGTTTTATTACAAAGCTAACAATATTATCAAATATTTTATGACTATTGCAATTTTAATAAACGTGTATAATAAAAATTATATTACTAAAGGTGGTTAAGGGAGAAACATATGTTTCGAAAGAATATATACTCAGCTTTACGTAAAACAAAAACAAGAACAATAAACACAACACTTTCATTTATTTTAGTAGCTATGAGTTTAGGCGGAAGTTTTCCGCTTTTTTTGGCTCAAAAAGTTAATGCAGCAGGTACGCTCACCGTTTGTGCCAGCTGTACTTATACGACTGTCCAGGACGCGGTTACAGCCGCTTCAAATGGTGACACTATTGACATCCAGAGCCCCCAAACTATCACTAGTCCCATCGCTATTAACAAAAGTCTTACTATCGAAAGTTCAAATAGCTCAATAATTCAAACTTCCGGCAGTAACGATGTCTTCACAATCAATACAGGTGGCGCCGGCACGACTATCACTAACCTAACATTTGTTAAGTCAGATGTCGTCAGTCAAAACGAGATGATCAGTGTTTTGGCCAATAACGTGACTATTTCAAACGACAACTTCACCGGCCAGTTCAATATTGGACAAGGCGAAGTTGAACGTGCACTAACCGTTGGTTACGTTAATAATGTAACCGTCAGCGGTAACCACTTTACCCATCTTCGGCAGCCAGCCTATTTTAACGGTGCTAGTGGTTCAGTCAGCGGAAATTACGTGGCTGACACTAAAGGATTTGTAGCCGTTTCAGAGTCAAGTCTTAGCTTTACCGGCAATACATGGGGCGTTGGCAGTGATCAAAACGCTGTTGATATTGCTATTATTAAGGACAACGCAGGTGCCAACCCTCTTAATACCGACAATTACTTACCAAAGCTTATGCAAACTAGTAACGCCAACAACGAAGCTGTAATCGAAGATCAAGCCCCAACCACACCAGTGATGACCGACGCATTTGTTGATGCTTCGGCTACTTCCGGTGGTAATGGTTACCCAGTCACGCCATACCAGACAATCACACCAGCTTTAAGTCGTATTGTGACAGGAGGACGCGTTCACATAGCCAACGGCAACTATACCGAGAAACTCAATATAGTCGTCCCCGGTACACAACTAATCGGCCAGAGCCAAGCTGGTGTTATTGTCACGCCATTAAGTAACCAATACGGTCAGGGCCTGACATCCCAGGGCATAAGTGGTGTATCTGTTAATAACATGACCATTGAAGCCACATCTACATCCGGCGTATCAGCTATCAAACTCTACAATGCCCAGAACATTACCCTGAACAACCTAACAGTAACAGGTGTCGGTATACCCCACGCAACTGGCATAGACGCTATTTCCGCACAAAACCTTACTTTGAGCAATGTCGCAGTCAGTGGCTTCGGTAAAAACGGTATCGCAATAACCTACCAATATAGCGGGTCTGATTCATATAAATCTGAGAATATTCAGTTCAGTAACGTTTCAAGTAATAACAACAAATGGGCAGGGATTGCTTTCTATAATTCAAACAATGCCGGCACAGTCGGTGGCAATATCACTGGAGTGACCTTCAGTGGCAGCAACACTCTGACCGGCAACGGGCAAGGTCTGTACGTCGAAGGGGATAGTGACACTAACTTCTATAACGTAACAACCCCTCGGTGGAACATTAGCGATAGCAGCGGTAACCCAGTTAATATTGGCAACACTGCTTTCAGTGGCAACGGGCTGGACATTATTAACTATCAAACAAATAATCTACAGGCGCTTTCGGCAACTTTTAGCGGAAAAACCGGTAATACAATGACTGCTATAGAACGCCAAACAGAAAACAGTATAATAATCGACCAGCGCCAGCGAGGTTACGGAAACCTCGGCTTGGTCAATTACTATACAATAGATACTACCAAACCAACCGTAGCATTTACTGCACCAACTCCTGCTAATAATAGTTTCGAAAACGGTAACTTTACAGTTGGTTACTTAGCTCAAGACAATATGGCACTAAAAAGTGTTAATGTTAGTCTATTCGACACAAACCCAGCTCATTCCAACCATTGGGTAACTACTTGCTACAATAATTCTAATGAAACTGGAACAACAGATAGTGGAACTTGTCTTGTTAATATACCAAGTACACTTGCAAATGGCGTGTACTATGTTCAGGTTGGAGCTCAAGATCAAGGTGGTAACTGGAGCGTTAACGCAACTAGAACAATAATTGTTGATCATAGCGTACCAGGTCTAGCTACTAACTTAAATGCTAAATTCCAATATGATTCACAAAGTTTAACTAGTGGATCAACACTTAACATTACTGCAAAGCCAAGTGGTAATAATCTTGTAATGTCATGGAACGCACCTGTAAATGACTGGGTTACTGGTTATCAGATTCTAGCAACTTTCCCAAATGGTTCAACTCAAACTTTCTATCAAGGACCTAACGCATATTCTTGGTTAACCTACAATGGGTTTGGGCAACATGGTAACGGAAAGTATAGTTATCAGGTCATTGCTGTTAATCCAAATGGTAATTCTACTGCATCATCGGCCTTTATTTTGTACTATGATACACAACCTCCAACCGCTAGCTTCACTACAGCCCCTAGTACAGGATCCTATTTAAATGGTAACTTCTTTGTTAGTGGAACCGCCCAAGATAATGTCGGTTTAAGTAATGTATTCTTTGATGTTAGATCTCAAAACGGTAGTACATGGGTAAGCGGTTGTTTATCTGGTGTTATCCCTACCTTTACAAATAATAAAATGAATGCAGCAATTAGTTGTACTATAAATACTTCGAATCTCATTAATGGTACAACTTACATGCTCCGTATTCACGCTAGTGATAATGCTGGATATGGGAACGTAAATTCTGACGCCATAAGATATTTTACCTACGACACTTCTGTCCCAACAGTACCAACTGGTGGTATCCCGAATAATTCTATCTTATTTACAAATAATTTTAACTTTACCTGGAACAAATCTGTAGACGTATCTCCCGTGACATATCAATTCCAATCTTCACAAAATTCTAACGCAGTGAACGGTGTATTAACTACTAACCTATGGAAATCAGGTATTTTACCAAGCCCAATGATTCATTCTAGTGGAGCTGGTAATGGAATTTGGTATTGGCAGGTAAGAGCTACTGATTCAGCCGGAAATGTTAGTGCTTGGAGCCCAATATGGCAAGTAACTCTAAATACATCAGCTACCCCAACCTTAATATCACCAACAATAAATGCAGTTGTCAACGGCGCAACTCTGACTAATATCTGGTCAACCGTAAAGGGAGCTGCAAAATATGAATATCAGAGTTTTAATAATGCAACTGGAACTAGTCCTAGATATGATGGTGAATACACAACAACATCTAAAACTGCAACCAATGTTGCTGATGGTACAGTATTC
>DAIEGT010000005.1:0-102870 GCA_027356105.1 Candidatus Saccharimonadota bacterium
GCGACGAGTGGGCGAAAATTTTTATTGTTTGTTTTTGCTTATTCGTCGCTTAATTGCGCACGGAAATTACACTTTTTAGCATAACAATTTAACTAAGAATGTCAACTAAGAAGTTTTTGAAAACTAGCTTCGTTCAAGGTTTCTGTCTTATATTTCTGGGCTAAAACAATTTTATTATTGCCCGGTGATTCTCCCGTAACTAAATAGTCGGTATCTTTTGAAACGCTATTTGAGACTATTCCGCCATTTAATCTAATCAAATCAAAAGCTTGTTGACGGGAGTAATTAACTAAAGTGCCAGTCACTACAAAAGATTTACCAGCTATTTTACTACCTGATATTTGTTGAAACTTAGGATTAACCCCTAATGTTTTTAATTTCTCAATTAAAGCAGTATTATTTTCACTTAAAAACCATGAAACAATTGATTCGGCCATGATCTGTCCAACACCATCGATTTGAATTAGTTGATCATAGCTTGATTGAGCTAAACTATTAAAATCTTTAAAATAAGTTGCTAAATCACCAGCTGTTTTAAATCCTACATGCCTTATTCCTAAGCCATAGATAAATCGATCAAGACTTGGATTTTTAGTAGAATTAATAGCATTAATTAATTTATTTGATGAAATCTCAGCAAAACGATCTAGATTAATCAAGTCCGACTCTTTAATCTTGTAAATATCGGCAATATCTTTAACTATTTTTTGATCAACTAATAAATTAACATTTTTATCTCCAAGGGTATCTATATCCAGAGCAGATTTTGATGCGTAATGAATCAGATTTTTCTTTAAAATTAAATCACCTTTAATTTTTTTCATCCTATAGACAGCTTCGCTTTCTTTTCTAACGAAACTAATGTCAGGATATTGTATTTTAAGAGCTTCTTTAAAATCAAAGGGTTTTGAATCCTTTGGTCTTAATAATTTAAGTACCCTAGAGACCTGAGGAATAATATCACCTGCTTTATAAATAATAACCGTATCACCAATTCTAATGTCTTTTTTTGTAATTTCATCTTCATTATGTAATGAAGCGTGTGAAATTAAGCTACCTGCTAATCTAGTTGGCTTAAAAACTGCTACGGGTGTAGCTGCGCCGGTTCGACCAATACTTATAATTATGTCAAGAATCTCAGTTGTAGTCTCCTCAGCCGAAAATTTAAAAGCTACGACTGCTCGAGCTGCCTTACCGACAACACCGAGTTTCTTAAAAAGTTGACGATCATTGAGTTTGATTACCAAGCCATCAATGTTAAATTCTAAATTATCTCTGATACCATCAGTCTCATCAATTATCTTAGGAATACTATTAAGTCCAACCACTACTTTATTCTGTTGATTAATCAAAAAACCTAAATCCTCTAAGATTTGATAAACTTTCTGGTTAGTTGGAAGTAAATCTTGATTAGAAGTAATAATATCGTAGGCTCTAAATTTTAAAGGCCTACCGGCAACTAAACTTGTGTCTAGTTGTCTAATCGTCCCCGCTGCCAAATTTCTCGGATTAGCGTAAAGTTCTTTGCCCTCTCGTTTTCTTTGAGCGTTTATTTCTTCGAAGTCTTTTTTATAAAGTACCACTTCTCCTCTAATCTCAACCCTCCCATTTAAAAAATCTTTGGTTGAATCAGACTCATTTAACCTCATCGGTACCGATTGAATTGTTTTGATATTTGCTGTCACATCTTCACCAACGAATCCATCACCTCTTGTTACTGCTTGGCTATAAAAACCATCAATGTAAACTAAAGATGCTGCTAAACCATCCATTTTTAAATCAACTAAGAATTCTTCTTTAATTTCTGATTCGAGTTTAACTAAACGACTAAACCACTTGACTATTTCCTCATAGCTAAAAACGTCGTTAATACTTAACATCCGCTCAGTATGAGGTACGGATTTAAAACCAGACAAGACTTGACCAGCTACTCTTTGACTTGGACTGTCTGGAGTAATTAAATCTGGAAACTGTTCCTCCAATAATGTCAGCTCGTGTTTTAAACTATCACTAGCAGCCTCAGTCATAATTGACTTATCTAATACATGATAATTATATCTGTAAGTTTCAATCTGCTTTTTTAATAATTCAATTCTTTTTTTAGCATCAGCATGGTTAATCATGGTTTAAGTTCCAGAAATAAATGATAAAGATAACTATGGATAATTGGAATCATTAAAATAGTCAAAAGATAGAATACCCAACTTGAAGAATTGTTAAATATAAGTATGCTCGGAATTATTATTATAATCATTGCCAATATTAATAAGATAATCATAACTATTAATCGTCCGAGAACTTTCATTCTTATTCCCTTAACAAGACGCCTAGCTCTTTTAATTGCATCAACAGGGTAAGATTGATTATAAATAACATAATAAACTGAGAAGATTGACGAACTGAGCATATAAAAAGACCAGAAAATAACAGATACCAACAATATAAACCAGATGTAACGACCAATCGAATTACCAATAATACTATTATTGCTAGCTAAATTATATAAATATGCCGCGATGGTCATTGGCACTAATTGTAATGCTATATAAAGTACAATCAGTAAAAATGGAATTACTGGAGCAACTCCCTTATAAAAAGCGTCTCTAACTTTAATTTTCTTTAATTTCTTAAACTGATTAAATGACCAAATTATCGCCATCGAACTAAAAATTATTAAAAAGAAGTTAAATACATTCGTGGCTGATGAAGTTGCACTCGTAGTTGATCCGATTAAAATCAGAAATATACTAAAACTAGTATTGAGTCCTGAATTGCTCCCTTTAAAAACTTGATTAAACTCTGTTTTTAAGCTACTGACATTTGTTAGGTTAATATTACTGGAAAGACCTCTAATAAAGACAATATTAAATACTACGTAAACTAGCAAAAACATTAACCAGAATTTTTTATTGGACCAGAGGAATAATATAGATTTTTTAATTAGATTAAAACTAGAATCAATCGCTATATATCTCTTAGGATATTTTGATTTTTTTGTTTTGTTAGCTTCTATTCTTTTCTTATTTTTAGGCTGTGTCATTTTGATTTAATCTGTCATCTCCATTTTTTTTAATCTATCAATTCGAAGATTAATTGGTGGATGAGTAGAAAATAAATTGGTTATACTGTGACCCTTAAGTGGATTAGCAAAAAAGAAATGCGCTGTAGCAGTATTTTGTTTCTTTAAAGCACTACCTGTAGTTGATATCTTTGTTAATGCACTAATTAAACCTTCTGGGTAACGAGTAGTCATTGCGCTAGTGGCATCAGCTAGATATTCTCTTTCTCTAGTTATTGCTAATTGAATCAATGTCGCAATAATTGGCGCTAAGATAGCTGCAATTATTCCAAGAACCAAAAACACCTGATTATTCTCTTCTCTATCATTTCCTCCAAAAAAAGCTACCCTAATCATAATGTCAGCTAACAGTGAAATGATAGCTGTCAGAGCGAAAGCAATCATATTTACCGTCATATCATAATTTTTAATATGCCCGAGTTCATGAGCTAAAACTGCTTCTAGCTCTTGATCGTTCATAATTTCTAATAAACCAGCTGTCACACAAACCGAAGCTTTATCGGCATTGCGACCTGTTGCGAAGGCATTTGGTGCTGGGTCATCAATCATAAAGACTTTAGGAGTAGGTAAACCATCTGTTATAGCTAAATTTTCAACAATCCGATATAATCTTGGATTATCTTTTTTCTGAACTGGTTTAGCACCAGTTAAAGCCAATGACATTCTAGATCCTGCAAAATAAGAAAAAATCGCATAGGCTAAAGAACCGATTAAAGCACCATAGAATATGCCCGTACCACCGTTTAAATATTTCGCAAATATCCAAACGATTAAAACAATAAAAGCCACAAAGAAAAACATTATATAAAAAGTTCTTCTTTTATTCTGAGCAATTTGACTATACATAAATCTAAATTAAATTAAAATTTAACATCAACTGGTTCAGCTGCAGTAGCCTGATCAGTTGCAGATAATTCAAAGAATTCTTTATCTGATGTAAAACCAAGTTTTGTAGCGAATATGTTAGCTGGGAAGGTTTTTCTCTTAGTGTTAAAATCTCTAACTATAGTGTTATAGAAACGACGAGATGCTTGAATTTTATCTTCTGTATCTGTTAATTCTGCCTGTAAATCCAGGAAACCTTGGTTAGCCTTTAGATCTGGATAACTTTCAGCTACCGCAAATAAGCTTTTTAAGGTTTGTTGAAATTGATTTTCAGCTTTAGCAGCTTCAGCTGGGCTTGAAGCATTAGCCGTGTTTGATCTCTCGGCTGTTACTTTCTCAAAAACACTACTTTCATGTTGAGCATATCCCTTAACGGTATTAACCAAATTAGGTATCAGATCTGCTCGTCTTTTTAGTTGAACCGTAATATCACTCCAAGCTTCTGAAACTCGCTGATTAAGTCTAACTAATCCGTTATAAATCGCAACACCGAAAACTAATATAAGCAGTACTAGTACAATTAAAACTACAACTATCGTCATATTTTAATCCTCCATCCAAATTAAAAGCTTTAATAAACTACTTTAAAATTATACAGCAATTTAACTATTATTTCTTTTATATTTCAATAATTCAACCAATTTTTGATATAATTAACAGCAAAATAAACCAAAATGAAAAATAAGTCCAAAAAAATATTAATCTATGTTGTCGTATCCTTTTTTATTTTGTTTATATTTAATTTCTATCTCAACTTAACTCTGCCTATTAAAACTTCTGGTTTAACAGACACTATAAACATCCCATCTTCAAATAAACCAATTGCCTGGCCAAGTTTTGGACAATCTGCTGTCGGAATAGTTGACGGAAACTACATTATTTCACATAACCAGCAAGTTCCTTCTCCAATCGCTTCAACCGCAAAACTAATTACTATTCTTTCGGTTTTAAGCGTCCATCCTCTCAGCCTAAACAATCCTGGCCCAAATATAACTCTAACCAGCCAAGATATATCAATCTACAATACATACGTAAAAGAAGGAGGGTCTGTTGTCCCGGTTGTACTAGGTGAAAAATTAACTGAATACCAAATGCTACAGGCTATGCTATTACCTTCAGCAAATAATATAGCGGATAGTTTAGCTATTTGGGCCTTTGGTTCATTATCAAACTATTCTAACTACGCCAATAATTTTCTTAAACAAAAAAGCATATTTCAAACCCACGTTGGAATTGACGCGAGTGGGTATGATCCATCAACAGTTTCAACAGCCAGTGATCTAGTTAAAATAGGAGAACTTGCGATTCAAAACCCTGTCATTGCCCAAATTGTAGACAGTAAATTAGTGACAAATTTCCCAGTAATTAATAGCTTTAACAATTTAGATTTCCTAATTGGTCAGAACAATATAATTGGAATTAAAACTGGTAATACAGATCAAGCTGGTGGTGTATTTATATCGGCATCAATTAAAGATGTTAATAACCATAAAGTAACTATCGTAACAGCTGTCTTAAAAGCTCCAAACCTTAAACAAGCATTAATTAGCTCTGACCAACTAATAAGTTCAGTCCAAAACAGTTTTACTCAACAGGTACTAATATCTAATAATAAAATAATCACTTCGATTAAATTACCTTGGGGTAAAACGGTTAATGTACACTTAAAAGGTGATCTAACCGCTTATTCATGGATAAACGATTACGAAACTATTTTTATAAACTATAACTCCATCAAAGTAAACACGACAACCAACGACGTTATTGGCCACGTCAGCATAAAAAAGAATTTATTTAATAACTTTTCAACACAGAATATTTATTTATCTTCAAGTATAAAACCACCTATAAGTTGGTTGCTATTTCATATAAATTATTAACAGTGGTGGGCGAGGAGGGACTCGAACCCTCAAGGCTTTAAGACCAATGGATTTTAAGTCCATCGCGTATACCAATTCCGCCACTCGCCCAGAAACAATAAAATTATATTAACATATCTAATTTTATTTAAATAATTTTTGGAGGCGCCTACCGGGTTTGAACCGGTGTAAAAGGTTTTGCAGACCTCTGCGTAACCACTCCGCCAAGGCGCCACTAATAACCTATAAATGATACCAAATATTTGTCTTAAAACATATCAGCTAATGCTAATTCTCTAAACTAAATTTCCTCTTTAGCTCCTGATAGATTAATTTAGCTATCTTTATAACCTGAGTATTATTTATCGATAAAATATCAACTGAACGGTAAATTGTCTCGAAGCCATTTATGTTAATTTGTTTTAATACTCCGCTTTTTACATAATCATTGACCATAAATTTCGGTAAAAATACTGTTCCGTTACCCTTTAGAGTTAATTGTAGGGCCAAATTAGGGCTAGTAGAAAAAAACGTCTTATTAATTGAAATATTATTTTCAATAAAAAATTTATCAATTATTTTAGATGTGTTCGAGCCAGAGTTATAGCTTAAAAAATTAGATATCTTCTGATTTTTTTTAATTTCCGCATCGGCTAATTCATAATTCTGACTTGAAGTTACTAAACAAAATGGTTCTTTAACATTTCCGATAAATTTATTAAATTTTAGTGAGTAGTCTGATTTAGTCAAACAAACAATGTCAAGTTCCGATCTATTAAATTGATTTAATAATATATCACTATTATTTATAGAGATATTCAAATTTGATAAATCAGATATTAAATTAAAAAAATCATTAGATTCAATAAACAAAGTTTCGGCAACACTATCTATTAGACCAATTTTTAAATTAATTTTTTGGTTTGTTGCATTTATTAAGTCTAACTTTAATTGTTCCACATTATTTTTAATCGCAACAGCATGATCATAGACTAATTGACCCATAGGAGATATCTTAAATGACCGATGTGATCTAATTATCAGATTTACTTGAAGTTGTTTTTCTAAATTTTTAATCGCAACACTAAGTGCTGGTTGAGAGATGTGAAGTTCATTCGCAGCCAAAGTAAAACTATGATTATCAATTAATTTAACAAATTTTATAATATCTTCATACATAACTTTTTCTTATGCTAATATTATCATTTTCTATTATTTAATTATATAAAAATTAGATACTATAGATTGTAATTGGAGGAAGTTATGAGTAAAAATGAGATTAAAGTCGCTGTAGTTGGTTTAGGTAATTGTGCCTCATCATTGGTTCAAGGGCTCTATTATTATAGAAATTCTAAGAATGAGGCTTTTGTACCCGGGTTAATGCATGTTAATTTTGGCGGATATTTTATTGAAGATATTAAAATCGTTGCGGCTTTTGATGTTAATAAAAATAAAATCGGCAAGGATATTTCTGAAGCTATTTACGAAGCACCAAACAACACGGCTATATTTGCTAAAGTACCTAAAATGGGGGTTAAGGTGCAAAAAGGACATGTACTTGATGGTGTTAATAAATATACTGCCCCTCTTGTACCGATAGATTCGAAACAAAAAGAAGTTGACGTTGTTAAAGCAATTAAAGAAAGTGGTGCTGAAATAGTTATAAATTACTTACCGGTCGGTTCACAGAATGCGACGGAATTTTATGCTAATTGCGCAATTAAAGCTGGTTGTGGATTTGTAAATTGTATACCGGTATTTATTGCATCTAATCCTGTATGGGCAAAAAAGTTTAAAGATGCGGGGTTGCCCGTAATTGGCGATGACATAAAAGCTCAAGTTGGTGCCACTATCACACACCGAGCGCTAGTAAATCTCTTCTTAGACAGAGGGATGAAGATTGAAAGGACATATCAATTAAACACTGGTGGGAATACTGATTTCTTAAACATGTTAGAAAGAGAAAGATTAGCTTCAAAAAAGATTTCTAAGACTGAATCGGTAAAATCAATGATTGAAGCAAGGGGTCAAACCATCGAAGATGACAATATACATATTGGTCCCTCAGATTATGTCCCCTGGCAAAAAGACAACAAAATATGTTTTATTAGAATTGAAAGCAAGCACTTCGGTGATGTTCCTATGTACTTAGATTTAAGATTATCGGTTGAAGACTCACCTAATTCAGCTGGAGTAGCTATTGATTCAATTAGGTGTATGAAACTAGCCTTAAACAATAAACTATCTGGTCCAATCGTTGAACCTGCCGCCTTTTTCCAAAAAAGACCACCAAAACAATTCGACGACAGAATAGCGCGAAATATGGTCGAAGAATATATCCAAAAATATCAGCTAAAAAAGAAGTAGCTAGTCAAGTTCAATGATTGGATCAAAAAAAGTTACTAAAGTTAAGAGCCAGTTGTAAATAGTAGAATATTTAGAATTTGAGGTCTTAAAATCATTATCCAAACTTTTTATCTTAAATTCACGCCGATACTGTTCATTGATCAGTAATCTGAAATATTTAATATTTTTAATAAAGAAATCAAATCCATAATTCTCAATAAACTCAATCATCAATTCCCTGCCATTTTCAATACCTAGTAATTTGATTAACTTAACACAATCTTCAAATAAATTAATTTCTGCTTTTTTGTCTCTTAAAATATTATTTTTATTGAATTCTTCAAACTTTTCAATTATTCTATCTATTTTAAGTAAAACTTTTGCCTGATCAAAAGGCACCGACTCTGTATTTATGATTCTTAGAACTTCTGTCTTATTCTTAAACTCATTTACTAAAACTGGTAATATATTCAGTGATAGTTTAACCTCTTCTGAAAATGTTTCTTTATAGAATTTATCCAACTCTACTTTAATATCTTGATCAGATTGATATAATTCTTTTTCCTTAACATTGTTTCTGTGTTCAATCACTACCGCTCGATTATTAAATATTTGACCAATTACTTCATTAGAAAGGGTTATTTCTGGTGATAATTCTATTTGTTTAGTTAGTGGTTTAATTTGTCCACCTGATTTAAGTATCGTCTTTATAAATTCACGCTTTGGCTGTTTATTAGTTTTAATAGTAACAGGAGTTTCATTTTCAACTTTCAGTTTGCTAACTAACACTAACGGTTCTTTATTGTCTATTTTTTTCTTACTTAAAAATAACACTTTCTTCAATGATTTTTTTAAATCTTTAGCTTTTAATTTAATCTCATTGGTTTTCTTTTTACTGCTTGTTTTTTTATCAACAACATTTATTTTAGATTCAGTTTGATTAATCAAATCTGTGCGTATTATTGATTCAATTGGTCTAAAATTAGGTAATCTAACGGTCAAAGGTACATTTATATCATTGCGTTTTACCTTAACTTCATTTTTATTGGGATTATTTTCTACAATTTTATCGGCAACTTTAATAGTATCAGTAGCTATTTTCGGTTTAGAATGACTAGCACTATAGCCTAACGACATTAGTCTAGCTAACTTTTCAACCTGATCTAATGAGTTGCTCAGAGCTAATTCCGCCATATAAGGGCATACTTTGGTAAGTTGCCCTATACCTGTAACTTTTTCAACATGGCCATCCTTCATGACACGAAAATAGTCATCTTCTGAAGTCGGCTGAGCAAAATTCTCCGCCCTTGATAGAGAAATAGCCTTATTGCCACTTACAAATAGCCCACTTTGACCTTGTGATGCTTCTGGAGTCGTATTGTCTAAAAAAATATTAGTATCAATTATCTCTGACCGTTGGCCTGCTTTATCACTACTATAGGATGTATCTGATACTAATTGAGCTATTGTTTCTGTTTTAGTTTGAGACATTTTTAATCACACATATTACCATCATTTATATACGCTAATACAAATGATTGAAGTGCATCTTTATTCTCTTCATATTCTGGGGTACTAACTTCAAGGGTACTTAAACCAAGAAAAGCCATCACAACGCCCTTATGTGGACAAATGTCTAAAAAATTACTGCCCTGGATAATATCACCACCGGCTAATCTAAATTTTTTATCAGCTAAGTTAGATAAACCAACCATCTCAAGACATTCTGCACCAGTTATTGGTGGAATCTCTGGTGAAGTTAAATCTGCTTCTATATCTACAGAATTCGATGATACGGGATTTTCTATATTATTTTTCATATACTAATTCTATCAAATTTTTTAAGCATTAGTTTATTTATTAGAAATAATAAACGACTATTGATTTTTTAATGAAGAAAGATTGGACTGCAAGCCAGAAACCAAACCAAGTAGTAAACTACCAGTAGCAGGATTCGATAAATCGGTTTTTAATAATTGATTAAACTGAGTTGGGGTCATAAATGTCTGTGGTGCATTAATATTAACTTGACCATAAGAAAAATTAACTAATAATTTAAGGTTTGTACTCGAATTATTTGAATATTGAATCTGATTGATTTTATTATTTGATTTATCCATCCATATAGCTAAATTAGTTGTCTTATTATTGCCCTTTAAGTTATTAGATATAGATGAAGTAGATGAACTGCCACACGAGCTTGAGTTACCGAATAATGCTGTCTTAGACAGTAAACCAGAATTTAAGAAACTAATAACTTTATCGTTATTAATTTGAGTCTGAAATTCTTCTGAGGGAATAGTATTCACTAAAGTATTCGAAGTGCCGGATACGCTCATAAACTGATTCTGCTTATAATCATTAATGAAAAGATTTATATCATTTCCACTCAATAATGTTCCAGAATTAGAAAGACAACTTAAACTTGAATTATCAAAAACAGTTTTACTTAATTCAATCCATTTATTAGAAAGTTGAGCAGAAATAGTGCCAGATAAAGCGTTAGCCGAAGGATCAAGTTTACCAAGTAAATTTGCTACAGTGCTTAAGTCTCCTAAATTAACAAAAAAATTATGATTATATTCAATCCCACTAAAATTTAGGTATTGTGAGCCAAGTAAACTCACATTTAAATTCACGCTTGCTGTTTGTTTAACTCTATCAGTTAATAATTTTAGCCCAACATTAATAGGGGTACCACTAGAGGTGATATTCATATTCGCATTAACAGAGTATTGTGAAGAATTAAGACTATTCACGACTGCTTGACTAAGAACATTTACTGGCTTATTAGGCAATATATAGCCAAAATAAGCTCCAGCTGAACCTAGCACTAATATAAAAACAGAAACTAACCCAACTAAGCCGTACTTCAAAAAACTTCGTTTACTTCTCTTTTCAGTAGACGGTACGCCGCCTATCTTCATACCATTATCAACAACTTCGAGCTCATTCGCCATTTGTGACAAAGGAACGGCAAGCATAGCATCCTCTTCTACTTCTGGGAGTGGAGCCTGCTCTACACCAAATGAGTCATCAGAGTTTTCAGAAACTATTTCGCTAGAAGGGTTGATTGGCTCAACTACAGGATTATCTATTGGCTCGAGTTGATGTTGTGAGTCAGTATTTAGGTTATTTTGGCTCGACAAATTTTCATTGCTTATTGATTCGTTATTATCGTTAATTGCTTCCATCACAGGTCTAGTTTCAATTAAGTTGTCTTGGGATGGAGAGTCATTTGACTGTACCTGATTTAAGGAATTTGAATCATTTAATGGCGTCTGATTATCTAAATTATTAGTGTCGGGATTCATTTTATTTTTAATTAAATATTATTTTATGTATTTCAATAACTGATTTAAGTTTTTATATTATTCTAATTTAGTCATATTAAGTATAAGCACAACCAAGACAATAATACAAACTTTTTATTTTAATAAGTCGAAATCTAGCCTAGCTATTTTTAATTTTAGATAAAGATTTTCCAGATACGAACGGATAACTAATACTAGCAAAAAATATCCAACTAAAATACCAAATTAATTCTGAAAGCGGTAGACTGCCCAAAATAGTTATTCCATATTTTGTTCTGGCTAATAACCAATAATCATTCCAAAAGTTAGGTGCTACAAAATCAAATAATAATACATAGACTAAAACAACAAAACAAAGAATTATTATAGTGGAATAGACTGCCAAATGAAATAAATCCTTCCTACATGTTAAAATATATATCGCAAATATGAAAAACAACACTGAAGATGAAAATATTGAGTTTATATCAAGCCCTATATTTAGAAATATGAATACTAACAATCCTATGAAAAAAAGCATATAAAACGTCTTTTTTCTAGCTAATTTATTAACTATTGGTAATTCATAATTAAATAAAACCAAATATGTTATTGCACTTAATGCAGTTACGGAAAAACCAAACAAAAAGTCTTCTAAAGATAATTTATGAAATCCAAATATAGATGGTGGTCTCCAATAATCCCTAGTGTAAAATATTTCTGATATAATTCCAGCGCACCCACCTATAATACCAACTTTTAAAGCTAACTTAATTAAATCTTGACGATAAAATAATTCAATAATTAGTCCGACGAATAAAAATAGACCTAATAAAAGATACGTATATGCCACCATACCAATAATTATATGAATTAACTAAACTGTCTACAATTATTATGTACAATTGAAGTCTTTCCTATTATAAAGATAATCTAAGAGCTAACTAGAGTTTATTAACTTATATTATCTTAAAATTAGTGAAAATAGTTTAAAAATATAAAAAAACTGACAATAGATTACTAAAACTATCGTCAGCTTCTTTATCTCCGGGAGCCCTTTAGAATCGCTCAACACCAGAGGTATTTATTTAATTTTATTTTTGCTAGAAAACTCTCTATTCTACTTTCTTTTTACTAAAATTAATGAAGAGGTATGTTAACAATGTCCCTAGTAAAATTATTAAGACTGGGATCCATAACCATCTCCAGTTAGTATTTTTCACACTTAAAGTTTGATCTGGATTAGAAGTTTTTAAATCTGCTTGGGTGTTTAACAACGGTTCAGTAGATGCTGTAGTTACATCAGTGGGTGTCAGAGTACTTCCAAGTAAGTCTGCACTAACAACAGAATCGGGTACAGGTGTTGTTGTAGTTGATGTCGTGTTTACGACTGGAGTTGTAGATACTGACGTGGGAGTAGTTGTTGTGGTAGGCGTAGTAGGGGTTGTTGAGGTTTGTACAGGGATATACCAAGTCAAATTAAATGTTGATTCTGCTGTATTGCCAGCAAGATCAGCAGCACTTAATTTAATAACATAGGCTCCGTTTAAATCAGCACTAATATTGGTTGTAAGTGAATTTTGATTACTGAAAGTTATATTCCCTGGGCCACTAACCTTACTCCACTGAACATTTTTCATTGAATTAAAATTATCGCTGAATGTCCCTGTTCGAGAAAAAATTTGGCCCGTAGTGATATCCGGTCCCGCGCTTACAATTGGTGATGAATTATCAACTGTCAGATTAAGAACTCTTCAAGCAGCGACAGAATCTGTTACTATATCTCCGTTATCATTTTCAGCTCGAACATAAAGCCAATAAACATTGCCTGTAACATATTGAGTTGTATCTAAAACATATTCCCAGTTTCCAGTCTGATCATTAAAATACATTTAAACCAAGGGCTAGATTCATCTGTAGTTGTTTCGGGTGCGCTAGAACTTCCAGGACTACCACCACCACTCGATTGTAGTCTCATCATCATAGAATCAAATTGAATTGTTGGATCAGTGACTTTAACTTGTACTAAATATCCAATGCCACCTATGAAATCTCCTTCAAGTGGCTGGACTGGTAAAATTGCAACCGCGCTTCCCTCGTTACCACCACCATCTGAAGTATGTGAATTATCGACAGTCCTATCAATTGTTGTAGTTGCTATATTATTAGCCAGGTCTCTCGCAGTCAAAGTGATAGTATAAGCACCATCTGGCACTAAGGTAGTATCCCAAGTATACATAGTTGAATAAGTTGGCATTTCATTTGAGTTGTTTACTACACCAGTATCATAAACTACTGTTCCGGTAGAATCTGTTATTGTTAATTGGTGTGATGCTATATCAGTATCAACAATTTTGCCCTGGACATCAATAGTGCCACGAAGTGGCATACTAGTAGGTCTATCTGGAAACGTTACATTCACTGTTTGTAAACCAACTACAGGATTTGAATTAACTGGGTTATTATTGACTATTAAACCTTTAACAAAAGTATATTTTTGTCCGGGAACACCAGAAGCCTTTAATAAAAATGGCATCGTATATAAACCATCCGTATAAGTTGTCGTATCGATAGTGGCAGTGTAATCACCACCAACTGCGTTATAAGCCATATTAGCCCAGACACATTCTGCGTCAGTACCGGCTTCAAGGGAAACTATATCGGTTGGTTCTTCGCCTGGCCTCAAACAATATTGAAGCGATGTTACCTGACTTGGATCAACGCTTGCAGTTGCAGTTATTAAATAACTACCCCTAATAGTCTCACCTCCGTTTGGTGTAATCGGGTGAATTAAAATATTACCCTGAGCGTTCTGCCCTTGCCCACCACTACCGGCCGCTAATGATATGGTTGTTGTAAATAAAGGACTCAAACCTAAAACCATCAGTATAGGAATTTTAATTATCTTACCAAAATATTTTAATAATTTATTAGAGGTTTGTTTTATGTTTTTGCGTATATTTAATGAAATCATAATAATCTCCTCTTTAGTGAATGATCATATTATGTTCCGATTCAATATCACATTCTATGATTGATATCACATTTAAATTACATTTGTATTTCTAAAATAGAACAAATAAGAAATATTCTAAAGATAAACTATAAAAACCAAATATCGATGACTGTCTCCAATAACCCCTAGTTTAAAATATTTATAATACAAGCCCATTATCTACATTAAAGATGAAACTCTTAGACGAAGTAATATGCAGGAAGAGTCGTATCAGGAATAACTGCTTAGTAAGTAAGTGGCTTAAGATTTACATCCATTATAGCTTTGAGACTAGTTGGCTTCATTTTTATGAACTCTAACCTATGAACTTAGTATTAGAACTCAACTGGTATAGAAACTGAATCGTCATTTTTTGCGAGTCCCGAAGGATTATCTTTTTGCAGGACAAGCGTACCCTTTCCACTTTCTGCAGTTGACCAAGTGAGTTTTGCAGAAAATGGTACAAGATTATCAGTCATCCAATCCCCTAGAACTTGAGCGGATGTTTGTGCAACAACTCTCCCATTACTATCAAGAAGTTTTATAGGAAAGCTAGCTTCAAAAGACCAGCTCCCAGGGACTTGGCCTATTATTGCTAGTGGATTTACGACTTTTTCGTTGCTTAGAGGTGAAAATATTTTAACCGATACCGATTTCAAAGATGTATAAGTTGTTTGTATAGAGGGGTTCTGATTAGTTGAAGCTGTATATTGGTTTTGTTCTTTTGCTATATTTAATTGCTTACTCAACTCACTGATTTGCTTATTAAGTTCCGTAACTTGGTTATGTTGCCAAGTATAAATAAAGCATATTGCCAAGGCAAATAAAACAACTACAAAAAAACCAACAGTAATTTTGATGTGCTGTTACCGTTTTGAATGTCTTCTATACCGGGATGCCTTTTCATATCTTAATTATACTCTGGTTGTATATAGTCAGAGGTTACTCAGTTAGTTTTATCAATAGATCTAAGTAACAAATTTCTATTCAAACAAAGTAGGCATAATGAAATGTGACACAGCAGTTAGGTAAAAGTTTACACCTTATTAGAAATCAGGTGATTAGTTGAAGGAAAATACCGGAAGAACCTTAAAGATATTATCTATTATCTAAGTAAGAGTTGGAGTTACTCCTAACTGTATCATTCCAACAAAATAATATCAGTATAATGCTGACTCAATAATTTGCTTTGCACTCTGGAAATCAGAATTGGTAGGTATATTAGAAGATAAAATACCTGAAGGCGTAGTTATTGATATATCCCAGACAGTTCCATTGGGAGTATTTGCTAATGGATAGACTAATTTTGTTAATGAGCTAGATAAGTATGCCTCGTCTACTAGGCCAGTAGTTGAATTACTTTGTGCAGCCGTTGAAGAATAATAAAGTAGGTAATCAGACTGACCAGTAAATTTGACGTTACTACTAGATATAATACTAGCAGTAATATCGGTAGAAGCTACAGGTATTAGTGCCTGCATATTAACCGATAGCCCAGTAGGAGACTTAATCGATATTTCATCATTACCATTTGATATTGAATTATCTATAAGTACCCAACTATTTGGATATTTAAAACTTAGTTTTTGATAGCTGGTTGTAAAAGACTTCCAGCCAGAATAAACATTAGGTGAAGAGGAGGTTGATTTTAAAATACTTACAGTGGATTTATGGTCATTGTGATAGATATACCACCCGATAAATCCTAATAAAACTACAATAAATATTACTAATAGAAGTTCTAGTCCACTAAAACCTGATTCATTGTTAATTTTTTTCATATAGGTTAATCATAAGCGTTAACCAATTTATTTGCAATAAAAAGACCACAGATTTACTGAGGTCATAATGCTTATACTTGGTGCGGGTCAGGGGACTCTAACCCCTGGCCTCATCCTTGGCAAGGATGCGCTCTAAACAACTGAGCTAGACCCGCATTTTTGGTGGCTCCTCCCAGACTTGAACTGGGGACACAAGGCTCTTCAGGCCTCTGCTCTACCAACTGAGCTAAAGAGCCAAATCGTAAAATAGCTAAGATAATTATACTAAAACTAATAAATTTTTAAAATTTGGTGGGCGATAAAGGACTCGAACCTTTGACCTCCTCGGTGTAAACGAGATACTCTAGCCAACTGAGCTAATCGCCCTAAAAATTATCATCTAATTATATCATCTAACCTTAATTTTCTAATATAAATAAATTAGATAATCTGTTATTATTTTAATACCTAATGCGCGAGTGGTGGAACGGTAGACACACTTGTCTGAGGGGCAAGCGCCTTTAAAAGCGTGGAGGTTCAAATCCTCTCTCGCGCACCAAAATTAATTACTAATATAAAGAACAGCTGTTTTTTATATATTTTAATTACACGTTAGTTTAAATTTTTAGGGTATAACAGAATGTATAGGTTTTTTAGTTAATTTCTTGGTAAGTGATTATAAAGGTTAGATAATTCATAATCATTTCTTAGTAGAATTTTTAGGTCATCTGTCGTTGTATCGAATTTAACACCAGGATTAAGTAACTTATAAGGATCAAAAATATCTTTTACTTTTTTGAATAATTCAAGTAACTCTGGGCTATAAAATGAAGAAAGTGCTGGTGTCATTAATCGACCATCATTACCTTCTGATGATATTGTTCCATCTAAAGATTTAACTAATTCGACATATTCATCGATGAGTTTAAAAATTTTTTGTCTATCACCGACTTGAGCAACATCTAATCTAGGTTGAACATGGATTATCCCACTTCCAGCATGACCCCAGATAGCAGGCGAGATAGTCGATTTTTCAAAAATCTGATAAAGCCCCTTAATATATTCAGCTAAATGTTTAACAGGGACAGAACCATTACCGATTAAAGGGACAGAACGGCTTAATCCATTGTTATGTGAGACAATATAACTTGATACATCTCTAATTTTCCATAATTTTTCTTGATCTACTTTTTCGTATTCAATCATTATATTACTAGCATGTTTATCTAGTATTTTATTTGCCTTTTTGATTATCTTTTTCATGGCTCGATCACTTGGAATATCGTACTCGATAAAAATCATGAAGCTAGGATAAGGTTTTTCAATAATATCTTTAAAAACATTTGGGTTAATGGATGCTGCTTCATTTAACAGGTTCCCATCAACAACTTCAATTGCTGATGCTAATTCTGATAATTCTTTTATTTCTGTAACTATATTTTGTAGCTGCTCTAAGCTATCACAAGATGCAACTAATAATACGGTTTCGGGGTTATGAATTTCTGTTAACGTATCGATCTGAGAGACTATCCCGAGCGTACCTTGACTACCAATAATAAGTGGGGTTAAGTCAAAAGAGCCATCTCTTCTTTTAATATCAATCAAATCATAACCAGCATTATTTTTATCTATAACTAAATCTTGTTGTCTAATTACTTCAATTTCTTCTTCTATTAAAGTATCAAGATTTCTATAAATTTCACCTTCAAAAGTCGTTAAACCTAATTTTTTATTCAACTCTTTAGCTGACAAACGGCCAGTTTCAATTACTTCTCCGTTAGCAAGCACTAATCTTAACTTTGAAACAAAATTCCTCAATCCGCCATATTTTATAAGGTTGGCGCCGCTTGAATTATTTGAAACCGCACCACCCACTGTGGAATATTCTGCCGATGAAGGTGCTGGGGGCAAAAAACGACCATGAGTATGCAGAGATTGTTGTAGTTTACCGAAGTTAATCCCAGGTTCAATTTTTACTAATCCAGATTTTGGATCAAATTCTAAGATACGATGTAAGTGAGCACTAAAAACCATAATAATACCAGTACCAATTGCGGCACCAGTTTGATCAGTGCCAGAGCCTCTGGCTGTAATTGGAATAATCTTCCCTCTTTCAGCTAATTGCCAAGTAAACCTAGCAGATTTTCTGATATCATTCTCATTCCTCGGATAGACTATCAACAATGGTTGTATAGACAAGATACTATTGTCTGTTGAAAAGTATTTTTTGGCATCAGTTGAAGTCATAACTTCACCCAATAAATGTTCTTGTAAATAATATGCTACTTTACTCATTTTAGATTACTTCTACCTGTGATTTACTACTTATTATCTTTAAAAATAATACCATAATATTTATGTTTTTTATTAGTATTGGTGCGGATAAGAGGACTTGAACCTCCACGATCTATGATCACTAGTCTCTGAAACTAGCGCGTCTACCATTCCGCCATATCCGCAAATAAAACACTACTTAATATTTTATAAGATATTAGTAGGTTTGTCTCACTGTATTTATTTGCCAGTTGGATACATTGTTTAAAATATCTGATTCAGTATTTATTTGAGCCTCAGATAAATTATTTATAACGGAGTGACTTATAAATAACAACCGTGGTTGATATAACCCGATAGCAGGAACTTGTTGTTGCCAGTTTTTCAAAAAATCTTGATATTTAATAACTCTTAAAGCTGGATCTAAACGAGTCCTGCCTTCTTCTAATGACAAATCAGCAGACTTATTACTAAATTCTGAGTAGTTTAAATTGCCCGTGCTTGGATTGTTGATTTGTGAACTATTCCAATATACGAAGACATCTGGATCAACGCCAATAGATATTGAATTTAATAAAGCATCATACTGATGATACTGTAACGATAGATTAAAACTACTAGGGTCCTGAGCAATAATGTTCAATTTAACTCCGATTTTTCTCCACTGAGATTGAAGTATGTAAGCAACTTTCAAATCAGAATTTAAAACAGTTAAAGAAAAAGTTAGTTCTTGGCCATTTTTATACCTATAACCGTCTTTTGCTAATATATACCCGTCTTGAGTTAATATATTATTGGCATCTGATAAATTATATCCATATTGTTGATAAGCCCGTTGGAAAGCAAGTTGATTGATAAGCAAAGGTTCTACAACCTCAAGTGTTGGATAACCAATTGATGTCACGATTGAGTTTATATTGGTAGCCTCAATAATACTTTTACGTACTTGTAAATCACTTAAAACCCCAGTACTAACTTTAAAAAAAACATACGTTCCAGCGGTATATATAAAGTTATAACCAGTATACTTAGCTTTAATCAAATTTGTATTGTTAAGTCCAATTGCCCCATATACTTGATTATTATTATAAGCATCTATCAAATTTCGATTACTAGAATAACTTTTAATAATTAATTGGGATAATTGTGGGCTACCACCATAATACTTATTATTTGGTAATAAATCGATCTGACTTTGAGCATTAGACGGACTATTGCCTGTTTCTTCGATACCTTCCCATTTAAATGGCCCCGAGCCAATTGGATTTGCGGTATTAAATAATACTGAACTCATATCAATTGGTGGAATATTATTTAAGATATGCTGAGGCAATATGCCGGTTGTCAAGGAGTAAATGAAAGAGGCTAAGGAATCTGGCAAAGTAAAACTAACAGTCGTACTGTTTAATGCTTTAACTGATACAGACTGAAAACTACTGGCATACGGTGACTGGGAATTTGGGTCTTCGATTGTATTGTAAGTAAATACTACGTCTGATGCAGTAATCGGTTGGCCATCTTGCCAAAAAATATTTGGCCGTAGTTTAACTGTATAGATTTTACCCGTTGAATCTAGAGTATAGCTTTGTGCTAAATCACCAACTAATTGATTTTTATTATTATATTTAAAAAGGCTGGCAAAAAGTAAATGTGACACTATACTATCAACACTTGAATTAGCATAAATAGGATTAGCGTTGGTAAATAAACCCGTAACACCTAGGCTAAGGCTACCACCACTGCTAAATTTGCTAGTCTGGTAATAATCATTTAGCATAAAATTTTGCGTAAAAACAACTGTAATCAATAAAATAACTAGAAATATCCAACTAAAAACAAACCTTCCTGAACTTTTTAGTGTTGTATATTTCTTAAAAAAATTAATCTCAATAAACTTATTTAATTCATCAATAAGATTATCTAAATAATGTTGAAATTTATCTACTTTTAATTTGATTAAATTCATAAGGCTATAAAAAAAGCCTATTTTTTGACTATAACGCTAAGAATTAAAGAAATTCCAAAAATTAAAGCTGTAACGATGGTTATCTGGAAAATAGTCTTATCTGTACCTCTTCTAACGGTGTTGACTTCTCCAGCACCCCCTAAACCAGCTCCAAGAGATGCTCCTCTAGTCTGAATTAAAATTAAAAAAGTTAAAAACAGACTGCTACCAATTGTAAAATAATTATAAATTGTCATAAAAAGTCCCTATATATATCTTTCTTCTAAAATTGCGCTTACTAAATAATTCAATAACCCAATTATAATACCTGCGAATATTGCTGTCCAGAAGCTTTGAATATGTAGTGGTGGAAATAACTGACTTGCTAAGTAAACTGTTAGCCCGTTAATTACCACCATAAATAATCCTAATGTAAATAAAATTGCCGGCAAAAACAATATAACTAAAATTGGTTTAATGATGGCATTAATGATGGCCAACACTAAACCGGCAATCAATATATCTATCAGATGGCTTCTTGTATTGACTGCTTGGTTTAAAAAATGAGTAACTATATATAATCCAAATGATGCAATCGCCCATCTAACTAATAATCTATTTAATTGTTTTATCATATTATCTTAACTAAAGTTTAAATATTAATAAAATTTTAATTATACGTTTATTTAATATCTTTATTTTCTAAACTTACTTAAAATAAACTTTTAAGTATCTAGTTTAAGCTTTACTCATAATAGCATATTCGGTCTTTAGGTTACTACTGGTTTAGTAAACTTTATTCTTTACCAAATATTCTTTAATTTTTTTTGCTTTGTCTTGGCCAATTATCTTAGATAAATCTTCTGATGATATAGAATTTAGTTTTCTAAGTGAACTAACACTCTTTAAGATTTTAAGTCTAGTGTTTTTGCCAATTCCTGGGATGTTATCTAAAATAGATCTGACTGAATATTTTCTTTTTAACACTGTATGGTAATTAACAGCAAAACGATGACTTTCATCTCTAACCCTTTGAAGAAGTTTCAGTGCTGGATTTGATAATGGAAGATTAATTATTAAAAAATTCTCAGTAAATTCAATATTACCATTAATCTTAGCTAAATAAGTCCTATCTACTTCTACTCCACTGGCCATTGTGCCATCGTCTCTTTTTAATTGAATTACGATTTGTTCAGTTTTTTTAGCTAAACCAATGAAAGGTATATTAGTCATGTTTAAAATATTTCGTGCACTTATAGCAGCATCTAATTGTCCCTTGCCACCATCAATCAGAACTAAATTAGGTAGACCCCAAGAAATAATATTGTCTTTTGAAAATCGACGTAATATAGTCTGATGCATATTAGCAAAATCATCATTTTTTTGTAAACTCATTTTGAATTTTCGATATGCGGTTTTATCACTTAAACCATTACTAAAAACAACCATACTTGAAACCACATTCGTACCTTGCATATGTGAAATATCATAACCTTCAATTCTTTTACTTATAGTCGGTAATTTTAATATCTTTTTTAACTGATCAAGTGAATCATCGTTAATCTTATTACTAGTTAATCGACTAGTCATCATCACTTGATTATTGAGGTTTTTTAAAGCATTCAATTGATTACGATATTTTGCAGCTGTCTCAAAATCTTGCTTACTAGCTGCTTTTAACATATTTTTTTCAATTTCTTTTTCTATTAGTTGCTGCTTTCCTTCTATCACCGCCATCAATTTCCTCAGATTTGATTTATATTTTTTTAGGCTTGTTTTGTTCTCTTCAAGACCAGGGTCTAAACCTAAGAAAAAATCTAAAGATACTCTTTTAGACTTTGTAATATTTTGTTTAATTGAATACGGGAATATTTTTCTTAAATATCTAAGGGCAATTTTTATTTCCAGTGCATTTAGATAAGGACCAAAATATTTAGCATCATCATCTAAAGGTCTTCTAACTAATTTGACAATTGGATGGCTAGAAGAATAATTTATTCTAATATAACTGACAGATTTATCGTCCCTGAGTAAAATATTATATTTAGGTAAATATCTTCTAACCAATTCAGCTTCTAAAAATAAAGCTTCTAGTTCGCTACCAACTACTTCAAAAGATAAATCCCTAATATCTTTTACTAATGCACTAGTTTTAGCATCCTTTCGAGCTGGAGACTGAAAATACTGTCTTACTCTGTTTTTTAGTTTAATAGCCTTGCCGATGTAAATAATTTCACCAGCATCATTCTTAAAAAAATAAACACCTGGCTGAAAAGGTAATTCATTTATTTTACTAGCAAGTTCAGATTTCATACTAATCTTTAATTTAAAACTAAAGACGCGAAACTTCAACCTCTTGTTTGCAATTTGATGAACAAAAGATGCTATTTTCAGCACATTTAGAACAAAGAATTATTAGTTTATTGCAACTTTTATTGGCACAATTTTCATAATTACTAGTTTTATTATTGCAACTAGAACAAACAGCGATGTCCTTTGCCTTCGAAGAGAATTTCATTCCCATACGACGGTCGAAAGTATATAAAGAACCCTCCCACAGGCCATCATCGCCATACGTTTTACCATAATTATCAATTCCACCATCAATTTGATAAACCTCTTTGAAGCCATTTTTTTTCATCATAACAGTCAAAACTTCACATCTTATTCCACCAGTACAATAAGTTATTACTGCTTTATTCTTTAAATCTTTATATTCATCTTTTTGAAGTTCAGAACTAAATTCTCTAGTATAGTTTACCTTAGGAATAACGGCATTTTTAAAACGACCAGTCCAAGCCTCATATTGATTGCGACCATCAAAAAAAACCACATCTTTTGGTCGAGATTCGACTAATTTATGAACTTCTTTTGGAGAAAGATGTTTACCTCCGTCTTTAAGACCTTTTTTAGTCACTTTCAAATCAGAATCCGTCAAACCAAAAGTTACAATTTCTGACCGAATTTTTACAGAAAGTTTTGGGAAATCATTATTACCACCATCGCTCCATTTGTATTTTATATCTTTAAATGGTAAGTACAGTTTATTTTCTTTAATGTAGGTTTTAAGCTTATCGACCGGTCCACCTAGTGTCCCGTTTATACCATGTTTTGAGATAATAATTCGTCCAGTTAATTGATTAGATTCACCTAATTTCTTTTGCCATAATAAAACCGCATTCAAATCTTTTAGTGGCGTAAATAAATAAAATAGTATTATTTTTTCCATCTAATAATTATACCTTAAAATATAGTACTAAGATTAAGACTATTAACAAGATCAAAATTAATGATAATAAAATTATATTTAATGGATTAATAATTTTCGGTGTTTGACTGTTGATATTTGATTTTAATTTATTATCTTGCTTTATATTTTGATTATTAGAAATTTTTACTGCAATAGGTAAATTATTTTTATTATCTAATATTAGATTCTTTTCAACCAAAAGTTCTTCAACTGATTTTGGTGAACTAAACTGAACTGGCATATTGTCTTCATCCCTAACATCTTTATAGATTGGGTCTTTCTCGAAATCTATTTGATGTAGTATAAGTTCTTTTTTCAAAATCTCTTCAAAATGGCCTGTAGCCAAATATTCTTTAACAACTCGCCTCATCCCATTTAAGCTAATTTCACGGTTTTTAAATATTTGTTTCAGAGAAACATTTTCTAGTTTTATTTTCTCGCTAATTAAAATAATTTCCTTATCAGACAAATTAAGTTTTACTTGTTTTGCGTTTTCAAAAGATTTGTCCTGGTTGCGTTCAATATTATTAGATTGAGGGATTAAAGTATTTTGCTCAGGAATAGTTTGGATGTTACCACCTTGAATCTCATTTCTAATCCGAAGTTTAAATACCTCAACTTGATTATCTAATCTTTCTAAATGACTTCTCAAACCTACTTTTAAATCAAGTGATGATTCAATAGGTTTTTCAACTGCTTTAATCCTATATATTTCATTATTCAAAAACTCGAAGGCGGATTTTTTCTTTTCTGAAACAATTGGGACTAATTTCGGTAATTCGGACTTTTTATTCGGTTTTTTATATTCAAAATTCAATCGAGAAGTTTCGATAATAGTATTCCGTGAAACAGGTTGACGCAACTCTATATCATTTAAAATCTCACCTTTCTCAAACTGAGACGAAGTAATTGAGTATGCTTTATGTAAATCACCGGTTGATGATAGATTAGTTAAAAAATATTCGACTTTAGTATTTCGATCAAAATGAGGTAATTCACTTAAATGTATATCGGCTATGGATTGAAGAATTATCTTATCTTCATCTGGAGAAATAATCTCAGTAAAAGTTGAGGTGTCATCTTCAGCTTGAGCTTCATCTTCTTTTTCAACTGTTTTACTCTCATGAGATTTATCTAATGAATACCCCAAATTAGGTCGTAACAAGGTTCTATCTGAATCTCCGGATGTAATCTCAGCAGAAGTTGAGGTGTCATCTTCAGCTAAATTGGATTTTTGTAGGCTATCTAGCTGAACTGATTCTGAATCTATTAATAAACTACTGTCGTCATCTGATGTAATCTCAGTAGAAGTTGAGGTGTCATCTTCAGCTTGAGCTTCATCTTCTTTTTCAACTGTTTTACTCTCATGAGATTTATCTAAAGGACTTTTTATCTCAAATAGATTACTTAATTTAAATTCTTCATTATCTTTAGACTTAAACTTAGAAAAAAAATTCTGAATTAAATTAGATTTTTTTGTCTTATGTTTTTTGTCATCTTCCTGCTCTTCGTCGTCTTCTTCTTCAGGATTGTTATTAAAATTCTCAAACTCCATAATATTTAAATATTATATTCTACAGAACTACTTAGCAATATATTATTCTTTTGGCGCCTCTGTGCTAGTAGGATTTTCTTCGACGGCTGATTCTTCTGTAGTTTCAATTGTCTCTTCTTCTCCACCAGCAAGTGCGTTATTAGCTGCTTCAATAGCACTTGGTTCATATACGCTTGCAATACTGGCAGTAGGATCAGACTTTAATGTTACATTTTTTGGCAATATAAGATCACCAATAGAAAGATGATCGGAAGGTTCAACTAATTTTTCAGCATCATAGAATATTGCATCTGGTAAATTATTAGGCAAGGCTTCAACCAAAACTGATTCTAAATGCTCAATAACAATTAAACCAGCACGTTCAGCAGGTGAAGATTCGTTACCTTCAGCATATCTTGGCTTAATTGGAATTTCTGCTTCAACTAATTGATCAGTGAAAATTGAATTAAAAACAACATGAGACAAAGTTTGTTTCTGTGGTTCATAATCAGTTTCTTTAATCATTGTTGTTATTTCTCTTTTCTGATCGGTAGACTTTAAAACAACAGGGTGATGTTTACCGGCTGCGGATATAACAGATACTAGTTCTTTAAGCGATACCTGAGCAATAACTGAAGGTTTTCCATGATCATGAATAACAATCGGAACTTGCCCTAATTTTCGAATTTTTTTTACTTTTTTACCTGTTAATTCTCTTTTTTCAAATGATAACTGAATAGTGGTATCTGTCATATAAACTAAGTTCTACTCCTTTAAAGTTGGCTAATTTATATTTAATTATAGCAGATAATTGATTAGACTAATAATAAATTAGCCTGTAATATTATATTAATGTTTAATGTTGATCATTTATTACAAATTGGTGGCTTGTGGCTTATAGCAACTTTTATTTTTGCTGAAGTAGGCTTATTCTTAGGTTTTTTTCTACCTGGCGATACACTTTTAATAGCAGCTGGTATTTATGCTAAAGAAGGAAAGCTATCTCTTTCAACAGCACTTCTTGTTATTGCATTAGCCGCTATTACTGGAGATAATTTTGCTTACTTTATTGGCCGAAAACTTGGACCAAAAGTTTTTACAAAACCTGATAGTTTACTACTCAGAAAAGATCACATCGAACAAGCTGAAAATTTTTACTTAAAATATGGCCCAAAGACTGTCCTGATTGCACATTTTTTTCCAGTAATCAGATCATTTTCACCATTACTAGCTGGTGTAGGAAAAATGAATTATAGAAAATATTTTATATACGATTTTATAGGCGATAGTTTATGGGCAGTTATCGTCACACTACTTGGCTATTATGTTGGCAGTCGTATCCCTAATATAGATCATTATATTTTGATTGTTTTAGTTGGAGTAGTGGTCATTTCTTTAATCCCAACTTTTTATCATTTATTTAGAATCATCCGTAAAAAACGCTCTATAAAATCTTCTTCAAATACTGACCAGTAAAACTATTAGGACTCTTTGCAATCTGATCTGGAGTACCCACGGCGACAATTTGACCGCCTGCCTCACCTCCTTCTGGGCCCATATCAATTATCCAATCAGCATTCTTTATAACATCTAAGTTATGCTCAATAATTATGACACTATTTCCGTGATCGACTAATAAATGAATTATTTTTAGTAATTTTTCAACATCGCCCATATGTAGTCCAGTTGTTGGTTCATCTAAAATATATAAGGTTTTCCCGGTTGGTCTTCTAGATAATTCAGTAGCTAACTTAATTCTTTGAGCTTCACCACCACTTAGAGTAGTGGCTGGTTGCCCTAATTTAATATAACCAATTCCAACATCAACTAATGTTTGTAGTTTTCGAGACAGAATTGGAATGTTTTCAAAAAATTTAAACGCTTCATCACAAGTCATATTCAAAATATCACTTATATTCTTAGACTTATAGTGAATCTCAAGTGCTTCTTTGTTATATCTTCTACCCTTACAAACTTCACATTCAACATAAACATCAGGCAAGAAGTGCATCTCTATCTTTATAATTCCATCACCCGAACAATTTTCACATCTTCCACCCTTTACATTGAAACTAAACCTACCGGCACTGTAGCCTCTCAGCTTAGCATCGGGTAGTTCAGCGAATAGTTCACGAATTGGCGTAAAAAGTCCAGTGTAGGTAGCTGGATTAGAGCGTGGGGTACGCCCAATTGGTGACTGATCAATAATAATTGCTTTATCCAAATTATCTATTCCTAAAATTTCTTCATGGTATCCGGGTACTGTATTGGCATGATGAAGTCTAGCTTGTAATTCTTTGGCTAAAATATCATTTATTAAACTTGATTTACCTGAGCCAGAAACACCCGTTACTACAACCAACTCACCTAAAGGAATACTGACTGTAATATTTTTTAAATTATTTTCCGTAGCATTTTTAATCACCAATTCTTGACGATTACCTTTTCTTATTGTCTTTGGTCGATCAATTTTTCTAGCACCCGATAAATATTGACCAGTAATACTTTTCTTATTCTTAATAACTTCTGCTGGCGTACCTTTTGCTACTACTTCTCCACCATTACTACCTGCTCCTGGGCCTATATCAATCAAATAATCTGCCATTAATATGGTTTCTTCATCATGTTCAACAACGATAACGCTATTACCTAGATCTCTTAAGTTTTTCAAAGTATTAATTAACCGACCATTATCTCTTTGGTGTAAACCAATACTAGGTTCGTCAAGTACATATAATACTCCTGTTAAACCAGACCCTATTTGAGTGGCTAAACGAATCCTTTGAGCTTCACCACCACTAAGAGTCGTAGCGCTTCTAAGAAGTGTTAAATAATTTAATCCAACGTCTTTTAAAAATTGTAAACGAGCAGTTATTTCTTTTAAAATCAGACGAACTATATTCATTTCATTCGGTGTTAGTTTTAGACTATCTATCCATTCATAAGTATCATCAATCGACAAATTACAAACGTCCATAATTGATTGAGTATAGATTTTAATTGCTAAAACTTCGTCTCTTAAACGACGACCATGACATTTATGACAAGGTCTTTCTTTCATAAATTTCTCTATATCGCGTCTAACAAAATCACTATCAGTCTCTTTATGACGACGCTCAAGATTTGGTATAACACCTTCATAAATAGTCTCAAATGACTTGCCATTACCTAAAGAAAGTCTGTACTTTTCTTCGCCTGTACCATATAAAATTAAATCTAATTGTTTTTGGCTAAGAGATGAGGTTGGTACTTTCAATGAAAAATTATGACGTTCTGCAACAGCTTGAAGTTTTTTCATGTACCAATTGTCAACATTAATTCTATTATAAGGTCTTATAGCCCCTTCACTTATAGTTAAACGACCATTTGGAATCACTAAACTAGGGTCTACTTCTAGCCTATTGCCAAGACCCGTACATACCGGACATGCACCTTGTGGGCTATTAAAACTAAATGTTCTAGGCTCTAATTCTGGAATAACAATATCGGGGTGTTTTTCACAAGCATATAATAAACTAAAGCTGGAAATTTCAGATTTATCATCATCTAGAATCATCAAATTCCCAGCACCAACCTCAAGAGCTTGTTCGATTGATTGAACTAATCGCCCGCTATTATCTTCATTGTTAATTAATCGATCAACAACTATTTCTATGTTATGCCGATAATTCTTGTCTAACTCTGGAAATTCATCAAGTGCATAGATAATTCCATCGATTCTAGCTCTAGCAAATCCAACTCGTAAATACTGTTCTTTAATATGTTCGAAGGCCCCTTTTTTGTCATTTACTATTGGTGCCAAAATAATCATTCTGGTGCCAGAAGCTATACTTTTAACTTTAGACATAATCGATTCAGGTGTCTGTCTTTTAACTTCAGTACCATCTATTGGACAATGCGGAACACCAATTCTTGCAAATAATAATCTTAAATAATCATAAATTTCCGTAACAGTAGCAACCGTTGAACGAGGATTTCTTGATGTAGATTTTTGATCAATACTAATTGCTGGGCTAAGTCCATCAATCTGATCTACGTCTGGCTTCTCCATAATACCCAAGAATTGTCTGGCATAAGAACTAAGCGATTCAACATAACGTCTTTGACCCTCAGCATAGATTGTATCAAAAGCTAAACTAGATTTACCTGAGCCACTTAAGCCTGTGATAACAACTAATTTATCTCTAGGAATATTTATATCTATATTCTTAAGATTGTGTTCTCTAGCACCTTTGATTATTATTTGTTCTGCCATATCTAAAAAAGTTAGTTGATGTATTATACCCTAAAAATTAATAAAAATCGATACTGAATGCCATAATGGTTATGTTATACAATATACTTGACATAGCTACAAATATAAGTATAATATCAATTAATTTAACGAGTGTGGTATCAAATTCTATGAATAGCTTAATTTTTTTAGGTATTATTCCAGGCACAAATATTCAAATTAATTTTGTTGGCTGGCTACTTATTACTATGTTTTTTTCGGTTATTTTTGGTTACATTTTGTCTAAAAATAAATTTCTTTCAAATAGTAAATTAAAAAATAAATACAACCGAACATTACTCTATTCAAATGAACTGCACTTCAAACCAAATATTTTTGGTAACTAATTAATTTAAGCTTCAGGCTCTGGTTGTATATTCGTAATAAGATGCCCAAATATTGTTGAAATAAATAAGATAAAAACAATAATGTGGATGCCTGTACAATAAAGACAAATTGAATTTAGCTTATACAGTTCGACGTAGACTAAATAGAAAACACTAACTAATCCTAGGCTTATCATAATCAATCGACTTAACCTAATTAGCTGATCAGCAGTCCGCCAAAAAACTGGTAAATTCAAAATTAGAAAGATTAGAAAGAAAAATATACCAAAGAAGGTTATTGGAATGTGACCGATCATTGAATAGGAACTAGAGGTTACTTTTTGACAGTTAATAAATTTAGTTTCCGGACAAGCGAGTGGTACAGATGTATTATAATGAACAATCGTTAAATATATACTGTCTATTAAACCTAAGGTACTTAAAACAATCCCGATAATTGAAAATTTTTTAATTTGATTTTTTAGCATTTCCTTAACTTAAAATGTAGCTTCAATAGATTTTATATTACTATCACACGTTGTGACTGGTAGATTATTAGTTAACTTACAAAGTGTAGCAATCATCCCATTAGCAGCACCATCGGCACCTCGTGCAATCGGATCAGTTGGAGTAGATAAACTACTAGCTATCTGATCGGCAGTTTTGCCCTGCAAGACAGTTGGACTATAAGTTGCACCCGAAACAATATATTTACCTCCAAAATCCATAAAAGGTATCGATCCAGTTGATGATGCTGGTACATACGGGCTTGCATCATATTTATTAACTAAGTTAATCTGAGCTGAATTGGGAATGTCTAAACTAGTATAACCACCATTACCTGTTGGAATATTAGAATAGATTTCAATCGGTACAAAACTAATATAGTTACTCTTATAGGTTGATTGATAGAATGAGAATGTAGGTGTATTAGGATAAACATCGGTTGAAGATGAAGTTGTTTGGCTTAAATTAGAGAAACTACCAAAATGAGATAATGCTATAACCATTGCCCATCTTTCAGTCGCACAGAAAGGACAATATTCGGCACCTTCGTAAAAAAATTCTGGTTTAGAATTGTTTGTTAGCGATGGAGCTGAAACCTTGGTAGGTAAATTTGTTGCCGTTCCGAGACCAACCGTATCAAGAGTAGCCATACTAACAGAAGTAACTTTATTAACAATTGATGAGGAAGCTGGCTTTCGACCAACAATACTTGAACCAGTCGTAGATTTATTTGGAGTCGGTCCTTTAAAAATAATTAGACCAATAAAAAATAAGACCACGACAGCTACAATAATAAAACCAAACTTTAAATTACTTCCCTCTTTTTGATTTGCCATATATCCCTCTATTATACATAATTATTTATCTTAACTAAAATTAATATACTAAAAAATCATCAAGTCGATTAAACATTATCTTATCTTCTGGTTTAATGCCATTCTTAATTAATTCTTTAATAATCCCTTTTCTTTTTAGAATATTTTTTAATCTCATGACAGATTCGTCATTATTAAAATCAGTTTTAAAGGCAAATTTTTCAATTTCCCAACCACTAATCAAAAATCCTTTCTTAACTTTTTGAACTTGCCACGAGTCTTTCAGATCAGCTGTCAATTTTACAACCGGAATTTCTTTTGCTGGTTTAATAATTTTTTCAAGTTCTAATCTTATTAATTCCAATAACTGATCTACGCCTTGCCTACTAAAAGATGAAATCGTTATTAATTTAATTGTCTTAGGTAGAGTAGATCTTAAATAATCTATCTTAATAGAGACATTTTCAGGCGTAAGACTATCGATTTTACTAAAAACTACAATCTGTTTTTTCTTGAATAATGCGCGGCTGTATTTTTTTAATTCCTGATTAATTAATTGGTAATCTCTTATGACATCATCAGAATTAACATCTATCATATGAATAATTAGCCTAGTTCTTTCAATGTGCCTCAGAAAGTCATGCCCAAGTCCACGACCCTCAGCTGCGCCCTCGATTAAACCAGGAATATCGGCAAATAAAATGGAACGACCCTTGTAATCTACTACTCCAAGATTTGGTTTTAGGGTTGTAAAAGGATAGTCTGCAATCTCGGGCTTAGCATGACTTATTTTAGACAATAATGTAGACTTGCCAGCATTAGGTAAACCGATGAGCCCAACATCTGCAATTGATTTTAACTCGAACCGATAGACAAACTTTTCACCTGGTAATCCTTTTTCAGCAAACCTAGGTGTTTGACGTTTTGAAGAAACAAAGTGAGCGTTACCAAAACCACCCTTGCCACCTTTTGCGATAACATACTCTTGTTCATTAGTTATCAAATCTACTATCAATCGATCTTCTAAGTAAACTGCTGTGCCAACAGGGACATCAATTATTTTATTATCTGCCGTTTTACCATGTCGATTATTTTTTTGTCCAGGTAAACCATCACCAGCCAAAATTTCCTTATGATAACGAAATTTAGCTAATGTATCCTGATTATTAGAAGCACGAATAATAACATCGCCACCGTCGCCACCGTCGCCACCATCAGGACCGCCTTTATCAACAAATTTTTCGTGATGAAAACTTAAATGGCCATCACCACCATCGCCTGCTTTAACTTTAAGTACAATATAATCTACAAAACTCATCTAAACTAAGAATAAATTAAGATCTAACAATTACAAAATCAATTTAACGGTAAATGTAATGAGGAAAGAATGAATCAGGGACAACTTTCCAGTCAACAACATCCCAACCACCTGTTTTTGTTCCATCAATCATTGATCTTTGACCATATGAATTCATTTCCGATATCCATATAGTTCCATTTGGGTTTACAGCTCGAACGATAGCGACATGATCGCCACTAGTTGTTTGAGCAATATCGCCTACCGCTGGAACAGAGCCTACATTCCAACCAGGACTCTGTGCTGCTGCATTAGCCCAGTTATATGCATCTCCCCAGTTACTAGGAATAGATATTTGAGTAGCAACGTACCACGTACACCAACCAAAATAATAGCCATTAAAACCATAAATTGGGTTTGTACCCCAAGGAAAATAAGTATTATAAGATGATGAAGCATACTTTACTGGATTGACGCCATTAGGTATAATAATCTGCTCACCAGGAATTAAACCAGTAATTTCAGCATCATTATCTTGGATAATTTGAGAAGCAGATGAATTATATGTACTGGCTAGACTTGTAGGCGTATCACCTGACTTAACTTTATAAACTATACCGTTCATTGGTGGTATAACTAACTTTTGACCAACAGTTAAATTGTTATAAATTAAATTGTTCGACCATGATATTGAATTTTCTGTAACTCCGAACTTAGTTGCTAAGGAGGCTAGAGTATCTCCTGGAGCCGTAACATAATAAAATATATCTGCTCTTGATTTTAAAGCGGTCGTTACCACTTGAGGTTTAGCTACTATTTCGTTATTCGTACTAGCTGAACTAATTTCTGATTGCTGTGATTGTGCTTGATTTGATATAGCAGTAGTTTCTGGTAAATTAGCCATTTGAGCAACAGTAAGTGCGATATTCGCTGAAGAAACCTGATCAACAGGGCTAATACTAGTACTTGAAACTAAATTAGACTGACCTAAGTTAATATTACTAACTGTGCCTGCGGCATTACTTGATTGTGAAACGAAAATAAAAATCAAATATAAAAGAATAATATTACTGCCTATAATAATAAAACTCTTACCAATCTTAGGTATTTTTCGAGCAGAAGCAAGTTTTAAAGAGATACTAACTCTACTTTTGAACTTTTTTTTAGTTGCGCCAATAGTTAAAACAGAATGATTACTAATATTGCTACTCCATAAAATTAAAAATAAACCAACAATTTAAACAAATGTTTATTTTTATGTTTATTATTATACCCAAAACATTTAAGATATTCAACTTAGAGCTGACAAAGTTTATGACAATATAGCGCTGTATTTTGTTGTTGTTCGGCTGCTGTTTTTGAAAAGTATGTAGTACCATTATCGCCAGTTACAAAATATAACCAAGAAGTATTTGCTGGATTGGCTATAGAATTTAGCGCTGTTAGAGATACTGTAGCAATTGGGCTTGGAGGTAAACCTACATGAATCAGGGTATTATACGGACTGTCATAATTTAAATTGGTTGGTTGGTTATTGACAACATCTCCATATAAAGCAGTAACATCTGAGCCTAAAGGCATATTAAGCGATAACCTAGTTAAAAATACTTGAGCAGCCTGAGCCTGATCAGATGGGTTAGAAACTTCCTTGATAATAATAGAAGCAAGCGTAAGAGCCTGATAAATACTTAGTCCTTCTTTATTGAATTTAGCCACTAAGGATGGTGTGATTTGTTGATATGTCTCTTGTAACGATTCGTTTATGATAGTTTCAGGACTTGTTGAACTATCTTTTAAAAATGAATCAGGCCAAAGTAGCCCCTCTAAAGTATTTACATTTGCTGGTAATTCAGATAAAAGCGGTGAGTTTGAATATAATTTAATATTAAAAGCTGACGTTACATCACTTGAACTAAATCCAGCTGAAATAAAGTCGCTTTTTATTTGATCTATCCTATAACCCGGTAGTATTGTAACTAGCGAAGAAACCACCTTACCTTTATTTAAAATATTAACGATTGCCTGAACATTCATATTTGGAGAAATATTATACGAACCAGCTTGAAGATTTTTATTACTCAGCAAATGTAGATAGATATCAAAAACTAGAGCAGATTTTATTAACTTCTTACTTGCTAATAAATTAGCTATTTCCTGTGACGTATACCCTGACTTTATTACCACAATTTGACTTACATTGGACTTGCTATAGGCCTTTAAATTATTCTCATAGTAAAAATAACCAGCAAACAATAAAACTAAAATAATCAACAAAACAGCTACAATAATAATTTTTAAGGAGAAACCATTTTTATATTGCTTATCCGATGAGTACTTCATTACTTTTTATCATCCAAACTTTTTAAATAATCCTCTAAAATTAAAAGTGCAGACATAGAATCTATATCAGCTTTGGTGTATTGTTTTTTATAATTACGTAAAATTTCTTCAGCCTTAACACTAGTTAGACTCTCATCTTGAAAAAATACCGGTAAATTAAAAATTTTTAATTTTTGGTCTACAAATTCTTCAACATAAATTGTTTGTTTAGTTTTTTCACCAGACAGATTACGCGGTAAACCAACAACCAAACTATCAATATTCTCCTGAATAATTATTGATTCAAGATTAGAAGCAAAATTATCATCATTTAAAATTGCGGGGAGAATTCTAGTTAAATAATTTAATCTTGAGGCAATCGACAAACCAATTCTAACTGTCCCAACATCTAGACTCAAGATAGATTTATTTAACTCAGTATCATCCATTATAAGGAGTTAGGGTTTAGCAATATTAACTGTGATTTTTGATAAATTATTTGGTACTGTGCTTACCCAAAATGGGCTAAGATTAACCTTCACGCTTGTAATATTAGGGTTACTTTTAAGTTGTGCGATAATATCTCCAGCTTTTTTACCAATCGAATTTTTCTTAATATTTGCGACTGATATATTTGGTCCGATTTCAGCAGTTGTAGTTAGATTTAGATTAGTATTAGCACCATTATTTAAAGTTAGGTTCAAACTATTAAATCCATTATTAATTATTGTTTGGCTAGCTGAACTAACTTGAGAGACAATAGAATTGTTTAAGATACTCTCTAAATCTGCTTTAGACACACCATACATACTATAAACTATAACTTCGCTAACTGTTTCACTTGTAGCAGTTGCACCAACCGCAGCACTATCAGTAACTGTTGGTTGTGAAGTTGTTGACGTAACGCTAAGAGGATAAAGACCTGCTTGGATAACTTGTTGAGACAAAACATTCTGTGCGCCACTATTGGTTGTGTTTAATTGTGCAGTAGCATTGTCAATATCTGTTTGTGATGCAACTTGAGTTATATTGTCTGTTCCTTGAGTAATTATTGAACCACTTACTGCGGTGAAATCACTTGAAGAATAACCTGAAAATGGCGCTACTTGCATTGTTGTGTTAGGTGCTAGATTATAGGCTGCTCCACCTGATATTGCATTAGCTACAACTGTTTGAGAACTATCAGCGGTATCACATTGACCATTTTTCATGATTGCGTTCAGGCTAATCGAAGATTGAGTTATGAAAGTATAATTACCTGAGCTTACACCTGATCCTTTAGCAATGGTTACAGCTTTTCCGTTGTTTTGAATATAAGAACAAGATAACCCAATAGATATGTTTAGACTCGTTACTGTACCATTGTTTTGTTGACCAGTTGTTGGGACAGTTGCAGTATAAGTTTTAGAGTAACTAATTAATTTAGCTGGGATAGTACCAGAAGCCATATCAACACTGGTAGCAGTCGTACTTAAATTTAAGGGAATATTAATGCTAACATTAGTAGCATTAGTTTTAATATTAATAACAGCTTTAGGCATAACTACTAATCCGTAATAAATTCCGGCTATCAGTAAAATTATAAAAAGAATAATTAAGAAGAACCATGCCCTAAATTTATGGAAGTTTGGAATAAATAAACTCTTATCTTTTTTATGTTTAGGTTTCTTTGGTGGTTCAGCCTCAACTAAATCTTCTTTATTATCAATACTATTATCTTCGACAGGTATAGATGCCGCTGCTTTATCTAATTGACTGATAGGTAAATCGACTAAATCATCTTGAGATAAATTAATAATCTCTTCCTTATTGGAACTTATAAATTTAGATGATGGGTTAATTCCTTCAGTATTGATAGGTATTTCAGGTTTTGAATTAAGATCAGCTGATACATAAATCTTATTATCCGCAGCAAGGCTAATAACACTCGCATCATTAGTAATTAAAACTAATTTTTTTGCAATACTATCAGCAGCTCTTTTTAGAAGTTTTATATTTACACTACTCTGAAGAACAGCTGCCCGCTTTGGTAAAACCAATACTGCTAAATCGGCTGAACTAGACTCAACCTTATCAATAATAGTCGTAATTTCATCATCTATATCTAAATAAATTGTATCTTTTGTATTTGCCATTCTTAGACCTTTAACATCTTGTCAATTTTATCACGAATCGATAGATTAGCATTAGTATCAAACTGTTTTGTGTCTGCACCAACACGGAGTAAACCCATAGCTGTAATAAATGTATGATCATTAACTTTACCAGTTAAGTCCTTAATATCACTTACTTGTTGAGGTTTAATTAATCGAACAGTTGGTTTGTGTGTAAAAGGAAGATTTTTATACCAATCGGTTTCTTCTAACCTATCAACTAATAGTTGAAGTGATGAACCTCCACCACATAAAAATAACCTATATGGTAAATGGTCTAATTTGTCGAATTCAGATAAGGCTAAATCAATACCACTCATCCAAGTTTTAGCAGTTTTATTAAGTGAAGCTTCAACTGCTGCAATTTTTGCTGCGGGAACTGTGTTTTCCGATAGTCCAACTTTCAGTAATTCAGCCATGTCGTAAGATACGCCTAAATCTCGCTCAATACCTTTAGTGAATGCCCTACCACCAATTCCAAACATTTTTGTACCCTGAACACCTCCATCAATAACGACGGCAATATCGGTAGTACCTCCACCAATATCTATTAAAATTGCACTGAAGTTCTGAGCGACCTTATTACCTAATACTGCCCTTGAAACAGCAAATGGCTCTGCGGCAACCGCTAGAAGATCTAAATCAAGCTCTAAGGCAGTTTTTTCTAACGCTGCAATATGGATAAGTGGAGCAAAAGCAGTATAAAGTGAAATAACTACTTCTTTACCCTGAAAACCAATCGGATTAGTAATTGGGTAACCGTCGATTTCAATATTAACTAAAGCCGAATTTACTAGTCTAACATTAACATCTCTACCGCCAGTCTCTTTATTCAATAATTCTTTGGCTTTTTCTTCAGCTTTAGTTTGAGCACTATTGATTATTTTCTCCATCTCTAAAGCATCAATGGATAGTTCAGGGTTAGGTCTAATTATTTTCATTGCAATAGTTGAACCTTTAACTAATTCCCCAGCAATGCCTATAACTGACCCTCTGATACTGGCATTAGCTTGAGTTTCAGCTTCTTTTAAAGCTTGATCACAATTTTCAACCACCGATGCTATGTCTGAAATAGCTCCAGCCTGCATATCACTTAAAGATTGGTGAACTTTCCCAACGCCAATGATATCAACCCCAGAAGTGTCTGGATTTATCTGACCAATTAATGCTTTAACGTATTCTGTGCCAATATCTAAACCAACTAAGAAATTATCATTCTTAGGCTCATTCACGTTATGTTTACCGTAACGTGACAATAACTTCTGTATTTGAACAGATATTATTTTTATATATTTCTTTATAGATGTAATTATCTTACTAAACATATTGCTTATTCTAACATAAATTAACTTAAACTAACCTCTATAAATTACTATTTACTAGATTTATTCTTATAAAATTCTTGTCTTTCGCCTAACCAAAAACTTATCAACATTAAAATTACAATAGCGTAACTTGGCCATATATATTTTTCAATATTAGAAAAAATACCATTACCAGCTGAGTTATTACTGATATTGGCGATAGAATTTTCCGAAGAACTATTTAAATTAACAATTGCCAACAATTGTAGGCTAGTTTGCTTCCCTTGAGTATCGGTTGTCGAGACAATTATTTTGTAGCTACCTTTGTAATTTTCAGTTTTTTTATAAATATGAGGAATTGAGATAGTACCATCACTTGCCTGAGAAATTAGAGAAGTTGTTGAGTCGCCCCAATTAATCGAGATAGCATAAGGTGGTTTACCACCTTCAAGGTCAAGTGGCAAATTAAATTGTTGGCCAACATTTACGCCTTGGTAATCAAAATTAGATTTTAAAATTAATGGGTTATCTAAACTTATATTTCCAGAACTAACATAATCGGTTTTAATTTGACTTGAAAGAGGCCCAGGACGATTAGTTAGATTAAAAATCTTTGCTTGAAGAATGTTAGAGCCACTAAGTAAGCTAACACTTATTGACCAAGTGTTACTTGAACTACAAAGTGCTACGCCACCAAACAAATTATTTTTTGTTAAAACTACGTAGCTAGGCGATTGACATGATCCATTAACATTAATCGTTGAGTTGTAAACTGTTGAGTTATTGTGAGGGTATAAAATTGTTGCTGATTGATTGATTGGTGCAGCTACAACAGTTGTTACGACATTATAACTAGCCGAGGCGGAAGCAATAACTATCTTTGACCAGCCAGTCAAAAAAACACCAACTAATAGAACTATTAATAACAAGGCTGGATAGGCTGTTTTCTTTTTTGGCAGAAAACGACCAGTATAATGGACATGACTAAGCTGCCAGATACTATGTCCGAAATTATCTATACCAATACCAGAATTAGCTTTTTTACTGATTTTATTTTTAGTCATTTTTTGTTTTTTGTTAGACTGGCTACAATATAACAGTAAAAACAGTAAAAAACAATATCTATTTTAAGACAGCTTTAATCCTTCTAACACCAGCCGATGAACTTTCTTCCTTAATAATATAAAATTTTTTATTTTCCTCTTTTAATTCATTAGTATGGTCAACATGAGGCCCACCACATATCTCAAAACTAAATGGTTTTGTCTCACCATCTTTAATCATCTTATAAACTTTTACCCTGTCACCATATCTATCACCAAATTGACCAAGTGCACCCAGCTCATCCCTTGCCACTTTAGTTGGATATTCTTTAAAAGAAATCTTAAGATCTTGATTAATTTGATAATTAACTATTTCTTCTACTTTTTTAATCTCTTCGGCTGTCATTTTCTGATTATGGCTAAAGTCAAACCTTAAACGCTCTTCTGTTATATTTGAACCTCTTTGAATAACATGATCCCCTAGGACATTTCTAAGAGACTGGTAAAGCAAGTGGGTAGCTGTATGATATTTTTTATGTATAATAGTTTGACCACCAAGCCCACCTTTAAAAGCTCCTTTGGTTGCCGTCTGACTCAATTGTCTTTGTCGGCTCATTAAGCCATCGAATTCATCTCGCCAAGTATCAGATAGTTCAACGTTTTTCTTAAATGCTTCCTCGATAATAAGTTCAACTGGGAAACCAAATGTATCGTAAAGTTTAAAAACATCTAAACCTGTTATCGATGCATTTTTGTAACTATTAAGCGATAACTGACAGATCTTATCAAATTCAAAAAGTCCTTTATTTAAAGTCTTTCTAAATAATTTTTCTTCAGTTACTAATATTTCAATAACCTTAGTCTGGGATTTTAATACTTCATCAAAATCATCTTGATATAAACTAGTTATTACAGGTATAACTTCTTCAAAAAAATTCTGCGTTAAACCTAAGTCAAATGCAAATCTAATTGCTCTCCTGATTAATCGGCGCATAACGTAGCCCTGTTCTTTATTGTTTGGCACAAGTCCATCTACGGCTAAAAATGACGCTGCTCGGAGATGATCTGATATTATTCTCATACTCTCAGTATGACTCTGGTATTTCTTATCAGATAACTCTTCTAACTTTTGAATAATTGGTTTTAATAAACTAATCTCAAAGACATCTGGATTATTAATTGAAGCTGCTGTTATTCTTTCAAGTCCACCGCCAAAATCTACATTAGGTTTTTCTAATAATTCAAAACCATCCTTAGTTTTTAAATACGTCATGAAGACACTATTACCAATTTCAACAAATCGCCCACAGTCACAGTTTGGGTGACAATATTGGCCAAATTCTATATTATGAGCAACCCCAAAATCATAAAATATTTCACTATCAGGGCCACAAGGATCTCCGATTGGGGTTGATTCTTCATCTCCACCTCTGCTCCACCAGTTTTTTTGACCATCATAGAAAAAGATACGACCTTCAGACATACCTTTGTTATAACCGTCTTCTTCTGAGCCTATAACAACTTTTTTAGCCTCAATATTCTTAGATTTAAATAAACCTGACCATATTTCAGCTGATTCATCATCCTTTTTAATTTTAAATTTCTGATTACCGGCATAACATGTAACATACAACTTTGCTGGATCCAATTTTACTTTTTCGACTAAAAAATCAAATAACCAAGGTATTTGAGATTCTTTAAAATAATCACCGAGACTCCAATTACCTAACATTTCAAAAAAAGTTGTATGCCTATTATCACCAATGTCTTCAATGTCTTGAGTTCTTAGACATGTTTGAGAATCAACTAAACGATTACCATCTTGATGTTTCTGGCCCAATAAATAAGGTATTAGAGGTTGCATGCCAGAACTAGTGAATAATGTTGTTGGATCGTTCTGAGGGATTAAAGAAGCCCGAGGTATTTCATGGTGAGCTTTTTCTTTAAAAAAATCTAGATATAATTGTCTGATTTGTTGTGCAGTCATAGTTTAGAGTCTATTTTACCATCTATGTTTAACAAATAATACCGCCACCAAGAACCATCTCACCCTGATAGAAGACTGCTGACTGTCCAACTGTTACTGCTCTTATCTCTTCATCTGTTTCGATAGAGTATTCATTTTCACTTATTAATTCTAAATTTTTTACTTTAATTAAAGTCGCCCGATATCTTGTTCTAACCATAACATTATCTGAAGTTCTTAAGCGGTTGATGTTATTTTTAGTTAACCAATGCATCTGAGTTAACTTAATTTTATTAGACCATAAAGAATCCTGTTGAAGATCTCTAGTAACAAAAACTATGTTTTTAGCCATATCTTTTTTAAAGACATAGTATGGCAATCCACCACCGATGTCTAAACCGTGCCTTTGACCAATAGTATAAAATATTGCACCATCATGCCGACCAACTAGTTGATTGTTTTGATCTAGTATATCTCCTGGTTGTTGTGGGCCAAGCTCTGCCAATAAAAAGTCTTTTATTCCTACTTTCCCAACAAAACAAATTCCCTGACTATCTTTTTTCATAGCAGTAGATAAATTATTGGTTAATGCAATCTGTCTAACGTCTTTTTTTACATAATCTCCGATTGGCATTAAAGATTTTTCTAAAGAGTCTCTGCTCATTCGATAAAGAAAATAAGTTTGATCTTTATCTTTATCAATAGCTATATTCAAACTATAAACTCCGTCATTGTTAAGAATTCTTGCGTAATGACCAGTGGCAATTTTAGTAGCGCCTTCGCTAATTGCTAGATCTGAGAATAATTTAAACTTTATTTCTTGATTACACATTATATCTGGATTTGGTGTAATGCCAGTCCTATAACCATCTAATAAATAATCCACTACTTTTTGACGATATTCTTTTTCGAAATCATAAACTTTAAAAGGTATATCCAATTCGGTTGCCACCCTTTTTGCATCATTAAAATCATCCTTCCATGGGCAATTAAAACCTGGTAAATCTTTAGTCCAGTTTTTCATATATACACCAGTAACATTATGCCCAGCTTGCTTCAATAATAAAGCAGTAGTCGAACTATCAACTCCACCAGACATACCAACGTAAATATTTTCTACCATAATTTAAGTTATTATTTTAACAGATTAGAGCAAAAGTTTTAAATTAACCGCGTTGTTTTTCTAATTGTTTCCTAAGAGCGACAAGCTGATATTTGCCACCAATCCAAAAAGAAGCCAATATTAGAGGCAGCATTAATGCAGCCGGCCACCAGATAGTCTGAGGTTTTTGACTATTAACCAAGGATGAACCTTGATTCGGATTTGTTGTCGTCAATGCTACCGCACCATTTGCAACTCCAATAACTTGTAAAAAAGCTTGGGTATTATTTTTATCAGTTGCTTTGATAATAATATTATAGGTACCGGCTATCTTATAAATATGAGTGGCATTAATAGTACCTGGAAATTGCTGTGAGATTAAATCTGTTGGGCTATTATCACCCCAATTGATTGAAATAGCATACGGTGCACTACCGCCTGACAATAAAAAGGGCCAAGTCAATGTTTGATTTGGATCTGCCCCAAGTTTAGCGTAATTACTAGTTAAACTAACAACCGAACCGAAATTAGCAAGAAGTGCATCATTGAAGCTGACTGGAACTGTATTAGAAACCGGACCAGATTGATCTAAGTTATCGTAATCAATTGCTGTAATATTGTTTTGACCACCAAATAAATCTACCTGCAAAGAATATGTCCCGTTATTACATTGAGTCGATCCAATAAAAATATTATTTGAAAAAACCTTGATTAAAAGATTGCTCGGACATAAGCCACTGACAGTAATTGGTGAATTGCTAAAACTAGCTTGGTTAACTGGCACTGCTATTGTCGCAGCCTGAGTTGGTGGAGGGCTAGGAATTGTACCGACTAAACCAATTGAACCATTTGATGTTTCTGAAGAAGGTATTATTAATCCACCAGCCAAAATGTTTACAGGTAATATTAGTAAAAAAGTAAGAATTAAGGACAAAAACTGAAATTTAAAACGTTTCATATAACTTAGCATAACCAATATTATTTAAACCGACAAATTTTAAGTAGTTAGCTATTTTCGGCTTGCTCGATCAATAATTCTCTTATTGTAAGCAGTAATAATTTTAGGTAAACCAAAAATTAAAAATAGTACTATTAAGATGAAAACAATGAAGCCAACAATCAAGCCAATTGGAATGACATAAAAAGTAGTAGAAGCGCTGATTGGTTGTCCAGTAGTGCCATAACCAAAGTTACCTTCTAGACTATAAATACCGAATGAACCGACTTTAGAAAGATGAATTGTGTATTTTCTAATACTGTTAGGTAAGACATTCCCAGGAGGGGTAACTGCATTAACATTGAAAATGTTAATAATTTTACCACTTCGATTCTTTAATAAAATCTTTCCAAAAGGTGCAACCTGAATATTGCCTTCATTTTGGAACCTGACGACTACGTTAATATTTTTGTTAGATGTAAAATAAGTACTAGCTGAACCATTGGTTTCAACATCAAATCCAGCGATACTCAATTGTTGTTTTATATCACCAGGCACCGTTAAAAGAATAAGTGTACCAACACTTCCAGCTAGAGTTACAGTCTGATTTTTTGAACCCGTACCGGCTGGACCAAATCTAACAACACCATAGTAACCACCTCCAGCAGCGTTAGCAGGTACAGAAATAGTCACTGGAACTTGTTGTTGCTGCCCTGCTAGTAGAGTAATGTTTGTAAGTGGCTTAACAAACCTTTTTAAACTGTGTGTTGGCGCATAAACGTTTTGTCCAACCAAAATTGATGGTTGTCCAGTTTCATTTGAATTAGCTACAAAATCATTAACTGTTCCTTGTAATACTTCTGTTTTATCAGTTATATTTGTAACAGTAAGGGTTACTACTTGGGATTGGCCAGGATTGATTGTAATATCATTTCTTACTGGCGAAACCTCAATACCATTAGCATTGGCAGCTTGTGATATTGGAACGAAACTTAATTGAATTAAGATCAAAAATGCAGCCAATAGTACGAATATTGATTTTATTTTAGTTTTAAACATTTTAAAAAAACTCCTCTAGTTCTTTACTTTAAGTATAATACTATCAAAGCAAAAGAATTTTACCAAATCAAAAATTTGCCGTACAAATATAATTTATTGTGCTAACATAAACACCCGCCGGTTGAGTGCTAGATACATTCACAATATAACTAACTGTATAGAGACGATAATTTTCTGACTGATTTGAACTTGCTATTATATCGCCACTATTAAACGTATAGAAATTATTTTTATTGTAATTACTCGTAGGAATACCGATCCCTGGACCATATGGGTTCTGTCCAACCACAGGCGAGACATTACTTACTAAATTGATACCAAATTGACTTGTGCCGGGTCTGGAAACATCACTAGTTGAAATTGATGGTATAACGTCGTTACCACTAACAAGACCGAGCCCTTCAACAGTAATTTCATATCCATTTTTACCATTCGTGCCAACCAATAAATCGGAAGAGCCTGAGGCAGTTTGTGTTGGTGTAAAATCACCAAAATTAACATAACTGCCACTAGCGTTATTACAATTTAAGTTATTAATAACAATTGCCGAACAGAAATACAAGAATGGTGGGACTTCAGCGCTTATTGATAGATTATTTAATGTATTAGCCGCAATACCACCGTAATCAATTGCTGTGCCACTAGCATCTATACTAGAAAAAGTTTGAATACGGACAAAAAAACTACCTTCAACTGTTGGGTTATTTATATTTGTAAATGTATAAGAAACAGGACCGGCAGCATCAATAGTGGAAGGTCTGGTAAGAATAATCTGATTATTTGAGACGGGACTTAAAATAGTAAATCCTGTTTGTCCAGATTGGGCTGAAAGCACAGCACCAGAATCGTTAAAACCAGTTGGCGGTACACAAGGATCTTGAAATAAAGGGTCATTAGCACAAAACTGGATCATTATAGAGCCTAGATTTGTAACAGATGCAATATCAAAACCTAAATTATAATTAACATTAGCCGCAGAAACAATATTTGATGATAACTGTAAATATCTTGACGTTAAAGGTGACCCATAGACATTAGTTATAAATAAATTGTATACAAAAAAGACAGTGAAAATAAGTAATAAATAGCGAATAAGCCAGCTAAAACTTTGTTGATGTATCAACGAAGATAGCTGACTCATTCATACTTTCTTAATCTTATTAATCTAGAAGGTACCAGTTGCAATTAAATCCATATTGGCAGTATAGATACCAGCTGGAGTTGTTAAGGCAGCTGTAGCAGCAAAGGTATAAGCATCATCAACTCGGTAAATTGGTCCAGTTGAAGAAGCAACTGTATCTCCGTATGTACTCTCAACATTAGTAGCATTCATTCCGTAATATACATTAGTTGGAACGGTGTTACCTGTTGGTGTGCTAAGAGGTACTAATCCACCAGTGAAGACATAGTTAGATGCACTGTAGTAAGTTGCTGCAGGAGTAAGAGTTCCAACTCCGTTTGTATCATCAGCGCTAGGCCCAACAGCCATACCAAAGTCAGCTGTCCCAGCAACTATAGCAGCGGCGGCAGATCCAATTGCAGGAATCGCACATGTAGCTCCACCATCGGCACTTAACCCACCACAAGTTGTATTACTGTTTCGCATTGAAATTACTGCCCCATTCGTAGCATTGGTGGATGTTTGCGAATAGACTGTACCAGTATCAACAGCAGTTTGATCTAAGGTTGGTGTAGGTGAACCATGTCCTAATGTTATGGCCGGAGAAACGGCGGCTTGTGGATCAGTACAATCATGTGTAGTGGTCCAGCTAACAGGAGCAGCTCCAGATACGCAGAAAGCAAGTGTTTCTTGAACTCGAGCGGTAATTGTAATTATCTGATTAGTTGTTAAAGCAATACCACCGTAATCTAAATAGTTTCCTGGTGCGGTTGCACTAGTATAGGTACCATAAGTATTGTTCGCGAAGGTATAAATTCTAGCGTAAAATGCATTGGATGTTGAGGCAGTACTTGGGTTAGTAACTCCTGAAATAGTAAATACTTGAGCACCAGCAGCGGCAGCTGTTCCAGTGCCATTATAAATAGCAAACTGAGATGCACTACCTTTACCACCACCCTGTGTCCAACCTGTCGTACCAATATTGCCAGTTACAGCAGTAACTGTAACTGTTCCGGCGTTAAATCCAGTTGGTGCAGTACAAGTATCTGCAATAATAGGGCTATCGGAACAAAAATCAACTATCATACTGTTGGCTGTAGAAGAAGTCGTAAAACTAACCTTGTAAGTAACATTTGTTCCGCTTCCGACACCAGTTACAATCGCACCTCCACTTTCAGCAGAATCACTCATAGTAATACTACGAGATGACATTTGTGCGGCTAAAACATTGCCGTGACTTAAACTCGGTACGACTAATGCCACCAATAGCAGTAGAGCAACCGATCCAGAGACAGTTCTCTTTAAATATTTATAAAACGAGGTCATTTGTTTTTTCTCCTTACAGTTTTTGATTTTTGTTATTTATTTTGATAACAACTAACACCTATAATAACATTTAATATTTTAAACACAAGCGAGTTATCCACAGTTTTTTAAAAAGTTGAGGTGGCTATTAAAACATGGTTAAAAACATAGGTACCACCCGGTGTAACATGTGAAATATTAAAGATATATGAAACTGTATATGTAGTTTGTCCAGTACTCTGTGACGAATATGCTATCGTATCTCCTTGATTATACTTATACAAATTAGCTGAATTATAGCCAGATGAGACCTGACCAAAACTAAAACTACTACTCGGCAATTGTAGCGGATTACTGCCAAAACTAATTGGACTAGTATTGGCAACTAAATTTATACCAAATTGTTCAATCCCAACCTGAGATGCTGTTGGTGTAGCTAGATTTGTTAATGTATGGCTGTTATTCGTTGGAGGTGGTGATCCGTTAACAACTATGTAACCATGTGCCAAATAAGTTGAAACTGTGAATGTAGCGGTTGTAGTAGCGGTTGTCGTTGGTGATAAAGTCCCAAGATTTACATTAGTATTACTAACTGTCATCTCAATATAAGGTTGTCGACCAGTATTGAATCCCCCTTGAGCCTGATAATTCGTACCAGTAGTATTACCGACTGTAATTTCTCCAGCACTAGTTTTAGCACAATATGTTGTCGAACAGTTATTAAGATTCCCTCCTGAACCAAAGAAAACCTGATTAACCTGATAATTTGAAGAACTTGATGATTCTGCCAATATATAACTTGGCATAACCACCACAATTAAGAGGCTAATTACCAGACTAAACTGGAAGATTTTATAAATTTGATAAATCCACTTCATAATAATGCTTACGCTAATTATAATGTATCTAGTATTATATTAATTATAACTTATGAAGAAAAAAATAAATGGACCAAGAAAATAATAATAATCAAGCTGAATCTTTAGAAGATGATAGTAATAGTCTTGAAACACCTATAAATACTGGCAGCAACAATTCTGCCAACCCATCTGAATCATCAAACAACAATACAGTCTCTAACCAGTCACCGACAACTAATCCAGTCGATCCTTCAAATCAAAGTGCAAAAAAGAAAAAGAATTTTTTCCAAAAATTTAATATATATTTAATTCTCTTTACTCTGATACTACTAATTTCTGGGGTGATAATTACTATTGCATATTTACAAAATAAAAATAGCACCACACCAAATACAATAAAATCTCAAACTTTAACTCAAAATACTTTAAATCAACTTTCAAACAGCGACGTTTCTGTTGGAGCGCCAAAACAAGTTTTAAATGTTGAGGCAAATGCAGTATTTGCTGGTAAGGTTCTAATAAGTGATGGCCTTCAGGTTGCTGGAGCAACGCAAATAAATGGTCCTTTAACATTATTAGGTATTACTGTTAATGGAATTGGTACATTCCAACAACTAACTGCTAATAATGGTCTGACTGTTTCAGGTACGACCTCCTTACAAGGTGCAACAACTATTTCACAAAACTTACAAGTTAATGGGAATGGAACATTTAACGGTAGCCTATCTACCGGCCAACTAACTACAAGTAGCCTTAATTTAAGTGGTGACTTATCAATACTACACCATATAGTCGCTACCGGTAGCAAACCAACCAGTAACTACAACTCAGCGCTTGGTAATGGAGGAACAGGATCAGTTAATGGATCCGATACTGCTGGTAATATCAATTTAAATACTGGTACTAGTCCATCTGCTGGTTGCTTAATTACAGTCACTTTTGTTTCAGCATTTTCAGTTACACCTTACATTTTACTAACGCCTGTTGGTGCAAATTCAGCAGGTTTAGCCTATTACATCACAAGATCAAATAGTTCATTCAGTATATGCGACAATACCCCGCCACCGGCTCAATCTAATATTAGTTTTGATTATTTCGTAGTTGGTTAAACATCTAGAAAGACAACTATTCGATCAGCTTTAACGTGCATGATTCCACCAGAAATATTTATTTTTTGTTCACCAGTTTTTGCTCGAATAACTAACTCACAAGCTTTTAAAAGTGTAATGAAATTATGATGCCCCGGTAATACATCGAATGGTCCAACCAAATTCTCTGCACTAATACTAAAAGCCAAACCATCAAAATAACTACGAAACGGTGAATGAACTAGAACAGTCATTTGTTTTAAATTATCCTGTTCAAGTTCAGAAGCTACCTGATTTTTTTCTGTTTCTGATTTTGATATGACTTGATCTTCTTCGACGATTTGTCGACGGTCATCAATACTACTCATACAATAATTTCTTCTATACTCTTTAAAGTTTCTTCTCTAGTGTAAAAATCACCTGGGATGCCAGTGTGCTTAGTCATAACATTCATATTTTGAGTAAAATTAGCAATCAACTTTTTAGCCTTTGCGTAATCTGAACGATCCGCTGGGCTTAACTCATTTTCACCAATAATTGCAATGATGCCTTTTAATGACTCATACTTCTGTAACAAAGCTTGAACCTGGACACTTAAGACATAATGCCTATCACCGACAACTTCTGGAGTTAACATAGATGATGTAGTTAAAGTTAAATCAACAGCTGGACGTATGCCTTGTTCAGCAACTTTTCTAGAAAGAACTATAATTGAATCCATTTCATGCTGGATTAATTGTACTGCTGGATCGCTAATATCATCTGCTGGCACATAAATTGTTTGCACTGAAGTGATAGAACCATTTTCATTAGAGCTAAGTCGATCTTGTAGAATTTTTACATCTGAAAAAATTGTTGGTTCATATCCTCCTTCATTCGGTACTTGATCAAGGATAGTTGAAAGCTCATTTCTAGCTTGGACATATCGATACATGTTATCTGCGAAAAAAAGAATATCTTTATTCAGTTCATCTCTGAAATATTCAGCCGATGCTGTGGCTGATATACCGATTAAAGAACGCTGAACCGGATTTTCATTCATTTGTGCAAAGAACATACAAGTATTCTTTAATAAATCATTATCCTTTAGAGTTTCAAACAATTCGTGACCTTCCCTAATACGTTCTCCAATACCTGAGAAAAAAGATAGACCACCACCAGATTGTGCAATATTATTTATTAGCTCCATGGTTAAAACTGTCTTACCAACACCAGCACCTCCAATAATTCCAATTTTTCTACCCTTTACGAATGGTGTAAAGAAATCGATAACTTTAATACCAGTTTCAAGAATTTCTGGTTTTGAAATTGAAAAATTAGATGTTCTTGGTGGAATTTTTAAGATGTCTTTATATTTTAATTGAGACGGATCACTAAATTCTTTACCGTCAAGTGAATCTCCTAGTGCATTAAGTATTCGACCAATGGTTACTTCGCCAATTGGAATTTCAATACCATGATGCAATCTTTGTGCGATCATACCTTTTTGAACAGTTTTATCCGAACGAACATTCAAGCAGAAAGCCACACCATCTGTTTCTAGATGATCTACTAACAATTCCGTACCATTACTGTTTTCAACTTTTATTAGTTCATTTACAGATGGCCAATCATCATCGAATTGAGCTTTTATAACCAAATCTTTAACTGAAATTATTGATCCTGCCATTACTATTTCCTACTTATAAAATTAATTAATATCATTTAGGTTGTACTCCTAGTCTAACTTTCTTAAGCCCATTTATTATCTCTTTAAGTCTTTCATCTTTAAGAGATCTTTTTGAGCGATTAAACTCCATTCTTAGTTCACTTTTCTGCTCATCAGCACGTTCGTGGGATGAACTCATAGCTCTAAATCGACTAGCATATTGAGCCAATTTTGATTCGAGAATTAACTGAGATATAGCAATTTGCATCATTGATCTCTCCAAATGAGCTGCTACAGAAAAAGCACTTGGCTCAAAAATATAATTTTTTTCACTAATCACTTCGTCTATTTTTTCAGATGATAAACCTTTTTGTTGAACTGCTAAAGATAAATCAATCTCTTTGACCTGTTGAGCCATTAAAGATACATACTCCTGATAAAATAATGTAGTTTTCTGATATTGCTGTACTTCCCTAGTGATAGGTGTAACATTGATGTTCTGATCTCTTGATGGTAGTTTAAAATATTTTTTATAAGAAATACCTCTTTGAGCAAGTTGGATAGCACCGTGGTGACCAATTACTATAATATCGTTATTCTCGGCACTATATCTTTTTAACATCATCTTTAATAATTTTTGATCGATATCACCACTAAAACCACCTTCAGCAGTAATTATGATAAATAATTCTTTTTGGATTAAATTATCTTGACTAATTTTTTCATCTCGTCCAAATGCAAATAAACTATCTACTCTGAGTTGTCGATAAATTGACCATAATTCATTAAAGAATTTTGTTGACTGAAGAACTTGGTTTTTAATTTGTGCAATCCTCATGCTTGCAATTCCTTCGAACGCACTAGTTAATTCAACTAATACTCCCATCGAAGCTTCTTCTTTTGCTAACTCATTAGGTCTTTTCATGAGTTACTTTCCGGCTTATCATTAGAATCAGCATTTTCTTTTACCTCTGGCTGAGTATCTACACCTGCTTTGTCTGAATCTGGAGCAGATATCTTAGCGTTACCCTTCAAACTAGCTACTTTAAGCTGGCCTCTGGCTGTCTCATAATCCTGATCGTTAGTTATTTTACTAGAGAATTCTAATACTTGAGATTTCAGAGCATTTATATCAATATCTTCATCATCCTTTAAGTTTAAAATAATATCCATCATTAATTGTTGGGATGTTAATGAGTATGTATCACCCGGTGCTTGAGTTAATACTTCTAAGATTTTCTTACCGGTTTCAAGCGAATGCTTCGCTTCGAGGGCAAGTTCAGTCCCGAAATGTGAAAATTCTTCAGCCTGTCTATAATCAGCTAATATTTTTAAAGTTTGAGCAGCTAAAGCTTTCTGACGATCATTATGTCCAACTCCACCAGCACGAGTAACGCTAAGCCCAAGATTTAATGCCGGTCTAATGCCTTGTCGAAAGATCTCCATGTCTAAAATCCATTGACCGTCAGTAATTGACATAATGTTTGTAGGTAAATAAGCAGTAATATCACCACTCGCTGCATGAACGACTGGGATTGAAGTTAGACACTTTCCACTACTATTAAGCCTTCCTGCCCTCTCAAGAAGGCTTGAATGGGCATAAAACATATCACCTGGATAAGAATCTCTTCCCGGTGAAACTCCAGTCAGTAAGGCTATCTCTCGATAAGCATGCGCATGGGCTGTTAAGTCATCGTAAATAATAATAGTGTCTTGTTCCATTTTCTGCCAAAAATATTCGGCTATTGAACAAGCAACATATGGTGCTAAATAACTCATAATTAGTGATTCAAACATAGTTGATACAACTACAACCGCCTTCTCGATGCCACCATTTTCATGAAGCCGAGTTAAAAGTGTATCAATATCACTTCGTCGTTTTGCAATTAAACAATATACAACTAATTGATCGGTGTTTTTTTGATTAATTGTCAGCTGAGTTGCTAAAGTACTTTTTCCGGATTTAGCATCACCTATTAAAGCCATACGCTGACCTTTAACGATCGGAAATAGGGCATCTATGCCAGTTACTCCTGATTCAACCTGATCTTCAACTAATTTTCTTTCAAAAATAGGTGGCGCAGTATTAAATACCGGCCAAACTGAATCAGCAGCAATTGGTCCCTTACCATCAAGAGGTTCACCAGTTACAGATACAACCCGGCCAATAAAGTCCTTGCCAACTTTAGTCACCAATGCATCATGTTGCATAACGGCAACCATGCCAATTTTTAAGTTAATTACACCTAGATGTAAAACTACAACATGATCAGAATTTATTTGTTGAACAAAACCTTTTGACCCGTCTTCAAACATAATTAATGAATGAATATTACAAGGCTGCAGTCCTGATACCTTAACTAAAAATTTATCTACTGCTATTACTTCACCGACAGGATGACCTGATTCAATTAATTTATCGAAATGTTTATTGCCTGACTCCATTAATTAGTTTCCTTAATCAGCTTGATTAAATCATTACTGGCATCGAATAATCGATCTTTTAAAGAAAAATCAAAGTATTTATTTTGAGTTCTAAGCAATAGACCTGCTCCAATATTTGGTTGAAGACCAATTGTCAGCAACAACCTTTGATTAATTTCCTTACGTAAATAGGAAATTATTTTCTCTAAAAAACTAACTGAAGGATCAACACTAAAACTAGCATGAATAACTGGTGCAGATGTTTTAATGTCCTCAATAAAACTTCTAAGATTATCCCGATCATTTTGGTCAGTTAAATCAAGCATATTTAATTCTATTAGATTGTCTAATAACTGGCTTATTTTCGGTTGTTTAATATCAGAATGTTTATTTTTTCTAAGTTCTAGTTGGTGGTAATATTCACTATATGCTTCCAATTCGCGACTAACTCTTGCTATATCCATTGGGCTAATAATAGAAAGTGGCAAGGCCATTTTTTCTGAACTGATTGCATCATCACTCTTATGAGCCATTGGTTATATCCTCAATCATTGCCTGTTTATTCGTTTCAAGATCAGCTAATATATAATCCAATTGATCATTTAAATCAATTTGATTGCCAATTGCTAATAAAACATAATGATTGATGATTTTAGCCATATTTTTTTCAAATCTATCAATCAGTAAACTTTTTTCCGACTCAATTTCTTTCTTAACTTCAGCATTAAGCGTTTTACGCTGTTCTTCGATTGCATCATTTGTTCGTTGGATTGATTCCACTGCTAATTGTTTAGCGTCAGAAATAGAATCTTCGTATTTTTTAAATTCATCTTTGAGTTTAAGGGTAATTTCATTTTTTAAATATTCGTTGAGTTGAGAAGTTGTAAGTTGAAGATCTTGTTGTAAAAACATGGCATTTTCAGTAATAATTTTTTCAAAGTGAAGTCTACCTCTGTTTCTCAATTCTTCTCTGAAATCATCATCAAAAATATGATCAACGCTGCCATTGATAGATTCCTCGTCATAACTTTGATTATTCTTAGTAGATTTAGTAGAACTTAAATGTAATACTATCCAAACAGATATAAATCCATTAAAAAGAATAAAAACTATTACGAGAATTAGCCACCAGATTGTCATTTTTATGAGCCACCCATCAATAAAAACTTATATTTTATATATTTTTATATTATATGATTAAACATTTTTTTTTAAAGCTTAAAGCTTTAGCAGTAAGTATACTGCAAAAATACCAATAATAAAAATAATTAATCCAGCTGCAACAGTTTGAATTAATGAACGAATTATAGAGTTCCTTGATAAGGGGTTTCGACCGATCGATATCATACCTGATTTGATACCTGAATAAAGCAAGATTGCTGTTAAAACCGTCGAAACCATTAATGTTAATAAACCTAGGTAGATTCTAGCTGCACTGACGGGTTTGGTCGCAATTGTAGAAGCTGCTTTTGCTAGAAAACTTGGTACATAATCAACTGCCTTAGTTGCTAATGGGTTATGAGCAATCGATAGACTAACAGGAATTAAGCCAATCGCAACCTGTTTTTTGGCACCAGACTTATCGACGACGGTTACATTACCGATTTGATTTGACGCACTATTAAAGTTACCAGTTGCTCTTCCTAGAACTAATGTTTGGTTTGAGTCAGCCTTCATCCCAATACCGTCTAATGAAGAAATAGTAATATAATCCCCAGAGTTTATCGGACCATTCTCACTACTTACTAAAACATTATATCGCCCAGATGATGCGACGAAAAACTGCTGGGTAGTCTGATTATCCGGTGTTAAGGCGACTGTAGCAGAATTTGCCGGTACAACAACACCGAGCATATTCGAAATTGAGTTTTGATTTAAGGTTGTAATAGTATTAGTTGCTTTACTTTGCAACTGAACAATCATGCCAATTTGTATGCCACTATTACCCGAATAACTTTGTATAACTGCTTGTGAAATGCTAACAGAGGAAGATGCTGCAAATGATGTAGCGCTCGATGAAATAAATAGAGAAAAAAACAAAAGAACTGATAAAGCTGATAAAATTAACCTAATTTTGTTTTTATAATAGAGCATGAATTTATTCTAACACTTAAATATTAGCATAAGTTATTTTATTAATTCGAGCAAAACTTTTATTGTTCTATCCATATCAGCCCAAGTAGTTTGTCTTCCCATAGTCAATCTAATAGATGCCCTAATTAACTCATCATTGATTCCCATTGCCGATAAAACCCGAGAAGGTTTATGGCTTGAAGCACTGCAAGCAGAACCAGCTGACGCTAAAATTCTTCTAGAATCTAATTGGAACAATAATCTTTCATTATCTACATTAGGGAACGTTAAATGTACATTGCTAGGCAATCTATTTTTTAACGATCCATTAACTACTACATTAGGGAAACTTGTTTTTATTTTTGAAATAAATTTAGATTGTATTTCCTCCAACCTACTAACCTCTGATTTTTTAATACTTTGGCTTGAACTTAATGCTTCAGCTAAACCAATATTAAAAGGTACATTTTCAGTGCCAGATCGCAGGTTATTTTCCTGACCTCCACCATCAATTATAGGTGAAATTTTTATGCCAGCTCTGGTATATAATACCCCAGACTGTTTTGGACCATAAATTTTACTACCATTTAAAGTCAAAAAATCTACTTTTAAATTATTAATATGTAAATCAAGAAAATTACCTGCCTGACAAGCATCGGTTAAAATATAAATTGGTAAATTATTATTTTTTTGAAGTCTATTCTGTCTGATTACTGTGATCATTTTCGCTAAATCTTTAATTGGTTGGATAGTACCAATTTCATTATTAGCCAGCATGAGGGTCACTAACACTGTTTTATCATCTATTAATTTTAAAAGTGAATCCAAATCAATTAGACCATCCGGTTTAACTTTAGCCATTCTGTATTCATATTTAGTAACAGCATTGAAGACTGAATCATGCTCCAGATCACTCGTTACAATATTGTAACCTTTATAATTTGCCATTAAACCATGGATTGCTAAATTATTAGCCTCAGTACCTCCAGCGGTAAACGTAATTGTTGAACTATTTACTCCTAGGATTTGAGATATTCCAAATCTAGCTGCTTCTTGATCAGCTTTTACTTCCTTTGCTAATAAATAATTGGCCGATGGGTTAAAAAATTTCTGACTGAAGTATGGTTCCATTACTTTTAAAACATCTACCGATACTGGAGTAGTTGCTGCATGGTCTAAATAAATTAGCTGCTTAGTCACTTTATTTTTAATTATATAGCTTTATGATAAATATTGATTTGCTAATTTTTGTGGCACTATTTCAGCATATTGTTTAGTTGCCTTTATAAAATTATCTAGTTCTTCGTTTGATAAAAGCTGATAACTTTGATTGCCAAAGGACTTAAAGATTCCATTAGATCTAATATGGTAATAGGTCATTAAACTTTTTGATTTTTTATTTTCATCAATCCATTGTTCATGCCAAACCCATGTATGTCTATTCAAACAGAAGAAGCTTCGATCTTGATGTTTTGAGATAGGTCCAAAAATAGAAGCACCTATTTTTGCCTCCAATTCTAAAATCTCAGTCTGAATTTTTTCAGACCGGTTTCTAGCTGGTAATTTAGGCAGCATTGGCATCTTGTATCTCTTGTCTAATTCTATCAAGTTGAGTTAATCTAGAATCCATCATAGTAGGTTTAACCAAATCAGATACTTCTAGATGTTTATTGCCGATATTGTCTAAATTAGCGACTACTGAATCTATTAGCACCAATGATTGCTGAATTTCACTGACTCGATTACTTAACACGTGGAGATGTTCAGGTGTTGCTGGGCTTTTTTCAATTTTAAACATTTTATCTAAACCTTCTTTAATTAAAACAAATTAAATAATTTCTTCGCATTTAATGAAGTGTGCTTTACTATAACTTTTTCCTCGATTTGAAATAATTGTGCTAGATATTTAGTGATAATTCGCACATTTCTTGGTTCGTTTATACTACCACGTCGTGGCACAGGTGTCAAGTAGGGAGAATCAGTCTCTAGCAATAAACTCTCAAGTGGAATTAATCGATAAACTGCTAGTTGATCAGGATTTTTTACAAATGTAACTATCCCATTAACTCCAATCATTAAATTTCTATCTAAAGCTTTGGATAAATTTTCATTATTATCAGTAAAACTATGAAGAACACCTTTAATATTGGGATAATCTGCTAGAATCTGCCAAAAATCATCAAAGGCTTCTCGAACATGAAATATAACCGGCAGACTATAGTGATTTGCTAGTTCTAGCTGCCACTTTAAAATATCTATCTGATCTTGCTTTATTGAATGTTCATAATGATAGTCAAGCCCGCACTCTCCAATGGCAATAATTTTTTTGCTTTTTATTAACCCTTCGAAGTCTTTTTTGTTTTTAACCCAATCTTTTTTAAACAAACTCGCCTCGTGTGGATGAATACCAATTGAAGCATAAATATTGGGGTAATTCGAAGATAATTCTACGGCTAATCTACTATCAACTAAAGTACATCCAACACTTATCATAATATTAACACCATCGGCATGGGCATTATCTATAATTTTGTCTAAATCTACCTTGCCATCACGATGCCATAATTGACTCGTATGATCATTTGAAATATCGTTAATTAACTGGATATGGCAATGTGTATCGACTAAAAAATCTTCCATTATATCTAAAAAAATTAATTATCTAATTTAGGGAATAGGATCTTACGATATTTTCCAGCAGAATTTATACTAAAAATCTGACTAATCTGTTGGCTAACATTTGGTAAAAATGGTTCTAGCAGAATAGAAATTTCCAACAAATTAGCTGCTTGGTAAGTTAATACTTCCTTTAAATGTGATAGGTCATTATTTTTGGCGATTTTCCAAGGTTTAGTCTCATCAATAAACTGGTTAAGTCCTCTCACCTGCTCCCAAATCAAATCTAAAGCACGATCAAAACGACAATCATTAATTGCCTCATTAATCTCAGTTGAATCATGTTGTGCAGGCGAATACTCTAGTTGTTCTTCATTAAAATATTTATCAATTAACACGACTGTTCTTTGGACTGCATTACCAAGTTCGTTTGCTAGCTCAGATTCATAAGCTTTTTTAAAATTGTCCAAATTATAATCACCGTCTCCATAACTAGGGATATGCCTCAAAAAATAATATCTAAAAGCGTCAGAGCCATAAATATCGACAATTTCATCTGGTGAAATTACATTTCCAAGTGATTTTGATATTTTTTGACTATTAAGCGTAACGAATCCATGAACATATAATTTTTTCGGTAATTTTAAGCCCAGTGCAAGCAACATGGCTGGCCAAATTGCAGCGTGAAATCTTAAAATATCCTTACCAACAATCTGAACATCAGCTGGCCAAAAATCTGAAAAATCCTTACTATCAGGAAAACCTAAAACTGTAATGTAGTTCATGAGTGCTTCGAACCAAACATACATAACTTGACTATCATCACTAGGTGTTGGGATTCCCCATGTGATTTTATCTTTCGGTCTTGAAATTGAAATATCATCAAGGCCACTTTCAATCAAAGAAAGAATTTCATTACCTCTACTTGACGGTAATATCGATAATTCTTTGGTGGTTATTGCCTGCTTTATTTCTTCACTATATTTACTAAGTTTAAAAAAATAATTATCTTCCTCAATTTTTTCAAAAGGACGGTTATGATTTGGACAAACACCACCAAATTGATTGACTTCTGTCTCTGTAAAAAATGCTTCATCGCCAGTACAATACCAACCAATATATGTTGATTTATAAATATCTTTTTCCAGTAAACGCCAGATTTCTTTAGCAGATTTAATGTGATTCTGATCTGTCGTTCTGATAAAGCGATCAGCTGTAGTATTAAGTTTTTCGGCTAAATCGCGAAATTTTTGACTGATATCATCAGCTAATTTTTTAGGTGTTATACCTAGAAGCTCAGCTTTTTCAGCTATCTTTCCTCCATGTTCATCAGTACCGGTACTAAAGATAACATTAGCCTGGTTCCTTCTGGCATAACGCGCCAAGACATCAGCTTGAATTAATTCCATCGCAAAACCAATATGTGGGTCAGCATTTACATAAGGAATAGATGTGGTTACAAAATAATTCTTCATTTATATATTTCCATTATAATCTAAATATTAATTAGATTTTATTAAATCATAAAAAAATGAGCGGTAAAAACCGCTCATTCTAACTTCTAAAGTACTAACTTGTGAAAAATTAATACCTATCGTTACTTCGAAAATCACGTCGATTACCACCACCTGAGTGATTACCACCGCCGCCACCACCGAAGCTTCTTGGCTTATCTTCTCTTGGTCGTGCTTCAGAGACAATAATAGAACGTCCGTCTAGCTCTTGGTTATTTAATTTTTCGATTGCTTGCTTTGCTTCATCGTCTGACGACATTTCAACAAAACCGAATCCTTTAGAACGGTTAGTTTCCCGATCTTTTATAACAGATGCTGAGACAACTGTTCCTGCGCTTGCAAAAAATTCTTGCAAACTCTCATCAGTAGTATTCCACGATAGTGAACCTACGAAAAGTTTGGTAGCCATTAATACTCTCCTATTTATCGCTTGGAGTAATCTGGCAAACCAGTTAACTGCTCCCCGAAGACACTTACTTTATTATCCTAGAACCTAACAAAACGTTACATTAGCAGCTTTATCTAGTATTCAGTATAATAACACATTTATTTTTATATCCAAGCTTATTTTGGCTTATTTAGACGAATTTAGTTAACAATCGAAAAACCACCAATTAAGTTACCTTTAATTTGGCCGACCGTATCTAACTTATAATAATAAAGTGGTTTACCGTTTAAAACATATTGAAACTGACCGGTATCACTTCTTTTAATATAGCTAAACCCCTTTGGTAAATTTTTTGGCATTACTGTGGTTTCATATGGCGGCCAAACTACAATACAAGCCCCAAAACAACTACTAAGGCTATTGGTATCTTTATTATATTCATACAAAGTTCGACCCTTTAAATCTGTTAAATAATTACCTAGTTGTTGATTATTTTTGGTTAGTACAATTTCATTATTTTGGCTATTAGTGTTGTTTAGTTTAGTACTGGCCGAGTGGTTATAGATAAAGATAGAAACGACTATAATAAAGATCGGTATAATAATTGCCACTGACCACTTTAAACTGGACCTCATAATAATTCTAGTATAACATTAAAATATTACTAATCTTCATCACCTTCGGTTTCGATTTCATTTCGTTCATAATAAATTATTAGCGCGTTCACTCCTGCATTGTTATATGATTCGAGTTTGAGATAATGTAGGATGCTTGGTAATTTTTGATTTAACACAATCCCCGACATTCTAAATCTAAAGAACGGATCGTGCTTAAGCATTCTTTTTTGGGCTTGAATAATAATATCTTCAGCTGATTTAACTAATTCATTATTAGAATATGTTTGTGTCATATTCTCCAAACCTTCATCAGATGGTCCAATCTTTTCAAACATAAAATTATATTATAAATAATACTTAAATAATTCAAATTTAAATTAAAACTTTTGACAATAATATTTAAATTGTTGTAGTCTTTTTTTAATGGGAGCCAGCCAAGGAAATTTTCCAAATCGAAGAGGTAGTGAAGAAATCACTATATCCAATTTTAAAACATATGGTCAATGTAGGAGTGAACCTAACGTAGATGTTTCAATTTTTTACCCTGATAAATCAGAATTATCTAAAGAAGAGTACAATGCAACCGTAAGAGCAGCCAAGGAAATTTGTAAAAGATGCTCTGTGCAAGAATATTGTTTAGAATATGCCCTGGATAACATTGAACCAGGTGCCATAATGGCAGGAATGACCCATATTGAACTAGGTTCACTCAGAAGAGCGAAAAATAAAAGTTAAATGATATTACATCCCGTCTCCGGACGACATCATCAATATATCTACTTAAAACACCAAGAGCTAAATGAACTCTATTTATCGGTCTTTATAAAATCTTTAGGTGACTCCCTAATTAGTATATTTACTCCTATATTTTTCTTCTCAATCGGTTATTCAATTTCTAAGATTGCCCTTTTTAATATTATTGGTTACCTCTCAATATCGATTTTCTTACCACTTGGCATCTGGCTTGATCAAAAAATTGGAATCAAAAAAACTCTATCAATTGGTCTTATTTTTATAATGTTATATTACCTGGCTTTAACTAAACTACGGACTGATGTACCATTCTTTTTACTAGCAGTATTTTGGGGGCTAAGTATAGCCTTGTACTATGGAGCTTTTAATGTTGAATTAAGTCGAGTTTTAAAAATAAAAACTGCCGGAAAATCTTTTTCATTATTTCAAATATTAAGTATTTTGGCAGGAATAGTTGGCCCAATAATTGGTGCGCTAATAATAAACTATAGGTCATATAATTCACTGTTTATACTTGTTGGGATATTTTATTTATTTGCTATATTGCCTTTATTTAAAACCAAAGATTACAAATTAGAAAAACAAACTATTAGTTTAAAGAGTCTAGCGAAAATCGATACAAAACGTAAAGCAATTAATTACCAAATTCTCGGCGCTATAGGAGTTATTTCGGCGATTCTCTGGCCAATTTTTATATATTCTAATCATAGAAACATTCTTACCCTAGGTACTATCATTTCCCTGACTTCGTTGATTCTGATTCTATTTATATTCCTCGAGGGAAAATTAGTCGATACAAACCACGCTAAAACATTTAAGTACGGCATCATAAGTCATTCGCCTACCTGGATTATTAGACTATTTCTGATTTCTCCTTTTGGTCTTGCTTTTTCTAACCTAGCTAGCTCAGCAACCTATGAACTTATTGATTTATCATTTTCAAAATCAGTCTGGAAAAAAGCATCTAAAATACATAATATCGGTGAATATTTTATATTTAGAGAGGCAAATCTAGATATTGGTAGAATTATCTGTTTAAGTTTCTTGTTTTTTGGTCTTAGTTCGGTATCTGTCTTTATTGGTGCTTCAATATTGACATTACTTCAAATATTTAACATTAAGGTTATAGAATAATTTAAACATACTAGGCTAGCTATTTTCAGTCTTTTCAGGCTTTATAACTTTAACTAATTTAGAGCTTTTAGCGATTGCATTAACTAAAAATAATCGATCTAGTTGGTAAGCCGGGATTAGGGATAAACGTCTTTCTTTAAAAATATTTCTATCACGGAATTGAACAGCTGTCAAAGTCGTAGAAATCGATTGGTTCCCGACAGAGAAGTAAGAAAATTTAAATATAAAATCTACTAAGTTATTCGGTATTCTAGAATCTGAAAGTAGCCAATTACTCAATGAAATTGATTCAAAAATTGTTAATCCTAACCAAAATTTACTCATTATTGTAGGCTTTTTTAACAAATTCAATCTAGCAGATGTAGTTAACCCAGCTGTTATAGACTCATTTAATAGATTGGCCCACTCATCAGGGTCTCTTAGTCTTGGGCCATTTTCTTTACGAGCAGCGTCATATGTTCTTTTATTTAGTTCACTAGAATTAATCGTAATCTGTCCATCGCTCCAAGAATATTCAGAATATAATCTCGACATTAAACTTTTATCTCTATCTAAATCGGTCTTAAAGAGAGGAGACTTGATATGAGCCACAGTAATACTGCCTGTAGCATTCCCTTGACCATCAATACTAGTTGGATTAAACTGTTCGCTACTTGTTTCGCCGCCAGAAGTATCAATTTTTAAATACTTTAAGCCAGCTATTCTTGATAAAAATTTGATTCTAGTAACATTAAGCCCAATCTCATTAGTGGGAACATAATCAGGTAGATTAACTTTGATTTCTAACTCTGGATTAGATTTAAAGTTAATTTTATCTAATGGTACGAATTTTGCTTCTCTTAACATTGAGGATATACTGCTTAATTATAAATTACATGGTGGAGCTGGTGGGTACTACCCCCACGTCCGCTAGTTTATTGATGTTAATCTTCTACAGGTTTAGTCTATTATTGTATTCTCAACAAACTAAAACTAAATAGACAAGTTTAAGTTTGTGTATAGTTTTTAAAATCTTAACAATGAAATAAAAACAACTTTCATTATCGAACCAGATATATTAAACACTATTGCCTTATCTGATGTCAGACATAGCATTGCTACCTAAAACTAGGCAGCGATTGCGACTGGTGAGAATGAAAAATTTCCAAAACTCTTAACCAAGTCGGCAATTGTAGATTTTCGATCTGCAATTATGATTTTTTGCCTATACGCTGACAAGCGACCTGCTGATATAACTAATAAAGTCCAACGTCGAGCTAAATTCAGCCCCATGTATTATATATTTTATCACTTTTTGTATAAAATAACAAATAATTCTTGCCATTGATTGATAGATAAATCTTGGGGTCTAGTGCTAAGATTTATTTTCAGTTTTTCTAATACATCCGTTAATAAATCTTTTTCAAAAATTTTGACTAAGTTATTAACTAATTTTTTTCGTCTCATCGAAAAACCTAGACTAATAAATTTTATTAATTCTTTACTATCAATATTATCTAAAATATTCTTATTTTTTTTAGACAAAATTACTATCTGAGAATCAACTTTAGGTATTGGTTCAAATAAATAGGCGGGCACAAGTTCGCCTTTTTTTATATCAAAATTTAATTGAGCAACAACTGATAATAAAGACATTTTACCTGGGAGAGCACTTAATCGTTCTGCCACTTCTTTCTGAATTAATAAAACTACGAGATCAGGTTTATTGCTAGAATCAGCTAAAAGTCGTATTAGATAACTAGTCAAATAATAAGGAATGTTGGCGACAATTTTATAACTTTCTTTAATATTATTAAAATCAAAATATCGAATATCTTCATTGAGTATTCTCAAGTGACCTAACAGAATCTGATCATTAAATCTTTTAACTAATTTATTTATTAATCTTTCGTCTAATTCTACGGCTGTGACATTATCCGATTTAGTAAGAAGTTTTTCAGTTAAATTACCAGTACCCGGACCTATTTCCAAGACTAACTGGTCGGGTGACAGTTCTGCCTCTTCGACTATCAGATCTAATATATAATTGTCTTTTAGCCAATGTTGTCCTAAACTTTTTTTCGCTTCAATCATATTTTTACCAATTTCTGTAATTTATCCAATGCTGATAAGCATTGTACCAGCCATTATATCTAGCTTGAGCATATGAATTACACCATTTTAATTGAGTGACTGGATTAATTTCCCAATCGCTGCCAGCTGATGACATCTTATATCCTGGGGTTGCCTGACAAAGACCATATCCATTTGGTGTCATTGGATTATCTGGAATAGTTGGACAATAATGCTCTCCTTGTGCTTTAGTGGGGCACCAACCAGACTCATGTGAGATAATGTAATCAGCATACTGATAATCACTTGGGCTAATGCCAGCTAATGCCATATCACCTTTTATACCGCTTAAACTAGTTCCCTCTACTTCAATTTGTGTTATTGGCTGGACAGTGACTACATCTTGCAAAACTGTTCTACTAACAACTACACCATTAGCTAAATTATCTTGATATGTAATCACTTCTTGACCAGCTGAACCAACTTGTCTGATCGCTCCTGTACCATAAGCTAGAGATGGATCGGGCACATATTGAATAGGCATTGGAATTTGATTTGTAATTGATTCAATCTTTATACCATGCCTAACTATAAAAACCTGTGAATATGGAGTGATCGCTGTATTAGGTTGTGGAATGATTTGATCGGTTGAAGAAAGATGAATATTCTCAGATTTAATTAGTTGTCCAACTGTTTTGGCTTGGGTCCTTATTAATAGTGTTGTGCCGTATAGATTTACATAAACTGGCGTTGCAGGATCAATTATTATTTGGCGCCCAATCGAATAAGATTTAATAAAATTCTGTACTGGAACATCACTAATCAAGTCTTCTGGATAAAGATTTATTCCTTGTTGCTGAACAATTGATCTAGGTGTTGCTGCAGCAGAAAAAACAAATCTAATGTTGCTACCATCAATTATTTCAACCGGCTTTGCTCGATATATATTTATTCTAAAATCATCCTGATAAATTTTAGTCGAAAGTCCCGGTTCAACTATATCACCGGTGTGTAAGATAATATTCAATTTATTTAGTAGGGCACCTACTGTTGGTTCTTTTGAAGGTATTGTCATTATTTTATGGTCATAATTAATTATGACAATTTTATCCTTAGAGGGTTGAATGAATTGACTGGTTTTACTTTTAAAAATGAATAAAAAACTCAATGAAACAAAAACCAATAGTACAAAAACTAGAATAGAAAAATTGACTGGTTTTTTAATAAAATTAAAACCAAGAGTAATGTTTCGATTTCTAGAAGACTTATTTTTCATAAATAAACATCGGATTTCGCATTAAAAATAAACAAAAACGGTATTTGGTCATTTTATCAAATCTGTTTCTCTTTGCCAAACCTCCAAAGAGTACTTTAATTCAGAACTAAGTTTAAAATCTTTAAGTTTGTTGACCTCAATCCAATCTAGATCTAATATCTCAAAGGATTTTATTTTAATTGGACCAGCCTGTTCTTGATCAATAAAACCAAACCAAAGGTGGTACTGATATTTTATAAAATCATTTTTGGCTAAGAATATGCCTTTATACGAAATATCAGTGCTTAATAATTTTAAGTTAACTTCTTCTTCTACTTCTCGAATTAATGCCTGACTAGGAGATTCATTTTTTTTAAGTCCTCCACCAGGAAGACCTAAATTTCCATTTGATAATAAATTTCTAACAACTAGCACTTGCCTATTTTTATTAATAATTAAAATTCTAGTTGTAATCCTTTTACTTAAATATACTTTTAGGAACGGAGTTAAAATAAAATATGCTATTCGACCGGAAATTCTAAACTTTAATCTACTATTTTTCATTCGACTTTTTTTATTGGTGCCAAGCTTATATTCAAAGTTTTTCGACCAAATTTTTGAAATAAGACGACCGCAATATCATCTTTTATTTCGATTACTTGCCCTTGTCCGAAAACGTTATGAGTAATAACATCGCCATTATTTATATCTTCAACATACCTAGGTTCATTAATTGGGTTTTTATTGATTGAATTAAGGTTATTATACTGACTAACTAGTTCGATTGACTGATTATTAAGCTCTGATAAAAAACGGCTCGGAGGATTATGAGACAGGCTACCATATAATAATCTAGACGTAGCATATGATAAATAAAGTTCTTTTTTGGCTCTGGTCATACCAACATAACATAATCTTCTTTCTTCTTCGAGTTCAGAATTATCAGTATAAGCTCTCGAATGAGGAAAGATAGATTCTTCCAGGCCTATCATGAAAACCAGATAATATTCTAATCCTTTAGCGGCATGAAGAGTCATTAATGTTACAGCATCTTGATTAGAATTATTTTTATCTAAATCAGATACTAAACTAACTTCTTCCAAAAACAATGGTAGATCATCTAAATATTCCTCTGCGACGCTTAATAATTCTTTAACGTTTTCCTGTCTAGATTCGCCAATAATTGATCCATCGTTCAGATAATTTAAATAATCTAATTTATCAATTAAAACTTTTATTAAATCGGAAATTTTTACTTTTGTGTCAAGTAAATCTCTCATCTGAGAGATTAAATTATAAAATTCACTGAATTTAGCAGCAACTTTAGGGCTTAAATCTGATGACTCTGAAATAGTAGTTAACGCTTGATTTAATGTTTGATTAGAGCTATTTTTATACTTAAAAAAACCAGCCAATGATTTTGCTCCGATTGACCTAGCAGGAACATTGATAATTCTTTCGAAACTAAGATGATCTTCTGGTTGGAAAATTAATCTAAGATAAGCAACAATATCTTTTATTTCTTTTCGGTCATAGAATCTGACGCCTCCAACTATTTGATAAGGCATACCATATCTTAAAAAAGTTTCTTCAAGTACACGACTTTGAGCATTAGTCCTATACAGAACAGCACAATCACGGTAATTTATACCATTCTTATAAATTGAATTTTTAATAACATTGATTACAGTTTCAGCTTCACTTCTCTCATTAAAGGCTTGTATAACTTGAACAGGTGTTCCATTTTTATCTTCAGTCCAAAGTTTTTTGTCAGATCTTTGTTTATTTTTAGTAATAACATTATGGGCCACATCAAGAATTGGCTGTGATGACCGATAGTTCTGCTCTAGTTTTATAACTACACAATTTTTAAAATCATTTTCAAAATTTAAGATGTTTTTATAATTTGCACCCCTCCAACTATAAATACTTTGCCAATCATCACCTACTACAACAATATTTTGCATCGGATTAATTAGTAATTTAATAAGTTCGTACTGAGCTAGATTTGTATCCTGGTATTCATCAATCAGAATGTGGCTAAATTGATTTATCCATTTCTGCCTAATCTCTTCATTATTTCGAAAGAGTTGAACGGTTTTTAAAATCAAGTCATCAAAATCAAGCGCTGATGCCTCTTTCAAAGATAATTGGTATAACGGGTAAATTTGGCTGGCTACTTTTTCAGTTGGCGAAAATGATTTGTCTATATTATTTTCTAATTCATTTTTATAATTCGAAATAATGGATGAGATTGTACTCGGTGAATATAGCTTATCGTCAATTAACTGTTGTTTTAATAATCTCTTAATGATAGATTTTTTATCCGTCTCATCGATTATTATAAATGTACTTGGGACACCGATATAATCACCATCTTTTCGTAATATCTTGACGCATATACTATGGAAAGTACCCATAAATGGCATGAAATAGTTCTTGTGATTATTTCTATGAAGTAGGTCGGCAACTCTTTGTCTCATTTCACCAGCAGCCTTATTGGTAAATGTTACGGCCAAAATACTACTCTCGGTCGCTAAGTTATTTGCCAATAAATAGGCTATTTTATGTGTTAGAGTTTTAGTTTTTCCACTACCTGCGCCAGCTTGAATCAGAATAGGACCACTAACAACCCTAACAGCTTTTTCCTGCTCAGTATTTAGTCCAATTAATAAATCATTTTCCACCTATATAGTTTATCAAAAATATCAGTTAATAACTCTTTATTTGAAAAAATGAGTAACTGGTTTTATGCCACCTAATTTAATAATTCCCGCATCTAGAGATATATCTATCCAAACTAAGATAAGTAATAGAATTAAAATTAAACTTATAATGACAAATTTTTTCGTTTTTTTCTTGGCGATAACATTAATTGGTAAAAAATATTTCTTTGATTCAATTAAAGACTCATATTTCTTTGATAAAGTTTTTTTGGCTTCAATCTCATTTTTTTTCTTATTTTCCTCACTAATATCTTCCGATTCTGGTTCTTTACTAGAAACAGAGTTTAAATCTTTACTAAGGTTATCATTATTAGGCAAGCTAGTTGTTTCTAGTGGTTTGGCTATTTCAGTAGGCTTGGAATCCTCACTATTGTCAATATTTTCAACTTTATTAATTTCATCTATGTGTAAATCATCTGAAATTGGAGCAATAACTATTTTATGATTTAAAGATTCTACTTTATTCTTATCCTCATTCAAAATTATATTATCTTTAACTAATGACTTATTAACCGTAATAACGTTTTTCGAATTAGGGCTAGTTATTTTTTTATTAATTGACGATACATCATCTTTTAGAGAAGGTTTATCGTCCACTATATCAACCATAGTTATTTACCCTTAGTTAAAATAAAATTATAAGTTTTCGAAACAATCGTTGAGAATTTCTGGTAATTTAAACTGGCACCACCAACCAAAACACCATCACAATCAGGTAGAGAAATATACGATAATATATTCAGATCATCAACAGTGCCACCATATAATAATCTCACTTCATTAGCTAGTTCTTCCCCATAGAGATCACTTATTTGGTTTCTAATGAAGTGGAGGGCTTTCTGCATATCATCTGGTTTAGATACTTCACCGTCAAAGGTAGAAATAGCCCAAACTGGTTCATAGGCCACAACTAAATTTGCTACTTCATCAGAAGTTAAGTTATAAATTGCTGAGGTTAGCTGATCATGTAAAATATGATTAGTTTCACTATTTAATCTTTCTTGTTTAGTTTCACCAATACATAAAATCGGTGTAATAGAGTTTCTAACTGCTGCTTTAATTTTATCTCTAATTTCTTCATGACTTTCATGAAAATATATTCGACGAGCCGAGTGTCCAATAATAGCATAGTCAACTAAATGTTTTTGCATTGAATACGAAACCTCGCCAGTATAAGCGCCTTCATCAACAAAATAGCCATTCTGGGAGGCTAATTTAAACTTCGTATGATTAATTTCAACTCTCAAAGATTGAAGTGATAGAAAACTTGGTGCCAAAACAATTTCTAAATTATGATGATTATTGATTTGTTTATCCAAATGATGAACTAAAATTGAAGCTTGATCAACCGATAAGTTCATTTTCCAGTTACCTACAACTAACGTTTTTTTGTTTACCATCTTACTCTAAATATTACCATAAGTATTTTAATAAGCTACTTATTCTCTAGGGCCTCGATACCAGGAAGTTTGCGGCCTGCCATTAATTCTAAGCTAGCACCACCCCCGGTTGAAACATGGTCAAATAAATTAAGCAAATTATTTTCCGTTAAATAACTAACTGTATCTCCGCCACCAACTAGTGAGAATGGTCGATGCCCAAATTCTCCAACGATTGATCTTACTAATATATTAGTGCCATGAGAATAAGGTCCAATTCCTGTCAACAAACTTTTAACTTCTGTCACTCCAAGTGTCCCATTCCAAATTACAGTCTCGATTGATTGCATATTACCAGCAATAAACGCCGCAGTAAACGGACCGATGTCTAAAATTATGTCATCTTCAGCAACACTAACCGATGTTTTAGGTGGTCTTTTTGGATAATTTTCAATTTCAGCTAAGCTATGCGCTACTAGATCAATGACTCGAATAGGTGATTTTTGGTCAATTCTTTTAGAAACAATAACATCATAAGGTAATATAAATGAAAATTTTCTATTCTTAGATTGTTGAGCTGCTTTTCTAATTATATCTCGAGCAATCCCTAATTCACCCTTATCATATAAACTTTTACCTACTTTAATTCCCTGGCTATGTAAAAAGGTATTGGCCATAGCACCACCAATGACAACTTGGTCGGCTAATTCTATAAAACGATGTAAAATATCGATTTTGTCGGCAATCTTAGCACCACCAACTACAGCCATTAAAGGTCTTTTAGGCTCAGACATTACGCTAGTAATGGTATCAACCTCTTTCTTTAACAAAAAACCAGCAACACTTGGCAGTAGATGTGTAATAGCTTCTGTGGAAGCGTGAGCTCGATGGACTACGCCAAATCCATCCTGAACAAAAATATCAGCTAACGAAGCCAGTTTCTGAGCGAATTCGGTTGAGTTTGCTTCTTCGCCGGGATGAAATCTTAAATTTTCTAATAAAAGAATTTGGCCATTTGTAATCTTAGAAAGTGCTCTTTCAGCCTCTTCGCCTATACAATCTGTGGCAAATTCAACATCTTTTTTGATTAATTTCTGTAATCTTTTGGCAACTGGGAACAAACTATATTCTAATTTTTTTTGGCCATCAGGACGACCTAAATGAGAACAAATAATAAGTCTAACATTCTTCTCGAGTAAATAATTTATAGTTGGTAAAGATTGTTTAATTCTATAGTCATCCAGTATTTTATCTCCTGAAAGGGGTACATTATAATCTGCCCTAAGTAAAACAGTTTTACCTTCTAGATCAATATCTTCAATAGTTTTTTTAAAAAACATCCACCACCCTTTAAATTATTGATTAATTAATATTAAGTATAAAACTTTCAAATGATTTAATAAAGTTAGATATAAAAAAAGAAAAATTATAACAATAACATAGTGATTTAATAACTACTAGAATATCTTTTGATATATACGAACTGATATATATAGTAAAAACGCGATTGAAGTTATAAAAAAACTAACTGGGTAAGGTGAATAAAATCCAATAAATAAGCCTAACCAAGTAGTTATTAGTCCTATAATAACCGCAACTACCATGCCTTTAAAAGGTGTTCGAGTTAATCTCTGAGCAATAGCTGGCGGTGTAATCAGTAATGAAAAAATTAATAAAACCCCAACTATTTGAACTGATACAGAAACTGCAAATGCAATTAACAGCATTATGATTATATTTAGTTGTAGTAAGGATACGCCTTTAGCTTCAGCGACTTCTTCATCTAAAGTAGTAAACAATAATTTTCTATAATAGATAGCTACTACCAATAAAATCAACAAGCTGACATAAAGAGTTATCTTAACACTACTCAAGCTAATACCTAATATTTGTCCAAATAAAATAGAATATGCCTCAGTGGCATAGCCTTTATAAAGATTAATAAAAAGTATACCCAGCCCTAACATGAAAGCTAAAACAATACCTATTTGTACATCTCTACTAGCAGCTTTCTTGCCGAGTAATGCCATAAAAAAGCCACCAGAGACCGTAAAACTTAATAATCCAATCAAAGGATTTACGCTTATTAAAGCTGCCCCAGCAGCTCCAGCGAAACCAATATGCGACAAGGCATGTCCTGCAAAAGACAAACGACGAATTATTACAAAATAACCTACAATTGCTGCAACTACAGCAATGATTGTACCTGCTTGAAATGCACTCCTCATAAATTGATATTGCCAAATATCTCTAAAATCATAGATCAGATTAAAACTAAAACTAGCCAGATTAGATATGTTCATGGTGCGATGCCCCTTCCAACCCTAATACAGCAATTTGACCTGATGAACTCTTTAGAACTTCAACTCTAGAACCATAAAGTTCAGTTAATTTTTCTGATGTAATAACCTCACTGGGTAATCCTGAGGCAACTTTTTTATTGGCAATATATATTATCCTATCCATGACTTTTAGTAACGGATTTACGTCATGAGCGATCAGTACAACAGCTATATTTTTTTCTTTCGAAATTGATTTTATCAATTGTATCATTTCAGTTTCTCTTTTGATATCTAAGTTGGCTAAGGGCTCATCCAGTAAAATTATTTTAGGACTTTGAACTAACGCTTGAGCTAAAAATATTTTTTGTTGTTCCCCGCCAGATAAATGATTTAATGGTCTATAGGCAAATTTTTCACCATCAACCAACTTAAGTGCGCTTAAGGCTTTTTCATTTTCTTTATTTGATTTTTTAAACAAATTAAACCCGAACTTATTACCTGACAAAACTAGTTTTACATATTCAATTGAATTTAATCGAAGATCCGTATCAATCTGTCTTTTTTGAGGGAAATAACTAATTAAAGAGTTGCCTCTTTTAGGTGGCTGTCCGAAAATACTCAATTCTCCACTACTTGGTTTTAATAATCCTAAGAACAATTTAAATAATGTTGTTTTCCCGGCCCCATTCGGACCCAATAAAACAATAAACTCACCAGCTTTAATTTCGAAATTAGCATCTTGCCAGATAACTTTATCTTTATAAGATGACCCTAAATTTTTAGCAGATATTAATATTTTGTCTTGCATTTTATAAATTATTCTTTATATTAACGATCTGTTGATTCATCCAATCCTCGAAAGATAGATTTGTTGGTTCAATTGTTTCACTAATTGCAATTACTGGAATGTTATTGGCTCTGGCAATATTTTTTATTGATTCGGTAATTGGATTAACTGTCTGAGAATTATAGACTAACAACTTCACCTGATTGGATTTTAATTGATTTTCAAAAGTAACAATACTGCTTGCCGAAGGATCATTTCCATTTGCCACTGCTTGCATAAAATCTGGTGGTGATATTAAATTAAGACCACTGGCCTGAGCTAGATAGACAAATATATCTTCAGTTGATGCAACATTAACGCCAGAAAAGTTTTTCTTTATATAGGCTAGATTATTTTGATAAACAGCTAACTTTGTAACTAAAGCCTGATAATTATTATTAAAATAACTAGACTGTTTCGGTTTTATTTTTACTAAATCATTTTTTATACTTAAAACTACTCTGTTAACATAATTCGGATTGTACCAAAAATGAGGATTATCACCATTCTTTTTATTTAATAGATTTGCAACATTCAAGACAATTCGATTAGAGCTTGGATTGGCATTAATAATGCTAGTAGCCCAATTATCATAACCAGCCCCGTTTACTATGACATAATTTGCCTTAGCAAATAATTTTGCGGTCAATGAATTAACTTCATACTGATGTGGATCAGCGTTCGGATCATTCACTAAACTAGTCACACTTACCTGATTACCACCTATTTGATTTACTAAACTACCCCAAAAATTTTCTGCCGCCACTATTTGGATTTTTGAATTTTGACTTGGCTTATAATTTAAAAATTTTGAATTAGATAAAATAACAATTGCACTAACCACAATTAAAACTAACACAATATATAAAGTCTTTTTAAACATATCTTTAACTAAATTATCTTTAAACAATCACTAAATTGCAAATCAGTTTAACTAAATTACTTTTCTAGTCGATTTCTTAATTCTTGTAAAATATCACTTTGATTTTTAAGTTCAACCATTTGCTCTTCTTGCAAATTAGCCAAATAGGTCAACGTTTTATGGTCTGTCTCAGCCTTAGCTTCCTGCTGCCCTTGTATAACATTCTGTCCTACCATAATTACCGGTAAAAGAACTAACTGTAAGAAGTTTTGTGAAATCCAAGCAATTAAAGTAATAACGGAGGTTGCGATTATCCAATGAGGGAAATTATGTCTCAGATTAGGAGATATTAATACCAATATAGCTGGTAAAGACATCAAAGATAATAAGGCGAATATGTAGGCGCTCCACATTGATCCAACCATATTAGTGATTTTGAGTGCTAAGTGATTATTGAATAATATTATTCTGTTTTTCTTTTTTTTATTTAATAAATCTTTAGGATGAACAACGTTAACATTAGATTTAATTTCTGACATAGTTTCATGATAACAAAAATATAATTAGAACTAAATAAAATAATTAGATACAATTAATAGTTAAATAGCCATGAATTCTAATAATCTCATTAGTATTGAAATGATTGAGTCTGCTAGTCAGAGATTAAAAAATATTGTTACAAAGACTAATTTTGAAAAAAATATCAGATTATCTGAAAAATATCAGTCCAATATTTATTTTAAACGTGAGGACCAACAAGTTGTTAGATCTTATAAAATAAGAGGAGCCTATAATCTTATTAGTCAACTTACCGACAAACAAAAACAAAATGGAATTATAACAGCAAGTGCCGGTAATCATGCTCAAGGTGTAGCTTATAGTGCCAATGAATTAAAAATTTCTGCCACTATATTTATGCCAAAAGATACTCAAACACAAAAAATAAATAAAGTTAAGAAATTTGGTGGTGATTATGTGAATATTCAGCTAGTAGGAAATAATTTTGATGAATCCAAAGAAGCAGCTCTTTTATTATCAGAAAAAACTAACACTACTTTTATCCCACCATTTGATGATGATTTAATAATAGCCGGGCAAGCTACTGTAGCAAAAGAGATATTGGACCAAGCTAATTTTCCGATTGATTATATAATTGTACCAATCGGTGGTGGAGGTTTAATTGCCGGTGTAATTAGTTACATTAAAATTAAAAGCCCAAAAACTAAAATTATCGGCGTCGAACCAGAAGCTGCCGCCGCTATGAAACACTCTATTAATCAAGATAGGGTGACAATCCTAAATGATATTGATACTTTTGTTGATGGTGCAGCTGTAAAATTAGTTGGTAAAAAGACTTTTGATATTACGAAAAATAATATAGAAAAAATAATCGTTGTATCAAATGGAAAACTTAGCCAAGAGATTCTAGACCTTTATCATGAAGAAGGAATAATCACCGAACCTGCTGGCGCATTAAGCGTTGCTTGTCTAGATTTAATTTCAGATCAAATCAAAAATAAAAATATAGTCTGTGTTATTAGTGGCGGCAATAATGATGTTAACCGTTATAAAGAAATAGTTGAGCATGCCCTAATATTCCAAGATTTAAAAAAATACTATACTTTAAATACGTTTGAAGATTTGGGGAAAATTGAAGATTATATTTCTGATAAAAAAATAAAGTTAAATTTAGAGAAAATAAATCAAAAAACCAAAACAATTATTATTAGTCTAATATTTACAAACAAAAAAGACATAGAACTATTTGAAAAATTATTTAAAAATAAATAGAACTTTCATATTATTCTAGAAAATATTTTACAACATATTTTGTTTGAACTTTGCAATGATTTTTAGCTATAATACAACCTCAATATTCAAAGAGGTAAGCAATGGCTGATGGAATTGAAATAAATCAAAATCAATTATTAAGTTTCTTGGTCCCAAAACCAATTTATAATTTATCTAATCAATTAGTTGATCCCGTAACCCAAGATACATTAATTGCTATTAAATTTTTAGAAGAAATTAAAAAACACCAAGAGACAGGGATTTCTGAGAGTGATTTAGTTCTGAGAGCTCTTGAAATTTTTTATGATTTTGCTCAACCTAAACCAGCCAGTATTATTCCAATAACAAGTGCCAGGGGCAATAAGCCAAAGACTATTAAGAGAAAACCTAGTCGAAGAAATTACCCTTAAAACTTCTCTAACAATAAATTCAACTGTTTATTATCAATAATATTTGAATCTAAATTTGTTTGATTGATTGATTTTAGCGCTGAGTTTAAATCTGCTGCTGAATTAATTTTAACTGGCTGCAAAACATTAACTGTAGGTGATTTATAATTATTCATTAAGCCATTTTTTGATTTAAAAAAGTTTAACTGCCAAATAATAATCCCAATAACTAAAATAATAACAACGATTATCGGTGCTTTTTTTATATTAATATACTTTTTCATCATTATTTATTAGTAGATATAACTATATTATTAATATTTTCTAGGGCGATAATAAAATTATCAATATTAGTCCTATAAATAGACATGTCCTCTATTTGATTTTTTAAAATATTTTGAAAGTTTTTGATAGCAAGTGTTGGATTATTCATCTTGCAACTAAAATTACTGAACGACTTTAAGTTTTCAAAATCTCCATTTACTTTAGCTTGAGAAGCACTAATTGCATCAATCAAATCAGGATAATTCGACAGTTTCTTTCCCTGTAGATTATAGAAACTGTCTACTCTAAGAGAAGTTGTTGAAAATAATGAAATTTGATTCTGGACTCTTGTATCGATATTGTTAATGAGCTGAACGATCGAAGATTGATAGAATAAGCAATTTTTTAATTGAGAACTATTTAGGATTAATTGATTAGGGATTATTGAAGTCTGATTTTTAGTAGTAACATTGTAGTTTGCATTATGATTACTCGGTGCAGTCGATAAGGCTAAGGCTCTTACGGTACTAACTGTTATACAAAATATGAATAATATCGAAACAAACTTTATACTATTTTTTTGTAGTTTATATTTAATTTTAATCATAAAAAAATCATTTTTTTAATGTTTAACTATCTTAATCGATGAATTATTACCTGCAATAACTTGAGCTTCACCGCCAATCGGAAAAGTAATAATAGGGCTGCTGTGGCCAAAATCAACATTTGCGATGATAGGCAAATTTTTTAATTCTCTTTTTGATTCAATAATATCTGCTAATATTTCACTGGAGATTTTACTAGATTTTTGAAATCGACCAATAACTAAACCTTTTACTTTACTAAAATCTGGATGTAAAATGAGTGAAACCAAACTTCGGTCAAAATGTTGACTTAAAGATTCTTCATCATCTTCAATAAACATAATTGCGCCTTTTATGTCTGGCATAAAACTAGTACCTTTCAGCATATTTAATGTTGAAAGGTTCCCACCAATAATTTTACCTTCAAATTCACCCTGATGAATCACCTGCCAGCCATCATTCTTAATTGAATCTCTTTTTGTTTGATCTAAAAACCATTGATCATCAGTCCAGTATTCACTTGGATAAACATTAAATGGCTCGTCTGACATTAAGCAATCTTTAAAATAATTTAAACTATAGTCAAAGTATTTATCCATTCCGAAAGAGGAATAATGTGGGCCAGAATAAGTTACTAAATCTGTTTTAGCCAAAATCGCATTAGACAATAATGTAATATCGGAAAAACCACAAAATATTTTCGGATTATTTTTTATAATTTGCCATTTTATCTGATCTAATAATTGATTTGAATTAAAACCACCAATCGAAGTTAAAATTGCTTTAACATTTGTATCAGAAAAAGCATCTTCAAAATCAGATATCCTGTTTTCAACCGAACTTGAATAAAATTTATCGACTGAATCGACGTTTTTTGAAAAACTTAATTTTAAGCCAATCTGCTCAAAACGATCATTGGCAATTTTTCTGACATCTTTACTGATAATCGACATTGAACGTGAGGGACTAATAACTCTAATCTCATCGCCTATTCTTAATTTTTCGGGGAATAATGACATATTTAAATCATAACAAATAAATACATAAAATATTCCATTTAAGATTTTTGGCTCAATTTTTTAAACTTAATTTGATTAATTATTTTAATTGATACGCATAAATTTCAGTATCTAAAAGTTTATTTTTGTTAACTATTCCTGGCATAATTTCTTTCAAATTTCTCAAATACCACTCATCTGTCTGATCAGGATTAATTTTTAAAGATACAGCTTCAATATTCTTTCTTAATACTTCCAAAGCCGATTCAATTATTGTCTTTCCATTTCGTCTTCTTATGACTACATTGAAACTTTCAATTAGTTTTTCTTGCTCAAACTTACCATATACCAAATAAAGCATCCATGTCGTTGAATACCATTTATGATCAGTGTATGATTTTAAAGTACTAACTAATTGTTCCCAATTAAATTTCACATCATCTTTAGATAAATACATCTCAGATAATTCATAGGCAATAGAACAAATTTCTGAAATCATAGGATGGATTACTAATTCATCTTGAAAATCAAAATATGCTATTTTATTTGCAGCTTCAATCTGACTTAATTGACCTACTTTAACTTCTTGAATTGAATGATTACATAAACTAATGAAATCTAGTAATGAACCCATAAATAATATCTTAACACTAACTAATTCGAAAACTACAGGATTATCCTAAATAGATTTTTATTCTTGTCTTCTAATTGTTGCAGAACCAAGAATTAAAACAATAACAGCAAAGCTGGCTACGATAATTAAGTCTCGGCTAAGAGTGGTTGTCCAAGTAGAATTAAATGTTACCTGATTCATTGCTTGGACACTATAAGTTAAAGGCATGATGTCGGCAAACCATTGTAAAGGTTTTGCCATTTCTGTTCTTGCTACAAATAATCCGCAAACTAATAATTGAGGAAAAATGAATGCTGGTAAGAATTGGATAGCTTGAAACTCACTTCTAGCAAAGGCACTTGAAAATAAGCCTAAAGCAGTACCTAAAAATGATGCTAAAACAGCTACGAACATTGTGGGTATAGTCCCACCCAGCACTGTTACGTGCAGTATTACAAGCATCACCCCACCAGAAACCAAAGCTTGAAAAAAACCTAAAATGGAAAATGCAATTGCATAACCAAAGATAAAATCAGTTTTAGATATTGGCATTGTCATTAGTCTATTTAAAGTTCCACTGGAACGTTCTCTTAGTGTCACTATGGACGTTATCAAAAACATCATAATCATTGGAAATATTCCTAGTAACATCGGCGCAATACTATTAAAAACATTAGATTCACTATTGAAAACATACTTAAGAATAACTAGAAGAATTGGCGGGACTATAAATACTAAGGCTAATGTTCTACGATCATGACGAAGCTGGCTAATAACTCTCTTGGAAGTTGCAAAGGTTTTTTTAATACTCATTCTTTATCTCCAACTAATTTCAAAAAACTTTCTTCTATAGTCTCACTATTAGTAGTTCGTAATATTTCCTTTGGCGAACTGTGAGTAATCAATTTTCCATTACGAATTAATACCAAGTCATCACATTTTTCAGCTTCGTCCATAGAATGGCTTGAAATAATCAAAGTGGCGCCCTGTGCAGCTAGTTGATTAAATAAATGCCAAAGTTTTTTTCTTAAAACAGGATCTAGTCCAACAGTAGGTTCATCTAATACTATCAATTTAGGGGAACCAATAAGTGATATCGCTAAGGATACTCTTTGTTTTTGACCGGTTGAAAGATTTCTTACTAAAACGTCTGATTTATCTGGCATATCTACTAAGTCGAGTACATCTTTTAATATTTTTCTTTTATCTTGGGCCGGTTGACTGGCCATTGTAATAAAATATTTTAGATTTTCTTTTACGGTCAAATCCGAATAAACCGATAACTCTTGGGTCATATAACTAATCTGTTCTCTTAATAAGGCTGAACCTGCAGCCAAATTAAAAACCCTTACTTCACCTGAGTTTATTTTTAGAGATCCAACTATAGCTCTTATTAAGGTAGTCTTTCCAGCGCCAGAAGGACCTATAAAGCCAATGGTTTTGCCAATAGGTAATTCAAGATTAATATTTTTTAGAGCTTTAAAATCATTTCCAAGAGTAACTGTTAGATTTTTAATTTTTACTGAGTAATCCATTTTTTCATTATATCAGTGGGTTCTTATATTATATTATTTTTTCATACAATAGAATAAGAGACTATACTTAAAGAAATGCCTACATTTAATCAAGAACTTGAAAAATTCCTTGCTAGCAAGAAACAAAAAACTCTACAGGAATTGATTGATATTTTTGCCGACAAAAGTTTTGCAGTTTTATTTCTGTTATTGCTAGCATTGCCAGCATTACCATTGCCAACTGGCGGAGTAACTCACATTTTTGAAATTATCGCCATGCAACTAGCTTTCGAACTAATAATTGGCAGAAAAACTGTCTGGTTACCTAAGAGATGGCTAAATAAAACTACGCCAGCTAGCTTACAATCATCAGTTCTACCTAAATTCTTAAAAATTATCAACTGGTTTGAAAAATTCTCAAGACCAAGACTAAATAAAATTCAAAATAATACCATATACCCTAGAGTTATTGGAATAGTCATATTACTATTTGTAGTCTTTGCATTTTTAGCTCCACCATTTTCCGGGCTAGATACACTGCCGTCTTTAGGCGTAGTCATATTGTCTCTTGGCTTAATTTTTAAAGATATCCTACTGAGTGTTATTGGATTTATAATAGGTAGTGTTGGAATATTATTGATATTTATACTTGGCAACTTAATATTTCAGCTATTTTAATCAAAATAAACTCAGTTCTAGATAGCTAACCTTGGACCAATCGATATATAGCTCTTTTTTATTTGAAATAATACCCCATAGTGAATTGTATTTAATATTATTTAGAGTCATTGCCTTATATAATATATGTATGAAACCTCTTGTATATTTGCTTTGCGGACTCGGAGGATCAGGTAAAAGCACCTATGCTAAAAAACTTGAAAAAAATGGTTTTTATAAGTTTTCGCTTGATGAGTATATTTACAGTATATATGGCCGTGCAATTACTAATTTTCCTGAAAAAGTATATTTAGATCTCTACCGAACAGCCAAAGTGAAACTTGATAAAAAACTTGTCGATGTGATTAGGCAAAAACAATCGGTAGTATTGGATTATGGCTTCTGGCGGCGAGAGAGTCGTAATTACTACAAAAAACTTATTGAAGATAATGGTGGTAAGTGGAAACTTATTTACCTTAAAGCAAGTCCAGAATTATTATTGACTAGGTTAACTGAAAGAAATAAACGGACTGACGCAAATGCCTTTCCTGTTAGTAAAAAGATGTTGCGTAGATCCATCAAAAGATTTGAAGAACCTAATGATGAAGGTGAGGAAATAATTTATCAATCTTAGCTAATACGAATTAACCTTAAGTTACATTACACAATATTTACTTCAAGAAATTTATTAAAAAAAATAACGAAATTTAAAATATATTTCTGCTACAACTTTACAATGGTGAAACACTTAAATTCGAATTGGAATCATATTCTTAGAGAGATTAATGAATGGCATGACCTACTGAGAGGCGTATATCCGTTAAGTAGGATTCCAGCGTAGAGTGGAACCAGTTAGTATGTACGTTTTTAAACTTACTGTATTAAAGTTGTGTTCTTTGCAGCATTGTAAAACGAATTAGCTAAAGACTTATCTGCAGAAAAAAGCTGTTGTTGCTGGGTTGACGTAAGACCAGAACAAGGACTTCCTTGATTTGGACCACTTATTGTTATATAAAAATTACTAAATTGCTTCAAGAGAGGTCCGTCTGAATTAGATGGCCCTGCATTAGTCGGATAAGTACCCGTGTCCTTACCAATAGTTTCGAAGCTGTATCCAGCAGGGTTAGTTATACTATTAGAACAGTCTTGTTCGACAAGTTGCTTATAGCTTGGGCTAATCATATAAACTTCGGGCTGAGTCGTGCCATTGACAGCTGATGTATAAGTACCATTTGTATAGGAAACATCTTTTAAACTACTTGGTAATAACATAGAGACTCCAAGCTCAGGAATCGAAAGAGCAGTTTCGCTCGCCGTTGCGGTCGTAGATGATGTATTGTTTTGTGTTGTTTTATGATTAGAGTGATAAACATACCAACCAACAAAACCAATAAGTACCAGTGTAATTATTGTGAGTAATGCTTCTATTAATGTAAATCCGTTATCAGAAATGTGTTTTTTTATCATATTGTAAATATAATATCATACTAAAGCATAAGCATAATAGTGAACCACCTCACCTCGAATTAGAACCATATCCTTAGAAAGATTAATGACTGGCATGACTTATTGAGAGATACGTATCAGTTAAATAGGATTCCAGTGAAGAGCGGAACCGTAGTTATTTACTAATATTTACGATATGTTCAATTATTTCAGTTGTAGACTTCTGTTCACTAGCGTCATTCCTGTCGATTATTATAAATTTAGATTTATCTACTAGTTCTATAAAACGAGGGTCAGGGCCATCAGTAACATAATAGTCTGGCTGTAACAGCTTAATTATTTCTGCATGTATAGAGTCAGTCTCATTTGGGCCTAACATTGAAGGGTCAATAAATACATAATCTACTACTTTCAAGGCATCAAGTATCCGTGCCCGTTCAGTTTCATTAATAATAGGTCTAGTCGCTCCCTTTCGTGCTCGCACTCGATTGTCGCCACTCATAAGAACTACTAATATGTCGCCGTATTTTTTCGCATTTTCAAGAAAGTTAAGATGACCTATGTGGATAAGGTCAAAGGTTCCACTTGTTAATACTAACTTCTGAGTAGAGTGTTGTTTACGAATAGACGGCAGGTCATTAATGGTAATTAACATATATACATAATAACAGAGACTTTAATTCAGTTGTTAACAAATAAGCATAAATATATCGGTGAGCTCAACGTCCCTAGTCTGGAACACTTTATATCCAAGTCTCTTGAGTCTACATGAAAAACTTGGAATGCTGAATGTATAATATTCTTAGAGTTGCTTAGGTGTCAATCGAATTAATACACTTGATTATGAGAACCTACGTCTAGGAATTCATAGAATTCCTCAGTCTCTCTGTATACAACTCTTAGATCACCACCCAAAGAGTATGCCCGCAAACCCTGCATACTACCGCCTAAAGGGTGATCATCCAAGGGATAGCTTCTTACTCCATACATGAATAAAGCTAATCTAATTTCAAATTGGTTTACCAACTTTTTATTAGGTAAAATTCTACTACGAAAATGTTTTTCAAATATACGGTGACGCCTAATTGGCTTCACTATTTAATACCCTTCATGAACTCATCGACAGTTGTAAACGATTTGACAGTACCAGAATTCTTTTCAGAATCAAGTTCAGAAATCATTTTCAAATACCTTTTATCTGCTTCAGGACTAAGAATAACTCTGCTAACATCAAAGTCTAGCGTACGACCATCGGCTTCTGCCTTAGCCCACACACGAATATACGCCTGGGCAGAATCAAACCCAAGGGTACGGGCTCTTTGTTCAAGACGTTCACGAACGTCTTGGTCAATTGGAATTTGTAGTTTTATAGTCATAATACTAGAATAGTATCAAAATAGTATTATTATGTCAATATCTGGTGATCCCAAGGGGAATCGAACCCCTGTTTCCAGGATGAAAACCTGGTGTCCTAACCGCTAGACGATGGGACCATAATCTGTATTCTATCCAACAAAGTATATCATATCAAATTTAAAAAAATGAACTCCCTAAAGTGTTATTTTAAAGAAGTTCATTTAGGACTAAATTTTTTAGAGCGATCAGTCTTTGCTCGGATAAACTTTACATAAATCATATCATAAATTCATAATATTTGCTAGATGTTTATCCACATATTTATAGCATGAATTTACGTGAGTTAATCTGTTATAATTACAAGCATGAAAATAGCTATTCTTGGGTATGGTCGACAAGGTATTTCTTCTTACAATTATTGGAAAGAAAATAACCAAATCGAAATTAGAGATCAGTTTAATATAGCAAACCCTTCAAACAATGTAGTAGTAAAAACCGGAGAAAATTACCTAAATGATTTAGACCAATTTGATTTATTAATCCGGTCTCCAAAACTATATCCACTAGATATTGTGAAATCTAATCAATCAGATATATTAAACAAAGTTACCTCAAACACAAATGAATTTTTTCGAGTTTGCCCAACGAAAAATATTATTGGTGTAACTGGCACGAAAGGTAAAGGAACTACCTCTACTTTAATCGCTAGGATGTTAGAAAAAAGTGGCAAAAGAGTTCACTTAGGCGGTAATATTGGGATACCTCCTTTAGACTTATTGAATAACGATATCAAAGAAGATGATTATGTAGTTTTAGAGCTTGCTAATTTTCAACTTATTGATTTAAAATATTCACCTCATATTAGTGTTTGTTTAATGGTTGTAGCAGAACATTTAGATTGGCATAAAAGTCTAGAAGACTATATTAACTCCAAAAAACAGCTTTTTAAGTACCAAACTACTGATGACATAGCTATTTATTTTAATGATAACGAATTATCAAAAGAAATTGTCGATGCTGGACAAGCTCAAAAAATCCCCTATTTTAAATCTCCAGGTGCCATAATTGAAAATGAAATAATCAAAATCGATAATCAAAATATTTGTCACATTAAAGATTTAAAACTACCAGGCAAACACAATTTAGAGAATGTCTGTGCAGCCATAACGGTTGTTTGGCAAATAACCAAAGACATTGACGCAATCAAATCAACACTACTAAGTTTTAGTTCTCTACCGCACCGTATTGAACTTATAAGGCATTATAAAGACATAGACTTTTATAATGATTCATTTGCTTCGGTTAGCGATGCTACTATTGCAGCTGTTGAAGCAATTAATCATAAAAAAGTTTTAATTGTAGGTGGTTATGATCGTATGTTACCACTCAATAATTTTGTAACTAAAATAGTTGAGAACAAAGATACTATAGAAAAAATACTTTTAATCGGCCAAAGCGCAAATAGAGTTGCGTCTGAGCTTGAAAAAAGTAGTTATTATGACTTTACTATTTTAGAATCAAAAAGGATGACTGAAATTGTTAATTATGCGATTAATATAGCTAAACCAGGCCAAGCAATTGTTCTATCACCCGGTTTCCCGAGTTTTGATATGTTTAAAGACTTTGAAGAACGAGGTTTAATTTTTAAAGAAACTGTTGAGAGTTTATGAAATACCAAGAATTTATATTTGAAAATTATCAATTCAATAAAGAAACAAAAGAACTAATTCTAAATTATTCATTCGATCAAAAAATTAATTTTTCTGAAAGATATTTTTTTGATTTTGAAATTTCTAACTTCGATAAACTACTACTAGACGCTGCAATTCAAAATCTATTTTTTCTAGCCGGTATATCATATTTCAAACTATACCCATTTGCTAAAATTATAGTTAAAAATGGATCTATTAACTCAGATAGCGCAAAATTTTTAAATAAAACTTACCAAAAAGGTTTAGGTGAATTCTTTTATATTAATAATCTTGATCCTAATTTTGAAATTAATTTTCCGGCAAATTCTGTTGCAAATATTCCTATAAATAAATCAGTTGATGGTCAAAAATTATTAATTGGAATTGGTGGCGGTAAGGATTCATTGGTAACTGTTGAGTTACTTAAAAAACAAAATAAAAACTTAGCAATTTGGAGTGTTAATAACTTAGAAAAACTAAAGCCTCTAATAGATAAAATTAACTTACCTTTTTATTATGTTGAGCGAAATTGGGATAAACAATTAATAGAATTAAATAAGGACACCGAACTATACAATGGTCATATACCAATTTCAGCTATTCTAGCTGCTGTTGGTAGCTTAATTGGAGTATTATCCAATAACTCAGATATTATTGTCTCTAATGAAAATTCAGCTAATGAACCAACCCTAAATTATCAAGGTGTAGATATAAATCATCAATATTCAAAATCTATCGAGTTTGAAAGTGATTGGCAAAATCAATCATTAAGAACTACAGGCGAAAATATTAAATATTATTCAGCCCTCAGACCATTTAGTGAAGTTGCTATTTCTAAAATGTTTTCTAAAATTGGATTTAATAAGTACCAAAAAGTCTTTAGTTCCTGTAATAATGCCTTTACCCACTATTCTGACCATCTTTACTGGGATGGTACTTGTCCCAAATGTGCCTTTATTTTCCTAGCCTTAACTCCATTTTTAAAAAGAGAAGACTTAGAAGAATTATTCAGTGGCAAGAACTTATTATTATCAGATGAACTTATCGCAACCTACAATCAATTACTTGGCATAGATCCAGCCAAACCGCTCGAATGTGTTGGTGAAATAAAAGAATCAAGAATGGCTATGCAACTTGCTTTTACTATTTACCCTCAGTTAAAAGATAGATACAACTTTATATTACCTCCTGATTACAATTTTGAGGAAGTACACCAACACTTAATGCCAGCAAATATCTTCAGAAGTATTTTAGACGAATCTACAAAACTACTTAACTAATACGGTCAGTCAATAATCTGTTATAGAGAAGCTTTAGATCTTTTAGTAAACCAACCATAACCTAATGTTCCAACTAGGGTTGAACCAAAGAACAAAGCTATAGTACTGCCAGGGCCAGTATTTACTAATGTTGTTGGCGTTTTAGTAGGTGGAGTTGTTGGAGGGGTACTAGGTGGAGTTGTTGGAGGGGTACTAGGAGGAGTTGTTGGGCTTAAAACTGTAGTACAAGTACTACTTGTTACATCACCTAAACTTGAATTAACAGTTGCTTGAACAGTATAATTGCCGGGTTTAGTATATGTATAAACATATGGGTTTGTGGCACTTAAGGCTGCTACTTGAGCGGGTGTTAACTTAATAATCGAATTGGCTGCACCGTCTCCAAAATTGACCGTGACACCCGTAACGGTTGCACTGCCAGATGAATAAGATACATCGTCTAACTTAGCTACCATACCGTTTGCTTCTAAAGAAATCAGATTACAGACAGGGTTAACTGTAACTGTTGGAATTGCCGTTACTTCAACCTGATAAACAATTACTATTCTATAATTCCAACATCCCCACATATCACCACTACCTAGAGCTGGAGAACCTACCTGTACTGGGCCATTATTAATAGTACCGTCAGGTAAAGAATTCCAACTATATTGAAGAGAATAAATATGGACACTGCCAGGTACCAATGAAAGCTGTACTTTATTGTTGCCACAATTTAATGTAGTCGAATCAGTGACTGTAGTGGCATTGCTCGCAGTAATTGTGTCTGAAAAACTAAATTGAGTATTCTGACCAAAACTTGCCGACAAATTTTCTTTAACATTATGAGCCACAGCTGAGGGATTAGAAGGATTTAGGTCAGGGTTATAGTTAGGAGATGCATCGTTGTGTAGATAATTCCAAATATCAAATTTTGTTCCGGTAGCACAATTTGAAGTTAAACCATTACTATATGCTGGATTATTGATATTATCCATAACATTACCGTTTATATCTTGTCTAATTCTAACAAAGTTAGCTTCATTCCCTATGCTATATGGAACGTTACAAAAATTATTAAAAACAGGTGTGGCTGAAGTAACTACAGTCTTTGTTGTAGTATATTGATAACAATCTGCACTTACCTGTGTATTTAAAATCCCTACTGTCGTAAATAAAGCGACTACAAAGACAATTGAAAGTTGATAAAATCTCTTAATGTTTAAACTTTTCATAATTATTCTCCCTTAATTGAATACTAATTCCCTTATTAACTATTACAATTACCCAAATTTATATCACAAACACCAGGGCCCGTAGGTTTAGTTGGACCAGTTGTGGTGGTTGTAGGTGCGACAGTCGTAGTTGTTGTTGGAGCTTCAGTTGTGGTGGTTGTAGGTGCGACAGTCGTAGTTGTTGTTGGACTGTGTACTGTTGTTGTTGTTGTTGGAGCTTCAGTTGTGGTGGTGGTTGGATAATAATGTATCGTAGTAGTAGTTGTTGGAGCTTCAGTTGTGGTAGTGGTTGGACCAGGAGTTGGTTGCTTGCCACCTGAAACAGTAGTGGTAGTGGTTGGACCAGGAGTTGGTTGCTTGCCACCTGAAACAGTAGTGGTAGTAGTAGGACCTTTTCCGCTTGGAATAGTAGTTGTTGGGTTTTTCTCAGTTGGAGATTTAATTGTTGTTGTAGGACCAGGATAATTGTTGATTGTACCTGGAACTGTACCTGAAGGAATATCACCATTAGTACTCGTAGGCTTTGATTTTTGGTGATTTGGTTGATTACCTCTATCTGTTGGCTTATTAACAGATTTAATACCTTTAGTATAGAGCACACCATTGGCATCTAGTAAAAATGAATTGTATCCATGACCTGTTGAAGATGCTTGAGTAAATTCAATTCCTGATAATATACCTGATTGGCCTTTAGTTATTGGTGGTTTTAAACCATAGATATTATTGTTTTTATCTCTTAATGGTTGGAATACTGAAATTGGTTGATTATTTTGAGCATATGCAGAGTTGTAAAATCCATCATTAACCATAATCTTTAAGTCATCTCTACAGGCTTTTATTTCTGATTGTCTACCGCTTGTAGGTGAGTTAAACGCGCTCATCACTTGACTATAATATAAATTGTAATTTGGATTTGTGTCGGGTCCACTATTATATGAAGGGATTACAGAACTATTGCCAGAAGGGATAACCAATGCGGCTTCTATAACAGCTAAACTTGCTTTATCGGCTGTGCCACCAAGTGGGCTTTTTGCAAAATTATAAACGTAATTAGCTATATTAGATGAATCTAATGATTTAATACCAAGACTAGATGCCTCAGGGAAAAATCCTCTGGAGTCATATTTATTTAAATTACTGGTTGGGTTTGATATATGTAAATTTACACAACCATTTAATATGTTTAAGTTATTAAGCTTAGAGGCAATTGGATGACTACTATTATTACTATCAGGGTCTGAAGCTTCATGAGCCCAAAGAGCACCAACTACCACAACAGCTGCAAGAGCAATTGCACCTGCTTTAGTTGTTCTTTTTTTATTAAATGTACCGTCTTCATTTTTATAATAAGCACGGTTATAAAATCTGTTACTTTTTTTAATATCTGTAGCAGGTACTGTTACTTGTGGGGTTGATTCACTATTAGTCATATAAAACTCCAATATTATTACTAATTAATATTGTTCCACCAACAAAAAAATTAAGTTATAAATCGATTCTACCACTTATTAATATAAATGTCAAATAGATTATATAACTAGGCCCATTCTTTCTTAACAGTTGAAGCTAGACTATTATCTAATTCTACAGAATTTATCCCTATAAGTGGGTTAAAAACTACGTCTACTAAACTAAGATTTCCTTGCCATTTTTTGATTATACTACTTCTTTTTATAGGATACTCATCCCTTAATTTATTGTTATATTTAGCCAATATTTTTGGATTATTAGTATCTAAATGTGGGATTTCTTTATCACCTGTTTGAAATGTGCCTATATTAGCTGGTACTTCAACCTCGATTTCATGTAGTACTCTTATCCCAATATACTTTTTAAGACTAGGCTTAACAATGCTTGGATCAAATTGATCAAATTCAGAACGATCAACTATAAAACTAAGATTCCCTGGAGCATATATGTAAGTATCAGCATCATATATTCTTGTTCTTCTAATACTGCCCGTCCTGATACCTTGAAGTTCATTCGCAAGTTTGTTTGCTAAATTAACTTTAGAATTATTAACAGATTCTATGATATTTTGACCAATTAACTGGCCGTCCCTTAAACGTCTTCTTCTAGCTGAATCGTTTAGAATATTTAATACTAAGGGTGCTTCTTCGACCGACAATGTGACTTGAGGATCATCTTCGTCATAAAAATTAAATTGATCAATATCAAGCGGCGTATCACCCACAGAAGGGTCGTAAGATCTTGACAAGACCGGTATGAATCCACCAACCTTTAGGCTTGAAGATAAATGATCTCCAGGTAAGTATCGATTTGAAACACGTAACCCATTTAAGGCTTTGGTTAATTCAACGAACATAATTATTTAATCCCGGATATAAACTCTTCCATTAATCCATCAAGCGTATTACCCGATCTAGAGGTTGAAAATTGTGCAAATCTAGATGAAAATACAAGTCTAAGTGCAACTATACCCACGGACTCTTCTGCCGTCGGGGTAAGTCGGAACTTATCCCATTTGCCGTCGTTTGCGACTAACAATAATTTACTTACGTCAGCTAATTGACTAGTTAATCTTGGGCCTTCCCTATAGCCGAACTCAGACCTCAAAAAATCTTTACCCTTTTGTTCTAAATCATCTATTTTGATGTTATTGTCATCGCTAAGGACATAGTCCTCCTTAACATACTTGGCAATTTCATCAAGTTCCTCGGTTGTGACAATTTTTTTCATTTCTTCTGGTTTCGCTTTCCAACCCTTCCGAATTGCTTTTCTCTGCTCAAAATCTAAATCTCCAGATGTAAAAGCCGTAAGACTTATTCTAGATTTTAATGCATCAGACAAAACAAATATACCATCACCGCTGTCTGTTGGATTATATGCCATCATAAATGACCTAAATACCGAATTAAATATCTGAGTATTATCGCCGTATTTAGCAAAAGTAGAATTCTCTAGGAATTCATTTAATTCATTACTACCATATGGATTAACACGACTATGCTCGGGTGAAGTAACAATCATTGTACTCTCACTAATTATACCTGGCGTTTCAATAACTTCACCATTAGACTTAACTTGTTTTGTACCAAATAAAAGCTTACCGTTAACTTCCGTAGAACCAGGAATTTTTGCTATATCATCTTCATTTACATCTGATACAAATCTATGACCATTGTTTAAAAGTACTGATTTATTTACACCAGAAAATGAAACTAATGAAACATGACGTCGCATAAGATTACCACTAATTATTGCAATCTTAGATAACGTATCACCCATCCCAAGTTTATCTAATTCTGCTAATGCATTATCAAATAATAATCCAGTTCTTTTTATCATTGCTTCTGAGTTTTCTAATCCCATAATATTCTCCTTTAAAAACTACGATCCTATAATTGTCTTAGATCTTTTTTTATATCCAATAAATGTTGCTGCTGCTGCCAGACCAGTTATTACTAAGTAGTTTGTTACGTCTATACTTCCGGCTTGATTGTTGGGATTTTTAGAAAGTTTGTCGAGTCGTTTCTTGATACTGTCTGAAAAAGCAGTAAATGAATTTTTCGATGATAAATATTCGCCATCAGTTGACTTAGCAATTTCTTTCATCTGAGATGATGCAGTGTTCTCAGTATTAGATAAATTATAGAAACTAATCGTCTGCTTTTTCTTCTTAGCCTCTGCAGTAATATTACTGACTTGATTGCTTGAACTAAAACCATGACCATTCGAAACAACATAAATATTCTGACTAAGAGACAATAATTCATTTATTGATTTATAAAAATTAGCCTTTTCAATCGGGTAAGTATTAATAGCTTTGGTATAAGTTTCAATTGAAGCAGTATCCTGACTAGTTACGTCTACAATTAAATGATTACTCAAACTACCAATTGAGTTTAATAAGTTATTTTCAAGATTTAGAGCTAGTTTATTATTAACTTGAGTTAGAACCATTGAGCCAGAACGATCTAAAGCTAAACCAACCTTACCAGATTGGACCATCTTATTATTGTTATTAGATAATGGCAGTATTGCTGGAATCATTGTACCAATAGAAAAACCAATAATTGAACTAGACAAACCAATATAACTCAGAGCATTTTTACCAATTAATCTTGCTGATTTATAATAGGCGGCTGATTTTTTTTCGTCTAAAGTTTGGGGTTCTATCTTATCGTTATTATTAATTTCAACACTATTCCAATAAGGAATAGCTGCTAAATCTTTAAGCTCTTGAGCGGCTGCCTGTTTAGCTCTGGTTTCAATATATCCACCAGCCCCGAGCCCAACGACTAGACCACCAAGTTGTAATAGTTCTCCATACATAATATATATTATACCTTAATTATTGTATATTTGTCAAGTTAATGATTAAATATAATAGTTTATCGACCTATTTTATCTGTTTCGGGAGATTATAGTATAAAGTAACTCCATTGCCACTTACTGTAGTTGTATGAGAATAAGCGGCATCAACTATTATTGGCACTCCATCAATGACAGTCTGGGGCGTTGGTTCAGCTGAATTATTTAAAGCTTCTGCTACCGCAATCGAGTTGTCTATGGTCGATTGATATCCTGGTGAATTTGGGTTTATACCTTCAATTAATGCCACTTCTTTAGCTAGATTGGCATAACTTCCACCTACATCAAATTTAGCTTCAGCTAATACTGTTTGGCCAGAAGATGACTGATTATTTTGGTTTTCAGAAGTTTTAATTCCGAATATAGTTGTAGCAGCAGCGATAACGGCAATTCCACCTATAAACATTTTTTTTAGTTTACTAGGTCTTATTCTTTCATTACCTTTACTATATTCATGTTTTTGATTCATGATTAGACTATATCATAAAATGTTATAATGGTCAAGCTTATTATTTAATACTAGTTTGAATTATCGACTACAGCTAATTTACTCTTACTTAACATGAAACCAAAGATACTGCCCTTACCTTCAACGCTTGAAAATATAACTGAACCGTTCTCTGCAAGAATAACTTTTTTGGCCATATAAAGTCCTAATCCCGTTCCGTCTGGTCTAACTTTTCTAGCATTACCCGCTCGATAAAATTTAGTGAATAAATGTGGCTGATCTGATTTAGTCACTCCAATACCATTATCTTCAACTCGAAACTCTATTGTACTTTTTAGATCTAAAATGTCGATTTTGACAGTGCCACCTTTTAAGGTGTAGTAAATGGCATTATCTATAAAGTTCATAATGACTTGTCTAATTTTTGTCTCATCTAGCATTAAATCTGGGAATGAATCAGGGCGATTATAAACTAACTTAATACCCCTGGCATTTGATGTTTCTTGTAGTTGAGTTATCTCTTGATCAATCATAACTGCTAGATTAACTTTAGCTGCCTCAATCATAAATTTACCAGTTTTAATTCTTGAAACGTTTAGCAAATCAGCAATAAGATAAACCATTCTTTGAGCACTAAAGAATGCTTGGTTTAACATATTCTTTTGAGTACTACTAATTTTCCCAGCATCACCTTCAAGAACCATGCTTAAGTATCCTTTTACACTTGTTAGTGGAGTACGAAGCTGATGGGACGCCATGGAGATAAAGTCATCCTTTGATTCATCAAGTTGTCTTAGCTTATCATTGGATTTTCTGAGTTTTGCGGTAGCTTCGTTAATTCTTTCCTGAAGATTAGCGTTAAGTTGTTTAATTTCCTCATAATGAAGTAAGTTTTGAATAGCTACAATTAATACATCTGATATAGAACTTATCATCCTTAAATCCTGCCCATTATATGTTTGACCACTTTCTTTATGGGTTAAAATAAAGAAACCTAAGTATTTTTTCTTACCTTCGAAATAATTTATTAGCGGTATCACAAGACTAATATCATCATTGATACTAAAACTCTTATTATGATGTTTTAATGTTCTCTCAACCTCTAGATTAAGTAAAACTCTTCGTCTAGTTGATAAGTAATCGTGCAAACTATTTATTTCGTCTGGTCTAAGCCTGTGATTTTTAGTCTCAACAAAATTACTTAAATCTAGGTCATAATTATTAATATAGAACTCACTGTCAGCTATCTTAAAAGTTGTTTCCAGGAAATTAGATATTTTGAAAAGCAAAGTATGGATATCAAAATTAGATACGACTATATTATTAAAGTTTGAGACGAATTCAGCTGGATCATAGAAATCTCGAAAGAAAAATTTATTAGTCTTCCTACGGAAATAATTAATAACATGTGGATACGCCACCATGACGATCAAAATAGCTAAACTAGCTATAATAAATTTAACAGCATCAAAGTTTAAGTTAAAAATTACTTTAATAGCAAACAATGCCGGCACTGAAAGCAGTATGTCTATTCCAAATAATAGCAATAGATAAAACAAACCTCTTATTACATAAAATCTAATATCGAAAAGACCATGAAAAATGATAGATAATCCGATCATTGCAGAGAGTAAAACTAAGTACAGTGGTGTAATTACTATTAAAGATATGTTATGAAAAAAATAAGGCATTATGAAAGATGTAAAAAACGAAAGACTTAGTGCCGGCAACAATCCAATTAATATATATTGATATTGTTGTTTTCGCTTACCTTTGTAGATTTGTATTTTATTAATAATAAGTTTAAGTGATACTGAAATACCCATAATTGTTTGTATTAATAATAAAGGTACTAAATACCCAACTTTAAGTTCATAAGTAGAGCCATTAATATAATATGTTTTATTAAAAATTAGATTTGTCATACATAAAACAGCTACAAATATCGAAAAAGACAAGAAATACTTATGAAACCTTGTAAGCCGTATCTCTTCCTTATCAAGGAAATATGATGTTATGTAAAATAGGGCTATAGAAATAACAGTAATAGCAATAACAACGCGAATAAATATTATAGCTACATTATTATTATGGACCCCCAGGTAGACTAACGATAAATAATTAGAAATCGATAGTAAAACTAATAAAATAGAAATCAAAAAATATAGTTGATTAATTCGGCTTCTAAAATTTTTTGATAGAACAACTAATCCGGTCGCCCCAGATATAAGTACATTTAAAATTAAAATACTTAAAGATAGCATATTATTCTTATGCTATTATAAAGCATTTATTAATGTTTTATAGTTTTAATTATCTGATTTGATTGCTTTTAATGCATCAAGAAAAATTTTCGCGGTTTCAATTTTACCTGTAGGTGATTTCATACCTAAAATATTTTTAGTTTTTAGCACATATCTACCTGATTTCATAGTTCGACCAAGTAAAATTTCTCGAGAAGCAATAGCGACTAAACCACCACCTATCACTGCGGTATTCGCTAATTGGGGGATTCCAGATAAAGTTACCTCTTGTTCCGTCATTGACGATATTAAACGCGCAGATACGTTTGATAAGCCTATTAGTTTAGCTAAATATTTTCGTTTTTCAACGTCTGTAAAATCACCGGAGCTAATTCTCTCTAAATCTTTTTCTTTAATTTTTCCATGAAAAGGTTCTTCATAACCTTGATCATATCTTTCAATGTCTATAATAGAGCTATCCCCTATATCCGTAGCCATTATTAACGCTATACCATTTTCTCTAGCAAAAATCCTCATGCCAACTTTAGATTTTAAATCATCAACTTCATCTACTATAATACTTAATCTTTGATTACTAGAAAACCCATCAGTAAAACCCTCTGGAAAATGAATTTGTTCAACATAAGGGTCTGTTAAGCTAACATTTTTAGCAACTTTGCTAATTTTAGTTTCATCAAGATCTGCAACTGAACCAGATATTCTATTTAAATTAGTAGAAGATATACTATCAGTATCTCCCAAAACATATGTTCCACCTATACCAGAAATTACTAAAGATTCACAGACTCTTGAACCAACACTTAAACCAAAAACACCTATATTGGCTTCGAGTAATCTCGCCTGTTCTTCAGAAGTTACTAATTCTCTATTTCTTGCCGTACGAAGTAATTGATGATGTTCCTTAGAGGGATAATGTACTAATTGATCTAACCAAGGGAAAAACACCCATTTACCATACTCTATATCATCTCGTTGATAAGTGTCCATAAAATTATCCCTTATAGCAAGACCAGATTCTGAATAAGGCTGCAAAATATTAGGATGCATTACATTAAATAAATCTGCTGTAATTGTTTTTAAATTATCTACACTTGTAGTTATTTGACCAGATTTGTATAATGCCTCTGCTTGATTCAAATGGTCTTCATTAGTGAAATCAAATATGATAGGGTTATGCCATTCTCTAGGGCCAGTATTCATTTGCTTTATAAATTGTTTAAATTCAACATTCATATAAAAACCAATTATGCTATTTAAGCCTTTAAACCAATTTTAAAATCTACAACTTCTTCAGATAAATTCGCTTCTGGGATACCTTCGAGAAAATATAAAAATGTTGTAACTAATTTATCTCTTTCTTGACCATTTTTACTGACAGCGATATTTTTCATCATATTTTTAAATAAGTCATCTATTTTAAATAAAGCTGGTATTAATATAACTTTTTTCTTAACTCTAGGATCTTCTATAGTAGTTTCTGAACCAATTTTCATAAAGTTAGTAGAACCAAATTGAATCTCTAGCCATCTTAGTGTCCTATCAACTACACTAAAAAACCAATATTCATTTTTACCGTATGAGTCTTGATATACGTCCCTTAAAAGCTCTAAAAGACCTGCCTCAGTTGCCTCACTAGTTCTAGACAAAGCTGCTAATTCTTTTAATTTATTTGCCGGAATATTCAACAATAATCCTAACCCATCTGGATTTAAGTTTTCTCCACATAATTTATAAGCTGGTAATATGGTAAAATCTTCACCATTAGGTATATTAATCATACGGACTGTAAGAGAGTTGTCTGGTTCATTCTCAGATTTAATAGCTAAATAATAATCTACACTGGGGCCTCTAGCATGATCAATTGCACTAACGACATGACCATTCTTATCAATCGCATCCTCATTAATAAAACCTAAAGCCCTATAGCCTTCAGCGTGAATTTTTAGTGCTTCATCAACTAAAACTTCATTGCCTTCTTCTTGAAACTTGATATGAACATACTCATCTTTTCTAGGAGTTAACTGTTCTGTTACTTCTTGAGTTGGATATAATTCTTGTTCTTTAATATCAACCATATAATTTTTCACTTACTCTTTATAATAAAAAAATACCGAACTCCAGCTATCATCACCTGATAACAAGTTCGGTATTTTAAATTTGTAAAGTTCTAATTAACTAAAATATATGGTACTATAAAATACAGATAAAGTCAAGATAAAAAATATATACCTATGGAAGATAAGAATTCAACAAAAACTATCTTAGTTATAGAAGATGACAAATCTATCTCTTTTATGTATAAATTCAAACTTGAACAAAAGGGTTATAAGGTTATTTGTGCCTATAATGGTCAGGAAGGTGTTAAAAAAGCTGAGGAGTATCGTCCAGATCTTGCTCTTATCGATATAATGATGCCGGTTCTAAGTGGTGATCTTGCTCTAAAGGAAATACGCTCAACTGATTGGGGAAAAAATATCAAGGCATTAATCCTAACCAATATAGGTAAAGATGAGGCCCCGGCAATTTTAAGATTCTTGGATATATCTGGTTATATCGTTAAAGCACACTACACACCGACCCAAGTTGTTGAAATTATTGATAAATTACTTATATAGAATTTGATATAACACCATCGAGTGAGCTGAGTTGATGATCTGAATATTCCAAAGCTGTTCGATCATGCGTAATCCAGAGCACGCTTATTCCATCCTCATCAACCATTTTTCTGACAAGTTCGAGTGAATTCTTAGATGATCTTGAATCAAGTGATGATGTTGGTTCATCGGCAATTAATAATCTTGGTTGTTGAACTATAGAACTAACTAACGCAGTTCTTTGTTTTTCTCCGCCTGATTGATTCCTCATTAAATCATTTAAATTATGACCTATTTCTAATTTTTGGGCTATTGAAATTATTTTTTCTTTGTCAGCAAACTGGCCTAATGAACTTTTTAAATTTGTTATTAGCTGTAATACAGTCAGATTAGAATCTGGGAGATATGGATTTTGAGCAATGTAACCACAATATCGTCTTATAAAATCTTGTCGAGCTATACTTTCTTTTGATTCAAGAATCATAAAATTAGCAACTCTCTTTAGAAAACCCTTTTCTTTCAAGGGTTCAAATTTAGCTACTATTTCCTGCTGGTTATTATAATGAACAACCTGCCCAGTTTTGGGATGTAATAACCCTAGAACTACCATAGCTGCAGTCGATTTTCCTGAACCGGACGGACCAGTCAAAACATTAAAACCTTTTGCAATCGTAAATGTTGAATTTTCTAGACGATTAGAAACTGAAATATTTTCAGCTGAGACTAAAGTTGTACTCATAAAACTTGACCTTTATCAAAATTAAAATTACTAGCTTCTCTTCTCAATGCAAAAGAAGTACTTAGTCGTCCTACACCCCAAGTTAACCCTAAAATCGTAAGATAAGTTTTCAAACTTGGGCCTAGTGCAGCACCAGGTTCACCTAAATTTGTCATAGCATCAAACAAAATAACTGCCGGAAATGCGAATAATGATGATTCGATAATTTCTGACTCCATTTTTTCTGTATATATTTTTGATACCATCTTTTCACTAAAGCCATTTGCTTTTAAGAAAAGATTTACTTTTCGGTTATTAGCTAAGTTTGTTCTGGCCTTATAAGAAATTGCAATTCCGGCAAAACCTAATCCAAGCATCATAGCCTCAAGGACTAAACCGTCAACGGCGTTTTGTCCAGTTTGAAGAGCGTTGTAAGAAAATTCTTGGCTGGTTGCAGCAAATAAACGTTGTGAACTAGTGTTTTGAGTTGATTGAACTTTTCTAAGTATTGATTGAACTTTCTGTTTAGTTGAATCCATTAAAATCATGCTGTATGGTAATTTTTCGTTAGAATTCAAACAATTTGTATAATCTTTACTATTAAAGATTATTGGAAGGAGATTGAAACCGCTACTACCATTTAATATATCTCTAACTGTTAATTCCAATCCTTGCACATCAAACGTTCCACCAACAGGTACACCTAATTCTTTAGCCACATCAACATTTACAGTTTGACAATTATTAGTAGTTTCTTTTAAGCCAGTTGTTGATTGTGGCATACCGATTGCTAAAAATTCAATTGGTTGTCCGCCCTTCACTCTTGAACCTGATACCCACTCTTTATAGATAGGTACTGCTGGAATTCCTTGGTTATTAGCTGCATTTAAAATTTGATTACCAATTTGTACATTAACATAATTAGTATTAAGAATATCCGGTGTTGGACTATTAGAAACAACAAAATTTTCTGAGCCCTTAGTCGTTTTTGCAGCTAAAGTTTTATTAAATAATTGAGCTACATTTGATTGAGTATGGCTAACACCTTTAGCAATATCTGAGTAATTACCAATCATTAAGCCAGCTCCACCCATTAGTATACTTGCAGCGGCCAAAGACTTAATCTTAGTTTTCTTGTCTGAATTTACATTTGAATTATTTAAACTATAAATAGCCTGATCTTTTTCATTAAAAGGTAATCTTAAATGATGCATACCTCTTTTTGCCAGGAAAATAGCCCCGAAGGTTTCGCCAGTAGCTTCTAAGTAGGTAAATGATTTAGCTAACAAATCCGAAGGTTGAGCTCTATCGGTTACAATTGCTAAATCGTGATTTATAATATTTGATTCAATGAAAGAATAGCCAACCCCAATAGACCCAGCTAAAAGCACTGAACCGATTGCTAGCTTACGAAACTTACTAGCCGTAGTTGAATAATTATTTTCAAATTTATCCGCACTCATCATAGTTTTATTATTATATACTATTTATAGTATATTTCAAGTCTTTTGATTTTTACTTCAATTCATGGTAGGTTAAATAATATGTTTAAGGTTGCAATAATCGAAGACGATCAAACTATATCTCAGATGTATCGTTTTAAGTTTGAAACCGAAGGTTATACTGTAGACGTAGCTGAAAACGGTAAAATCGGCTTAGATTTAATTAATGAGATGCGTCCTGATATTGTTCTACTTGATTTAATGATGCCTGAAATGAATGGGGACATTATGCTCGAAAAGCTAAGAGCAACTCCATATGGCAAAAACCTTAAAGTAATTGTTTTAACCAACATGGGCGAACAAGAAATACCAGAATCTGTTAAAAAACTCGGTGTTAGCGCTGTAATTCTAAAAGCCGACATGACTCCAAGACAAGTAACCGAACTTGTTAAATCTCAGTTAACTAAGTAATTTTGTTGCATTAATCAGATTATCAAAAAGTGCGCATATAGTCAGTGGCCCAACTCCGCCTTTTTTAGGTGTTATGGTTAAATCGTCTCTGTCAAAAACTGATTCATCGACATCACCTAGAGTTCGGTTATTTTCACTCGCTACTCCAGCATCAACTATGACAGTTTTAGGTTTTAGCATATTTGGCATAATTAAATGAGGCTGACCGGTTGCCGTGACTATAATATCTGCATTAAGAGTTAAGCTTTTAAGATCATCCACCCTATCGTCAATAGCCGTAAAATCAATGTCAGATTTTTTTAACATTTCTCCAAGGGGTAGACCTACTAATTTACCTTGTCCGATTATTAAAATATTTTTACCAGTTAAATCTATATTATAGCCTGCTAGTAGCCATAGAATAGCTCTTGGTGTCGCTGGATCAAATATAGTATTTTTACCCAAACCATCAACATCTTTATTCTTATCAATTTGATTAACAATTACTTCAGTTTTTAATGGTTCAACTAGTGGAAGTTGAATAATTATGCCATGAATCGACGAATCATCGTTTAATGTTTTAATTAAATCTTCTATATTATCCATGTTTGTTCGATGAACTACGACTTTTATTCCTATATCATCAGCATATTTTTGTTTTAATCTCATATAAAGTTCTGTGACAGGACTATCAATAGTTACTATTATTGCTAATGTTGGAGTGATTTTATGATTAATTCTTAAATCTTCAACAGAACTCTGTTGTCTAGTTTTTATATAATCTGCTAACAATGCGCCATCTAAATACTTCATATTAGATGTATTTTATCAGACTTATATTTAATTTGATCTATCTAACTAGTCAATCTGACAATGATTTGATAAAGTTTAATACATGGGCCAGTAGCTCAGCTGGTTAGAGCACCTGCCTCTTAAGTAGGGTGTCGAGGGTTCAAGTCCCTCCTGGCCCTCCATACCGCTTATGTTTAAATAGAGAATAAAATCTCTGTTTTTGATACAATGATTCTATGAGTGAAATCGTGAAGTTAGTAGTTTTTGTACCTGAAGAGAATGCAGATGAAGTACGTAAAGCTATCGGAGAAGTTGGTGGTGGTGTAATTGGTGAGTATTCATATTGCAGCTATTCTATAAAGGGTGTTGGCAGATTTAAGCCAGGTAAAGACTCAGATCCTCACATAGGTGAGCCAGGAAAAATGGAATCTGTAAACGAGGAACGAATAGAAGTCCAGTGTGAAAAGTCAGATGCTTTAGATATTATTTCTGCTATTAAGAAAGTACATCCGTATGAAGAAGTTGTTGTGGATGTATACCCTATGTTACAACTTGAAATATAGTTGCAACAGCGAACACGATGGCCCTCCATAATGCTTATGTTTATTAATATTAGCTCTAAGATATATAATCCACTTAATGTCTAAACACATAAGATTGTTAGTTAAATTTTCTTCTCTAGTTCTTGTGGCTTTAATAATAACTTGGTTCACTCAATTTGCTGCTTTGTATGGGCACCCAAGTATCTCTCAACCAAGTATTAATAATCTATGTAATACTAGTCTAAATTATAAACCTTCATTACCGCCCAGTCATGACTCTGGACTTCCTATACCATATATAACTCACTATACTCCTGATAATGGTTGTGGTGTTGGTGCACCAATAATCTTTTATTTATTTATAATTGACTGCATACTCTGGTTTTTGGTTGTTATGGGTACTATTAGCTTGATTAAATATTTCGCGAAGAAATAATATTTAATTTATTTTGTCGCAATATTGTTGCAACAGCAGCACGATGGCCCTCCATAACGCTTATTCTTATCGTGGTTGTAAAATATGATAATATAAACGTATGGGTAATTAATATTTAATTATTTTCTATTTCTTTCAGAATCGAATTTCTTTGATTTTTATTTGGTACGATATTTTGGTTGCAACAGCATGCACGATGGCCCTCCAAACATAAGAATTATGTTAGACTGAAGAATATGGTGAAAGTTACTGTACTAAAAGTATTGAAGCCTATAATAACTCTAATACTAGTAGTCCTTGTCGTCGTATCTTTTCTTCATTATTTTACGCTATCAGATAATAATAAATTAGCTTGGCAATCCAGTTGGTTTCATGGAGATAAAAACATTACCTCTTGCCCTCTGGGCCTCCCAGGCTTAAATGCATCTGGCATTTGCAACTTAGGTGTTAATTATTCTACCCTTGGCTTTCCCATACAAATACCCGAAGAAGCCATATCCGGTCAATTTTGGCTTGCTTGGACGATTAATATTTGTGTTGTCGTACTATTAGCTACTGGTTTAATCTATATTATAATACGTAAGTTTACCTATGGTGTGCTAGTGAGTTTAGGTTTGTTAATTTTAATTGTCACTATTCCATATTTATCAAATTAGTTGCAACAGCATGCTCGATGGCCCTCCATAACGCTTATGCTTTATATACATCTTTACGGTGGCCAACTCTTATAACTTGTATAAGTAACTGTTGATTATGAATTTCATAGATAACCCTATAAACACCGACACGTATTCGATATGCTTTTTGTCCAGTTAGCTGTTCAACTCCGTTTGGGTATGGGTTATCGCCCAGTAGATAAATCCTTACCAAGATTCTTTCTACTTGGCTCTTATCAAGTCTTTTTAATTGTTTTTTGACGCTCGGATTGAGATTTACTACGTATTTCATCAAAATCTAACCCCAAATCATTAACTAATTTTTCAAAAGACACATATTCGTCACTACTTTTATGAGCTTCCTCTAGAGCCGCTACGTCTGCCATATCCTCAAGATACTCGAATAATCTTTCGTTAATAATAGCGGAAAGACTACTAGCGTCTCGTAAAGCATAGTGCTGAACGCTTTTCTTGATTTTAGGGTCAAGATATATGGTTGTCTTTTCGTTGATCGTTTTCATAATTACCATTATGATGCTATAACGTCATGGCGTCAATATTAATTTTGGAATGAGCATTCCTGTTTCTTGGATGCTAGATGCAACAGCATGCACAATGGCCTCCCATATATAGATCATATAAAATCTAGCGAATATTATTCTATTTACGTTTAGAACTCAGGACCTTTGCAACATTTCAGCTGGTATCCGCATACCTAATCCTAAGTGTATACGTTTAAAGTTATAAAACTCAAGATATTGTTTAATTTTAGATTGCAAAGATTTGGTAGTTGTTCTGTAAGTTATATATCTACCTAGACATTCATCTTGGATTGTTCGGTTAAATCTCTCTATGTGAGCATTGTCATTAGGCCTACCAAGACGGGTATGTCTAAGTTGTATACCACGACTTCTAAGTACCTGCTCAAAGTAACTACTAAACTCAGACCCGTTATCTGCTTGAACCATAGAGAAGTCAAATCCAAACTCATTTTTAGCATGAAGTATAACTCTAGCTGCTAGTCCAGGTAGAATCCTAGAATGAATCTCAACATATGTCATTCTGGTATATAGATCAATAACTGTATAGACATATCGTCTACGTTTAGTTATTGGACATATGTAGTGAATCGTATCAGTCTCAACTAGCTCAC
>DAIEGT010000006.1:0-97898 GCA_027356105.1 Candidatus Saccharimonadota bacterium
CTTTAAACGTATACACTTAGGATTAGGTATGCGGATACCAGCTGAAATGTTGCAAAGGTCCTGAGTTCTAAACGTAATACCTTTTTTTAGTCTGTTTAAAAAATATTTAAAAATTATAGTAGAATTATTAACATATGATAAAAATACCAAAACTAGCCGTTTTTGATCTCGACGGTACTATTGCCGAAAATGGTAAAATTTCATCCAATATAATTTCTGGTATCGAAAACCTTCATTCTAAAGGATGTATAACCACAATATCGACTGGTAGAGGATATATTAGACTAAAGGAAGCATTGGGCAATAACTACGAGAAAATAATATCTCCAAGGGCTCTTTTAATTCTTGAACATGGTAGTAAAATTGTTAACCATGACGGGGATATTATTTTTGGTGAATTTCTATCTGAAGAAGAGATAAACCATTTAATTGATTTTACCAGGGCTAATATTGGATTATTTAAATTACTATGGTTTAACCCAGTAAACATTAATGAAAAAATTAAAATATGGTGTCTAGACGAGAAAGACGTACAGTTTGAAACTAACAAAAGAGGCCACTATGCGGAGGTCTTTACTTCTTCAATTGGTGAACTTAAACAATTATTGATGCAACATAAGTTAACGAATATCACCCTTCGATTAAAAGATTATATTAAAGTTGAAAATTTGAAATTGAGTTTTACTAGAACAGATACTAACATCATATTTCAAGATGGAAATCTAGAATTTATTAAAAATAATGTTAATAAAGGCCTGGCGCTAAAATATGTTTCAGATAAGTTAAACATACAATCAAATGACATCTTAGTAGCGGGTAATGCTATTAATGATGTTGAAATGCTTGATAATGAAATGGGTACAACAGTTGTTGTCGGGCCTGAAGAAGTTCGAAATACAATTATCTCTTATTTGTCTAAAAAAGATAATATCTACCAAGTTGATTCAACTCAATATTTAGGTGATTTATTATCGTCAGTTTAGAAGAGTTTAATTACTTTGATTTTTGAAAATCAGTAAAAAAGTATCCAATTGCAACAAATGGATGAATAACTAACATACCTATAATCCAAAGTGCTTTTCTACCACTATCAATTTTTTTGTCTAGAATAACAGCAACAAACATCCAAACTTCAAAAACTAAAACCAAAAGACCGATAAAAGCTACAACAATAAACCAAAAGACCGATAACCCCATTAACATATAAGCTATATTTGAAATCATAATTATATTTATAGCATTATTGCCAAATTAATCCAATAGATAGACAAACTTCAAGCGTAAATATTTCATCACACCCAGATAAATAGTTAAACTAATATATTGACATTTTATGAATTTTATGTTAATCTATTATTATGAATAACGATCCGTTAAGCAATAAAGATCAAGAAGCAACCGCCCTACGTTTGGAGAATGAGAGTGACCGGACACCAGAATTCAAGGAAAAGCGTGATATATTTATTGCTACAATAAATGATTATTTAAAATCCATGGTCTTAAAAAGAGATGAACATAAACCACTAATTAATGGTACTTTTATATCTAATAGACCCCGTTTAATCACCACTGATCTAGGTCAGTCAGGCCCTAATGCCAGGCTCATGTCAACTAAAATAATAAATGGTGTATCAGTCGTCGGCGATGGGGTTGAAACTAAAATAGCCCTACAAGCTGTGATTTCAAATCCTCGTACCGACCAAATTGAAATAATAGAAGTTGAAGGGTTTGACCCCTTATCTGAGTTGGTCCATGGTTCAGGTTTTAGTTCTGGAAGAAGCTCCGATATAGTTGCGTCATTCGGCGTAGAAGATTCAACGGGCTCTTATTTTAAATATATCGTCAAAGGTAACGGGAGTCTGGAACATCAATCGTTTTCTGGAAGTTTTCACGAAGCAAAAACTGTTAAGGATTTAGATAGTATAGAGCTAGCCCTAATTGCATTCCAACAAACTACTAAAGACCTACGATTTATTTAAAATAAAATATAACTTTTAGTTAAATGTCTATTTTTAGAAATAATTCGTGGTATTTATCTATAAGCTTCAGCTTGAAGATTAAATAAGTCGGCGTATATACCATCGGTTTCCATCAATTCTTTATGCGTCCCCGACTCAATAACTTTGCCGTTATCTATTACATATATTTTATTTGCATTTCTTACAGTAGAAAAGCGATGCGAGATTATAATTGCTGTTTTGTCGACAGTTAACTTTTCTACTTTTTTGAATATTTCTTGTTCTGCCCTTGCGTCAATTGCTGAAGTAGGTTCGTCTAATATGAGGACCGGGGCATTACGATAAAAACCCCGGGCTAATGCGACTTTCTGCCATTGTCCAGTGGATAATTCAATGCTTTCTTTGAAAGTATTACCAAGCATTTGATCATACCCATTCTTTAGAGTTTTCTCAACAGCATCTGCTCCTGATTGGTTAGAAGCTTTGATAATTAATTCCATTAATTCAGGCTTGTTTACCCTACCAAACCAAATATTTTCTCGTAATGTATATTCGTATTTTAGAAAATCTTGGAATATTACACCAATATGCTCATACCAAGTATCTAAATCTAGCTGTTTTATATTTATTCCATTGATTAAAATTTCACCTTCATCAACATCATAAAATCGACAGAGTAATTTAATTAACGTAGTTTTACCGGCGCCATTCTCTCCGACAAATGCTACTTTTTCTCCAGGTTTAATAATTATATTTAAGTTATCCAGTACTTTTTTATCTGATCCTTGATAAGAAAATGAAACATTTTTAAACTCAATTATTGGTGCTTTATCTAAGTTTAGAACAACAGGATTAGACGGTGAAATTATCTTAGGCTCAATATCTAATATTTCAAATATTTCTTTTACGTATTGACTGTCATCAAACATAACAGTTGTTATTCTGAATAAACCATTGACACCACTTTGAAAGTTAAATAATGCTGTTGTAAAGTAAGTTAGACTTCCAATTGATATTCTTTTAGATAAAGTAATTAGGAAAATATATACCTCAACTACACCATATCCAGCAACATTAACTAGATTAGATATGAGGCCAGATAAGAAATTTTTATTAAGTATTGCTAAATTTTCGGAGGCAAATTTATCACCAATTATTTTATTTTGTTTGGCAAAATAATGAGTTAAATGAAAAATTTTTAATTCTTTGACACTCCGTGGATCCTGTAATTGATAATATAGGTAATTAAAACGTTTACGATATGGCGAATTTTCCGACCAAATACTCCAAACATTTTTAGCATTTTTGGCTTGGTAAAAAAAAGTTGGTAATGCTGTTAGCAAAATAATCATACCAAATACCCAGTTTAATAAAAATAACGACGCAGCAGCTATCAAAAGCTGTATAAGACTTTGCATCGAATAGAAAATATTAGTAAGCATACTTGATGGTCGCCAAACTGCATTATCTTTTGCGCCCTGGAACTTATCTTGAAAATCACTATTTTCAATAAGTGGTATATCCAGTCGAGATAACTGTTTCATCATTGCTTGTGAAAATATTAAAGGGATTTTATTATTAAAAATATAAAGATACCTTTGTTGAGCAGTAAATGCAACATCTTGGACAAAAAGCATTAAAATACGAATCAAGATAAGCAAATAAAGATAACTATAATTATGGTGATGCCCACCAATTACACTAATTATGAAATTAATAATCAGTGCGTAGACATAAGCATTAATGTAGGGAATTATGCCAGGAATTATTGTTGCAAATGTATTCCCAATAAAAAGTTTTTTATCCTCACGCCATAGTATCACCAATAAACGACGAGAAATATTTAATACACTCACTATAGAACTTAAATGCTTAGTTTTATTCATTTTTAAAAATAATATAATAAAGTTGATTAGTAATTTGACTCGTAGCAATCTAATAAATAATTAGGTTACTATTTTTAACAATAAAGTAAATCCTTAGCTAAACTAAAGAAGCTGGTACACCCGGCAGGATTCGAACCTGCGACCTTCTGGTTCGAAGCCAGACACTCTAATCCACTGAGCTACGGGTGCATAAATTATTCTTAACAGATATTATAAACGAAAAAAAATAATTAACTATAACTTTGTAAATATTTGTTAAAATATAGATTATGTATTTAGCAATAGATGTTGGTGGAACAAAAACTTTAATTGCATTGATTAATCAAAACTTTGAAATTATTAATAAAATAAAAATAATTACATCTCCTGATTATAAAGATTTTCTAAATGATTTAAAGAATAACATAGCAAAGTTCAACGTAGATAAGTTTAACTCGATTGCTATAGCCGCTCCCGGTATTATAGATGTTGAGACGGATGAGATAATTAACGCAGGTGGAAATTTAAATTGGCAAAATGTTAACCCTAAATATGACCTTAATAAATTATTTAATTGTCCAGTATATTTCGGTAATGATGCTAACCTAGCCGGTCTATATGAATCCATAGTATTTAAAGACATTTATAGGAAAGTTTTATATTTAACAATATCGACTGGTATAGGCGGGTCATTCCTTATAAATCAACAACTTGATAATAGCCTGCTCAATATCGAACCCGGTAAAATAATGTTAGAGCATGATGGACAGCTAGTTGAATGGGAAAAATTTGCCTCTGGTAAATCAATTGTCGAAAATTATGGTAAATTCGCTAAAGATATTACGGATAAGGTAATATGGCAAGAAATAGCTAATAATATCTCTGAAGGTCTACTAACTATTATCCCTCTAATTCAACCAGAACTAATTGTTATAGGTGGCAGTATTGGATCATTTTTTAGTCAATATGGTGAATTAATTAATCTAACTATCGATCAAAAGCTAGATAAAATAATACCTAAGCCAACAATACTTCAAGCAAAAAACCCAGAAGAAGCAGTTATATTTGGCTGCATTGAGTTAATAAGACAAAATAGCGGTGTTAATAAATAATTATTTTTTGACAGTCTGTCTAGATGATATATAAGCATCAAAACAAGCCATAATTAATGCACCAATTGCAATTAGAGCGAAAGCTCTTAGTAAATGAGCATGGACATTAGCGTAATATACTAGCATCCCGGCTATCACAAAGTTAATCCAACCCCACATCACATTAACAACTGCTGATGATGAAGCACTAAATGGTGTGTAATGTTTTTTACCAAGTACACCACTAATAAAGTGTGGCAACCCGTTCACACCAAATAATCCAGCTAAGAAACTGTATATGTATAATTGCGCCATTTGTATTCCCCTTTTTAATAAGTATTTATAATTTTAAGTATTAATCTAAATAATTAAAAAAACAAGCTTATTATTTATCTAATTAGATAATTCTTAAAAAATACGAGAATCATATTATAGTTTTCTAATACAAGTACGAAGTCAAAAATAATTAAAGCTGGGAAGACAACTAAATGCTCAATAAAACCACCAGTTTCAATTCTTAACTTTTTTGTAGGTGGAATACCGAATTTTTTTGTAATCGGTAGCAACCATGGTACTCCTTCTTTTGTGATACTATCGAAAATAAGGTGAGACAAATAACCAATCAAGAATGACGCTATGATTAGATTGTTATTAATATTAGAAGAATGGAAAATATTAAGTAAGAAATAAACTAACAAAGTGAAGATACCTAGCCCGACTATGGAATGAGTTAAAAATCTATGACCACCAAATAAAACCTTATCAATAATCCTTCCGATTGATTTAGTGACTGGTAAATTTTTCCAAAGTGGTGCCGTTGGTTGATCAATGTCGGGTAATATTCCACCAATCTGGTTAAATAATAGGCACAAAAAAAGAGTTGTTATTGATATTTTTTCTAAAGGAGAAAGTACAAAAGCTAAACCAAGAAATGAAACTGCTGCTAAATCGTGGGTTCGACCTGTCATAATTAGACTATTCTTTTATACTTTACTTCTGAGACTGATCTTCTGGTGAATTTAATCTCTTTGGGCCACTATTATACTTTGCTTGGAGTAAGGCTGTTTCAAGCGACTTAATTATTTGACTTGCCTGATCTAAACTTACTCCAATTCTTGTGATTGGTAATGTCTGGTTATTAGGTAAATTTTGATTAAAATTTAGAACCAAACCACTGGGGCCAACTATTACTTCAAAATTATCAGAATAAAGCGGTCTGGCGTCAAATGGCATAACCATTACTAAATTAGCGTTTATGATATTCTCAGGTTTAGTAAAATTATTGTTAACACCTAAACTATCGATCAAATTAATATCATCATAATTTGCTAGCTTCCAAACGTTTAAAGCCTCATTATCTTTTAGTTTAAAGTGATTTATTAATAAGATTAAGATATCTTCCGTTGGTCTATCTTGTCCTTTTTCAATTTTCTCGAGTAAATTAGGGTCGATTTCAACAGCACTAGAAACATCATTTAAAGTTTCTTGATTCTTCTCTCGAAATTTCTTTAAAAAAATTCCTAGCTCAGAGTATGGTTGATTTTTTTTCGGATTATTCATATTTGAATACCTATATTATCTCAAATTAGAGCATTTAAGTAAAATGGTTAAAAATCGTATAATAGGATTATAAGATGTTAAACATACAGCAAAATATATCTCTAAAAAATTACTCAACCATGAAATTAGGTGGCGTTACAAAGTACTTAATTGAAATAAATAATCGTGATGATTTATCTGAAGCTATATCATTGGCATTAAAAAACAACTTAGAAACTATTATGATTGGTGGTGGGAGTAATATTATTTGGTCCGATGATGGTTTTAATGGAATCTTATTAATTAATAAGATTATGGGCTTTAGAGTTTTTAATGAAGATGAAGAAAATGTTTTTATAACGATAGGTGCTGGCGAGAAATGGGATGAAATAGTTAAAAAAAGTACTGATCTTAATTTAACGGGTATCGAAGCTTTAAGTCTAATACCTGGTTCAACTGGATCAACAGTAATTCAAAATGTTGGTGCTTATGGCCAAGAGATATCCCAAACTTTAATCAATGTTGAAGTATTTGATAAAACTGATCAACAGTACAAGATAATAAGTGCTAGTGACTGTAAACTTGCCTATCGTACGAGCGTTTTTAAAGATAACCCGAAAAATCCATATCTAATTACTGCTATAACTCTAAACTTAAAGAAAACTAAACCAGCTGATAATTTATACCCAACTATAAAAGATTATTTTGTTCAAAATAACATCAACGAAATTAACCCGCAAAATATCCGAGAAGCCGTGATTAATATACGACAATCTAGGCTGCCTGACCCAACGGTCATACCTAACAATGGATCTTTTTTTACAAACCCAACAATCACTTTCAACCAATTTTTTACCCTACAAAGAAATCTTAACCAATCCATACCCCACTGGAAAGTAGATGATGATAATGTCAAAATTCCTGCGGCGTGGTTAATTGAGTATTGTGGCCTAAAAGATTTCCATGATCCAAGTAGTGGCTTTGCTACTTGGAAAAACCAAGCATTAGTAATTATTAATGAGACTGGTACCTCAACAAATCAATTAATTATTTTTAGAAACTATATTATTGACGTAGTTTATAAAAAGACGGGGATTAAATTAACCCAAGAACCACAAATTCTACCGCAAATCGCTGGGTAATTTAAAATTAAGTGAAAACTCAACAACTTCACCTTTTAATTTTCGTAAAAATGCCTCATCTTTATAATTATTAATTGCAAGCATCATCCACTCAGCTATTTTAACCATTTCTGGTTCTTTTAGTCCTCTAGTAGTAATAGCCGGTGTACCTAATCTTATACCACTTGGTCTAAATGGTGGCAGTTGATCGTCTGGTATAACATTTTTGTTTAATGTTAAACCAATTTTATCTAAGGTATTCTCTATAACATCGCCAGATAATTTAAAACTATTATATACATCTGCCAGTATTAAGTGGTTCGATGTCCCGCCGGTAATTAACTTAAACCCTCGATTAATTAGTTCATTAGCGAGGACAGATGAATTCTTTAAAATTTGTTTTGCATAATCAATAAACTCTGGTTGCATCGCCTCGTATAGAGCTACAGCCTTAGCGGCAATAATATGATCATGTGGACCTCCCTGCATACCGGGGAATACTGCTCGATCAATCAAGCTTGGAATATTTTCTATTAACTTGTCTGTCGTCATTAGACTATTACCAACATTACCTTTGGATAAAATCATACCTCCACGAGGTCCCCTAAGCGTTTTGTGATTAGTTGTAGTCATAACATGAAATCCATAATCAAATGGGTTTTTAGCTACTCCAGCGGCTATTAAACCGGCTATATGAGCGATATCAGCCATCAATAAAGCATTTACTTCATGCCCTATACTTGCAACTTTTTCGTAATCAAACTCTCTCGGATATGAGCTATAACCAACTAAAATAATTTTCGGTTTATTTTTGAATGCTTGTTCCCTAAGTTCATCGTAATCAATTTCACCCGTTTGAATGTTTTTCATTTTATACCTGACGAAATTATATAAGTGCGCCGACCTTGTAACTGGTGAACCATGGGTTAAATGACCACCATGACTAAGATCCATGGCCATAACAGTATCTCCTGGGTTTAACCAAGCAGTATAAACAGCTTCGTTTGCAGCTGCACCCGAATGAGGTTGCACATTAGCATGGTCGGCTTTAAATAATTGTTTAGCACGACTAATAGCTAAAAGTTCAATTTGATCAATAAATTCCTGGCCACCGTAATATCGTTTACCGGGATAACCCTCGGAATATTTATTAGTTAAAATACTACCCATTGCATCTAAGACTTGGCGGCTAACATAATTCTCTGAAGGAATTAATTCTAAGCCTTCTCTTTGACGATTAGACTCTAGCTCAATTAATTTTTTTATTTCCTGATCAATCATATCTCAATCTATTTTAACTTATTTATAGTTTAATCAAATCTTTTTATATTCTGTTGCAGACATAAAATTTGAATTTTTACATCAAGTCGTCACTATTTATGCAAATATACCAATCTATTTGAAATTTGATATAATCTATTAATAGATTTGCGGGTGTGGTATAACGGTCATTATCCCAGTTTTCCAAACTGGTGACGCGAGTTCGACTCTCGCCACCCGCACCACAGTATATTAGTTATTTTTGAGAGATATCTCTAAGCTTGTTAATTGACCAATATTCATAAAGTTAAATCCTGGGTTTAACTGTTTATTTTGAATAATCGTAAAATTACCTTCTGAATTTTGGCTTAATCTAAAATTAGCCGACATTAAAACTTTATTCAAACTATTGTCTGAATTATTAAGTTGAAGTGGACTAGTTACAAAATACAATCCTAAAGTAAAAAATAAAAATAAAAATAAAAATGGGGTAAGATGGGTCTTGATGTTTTTGTAAATTAATTTTTCCATATCCAAGAACTCTCTAAGGAATTTAAGTTTACATTAGGGTGCGTGTCGGCATAAATAATATCAAAGAAATTATTTGTAGTTGAAGGATGGTAGACACCCTCTTCTATAATCGATGAATTATTAGAATTACTATTCGCAGTGACTTCAAAAGCTAAATTGCCTGAAAAATTAGTTAATTTCGTATTACTAATCGTAAAACCGACTAAATTTTGATTTACATCTTTTAAGATAATCGGTTTGATTAGACTTAGAAAATTCTGACTCGTTAAAGATGAATCATTTAATGCAAGGACTTTATAGAAAACTGTGGAATTAGATAAATTACTGCCATTATAGGCCTCAATTGAACAACCGCCATTATTACTTGAAACATACAATTGGATAGGAAAATTAAAACTATAACAGCTAGTGTTAACACTAGAGCTAATTAAATAATTACTAGATATTGGTTTTGAGCTTACCTGATTCTTCTTATAATTTGAGTAATTATAAGAGATTAATCCGACAGCTGAAATAATTAATAAAGATGCTAGTACTAACCCAAAAATTTTATGAATAATATGACGTTTTTTCGAGATAAAACTGGCGCTAATTATACCGATTAAACCAGCTAATAGTCCATATAGTGGAGAAACAAAAAGCACAACTATTACACCTACGAAAAAACTGAAATAACTAAAATAGATTGAAATATTAATTTTCGGAATACTTTTTAGATGAGCATATTCTGGTAAGGATTTCTCAGGGAAAAGACCACTATTCAAGTTCGTAACTGTCGGTAACGTTTTTAAATTAATTCCACAATTACCACAAAAATACTCATCATCTTCTATTTCTGAATTACAATTTTTACAATACATTTTTTTATTTTATTTATATACATTTAATTTAAGCATGGTACCCACAATTTGTACAATAAAGCTTGTGTGAACTATTTTTATTACCACAATGCCGGCAAAAATTATTAATTCCGACTTCCGACAAGCCCTGTAATTGATCTAATTCAGTTGCTCTAAAATACAGTAAAAACATGTTTAGACTAAGTAAGACAGTTATAATTATTGAGACTAACGTTAATAAAGTATTCCCTGAAGAAAGTCCAAAATCATAAAGTGCGTGAAGAATAATTACTAATACTAAGCTATTTAATACAGGCCTAAAAGATCCGCCTGATAGTTTTTTTCGAGCTAAATAATATCCAACTAAAGCGACTGTAGTAGAGTGAAAGAATGGCGTTAAAAATAGTCTACCAATCCCAGTTGAACTACCATAACTTAAAACATAGAGTAGATTTTCCGGCAGTCCGAATCCAAGGCCAACTATAGCAAAATAGATGACACCATCGGAATGTTCATTAAAGTATTTTTTATGATATATATAAATTGCTAAGGGTAAGAATTTAGCTAATTCTTCAATAATACCAACGACAAGATAGCTACTAAATAATTTTAAGTCTGGAGTACCGATTTGAGTATTCTTATATATTACAAAATATTTTTCTAGAATACTGGCAGCCAAAGCGCCGAATATTCCGAATATAAAAGCCATCCAGAGAGCCTTAATCGGTTCTTTTGGTCCTTTATCATGAGATATAAGATACCAAGCAATAAGTGCAACGATAATTATAAAGGAAATTAGTAATGCGAATATTTTCATTTTTATTTTTAGAATAACCACCTATAGTATAATATTTTTTTATAAATTAGGTAACTTGGAATTAAATCCTACTTTTAGCATGTTATAATCTAAAGATAAATCGCCCCGATAGCTCAGCTGGATAGAGCAGAGGACTTCTAAGCCTAAGGTCGCAGGTTCAAATCCTGCTCGGGGTACCAAATTTTATTTAAATTAATAGTGTAAAAGATGACCGATAAATATATTAACCCAGAGAAAACCGCTTTAGTCGTAATTGATCTTCAAAAAGGAATTGTTGCGATGGACACAAAACCTTATTCTTCTGATTTAGTAATATCTAACTGCAATAAATTAATAGATAAATTCCATCAGTCAAATTCTCCAGTCTTTTTAGTTCATGTGGGCCCTTCCGAAGATGGTAAAGATAGACTTGACCCGATACTGGATCCTACCCAATCACAAAATTTAAATCATTCTAAAGACTGGATGGAATTTGTACCCGGACTTAATAAATTGCCTTCAGACTTTATAATTACAAAAAGGCAATGGGGTGCATTTTACGGCACAGAACTTGATCTCCAGTTAAGGAGAAGAGGTATAGATACAATTGTACTTTGTGGTATTGCGACAAATATAGGAGTTGAAAGTACTGCTAGATTTGCCTTTGAGTATGGCTACAATCAGTTTTTTGTTGAAGATGCCTGCTCGACTCGAACTTCAGAAGAACATAATTTCACTTTCTCGACTACTTTCCCGAGAATCGGTCGAGTACGTTCAACCGATCAAATTATTGAAGCGTTTTAAAACTAATCTAGATAAACTTTTTTAGCAAAAGATTTAGGTAATAATTTTACTGCGTAAAATGATAGCAAACCAATTGAAAAGCCACCAACTATATCTAATGGTGTATGAACACCTAAGTAAAGTCTAGATATTGAAACTAATAAAATCCATAAAACAGATAAAAATTTGAACTTATTAGGTAATATTAACCAAAGCGTTAAAGCCATTGCTGTCGCAACAGCAACGTGACCAGATGGATAACTAGTGAGGCCTGTCTCAACAGCTCTTAAGTGCAAATGACCGCTAAGCATCACAAATGGTCGTGGTTCCTTAACTACATGTTTAGCAATTTCCATAATCACACCCGCTGCGCCTACAGTAACAAAAAATTTCCAAGCTAATTTAAAATTCTTAAATAATAAAGGAAGCAACACCACGACTATAATCGGATAAGCTGCACCAAGAGCTTCGGTAATAATTAAAGCTGGAGTCTTGTAATAATTAGGCCAGTTATTAATATCGATGAATAATTTTTTCTGCCAACCAACTAGTTGGTGGTGATGTGAAATGACAGCTGAAATTACTAATAATAACAGCCCTAAAACAACCATTACTATATCAAGTAATGAAAATTCGATACCAAGAAACTTATATTTATTTGATTTAAATTTTTCCATCTACTTATTATAAGATATTATTTAAAAAAATAAATTAATTTGTCAATTTATGATTATTGGTTTATAATCACCTCTGTTAATATATGGCGGATGTAGCTCAGTTGGTTAGAGCGTCGGTTTGTGGTCCCGAAGGTCGTGGGTTCAAGACCCATCATTCGCCCCAAAATTAATTTGATTTAAAGTTAGTACCTAGTATCATTACAAAACTTGATGGATAATTTACTGCTTCATAAGATTCTTGCCCATAAGTAGTAGTGGTGACAATTTTAGCTTGAGAAGAAAATTGCTTTGTTAAAGCCGCTAAAGTAAGTGGCTCTTGATTAGTTGAGAAATTTACTATTTCACTACTAGGATAGGTGGTTGAGGCATCGGCGATAGTCTTTACGTTATATCCCTGAGCTTTCATGATAGTTTCTTCTTTTTGAGCTAATCCAACTTGACCAGAAGCGTTTAAGATTGTTATGGGGGCTGATTCAACAACTAACGGATTATTAGAGGTTAATTGATCATAATAATTAGTTAAGTTCTGATAAGTTCCAACTCCTTGAGTTGATATTAAAGCATCTTGACCTGAGCTTGGATCAATATACCCAGTTAAAATTGGATTAGGATGATTATTAGTAGAACCATATGAAAATGCATAGGATTGTACGCTACTTAGATTAATACTCTTCGAAAATTGAATTAATCTTAAAACATTTTGCAAGCTCAAATCTGTTTGAAGATTGTTACCAAAAGCATTGAATAAATTACTTATTTTAGCTGGGTTTGATAAGAATCCAAGCGACAAGGCTTTCTCGGCTACGGCAGTAAATAAAAGTCTTTGGTGGGCTGTCCGATCAAAATCTGATTCAGGGAAACCATAAGCACCGGGACCATCTCCTCTAGCTCGAGCTAAATTAAGTGCCTGCTGACCATTTAAAGTGGCCGGTCCATTGGGCAGCTTTATATTAGTATAAGGATCGTAGAGTCCTCTAGGATCAGGACTTTGTATATCGACCGTTACGCCACCTACTGCGTTGACTGCATCTCTAAATGCTGTGTAATCGATTAGACCATAGTAATCAATCGGTATACCAAGCTGCGTTTGTATAATTTGCTCAAGTTCACCTATACCACCCGAAGGATAACCACTGGCATTAAAATTAAGGACCGTATTGGCTGAATTTATCTTTTGATATGAAGATAAACCAGGTACATAGACCCAAAGATCTCTAGGTATACTCAAAAGGAATGCTTGTTTGGTTTTAACATTTAAGCTAAGCACCATTATAGAATCAGCTAAACTAGCACCTTGATGATTTGGATCATCAATCGAATCACCAGCCAATAATATATTAACTCTTCCACTGCTCTCACCTTTTAAAGGTTTTGTGCTAAATGCAGCTGATATATCTGACACTATATTGCCGTGAAATACTTTATCGATTGTTCCAAGCGCCTTAAAGCCAACAAAGCCACCAACACCAATTAAACCCAGGACTATTATTGATACCAGAGACAATACAACTTTCTTTCTCTTGGATCTTTTTAGTTTATTATGTTTTTGTAATCGCTTTTTTGTAGTAGGTTGGTCTGTAATAGGATTTGTAGGTAAATTTAGACCAATCAAAGACTTATTGTGATTGGGGAGTGATTTAAATACATTTGGACTAGGTTTAATAAACTCTTCAGCTTGAGCTGGCTTTACTGTATTGATTGGTTTTTTATCTAAAACACTTACTCGGGTTCTTAAGTTAGGGTTGGTCGGATTAAATTTTTTCTGAATAATAAAACCATCAACATTGCCCTGTACTCTTCTGGGCCTATTTATCTTATTATAATCATCCATATTTAAGCTTTAATTTTATCACGAATTTAAAGATAATTTTAAACTATCGAAAAATGAGGCTAGATTGGTATAATTAAACAAAAGTCAGGAATAAAATGTTTAAAAAACAACTAGAAGCGATTTATACTTATTATTTTTTATTTGTGAGTTTAATTTTTTTATTTGTGAGTTTAATTTTAATTCGCTCTAAAAATACAAACTATCAATTCATATTATCATTGTCCGATTTGATTCTTATACTACTACCACTTAGCATTAATTATTTTCAAAAAATAAAATTTAATGAATTAGACATTAATTTATTATTAATTGTTACCATAATGATGTCTTTTTTCGATCATTACTACAATTTGACAATAATTCTATTATTCCTACTAACTATCTATCCATTAATAGATAATCTACTATTAAAACGACTAAGGAGTAGTGGTAAAAAATTCGATTTGAATATCTACAAGACTCCCATAAAAGTCGTTCATAAAAATAAAAATAGTTTAGTTGACCCAAGTGGAATAAAAATTGGTGATAGAATTATTATCGAATCTGGCTCAATCATACCTTTTGATTCAATTCTTTTAAGCGAATTTGCCACAATTAGTGAGATAAACCCAATTAATAAGACATACCATAAGGAAGACTACATCGAAAAAGCTGAAATACTAGCAGGTTCTATTAATTTATCTAGTGATATTGAACTTAAAGTAACATCTCTTATTAATAAAAACTTAGTCGATGACATTGATAGAAAACAGACTGAAGCGCTCAAAACGACTGGCAGAATATCCAAAAAAATCATCAATAACTTGTTTACATATTATTTATTAATTCTATCAGTGGCCATCATATTATTTTCCTATAATAAGAATCGACTAGATTTATTCAGAATTTTAATCATAGCATCACCATACCTGCTAATTCTAACAGCCAAATCTACCTATTTACCGATTATGAAATTATTCTTTAAATCAGGTATTTTAATAAAAAACTCTCGATCTTTAGAATTATTATCTAAAACCAAAACTCTAGCACTCTCAAAAAATGGTGTTATAACTTCCGATCATGAATCAATCGATAAAATAATAAACTATACAGAAAATAGTGACGAGCAATTATTAATTATAGCTGGATCTATGCTTCAAGACACAAATTCAAATATAAATAAAACTTTAGTTGATACTATAAAACATCAAAATCTAAAATTAATTAAGATAAAACATGCATTTGTTAACGAAAAATATTTATCTGCAACTCTAAAGAATCAGCACATAATAGTTGGTTCTGAAAAATTATTGGAAGATAGATCTATTGAGTTACCAAAAAAATTCAATGTCGATTCGATAGATTCTTCGACTTTATTTATCGTGATAGACGGCGCAGTCGCAGGTTTAATTATTTTCAAAGAAACCTTGTCAAAGCAAAACTTTAAAGCAATCGAGTATTTAAAATCAAAAATTAAAAATACAATTATAATAAGTGGAGATAATGAAAATTCCATCAAAAAAATTGCAAATCAATTTAAAATAAAAAGATACTACTTTAATCAATCTATTAAAGAAAAATTAAATATTTTACAAAATCAAAAATTAAAGCCCGTCACCCTTGTTTCCTATAAAGATACTGATAAAAGTTTATACCAAAGAGCTAATTGTGTGGTAGAGATAACTGATGATTTAAAGCTAGTTCTAGATCATCAGCAGGATTTTACGATTTTCAAACAAGATTTAGGACAATTATCGAATAGTTATAAGATAGCTCGAAAATATCATTCAATATTAAAATATTTTATCACTATGTCGCTTGCTCTAAACTTATTGTTAATAACAATAGTTATTAAATTTAATATTAACTTGTTAGTTAGTTCTTTTATTCAATTAGCAGAAATTATACTTTTTGCAGCAATAATAATCTTATTTGATTTAAAAACTAACCAATAAAATTATTTAATATAATATTTTAAAAATATAACTGTTAGGACTGGTACTAGTAGATTATCCAATCCATAAACACCAGTGTTCTCAATAAAGGTTAAAAATAAGGCTAAATTAAACATTAGATAAAGCGGTAGTTTAACAACAACCGATAAACTATAAATAAAGAAAATTAAAAAAGATGACACGAAGAATCCTAGGCTTCCAACAATGCTTTTAATTTGACCAAAAATATTATAACTATTGTTTTTACCAAAAATTGTGCCGATAATTGCAGCCATGCCATCAGCTAAACTCATTTGTAAAATTGCTACAAGATAAATCCATTTATTTGATGTTATTAATGTTATTGCGCCTACGGCAATCGCAAAAAGAATTTCACCGAATGTCGGACGAACAACACTATGAATACCTTTAAAAATATTCCACTTTCTAGAAATTAAAACAACAATAATAAAAGCTAAACTTATGAATCTAATGTCTTGCCAAGAAATTAAAAAAGGCCAAAAGGCAATAAAACTACCTACAGTGATATGTATAAATTTACGATTAATTTCATTAACTTTTTTTGTTTTTTTATATATTAATTCATTTAGTAGAAGTAACATAAAAACAATGGCTAGGATTACAAATACCATAACATCCATTCTACTCTTTTTTATATTAGACGTGTAATTCAGAAACTTACTAACATAAAGATTACTTATTAATGGTCGGGATGAGAGGACTCGAACCTCCGGCCTCAGCGTCCCGAACGCTGCGCGCTAGCCAAGCTGCGCCACATCCCGTCATATTTAAATTTATAATAAGTCTTGAAGAAGTTGGAGTAAACTTTAATAATGTCGTAAAATATGCTACTATTATTGATAGCAAGTGATTACTAAGAATTATCCGTTATCATAATTATTCTGATTAAAAAGAATTAAAAACTACTATCTCGGTTCAAAAAATTTTAAACACGGCTAAATATCAACTTAAACAAAAAGAAGAGATAACAATTTTGGTATTATGATTTTTAAAACATACTATCCTATGTTGTCTATTAAAATCTATGATTAAAATCGACAAACATATAGAAATAGTCCGATCAACAATGAATAATCTCAGTTCAATGAGCGATAAATCTTGTCAAAGCATATTAGAAGTCCTAGAAGAAAATTTTACACAAGTCGGCGTATCGATTATAAATAATTTATCTGACCTTGATAACTTAGTGGAACTAAGACCCGACTTAGTATTCTTGGGAATGGAATTTATCCCCCACAACCCAAAATTAGGTATTAACGATCCTAAAAAAATTTGGCTAGCTGAGTATTTAGACAATAATGAAATTGAAAATACTGGTTCAAGTAGAAGAGCTCATGAACTAAGTCGAGATAAATCTTTGGCAAAACAAAGAGTGCTTGACGCTGGGCTAAATACTTCACAGTTTTACGTTATTAATAAATCAGCCCAAATAGATGAACACCAACATAAATTAGAATTTCCAGTATTTATCAAACCATCTAACAGAGGAGGTGGTGTAGGAATTGATAGTAATTCTCTTGTAAATAATATATTTGATCTAGAGAAAAAGGTTACCTCTATAAGAATGGAATTAAATTCTGATTCTATAATAGAGAACTACTTGCCTGGTCGTGAATTTAGTGTATCGATATTAAAAAATAATGATACAGATGATTTTTTAGTTATGCCCATTGAACTCATTGCACCATCCGATAATAATGGAGCTAGGATATTAGGTGGAGATACTAAATCTCAAAACACTGAACAAGCAATTGAAGTCACAGACGTTATATTAAAATCACGTGTAAGCGCTCTTGCTCTATCTGTATTTAAATCATTAGGAGCCAGAGACTATGGAAGAATAGATATTAGATTGGACGCTAATGGTACTCCTCATTTCTTAGAAGCTAATTTAATTCCTAGCTTAATTGAAAATTATGGGTCTTTCCCGAAATCATGTCTATTAATTTCTGGAATAAATTACAAATCAATGATTATGCAAATTGTTAATATAGCACTAAATAGAACGAGAAAAATTGGTTTAAGTATTTAAGTGATAATGAAAATTATTAATCAAATACCGTAATCAATTAACAATTTATTTAAATTTAAATAAATCATAAATCTGGTCGGGATGAGAGGACTCGAACCTCCGGCCTCGCGGTCCCAAACCGCGCGCGCTAGCCAACTGCGCCACATCCCGTCATATTTAAATTTAATTATAGCGTATAAATAGCTATTTAGTCTAAATAATCCCCTTTCAAGTTAATTCTTTCGATAGATGTTGATAGTTTAGTTTGATTATCTACTTCTATTAAGACAGCATTAAACTGCCAAGGACCAATATTTTCTAAAGTATTTGGGTTCTTAATTCCATCTCGCCATCGAAAAACTATATTGTCATATTTTACGCCTAGCGATGATTCTAGTGCTCCTGTCATTCCAACATCAGAAATATAAGCTGTACTTTTAGGCAGTAGACGCTCATCAGCAGTTGGTACATGCCAATGATCACCAATTACAGCATTTACTCGACCATCTAAATAATGCCCGAATACTACTTTTTCACTACTATAGTCACCATGAAAATTCACTATCTTCGCACAATAGTCAATATTCTTATTTTCATTTAAAATTTGATCAATTATTCTAAGTGGGTTTAAAAAAGATAAGCCAGAATCTTTACCTACAATTTGACCTAATAGACTTACGAATAGTATTTTACCATATTTTGTATCTAAATACTTAACTCCCCTGTTTTTAGACCTGTTATCATAATTTGCTGGACTAATAATTGGTTCATTCGGATTATCTAAATAAATATTTATGGATGGGTCGACAAAACTATGGTTACCTCCAGTAAAGAAATTAACTCCAAGATTTCTTAAATCTTGGTAGTCACTAGCAGAAATACCTTTCCCATTTGTTATATTTTCTGACTGAACCGCTACAACATCTACATTACGTGATTCTGTTATTTTCTTTAGATTATATCTTAAAACTCTTACACCAAATTCACCTACAACATCACCAATATATAAAATTCTCATATTCTAAAAAATCTAATACTATTTTGCAAACTCAATTGCTCTAGTTTCACGAATAACATTAATCTTAATTGTTCCAGGATATTGCATTGTTGACTCAATTTTAGTTGCAATATCTCTTGCGAGTTTAATAGCACTCAAATCATCAATTGATTCAGGTTTAACAAAAACTCTAATCTCTCGTCCAGCTGATATAGCGTAAGTTTTATCAATCCCAGGGAAACTGTTAGCAACGTTTTCAAGGTCTCTCATTCTTTCGCCGAAATTTTCAGCTGAAATGTTTCTGGCGCCAGGCCTTGAAGCACTTATCGCATCTACAACTCTAATTATTAACGCCTCAACACTGGTTGCCTCAACATCATCATGATGTTGTTCGGCGGCTAGCGCTACTTCTTCAGGTGCACCATATTTTCTTAATATTTCACCACTAATATGGTGATGTTTACCTTCAACTTTATGCGTCAAAGCTTTACCAATATCATGAACTAATGCAGCATACTTAGCAGTTTTTACGTTCGCACCAATTTCTTCTGCAATCATCCCAGCAATATGAGCCATTTCAGTACTATGTTTTAGGACGTTTTGACCATAACTTGTTCTAAATTTAAGTTCACCTAAAATCTGAACAATTTCTTTAGGTATACCGACAATTCCCACTTCTCTTGCAGCATCTTCACCGGCTCTGAAAACTTCTTTTTCAATATTATTTTGCGCCTTAGCAACAACCTCTTCAATTCGGCCTGGATGGATACGACCATCCTTCATTAACATATCTAATGTCTGTCTAGCTACTTCTCTTCTAACTGGATCAAAGCTACTTAGTACAATGTAGCCTGGGGTATCATCGACTAGGATATCGACTCCAGTTGCTTTTTGGAGAGCTTGGATGTTACGACCTTCTTTACCGATAATTCTTCCCTTCATTTCCTCATCTTCGAGTTTTAGGCTTGTGATAGTACGTTCAGCCGTAACTTCACTAGACATTCTCTCCATAGCAGTTGTAATTACTAATGCAGCGGCTTCTTCAGCTGTTTCCTTAGCTTCATTTTGTAATTTAGTAACTAGAGATACTAAATCTTGTCTAATATCTCGTTCTGTCATTTGCATAAGTTTTTCAGCAGCATCGGTTTTAGATAATTTAGCAATCTTCTCTAATTTATCCTGCTGTTTTATTCGAATATCTCTAATTTCATCTTTTAATTTTTCAATTTCAGTTTCAGATGATCTTAATTTTTCTTGCCTTAGATCTAAATCATCTAGTTTCTTGTCTAGAGATTCTTCTCTCGTAACAAGTCGCTTTTCAATATTTTGTAGTTCTGACCTACGGCTTTGTTCTTCTCTTTTAGCTTCATCAATAGATTTCTGAGCATCTTCCTTAGCTTTAGAAATCAACTTATCGGCTTCTGTTTTAGCTTTGGCTAGTTCCTTTTCAACTTCATTTTTTGATGAACTGGCCTTATTCTTATTAATTATCTGATTGCCGCCAAAACCTATGGCAAGCCCAACTATGGCAAAAATCACCTCAAACATAAAAATCCTTTCTTATAATTGAGTTATCGAATATTCCAACAAGAAGATACTCGATTTGTTCTCAAAATGTAAATAAAATGTAGACTTAATAAAAAAATATACTGTAGTAGGATTAACGATTTATAAAAAACAAGTCTCTCCTGCTTATTAATATACAGTAATTGAGTGAAAAGCGTCAAACTTCTAGACTACTAAATTACTTTTTAGCCTTAGTTATATATACTTCGCTGCCATAAAAGGGTGAAATAGTTTGCTCGTTTATTTTGTCCAATAGGCTTTTTATTCCATCGTTCAACCAATCTTGACCCATCTTACCAACAATTGGTATATCAAGCGCATACGCTAAAGTATTTATTACTGATACTCCAATTCTAAGACCAGTGAAACTTCCAGGACCTTTATAGAAAATTAAGCCGTTTAAATCTTTTAATTTTAAATTATTCCTATCAAGTAATTCTTTTATTTTATTATTCAAACTGACTGCAAGAGTCCGATCTGCTAACCATATTTCTTGGTCAATTACTCCTGAATCATTCAATAAAAATAACTGTGATTCTGGTTGATCTGTTCGAATAGCTAATATTTTCATACAATAAGCCCTTCTATAAGATAATTTAATTGTTTATCATAATCTAAAACAATCTTTCGTACTGTCTCTTTTAATGTTAAAAATTTAATGGTCAGTTTAGGCTTAACTAATAAGTCATTAACGATATTACTCCACTCAATTATGGAAACAAATTTATTGTCATTAATAGTTTCATTTAAAAGATTTGCCATTATGCCAGGATCATTCAACCGATAAAAATCAAAATGAGAAATTATAAAATTGTTCGATCTGTATTCATTTTTAATTACAAAACTTGGGCTAGAGACTTCATCAGTCGACTTGGCACCTTTTACTATACCTCTAGTTAAGGTTGTTTTACCGCTACCTAAATCACCATCTAAAATAATAAGTTCACCACCAATTAAATGCTGGCCGATATAATGACCAACCTTTCCGGTTTGATCTTCACTACTAGAAACAATCTCAATCATTTGTCTATTTTAAATTAATTATAATTTAGGGGCAATCTCAACTAATCTATATCATTTAGTTTATAATTAAATTGATGTTGCTACTAAATAATTCTCTATCAGATAAAAAAATCTTTTCTATAAGAGAGGGTCGTCCAATTGCCACCATCATAAAGACACTAATCCAACCAAATAATCTAAAAATAGAAGGTTTTTTCGTTCAAGATAATATTAGTAAAAGTGTTAGAATCCTTTTGAATCAAGATATCCGAGAAATTAATAAGGATGGTTTTATTGTTAATGATTATGATTGCTTGAGTGAACCGAAAGATTTAATCAGACTAGAGAAAGTAATAGAAATTGAATATAACTTAATAAATAAAATAACTGTGACAGTGTCAGGAAAAAAATTAGGTAAAATATCTGACTTTGCTTTTGATACAAATAATATGTTCATTAGCAAACTATATGTTTCACAATCAATTATGCGAAACTTTAATGGTGCGCTATTAAGTATCGATCGAAGCCAAATTATAGAAATTAATGATAAAAAAGTAATCGTTGATGAACTAGAAGCTACGCTTAAGGCAACGGCTTCAGTACTGGCTGTTTAATTTTCTGACAGTTTTTCTTTAATATCAGAGTAAGAAAATCCTTGCCTCATTAAATAATTTATTAAGTTCTTATCATCTTGATACCTTGTAATCCGACGTTTCTTGTCTATCAAGCTTTTAAGTGAAAAATCATTAACTTCGGCTTTCTTTATAACTGAATCGATTATTTCTTGACTGATGCCTTTAGCTCTTAATAAATAAGTTAATTTAATAAAAGATGTTGGATTTAAAAGATTTCGATCACTAACAAATGCTTTTGCAAATTCTAAGTCATTAAGATAGCCTCTGCTAATTAATCTTTCGACAATCTCATCAATTAATTCTTGATTAAGTTTAAACCTAGATAAATATTCCGCTATCTCTTTAATACTCCTTTTTCTAATAGAAATTAGATTAAGCGATTTTCGATAATAAATCTCTTTAGTTGACTCTATTTCAAGTAGTCTGATTTCATCACTAGATAGGTGATAACCAATTTTTAGATTAAATTTTTCAATTGATTCAATTGAAAGCTCAACTAATAATTTTGAATCAGAATAAATTGATATTAATCCATGATTAGTTCTTGATGGTACTAAATTTGAAATAATCATGAATTTTGTTTGGTCTAAGCTCTTTTAGACTCTGCTAATAGAATTTTATCTACAACTTCATTCATTATTTTTGGATTGTTCTCAAAATAAGTTTTAACCGATTCTCTTCCTTGGCCAATTTTATTGCCTTGGTAGGAGAACCATGCGCCGGCTTTATCGACAATATTGTGATTGATAGCTAAATCAAGTACGTCACCAGTTCTTGATATCCCCTTGTTGTACATGATGTCAAACTCGGCCTCACGGAATGGGGCAGCAATCTTATTCTTAACTACTTTTACCTTAGTTCTATTACCAACAACAACATCTTCTTGCTTAATTTGACTAATTCGACGAATATCCATTCGAACACTAGCATAAAATTTCAGTGCATTACCACCAGTTGTTGTTTCTGGGTTACCAAACATCACACCAATTTTCATCCTAATTTGGTTAATGAAAACGACTGTGACATGAGAACGACTAATAATTCCAGTTAATTTACGTAAAGCCTGACTCATTAGTCTTGCTTGCAGACCCATGTGGCTATCGCCCATTTCGCCTTCAATTTCAGCTTTTGGTACTAAAGCAGCCACTGAATCAATAACAATAATATCGACAGCATTTGATCTAACTAAAGTTTCAACTATTTCTAAGGCTTGTTCTCCATTATCTGGTTGTGACAACAATAAATTGTCAACATCAACACCAATTCTTTTAGCATATGAAGGATCAAGAGCATGTTCAGCGTCAATAAAAGCCGCTACACCACCATTCTTTTGGACTTCAGCAATAGCATGAAGAGTTAGAGTTGTTTTACCTGAACTTTCAGGACCATATATTTCAACAATTCGGCCTTTTGGTAAACCACCGCCTAGTGCTAAATCTAGAGATAAAGACCCAGTTGATATACACTCTACTGATTTAGCAGTGTAGTCACCTAATTTCATGATAGAACCCTTACCAAACTGTTTTTCAATTGATTCTAAAGCAATCGATAATGCTTTAGACTTATTGTCTGCCGCAGCTGCTGATTCTTTAACAATTTTATCTTTCATACTTTAAATACCCTCTTTTTTAAAATTAACTTAAAATTACCACCTCTATATCTTATTTTACCATTTTAATATTTAAATGAAGTCCTAAACTAAAAAATTCAGATTTAAAGTTCAGATTATAAGCAAAATTTGTTATGATTATGCTTATTAATAAAGCTAAATACTAAATATAAAATATGAGAATTCCAGATTCGCTAGTTGAAAAATTGTTAACAGATACCAAGAATATATCTGATGAACAATTAAAGCTACTTCGTGAACAAGAAAAAACTGATAAAAAACCTCTGCAAGATTTAGTTATTAAGAATAACCTACTATCTGAAAAAGATCTAACAAAGCTTTATGCTAAAGAAATTGATGTTCCTTTTATTGAATTAAATGGAAAAGATATTAAACCAGAAGTTTTAAAACTCTTACCAGAACGAATTGCTAATCAATATAACGCCATAGTTTTTGATATTGATGAAAATGACACTAAATTACTTGCCATGGAAGACCCAGATGATATCCAGGCATTAAACTTTCTTCAAAAACAACTCGGTAATAATATTAGAGTCTACATAACAACAAACAGTCTTCTTCAGGCTTCACTCGGTCAATATAGAGGTAATATTGGTAATGAACTGACAAAAGTAATTGCTTCTCAAGATGAAAGTGATGAAATAGAATCAATTGACGAAAGTGATTTAGCTGAAGATTCACCTGTAGCTCAAACCGTTAATCTATTAATTGAATACGGCATAAAAGCAGGAGCTAGTGATATCCATATTGAACCAAGGGAAGATTATGTCGTCATTAGATACCGTATAGATGGCATATTAAAAGAATCTAACAAACTACCTAGAAAATTATTAAACTCACTCATTAGTCGTATCAAAATTCTTTCAAACTTAAAGATCGATGAACATCGAGCACCTCAAGATGGTCGATTTAAGGTTGAAGTTAATGGATCTGTTTATGCTCTTAGAGTCTCAACCCTACCAATTCTTGACGGTGAAAAAGTAGTGCTTAGAATCCTAAATGAATCATCAAAAGCAGCTGATTTTACAGAATTAGGTTTCTGGGGATCAGCTTTAATTGAATTAAACCATGCCATTACTCAACCCCACGGTATGATTTTAGTAACTGGGCCGACTGGTTCTGGAAAATCAACCACTCTTTTTAGCGTTCTTAGTTCACTAAATAGTCCGGATGTTAACATTTCGACCATCGAGGACCCAATTGAATACCATATTGTCGGAGCTAATCAAACTCAAGTCAATCCAATTGCCGGTATGACTTTTGCTAATGGTCTTAGAGCACTGCTGCGTCAAGATCCTAATATTATAATGTTAGGTGAGATTAGAGACCATGAAACAGCCGACTTAGCAGTTCAGGCTGCTCTAACTGGACACTTAGTCTTCTCTACTCTACACACTAATAATGCCGCGACTTGTCTGCCTAGACTACTTGATATGGGAGTTGAACCATTTTTAATTGCTAGCACCGTTAGAGTTGTTGTAGCTCAGAGACTAGTAAGGAAACTCTGTTATAACTGTAAAGAATCTTTTGTGCCTGATGAAGCTTTTAATAAACATCTATCAAAATTATTTAACATTGACGCGACTAATGGAATTAAACATTTAAATCAGCTTGAAGAATCGGCGTTAAATGATGGTATTGGTATTAACAAAACCACCACAGAATTATCCATTGATGATTTAAGTTCAACGCCAACTAAGATAACCAGGTTATTTAGAACCAGTAAAGATGGCTGTGAAATTTGTAGTCATACTGGTTATAGAGGTAGAATTGGCATCTATGAAGTACTTTCTAATTCTGAATCTATTCAAAAAATGATTATAAATAACTCTTCCAGTGATGATATTGAAAAAACTGCCATATCTGAAAGTATGTTAGCAATTCAAATAGATGGATTAATTAAAGCTCTAAGAGGAGAAACAACAATCGAAGAAATTCTTCGAGTTACGACTACAGCAGTTGTACAATAAGCATATGAACTTTGTCTATAAAGCAACCACAAAAGAAGGACGAACAATTTCTGGTACTGCTGAAGCTGTTAATAAACAAGCTCTATTAATGTTACTCCATAAACAAGGTGTTAAACCTCTTTTAATTGAGGCCGAGAAAAAGAAACATAATTCAATCTTCGCACCGTCTAAGAAAGTAAAAACACAAGATTTAGTAATATTTACTCGACAATTATCAACTATGGTGACTGCAGGAGTACCGCTAGTCAGATCACTTTCTGCCCTAGCAGCAGATAGTGAAAGTATTTATTTAAGAGAAGTCCTTGGTTTTATTACTAAAGATGTTGAAAGTGGATTATCACTCGGCGAGTCATTTGCTAAATTTCCAACAGTTTTTTCAGAAGTTTATATCAGTATGATTAGAGCTGGTGAGGAAGGTGGAATTTTAGATAAGATTTTAAAAAGATTAGCTTCTCAAGTAGAACTTGATGCAAGTATAAAAAAGAAAATCAAAAGTGCCATGATGTATCCAATTGTTATATTGACCATAACAATCTTGGCTTTCTTTGGCATCATGCTTTTTATAATGCCGAAGATTGAAGGCATCATATTCTCACTTGCTGGTCCACATGCTCATCTTCCAATTTACAGTCAAGTATTACTAGATTTATCTAACTACTGCGTTAGACCGACTATAGTTAAGCTAATACCTGGCATAAATAGTATTCCGGTGGTTAAAAGTACGCCTAACCTGATTATTATTGTAGTTATATTTGGTTTTGCCTTCTCATATTTCTTAAAATATATTAAAACCGACAAGGGTAAATACAACTTTCATCTCTGGTTACTTAAAATCCCAGTAGTTAAAGTAATAATCTTAAAAATTGCAATTGCTAGATTTTCTAGAACCTTCGCTTCATTAATGAACGCCGGTGTAACAGTTTTAGATGCTCTTGATGTAACAGGTGCTGCAATTGGAAATAAAGTTATTGAATTAGAGCTAAAGAATGCTGCCAAAGAGGTCCAAAGTGGTAAACAATTATCCGAGCCTATTTCAGAGAGTCCTCATTTCCCGCCAATTGTCGCTCAAATGTTACTAGTCGGAGAAGAAACAGGTCAAATTGATGAAGTACTTGAAAAGATTGCCGAATTTTATGAAGAAGAAGTAACTGTTTTAATCGATGGACTGGCAGCAATTATTGAACCAGTCATGATAGTTTTACTCGGCGCTGGTGTTGGTTTAATCGCTGCTTCAGTCATGGGTCCAATTGCCAATCTGACAAAACAAATCCCAAGTGGTTAAAAAAATCTTGATTTAATTGTACTTATGGTTATAATCAAGTTAGATAACTAATTACATTAGTAATCAATATTAAAAATAAGATCAAATAAATTAAAGGAGGGTGGGACCTATGATCTCCCTAAAAAAACGTCAAGACGGATTTACAATCGTTGAACTTTTGATTGTTATTGTCGTAATTGGAATATTAGCAGCTATAGTTATTACAACTTACTCTGGTATTCAAGCTAAAGCAAGAAATGCAAAAAGACAAACTGATTTAAACTCAGTTCAAACTAACCTTGAAGCATATTTCAGTACAAATGGTCACTATCCTTCATTTACTGATTTAAATAGTCCAACATGGATAGCAGCTAACATGAAGAGCTTAGACTTAACAGCTTTGCTCGATCCTTCAGCAACTTGTGTTCAGTCATCAACAACTAATTGTTTAGTTAACGATGCAACTGCACCAACAGCTGCTGGTAACTATGACTACTACCCAGTTGATAGCACTGGTAGTTCAAGTGGATGTGAAACAACAGACACTACCTGTACGGCTTACACGCTTACAGCAACTTACGAAGGTTCATCTCCTGTAACCTACGATGTAAAGAAAAACTTAGACTAGTCTAAAGATTTAAAACTTTACAAAAATAATAATCCTGGCTTCGGCTAGGATTATTTTTTATAAACCTTAGCTAATATCATCTAGCTTATGGTAAAAGTTTTGCTATACTATTTATAAGTAATAGATTAATACTGGTGGGAAAAATGAAAAATCCAAAAATTCCTTACTTCTTCAGCGACAAACCTATTTTTGGTTTAGATATCGGGCCTAGTTCATTGAAGGTAATGCAAATAGACCAAACAACTGTTGATAAAAAAATAATCGGTTACGGCTTCGCTAGCTTTGATAGAAGCGTTATTAATGATGGCGTTGTTGTTGATACTGAAAAAATTGCTGAGGCAGCTTTTAAACTTTTCAAATCAGATCTAATTGGTGACATTACCACTAAACGCGTATCAGTTGCTATCCCAGCCTACCGAACCTTTACCCGTTCAATCACTTTACCGAAACTAAAAAATAAGGAAATTGACGAAGCAGTTAGATTAGAAGCTGAACAATACGTTAGTTTGCCAATGGATGAATTATATTTAGACTATGAAATTATTAAACAAACTAGTGATTCGATCGATGTTTTTATAGTCGCCGTACCAAAAAATATAGTTGATTCATATCTTGAATTAACTCAAATACTAGGACTGGAAACAGTATTGATTGAACCAACTCTGAGCTCTTCTGGCAGATTGTTTTCACTTGATCCGCAAAGCGATATAGCAACAGTTATAATTGATTTTGGATCAAGATCAGCTGATATAAGTATTTTTGATAAACATATTCTAGTAACAGGTACAGTTCAAGCGGGTGGTGAAATTTTTACTAATGCTATTAAATCAAAGTTAGACGTCACTTTTGCTGAAGCAGGAATAATTAAGACTAAATACGGCCTTCAGGTGTCAAAAAAACAAGCAGAAATTAAAGAAGCTCTTAGCCCAATTTTAAATGAGGTTATTAAAGAAATAGAGCGAATGGCTAGATACTATGAAGAAAGATACGGGAACTCTAGAAAAATCGGTCAAATTATAACCTTAGGTGGTGGTGCCAATATGCCTGGTCTCAGCGAATATCTAACTAATTCCATTCGGTTACCTGTCAGACACACAGATCCTTGGCATTTTATAAATTTTAAAGGTTTACAACCCCCTAATGACGCCGATAAGCCAATGTACGCAACGGTTGCAGGACTGGCTCTAGCTAATCCTAAAGAGGTATTTTAAAAAATGATAAATCTATTACCTATCGATTTAAAAAAAGATTATAAATTCGCTAGAAAAAACAAAATTATCAGGAAGTATATATTCATTTCGCTAATAGGATCAGTTGGCCTGATTGTTATTGCAACTTTAGGTTTAATTTTTTATAAAAATTCCTGGAACAATAATCAATCACAAATATCTTCTATTCAAAATAAATTAAACTCAGAAAATATTAGTGCAACTAACAACCAAATTAATAATTTTTCAAATACTTTCAGACTGGTTACAACCGTATTATCTCAAGAAGTTTTATTTTCAAAAATGATTACTGCAATTGGTGCTGCCATGCCGGCTGGAACAGCTTTAACTGGATTAAGTATTAATAATACTTCAACGGGTATTAACCTAACTGCTAACGCGACTAGCTATAATACTTCAACTCAGATTCAAGTTAACCTTAGCGATCCAACTCGTAATCTATTTAAAAATGTCGATATTATTTCGATTAATAATACTGGATCCGGTAATGGAACAAATGGTATGCCGTTTACGGTTTCACTTAGAGCATTATTCAACAATACCAATCAATTCTTGTTGGTAAATCAGGGGGCTAAATAAATGAACCACCAGCGAGTTTTTTTTGGAATGATCGGTCTGCTTATTATATCCTTACTTATTTCAATTTTTGGTACTTACGAAATAAATAATATTTTAAATTCTAAGTCTGTCGTTTTAGCTTCACAGCAAACCAAAATCAGCACACTAAATAGTGAACAATTAAGTTTAATTAATGCTAAATCTGAACTAAGTAAATATTCGTCACTTTACAGTATCGCTCAATCAGTTGTACCGCAAAATAAGGATCAGACACAAACTGTCAGACAAATCATTAATATTGCGGCTGCTAATAACATTACTATAGGATCTATCACCTTTCCTTCATCAAACCTAGGTACTACCACTACATCTGGCGTAGCTACCGGCTCAATAGCAGTCGGTAATCCAAACCTATCCCAGTTAGTTAAAGTACCAACCATTCCTGGAGTTTATACTCTTCCAATTACTATTACTAGTTCTAATCTTGCTAACCAATTATCTACTTTTAATGAATTTATTGGCTTTTTACAAGGATTAGAAAATAACCGACAAACTGCTCAAGTAACTTCATTACTTATTACTCCTAATTCACAAAACTCTAACTATATAAGCTTTAATATTTCACTTAATATTTACATAAAACCAGGAAATTAATATGTCAAACTCATTATCCAAATACTTAGTATCACTCAAAAAAATTTTATTAGTATTTAATAAACATCGACTACTTGGATATATTGTTTTTATTTTGATTCTCTACATTTTTTTAATTTTAAAGATTAATAACTTAGATCATTTAAGTCTAAGTAACCAAAGTAATAGTCCAACAACTTCTAGCGCCGTCGCCACACCACAACGAATAAATCCATCTGTCGTATACCAGCTGCAGCAACTACAAAATAATAGTGTAAGTGTTCAGTCCCTATTTCAACAAGCCAGAAACAACCCTTTTTAAATTAACTGAGCCTGATCTTTTTTATCTTTCTTATTTGAAATATTTAAATGTCTATAAGTTTTTGGCGTAACTTTTCGTCCTCTAGATGTTCTTTCAAGTAGACCAATTTGCATCAAATATGGCTCAAAAAAATCTTCTATAGTTGATGTTTCCTCGGCAGTTAGAGCTGCAAGAGTATCGAGACCAACTGGTCCACCATCATAGTTTAATATAATGGCTTTTAACAACATCCTGTCAGCACTATCCAAACCTAATTCATCTATGTCTAATAAATTTAATGCCTTAAAACAAATATCAAGAGTTATGTTACCGTTACCATGTACTTCTGCGTAATCTCGAACTCTTTTTAGTAATCGATTAGAGATTCTTGGAGTTAATCTTGATCTTTTAGCCAATTCTTGAGCTGAACTATTTTCAATTTTAACACCAAGGATAACAGCAGCCCTTTTGATGATTTGTTCTATCTCTTCTCCAGTATAGAATTCAAGTCGGTGAATAATTCCAAATCTGTCTCTTAGAGGCGCAGATAATGATCCTGTCCGAGTTGTTGCTCCAATAATTGTAAACTTAGGTAGATCTAATCTTAGGCTGCGAGCACTCGGTCCTTTGCCGAGCATTATATCTAACTTGAAGTCCTCCATTGCACTATAAAGAACCTCTTCAACATTTCGATTAATTCGATGAATTTCATCAATAAATAATATGTCATTATCGCTTAAATTTGTTAGAAGTGATGCTAAATCACCTGCTCTTTCAATAGCTGGTCCTGAAGTAACTTTAATTTGAGTCGACATCTCGTGAGCAATTACGTTGGCCATGGTTGTTTTACCTAATCCTGGTGGACCATAAAGTAAAATATGATCTAGTGGTTCATTTCTGTTTTTAGCCGCCTGAATCGATAATTGAAGATTCTTTTTTAACCTATCTTGGCCAATATAACTGGCAAAATCTTTTGGTCTAAGATTATTATCAATCTCAACCTCTATAGGTTCTTCCTCGTCGTTATTAAGTGGGCTGACTATTCTATCAATCATATTAAATTACCTAACCTACACTTTTCTATCTCTTAGGGCTAATTTAATTTGTTCCTCAAGTGGTAAAGATTTATCTATATCAACTAGTGCTCTAGTTGCATCATTGACTGAAAAACCCAATGAAGTTAAGGCCTGCAGAGCTTCGTCGTTTGATCCAATTTGATTTAACGTACCAGCAAAAGTAGTTGTCGTACTAAAGCCTGCCACTATTTTATTCTTTAGTTCAATTATAATTCTCTCAGCCAGCTTTTGACCGACGCCTGAAGCTTGTTTTATATAAAGTGCGTTTGAACTTGATATAGCGTTTTTTATATCAGCAATACTACCAATATCTAGTATTTTTAAAGCCATTTTAGGACCCACACCATTAACATCTAATAATTGTTCGAAGAAATGCTTTGTTTCAATTAATAAAAATCCAAACAAATCATGAGACTGTTCTCTTATGTGTTCATAAATAAATAGATTAACCTCTTGGTCTATTGGAACATTATTTAAATCAATTTGACTAATATAGACACCATAACCAACGCCACTAACGTCAATTATTATACTGTCCTCAAATTGATTTATTACCGTACCCCTAAGACTTGCAATCATTACTATAAGCTTATCACAATACTTAGCGCAAAGTCATACCGTGAGTTATAGCAGCAGCCAAGGCATCTGCACAATCATCAGGTTTCGGTATTGAATCTAACTTTAATATAACTTTAACCATTTCTTGAATTTGTTTTTTTTCTGCCCGTCCATAACCAGTCAGTGACTGTTTTATTTGGAGTGGTGTATATTCATAAATTGTCAGTCCAGCTGTAATGCCAGCCAGTAATATAACCCCTCGTGCTTGAGAAACTGTCATAGCAGTCGTAACATTTTGAGCAAAGAATAATTTTTCAACCGACATAACATCTGAATTAACTTCTTTTATGACTGATGTTAGTTCGGTATAGATTGTTAACAATCTTTCTGCATCTGGTTCTTTTGAACTGGTCCGAATAACACCCGCATCAACAAGTGTATATTTGCCTTTATTTGAATCGATAACGCCGAAGCCTAAAATTCCAGTTCCCGGGTCTATACCAATTATCCGCATCTTAGCTTAAGCTAGACTATCCATTAATTCATCATCAATATCATAATTTGTATAAATATCATTAACACCGTCTACTTCTTCTAGGGCAGAAATTAATCTTATAATTTTACCAGCAGTATCGGCATCTTTTATTTCAATTAATTGCTGTGGTAAATAAACAAGCTCAGCACTAACTATATCTACATTTAGTTTACGAAGTTCATCTCGGACTTGAGCTAGTTTCTTACTATCAGTATAAATTACTGCGTGACCATCATCCTCTACTACATCATCTGCGCCAGCTTCAATTGCAGTCAGCATAACTTCATCAAGTGTCTGTTTAACTTCAATTGAACCCTTGAAATTAAATTGAAATGCAACTGAACCCTTTTCAGCAATATTGCCACCGTGCTTAGAAAATGCAAGTCTTACTTCTGGGTAAGTTCGATTAATATTATCAGTTGTAACACTCACTAAGATTGCGACACCACCTGGGCCATAACCTTCATAAACTATTTCTGTTAGATCAGCAGCATTTTTATCACTAATACGGTTTATTGCACGCTGGATATTAGATTGAGGCATATTGACGGCCTTAGCCCTATCAATTTCTAGTCTCAGGGCAAAATTAGTCTCTGGATCAATCCCACTTCTAGCCGCAATTGCTATAGCGTTACCAAGTTTAGTAAAAACTGCGCCCCTTGCTGCATCTTTTAAACCTTTTTGACGTTTTATTGTTGACCATTTTGAATGACCTGACATAATATCTCTCTTCTTATCATCTGTTATTATACCATTTTTTGTTTGAATAAATCTAAACCATTTATAAGTTTAATTAATTGTATAATAGTCCTATAGATTGACATTTTTATATTTTCTAAGATAATTAAAGAAGTTAAACGTCCTAATAATGGACCCATAGCTCAGTTGGTTAGAGCACCTGCCTTTTAAGCAGGGTGTCGTGAGTTCAAGTCTCACTGGGTCCTCCATAACAGTTATGCTTATCAGTATTTATTCTTATCATATATAATTCACTTAATGTCTAAATACATAAAATTATTAGTTAGATATTTCTTGTTAGCTCTTGTGGCCTTGATAATAACCTGGTTTACTCAATTTACTGCTTTGTATGGACACCCAAGCATCTCTCAACCAAGTATTACAAGTATTAATAATATATGTAATACGAGTCTAAATTATAAAACTTCATTACCACCCATTCACGACTCTGGCTTCCCTATTCCATATATAACTCACTACACTGCTGGTTGTGGTGTTGGTATGCCTATAATTCTTTATCTGTTTATTATAGATTGTTTAATCTGGTTGTTGGTTATGATTGGTATTGTTAAATTCATCAAATATTTGACCAAGAAATAGTATTCAATTATTTTGTCGCAATATTGTTGCAACAGCATGCACGATGGACCTCCACTAGGTTTATTCTTAAACTTCTTTTTAGAGCATTTTTGATATTATAAGTTCATGATTGACCACTATGTAAACTACGCTCAATTTTATGACCAAGGTACAACGACAGATATTGTTGCGAAAGTTAATTTAATAAAACAAACCATCAAACAATTTAATCCAACTGCTAAAGATTTACTCGAAATTGCATGTGGTACTGGCAACGTACTATCGCAACTCCAAGGTAATTATAATTTATCTGGACTTGACCTATCAGCTAACATGTTAAAAATTGCAAAAACAAAGCTTCCTGAAGTCGAATTATTTGAAGACGACATGACTTCGTTTAAACTTGCAAGAAAATTTGATGTCATTATTTGTCTATTTGATTCTGTTAATCATTTAAAGACTTTTTATGAATGGGAAGCATTATTTGATAGAGCAAAAGAACACTTAAATATTAATGGGGTATTTATCTTTGATGTAAATACTATTACTAAACTCGAAAAGTTATCTGCTTTATCGCCATCTAGATATGAGCTAGAAGATGGCTATCAAATAGCAAAAATAGATAAAAAAGATGACGGCCTATATCATTGGCTACTGGATATTTACACATCCGATGATGTTAGTAACCCTAAGGTTACTAAGAACGATATCCCAGAAGCTGCTTTCCCTCTCCAACAAATAGAAAAAGCTTTGCAATATCGTTTTAAAACTGTAGAAAAATTTACTCCTGATAACGTAATTGCTAACGAATTATCTGACCGTATATATTTCGCATGTAAGGTTTAGGCCTGAGCATCTTATTTCAGTTGCGATAAGGTCACATTGGGTCCTCCGATTCGCTTATGTTATGATTTATCTGCGAGACGCTTAAAATCCTTATCACCAATTTTACTGTCAGTTCTTGCGGGTCTAATTTTATGGTTACTTTATATACCATATAGCCAATGTAACAGTACAGACATCGCTTATTTAATCCCATGGCTCATCCCCGGTGTTAGCCTATTAGCTGCCATACTTTTTATTGGTAGGATGGGTAATCCTAATATTTAGAAGAAAAAAAGTATCTAGGCGATCATTCTGGGGAGTTTTTGTACTCCAAATTGTGGCGACAATTGTGCTGCCAATTCTAGTATTTGGTTTGGCAGTAACCCATGGTTTAAGTTGTTCTTGATAATGAAACAAGACCAAGATTTTCCCTAATTAAAACATTTATGTTAATTTCGGTTGCGATAGTGTCTGCTGTGGTCCTCCGTAATACCTTATGTTTATTAATATAAGGTATTTTATTTCTGCTAAAATTTAATTGTGAGCAAATAATTATAACTTTTTAAAAGTTTCGAAGGATACCCGAGTTGTAGTCTCTGTTCTATGAAAGATAATCTAGTTTTATTATTAATTTATCTGTTACGCCTAAGCTATTTAAATAAACCCGGAAATAAGTAAATAACGCTATTCACTTATTTAATATTTATCCTCTACGGGGCAATGTAATGCTGTTTGACTTATAATATTATTCCTTGTAATTATATTTTGGGGTGCTTCTAGACGCCACTGCGATACGTGCTCTGCTCCTTCGCCAAAATAAATATCAGGTCCATCTTTTCTATCATTGGGGTCAACTGCATCTTTTGGTTTAGGTATAAAACCAAATTTTTTAAACCAATTTAGAGTAAGTTGATTCTCGTCAAAAACATAGGTTGATATTTTTTTATCATCGTCAAAAGGATCTAGAGTTTCTTTAAGTAAAACAGAGCCGATACCTTTTGATTGATAGCTAGATAAAACATTTATATGTGCTACCCATATATAGGGTTTTTTGCCATCTAATTTCATTGCCATCATTTTAAATTTTTGCTGAGCTATACTCATATTTCCAATATCGTCATGAGCCCAAGCATAACCTATTGGTTCACCATTTTTTAGAGCAATTGTCCCAACAAACTGCCCTATTTTACTATTCATTCTTTCTAATAATTTTTTAGCATTTTGTGGGTTATCTGGATTAAAGACATGCCGAATCTCATTATCTGAGCGTTTTGGCAAACGAACAGACCAAGCCTCATGTCCGATAAATTGTGCGGTTGTTGTGAATTCTAAGGTAGGTTCATGTATTCGAATTATCGATAAGCCTTGCTCAAAACTTGGTGCAGGTGGAATAATTGACATAATTAACTCCTTCAATAATATTACTATACAACTTAAAGTATAATTTTACAAATAGGTTATAGGCTATGATTATTCAGTGTTTTATAGCGAAAACAATCAGTTTTGTGATCATTAACCATCCCAATAGCCTGCATAAAGGCATAACAAATAGTTGGCCCAACAAAATTAAACCCCATATTTTTTAAATCCTTACTGATAGCTAAAGCTATATCATCAAAAACTGGGACTTTACTGAAATCACTAATTGAATGATTTATCGGTTTATTATCGACATATTGCCAAATAAAATTACTAAAACTACCATCCTTTTTTTGTAATTCAATAACTAACTTAGCGTTATTTATTACAGATTTTATTTTTAGTTTATTTTTAATCACTCCACTATTTTCTAATATATACTTTTCATTTTTTTGAGTCATTTGACTAACTTTTTTAATATTGAAATTTAAGAATGCTTTCCGATATTCATCACGCCTTTTTAAAACCGTCAGCCAGCTAAGACCAGCTTGAGCACCTTCAAGACTCAAAAACTCAAATAATAATTGATCATCACGAACTGGCACACCCCATTCTTTATCATGATAGTCTATATACGCCTGATCATTTAGGCACCAATCGCATCTTATTATCATTTGAGTATCAACCTAGCTTCGGTAATATTTTCCTCTTGATTCTTTTTTACTATGTCGGCCTAATCTTTCAATAAACAAAATGGCAAAGACCACTATTGCACTTAATTCAATCAATAAGTCCTTAGCTTTAATAATATCCGACCAATAGGATGCCTTAACTATAAAACTTGAGCTTGAAGATGACATTAAAGGTACGGCTAATAATAGCAGTAACACTGTAAACGCAAGAGACGGTAAAAGATTAATTATAACTTTCTTCTTTTTGATACTTCTAAACATAAATAAGGCAGTAACTATAACGGGAATTATAAGAATAATTAATTTAATATTATTTAAAACTGTCGGCGAGTTAGAACTTGAAAATAGTGCCATCAAAGAATTTGTATCACCAGATATAGTATTAGATAAGACGTAGCCAACAGAAAGCGCGAAATATAAGTAAATCGCGTTGATTTTTAAGATTGAAATAATAAATAAGATTATTAAAATAATGGCTAGTAATGCAATTGATGAAGTCATTAACGATACTATAGCACAAGCATTTAGCTATTTTAACTAAGCACCAATTTTATCTTTTCGACGACCAGCTTTAGCTGATTGAACAGCATAGTCAATAATCTGACCCGCAACATCATATCCAGTAATTATCTCAGGTGTTTTAAGGCTGGCTGAAGAATTAATTTCTAATACCAAAGGGCCACGATTTGACCGCATCATATCAATACCACAAACAGATAGTCCAATCGCTTTGGCTGCTTTTTGGGCTGTTCTTTTTTCTTCGTCAGTTAATCTAACTGGTTGACCAACTCCACCTTGATGAGTATTTGATCTGAAATCATCATCTAGACTTTTCCTCATAACGCTAGCGACTACTTTGCCATTAACAACTAGTGCCCTTATATCAGTACCAGCACTTTCTTCAATATATTCTTGAACTACAAAGTTCACTCCTTCGACATAAAATGCCTGCATCACGGCCTTAGCTGCCTTGCGAGTTTCCGCTAACACCACGCCATTACCGTGAGTACCACGTGCAACTTTAATAATAACTGGGCTACCGCCAACCTGTTCAATAACGTTATCAAAATCAGCAGTTTCTCTAGCAAAGACTGTTTTAGGAATTCCTATCCCAGCTTTAGATAATAACTGCATGCTTCTTAATTTATCTCTTGAGCGAACAATGGCTATCGAACTAGCGGTCGTAAAAACATTTTGCATTTCAAATTGACGAACAATGGCTGAACCATATTTAGTTAAGCTTTGAGCAATTCGAGGGATGATAATATCAACATCTTTGACTTCTTCGCCTTTATAATAAATAACTGGGTTATTCTTTTCTAGTGTAACGTAACACTTGGCATAATTTATAACCCTAACATCATGGCCTTTAGCAATTGCAGCATCTCTTAATCTAACTGTAGTATAATTTTTAATTCCTTTGGATAAAATAACTATATTCATAATAAATTGACTCCTTTATCTGTAATTACTTTTCAATTAATTGATCATTTTGCAGTGAAACATCAATCAAAAACCGATCTTTTAAAATATTTCGGCCGATTAATATGGGGTATTTCATCTTAGATCGGTCAGCTAGTGTAAATTTTTCCTTAACTAAGTGATTATTAATGTTAACATCTAGTAATATCTTATACCTTGTTTGGACAAATCCATTTGAACTCTTTATACGAGTAATTTCAAACTCATCAAAAACAAAAATTTTACCACTATAAAATGGGCTAGATTCATCAAAAAAAATTACGCTTAAACTACCATTGGTTTCGACTACTTTTGTTGCCCAAATTGAAGAAACATGTGCACCAGAATCAATTCTAGCAGTTATTCCTTTTATGTCTATATCAGGAAGATCAATAAGCTCAATTTCACCAACAATTTTTTTATTTAACATATTTTAGATTATAACATATTTGTATTAAAAATTCAAGTCAACTTCTTCTAATGATGGGTGTGGGCTATCCTTAAATATATAAAATATATAATGGCTCCAACTACAATAATTACCGACAAGAGGAGAGGAATGAAACCATTTTGATTATTCTTATGCATATTTCAATATTATCTATTGGAAGGCTTAAATTATCAAGTTTTATTGACTAAATTCTTCTAATAAACTTCTTTGTTTCTTCGATAAATTAGTTGGTGTATCGACAAAAATTGTAACTATATGAGCACCGCGAGAATTACCCTTTAGATGTGGTACGCCGTGATTAGATAATTTAAAATCTGAACCGCTTTGAGTACCAGCTGGAATGCGCATTGTTACATAACCATCAATCGTTAATACTTCTGTGTCGCCACCAAGCGAAGCTTTAATCATATCAATATGCTCATTACTCAAAATTAAATCACCCTCCCTAGTAAAGTTTTTATCTGCTTTAACTCTGATATTGACATAAAGATCGCCTTTATGGCCACCTTTTGAAGCTTCACCGTGTTCCCTTAGTCGGATAACTGCACCGTCGTCTATTCCTGCCGGGATTTTTAAATCAATTTTTTGCTTATTTAATACCGTACCCTTACCCCTACAGACTGTACATGCTTTCTCGGGTACCTTACCTTCTCCGTGACAGGTTGGACAAATACTAGCTTGTTGAATATTACCAAATATGGTTCTAGATACAGAGACAACTTGGCCAGAACCCTTACAAGTATCGCAAGTTTTAAGCTCAAAACCAGGTTCAACAGATGAACCTTTACAGTGTCCACAAATATCATCAAGTGTTAATTGTAATTCCACTTCTGTGCCAAAAACAGCATCCTTGAAAGAAATTTCTGTTTCTGTTTCAATGTCTCTACCTCTATTTTGACGATTCGCTGATTGTTGTCCTTGGCCGCCACCAAAAAAACTACTGAATATATCACCTAAACCTAAATCGCCAAAGTCAAAATTAATATTCTGATTAGAGGAAAATCCTTCAAATCCACCAGCGCCACCGTTGCCACCGACACCTGCTTTACCGAACTGATCATATCTTTTTCTTTTTTCAGGGTCTTTTAGAACTTCATAGGCTTCATTGAGTTCTTTAAATTTTTTCTCATCACCACCCCTATCAGGATGATGCAAGACAGCAGATCGGCGAAAGGCTTTTTTGATCTCGTCAGCGCTGGCTGATTTTGGTACTCCTAAAATTTCATAGTAATCGTCTTTTGCCATATCTAATATATCTTACACCCTAAATAATATTTTTTAATTCTACGACTTATTTTTTGTCTTTATCGACAACTTCGCCTTCAATTGGCTCATCAGACTTAGGTTCGGACTTTTCATCAGATTTAGCATCATCAGTTTTTTCTTCACTAGCTGAAGTAGCTTCATACATTTTAGCACCAATTGGCATCAACTTATCATTAAGCTCTTTAACAGCTGCTTCCAAAGTTTCTTTAGAAGCATCTTTGTCTTCAACAGCTTTTTTAGCCGCTTCGACTGCGTCATTTAAGGTTTTTAAGTCTTCTTCAGATATTTTTTCTTTACTGTCTTTAGCTAATTTCTCTGCCTGGTAAATTGTACTATCTAACGTATTTCTAGCTTCTATGGCAGCTTTTCTAGCTTTATCTTCATCAGCATGCGCCTCTGCTTCTTTAGCCATTTTTTCAACTTCAGTTTTATCTAAATTGCCTGAACCAGAAATTGTTATACTTTGCTCTTTTGAAGTTCCTTTATCTTTTGCCGTGACATTTAAGATTCCGTTTGCATCAATATTAAAAGTAACTTCAATTTGAGGTATTCCTCTTGGAGCTGGTGGAATACCATCAAGTACAAAACGTCCAAGCGATTTGTTGCCATCAATCATTTCTCTTTCACCCTGAGCAACATGTATTTCAACTTGCGGTTGATTATCAGCAGCGGTCGAAAATACTTCACTCTTAGATGTTGGAATTGTTGTATTTCGCTCGATTAGCTTTGTCATAACTCCACCCATAGTCTCTATACCAAGAGATAGCGGAGTAACATCAAGTAGTAGAACATCTTTAACATCACCTTGCAAAACTCCACCTTGTATTGCAGCACCAACAGCTACTACTTCATCAGGGTTAACACCCTTCATTGGATCTTTACCAAAAATACTTTTTACTTTTTCTTGAACTGCTGGCATTCGTGTCATACCACCAACTAAAATAACTGCATCAATTTCACTGGCTTTAAGTCCAGCATCAGTTAAAGCTTTTTTACATGGTTCGGCCGTTTTATCAATTAAATCAGCTACTAACTGTTCTAATTTAGCTCTAGTTAATTTATGTTCAAAATGCTTTGGTCCTTCAGCATCAGCCGTTAAGAAAGGTAGATTAATATTAATCTCTTGAGCAGTTGAAAGTTCAATTTTTGCTTTCTCAGCTTCGTCTCTTAATCTTTGCATTGCTGGCTTATCGTCAGAAATATCAATACCATGTTCTTTTTTAAACTCTTCAGCAAAGTAATTAATGATAACTCGATCAAAATCAGCACCACCTAAGTGAGTATCACCATTAGTTGATTTAACTTCAAAAACACCATCACCAAGTTCTAGAATAGAAACATCGAAAGTACCACCACCTAAATCATAAACTGCAATTTTTTCATCGGCTTTAGAACCCTTGTCTAAACCATAAGCTAGCGCAGCAGCAGTTGGTTCATTAATAATTCTTTTAACTTCAAGACCGGCAATTTTACCTGCATCTTTAGTAGCTTGCCTCTGACTATCGTCAAAATAAGCTGGAACCGTAATAACTGCTTCTGTAACTTTATCGCCTAAAAATGCTTCAGCGTCTGTTTTTAGTTTAGTTAAAATCATGGCACTGATTTCTTCAGGGCTGTAGTCTTTATCGGCCATTTTAACCTTAACAGAGTTACCACTTTTAACAATTTCATAACCCATTAATTTCAAATCTCGCTGGACTTCTGTGTCGTTCCAATTTCGTCCAATCAACCTCTTAACTTCGTAAATAGTGTTCTTTGGGTTAGTAACTTGTTGTCGTCTAGCGACTTGACCGACTAATCGTTCAGAATTCTTATTTACAGCTACAACAGATGGGGTCGTTCGGTTACCTTCACTATTTGAAATAATTTCTGGTTTACCAGATTGCATAACAGCCATAGCTGAATTTGTAGTTCCAAGATCGATTCCTATAATTTTACTCATATTTTTCTCCTTTTTTAGTATATATTCTCAAACATTTTTATCTAAAAGTACTTTAAAAAAATTATCTTTATTATCTAAAGACACTACTAATAATAAAAAATTAGCACTCACATGTCAAGAGTGCTAATTACTATTTTGTCTTTTCACCTTAACCATAGCCGGCCGGATAATTTCATCATCAATCTTATAGCCTGATTGAAGCTCTTCGACAATAATTTCATGATCTCCTTCATTACCTTCAACTGATACTGCTTCGTGATAAATTGGGTTAAACTCTTGACCAACAGTTTCAATTTTCTTAACACCAAGACTAGTTAAAATATCTTCAAACTGTTTAACTATACCCGTAATTCCTTTGACAAAGTTATTACCAGCTAGTTCAGTTGGGATATGTTTTAAAGATCGATCAAAATTATCAACAACTGGCAAAAAGCTAGTTACAATCATCGATTTATAATAGCCACTTAATTTATTTTTTTCTTCTTCATGTCTTCGGCGAATATTAGTAACATCAGCTCTTTCTCTCTGAAGAGCTTCGGTTAATTGATTAATTTGATCACTTAATGATTCGATTTTTGTTGGTTTTTTGACTGGTTTATCGGCCATATTTTATACCCTTTCTTACCTAATAAATTAAATTAAAAACTATAATATTAATTCAAGTTCACGACCAGCTCTAGCGACTAGTGACATTACTTCTTTATAGCTTTGTCTGGTCGGACCAAGCATTCCAATATAACTTTTATCTGAATATGGACTACGGAATCGACTAATAATTAAACTACAACCAGCGGCTCGGCCAATTGGATTTTCTGCCCCAATATATACACTTAATGGTTTATTTGGTGCAGTTTCACGAATCCAAGGCTCTAAGTTGTCGAGCAACCTAGCGACTTGCATTACTTGAGAAGAATCGATAAATTCAGGTTGGCCAAATAAATTACTTAGACCACTCATATAAAGTTGATCACCAATTGTAGCAAGTCCAAGATTATGGGTTAATTCAACTAATGTGTCGACAGCATTTTTAATTGCTCTTTCAGATCCACCACTCTGCGACACGCGGGAGGCGATAGCTTGTTCAGCTCGAGGTTTATTATAGACTTCATCAGAATTGCTAAATAAATTAACGTAGAAACGATATCCTTTGTCGGTTGGAATTCGCCCGGCACTGGTATGCGGCTGCATGATGTAGCCTTCATTTTCGAGTTCAAACATATCTGCTCTGATTGTTGCTGGTGAGACATTAAAAACTTTAGCTAGCAAATTACTACCAACTGGGCTAGCAACTTCAGCAAATTGTTCGACAATCGCAGTTAAAATTTTTTGTTGACGTTCTGTCATAGTTAATACTTTAGATTTATTGATTTACGAGTCAATTATATTATTATTAGCACTCAAGTGTCAAGAGTGCTAATAAAGATCTAGGATAAATTAGCTAAATAGTCTTCTGTCTTTTCAATTAAACTACTCACTAATTCATCAACCGATTTTTTAGATGAGCCGGTTTTTATTTTTCCTTTTATAATTTCATCTATTGTCTTTGCGGCAACCATGTAGTCATCATTTATTATTTCTACAGTGTTTAATTTTTTTACTGAATTGTAAATTTTAAGTGAAGTTTCAAGTCTTCTCTTAATTTCAGTATTTTCTATTTCATCACGTGCTTTTAACCTCTTTAACCAGACTTCAAATGATGGTGGAATTATTAGAAAAACTTTTAAGCTTTGATCGATATTTAATAGTTTTTCTACCCCGCCAATATCCATATCGGCAAGAGCGATTTTATCTAATTTCATTGTCTCTTCTAATTCTCTTAGACTAATACCTGACACTTGTTGAGAGTGAATAATTTCTGCTTCTAGGTATAAACCTTTAGTCAAATCTTGAAGCATTGTCTCTTCACTAATAAACCAGTAATTTTGGCCATTTACCTCTAACTTACCGTCGTTCATTCTTTTATTTCTAGTAGTATCGGAAACTATAAAATGATAGTCGCTAGATTTTAATAATTGTTGAATAATTGTGTTCTTGCCAGAAGCACTTGGGCCAAGTAATATGCAAAAATTTAATTGCTTAATTATTGATACCGCCTCTTTAGATGGTTGATAATTTTTTAAAATTTTTTTAAATTTAATTAAATTATCTGGCTCAATCATAATTAATCTTTCGAGAGCATTACGGTAAAAGCTTCTGCTGGAATATCAATTTTACCAAATCTTTTCATTCGCTGTTTACCCTTCTTCTGCTTTGCTAAAACTTTCTTTTTTCTCGATACATCACCACCATAAAGTCCAGTTGTGACATCTTTACGGTAAGCTGATAAATCTTCTCTGGCTAAAAACTTTCCACCAATTGCAGCTTGAAGTGATACTTGAAAATTTTGTCTAGGAATAACATTCTTTAATTTCTCAACGACCATTCGACCTAGTCTTAAAGATTCGCTGCGATGAACAATAATCGATAAAGCATCCATGCGATCACCTGCGACATAAAAGTCTAATTTAACTAGATCTTCTTCCTTAAACTGATCGAATTCATAATTAAAAGAACCGTAACCACTGGTGATACTTTTTAATGAATCATAAAAATCTGTTAGTAAGTTTGCCAGTGGAGCATTAAACTCAATTACAGCTCTATCTTCGAGGTAATTAATATTTTTTTGGCTACCTCTATTTTTGGTTATTAACTGGATAATTGGTCCTATAAACTGATTTGGAGCAATTATTTCACCTTTAACCCATGGTTCAAATATAGCTTTAATATTAGCAACGTCTGGTAAAACAGTCGCACTTTTAATCATCTCAACAGTTCCATCATTTAATTCAACCCGATAATTAGTTGATGGATTTGTAACTATGAGGCTTAGGTTATATTCTCTCTCAAAACGTTCCCTAATTATCTCTAAATGTAAGAGCCCTAGAAACCCAATTCTAACGCCAAAACCTAAGACAGGAGAATTCTCTAATGAATACTGTAAGGCCGAATCACTTAAACTTAATTTATCGATTGCATCTTTTAGGTCGTTATATCGTTCATTACTTTCTGGGAAAAACCCTGCATAAACAAATGGTTTTACTTCTCTATAACCAGGAAGAGCTTGAGTGGCGGGAAGATTAGTCAGAGTTATAGTATCACCAACTTTAGCTTGTTTAGTTGTTTTAAAGTTAGTGACAACGTAACCTATTTCACCAAAATCTAAACTTGGCAAGGCGGCCATATCTGGAGCAAGTGCGCCAACTTCTAGGGCTATTCCTGAAAAATGGTTACTCATCATCATTATATTGTCACCACTTTTTAATTTGCCACCAAAAATTCTAACATACAAAACAACACCTCGATACTCATCATAAAATGAATCAAACACTAATGCCTTTAGGGTTTTATCTTCTTTGATTAATGGTGATGGTACCAAGCTAATAATTTCATCTAAAACTGCTTCAACATTTTGGCCAGTCTTCGCTGAAATTAAAATTACCTCTTGATTCTTACCTAGTAGATCTCTGATTTCATTAGTTACTTTATCGACATTTGCAGCCGGTAAATCAATCTTATTAATTACTGGGATTATCTTTAAATTTGCTTCCATTGCTAAATAAACATTAGCTAGAGTTTGAGCTTGAATTCCCTGAGAAGCATCAACTACTAGAATAGCCCCCTCGCAGGCAGCTAAACTTCTTGATACTTCATAGCTAAAATCTGCGTGCCCAGGTGTATCAATTAAATTTAATTGATAGCCTTTATAATTCATCCTAACTGGTGCCAATTTAATCGTAATACCCTTTTCACGTTCCAAGTCCATCCTGTCTAAGACTTGTTCTTTCATCTCTCTAATAGCTATTGTCCCAGTAATTTCCAGTAAACGATCCGCTAAAGTAGATTTACCGTGATCAATATGAGCAATGATACAAAAATTTCTTATATTTAAACTATCCATCGTTTAAAAATCTAACTTTATTGGTTTTAAAATAATTTTATAGACTTTTGATATAAATGGTTTTACTTCTTCTAAATCAAAGAAAGATGACATGATAATGTGAACCAAGAAAGTTACAGACGTAATAAAAACTAATTTGCCACCAAGAGTAATCACACCTTTATCGGCAATATTTAAAGGATAGATCGTAATCATAATATAGCCAGCTATAACACTAAAACCAGTCACAGAAATTATCCGAGCTACTGCGTTAAAGAACTCAGCGTTAAATATTTTTCGATCCTTTATGACCATTATTACACTGAGCGTAAGAACTTCTAAACTAGCGACTATTGATTGAGCTATTGCTAAACCAGCTACACCATATTGGGTTGGTTGAGCAAGATATACGGCTAAGATAATATTTATACCAATAGCAAAAATTGAAACAATAAGCGGTGTTCTGGTGTCCTTGTGTGAATAAAACCATCTGGAGATAATCGTATACAAAATTCTGGCAAATATAGCAAAAACTAAAAATCCAAATATTACTGAAATTTGTGAATCACCAGTAGTGTAAATTAAACGAGCTAAATAACCACGACAGAAGTAGGCTACAACACTAACTGGTGCACTAACCCAAATCATAGTTCGAAGGATTTGTTGAAAATCTCTTCTAAAAAGATCCGGCCGATTTTGAGCTAATCTTTTATTTAATCTTGGGAATGCGGCTGTTGCGATACTAGTTCCAATTAATAAAATTGGTGCTGTACTTAAAATATAGGCATTTGAATAATTAGAAATTGCTCCAGCTCCGAGTCCTGAAGCAATATGGGTTTCAACTATTTCCTCAACCTGATCTATACCCTGGTCTAGTGATCTTGGTGGCAGATTTTTCATAACCTTTTTAAAATCTGATGATCGCCAAATAATCTTAGGTTTCCAGACAAAATTAGTCTTAAATAATCCAAAAAGAACGACAATTAGTTGAATAACTGCCCCAACTAAGGCACCGATTCCAAGTCCGACTAAACCAACATTATGTCTGAATAAATAAATACTAGCGATAATTGATAAGTTATAAAAAATTGGTGCTATGGCATAAAAAAAGAATCGACCCATCGTTTGCTGCATTGAAGTTAGAATTCCAGATAAAGTAAACAGCAAAGGATTAAAGGCCAATAATCTCATGATTGCAGTAGCAGTATTAATTTCAGCTGGTGGTAAATGTGGCGCTACAACATGAGATATTAATGTCCTAGCGAATACCAAAATAATTACCGCAACAATTAACATAATTCCTGATAAAAAGTTAAGTAAAGAATTAGATAATTCCCACATTGCTTTATGATTACCTTTACTTAGTCTATCGGTCAAAACGGGAATAAAGGCTACGCCCAGTGCACCTGCAGATAGTGTAAAGAAAAATAAATCTGGAATATTAAAGGCAGCAAAGTAGGCATCAGTTGAATTAGGCCCGGTTAATGGAAAATTCGCATTAACTAACTTTGTTCTCAAAAAGCCTAAAATTTGGCCAAAAAGAGCGGCGCCAATTAATAAAAAAGCAGCCGATGAAACTGATGTCGCTTTTTTTCTAGTTTTAATGCTTGAATTATTCATTATGACTTTTAAAATACTATTTTAACTAGTATAAACCAGCTAAGACCTCTTATCCATTAAAAACTAATTTTTACAATAATTTGTCTAATAAAGTAAAGCTGATTTAGGAACTTTTGATCCTGCTAAAATATCAGCCACTTCTTTAGCATTAACTGTTTCTTTATCAATTAATGCATCCTTTAGTTTTTCAAGATAAGTCAGATTAGCCTTAATAACAATTCGGGCTCTATTTGCTGCTTCGGTAATTAAATCTTCAACTTCTTGATCAATAATCTTGGCTGTTTCTTCTGAATAGTCTCTTTCGTGAACAATACGATCAATCATCATACCGTCATTAACTCGAAAAACTTGATCCCTTAATTTCTTACCCATCCCTTGGTTAATGACCATGCTTCGAGCTAAATCACCTGCTCCTTGCAAGTCACTTTCAGCGCCTGTTGTTACCTTGTCATAACCCAAGATAATCTCTTCAGCTATTCGTCCACCTAAACCTCTAGCTAAAATATCTTTAAATTCAACCAAGGAATTAAGTACTCTATCTTCTGGAGGGATAAACCAAGTCACACCACCAGTCCCACCTCTAGGAATAATAGTTACTTTATGGACCGGATCACTATCTGGCAAAACATGACCAACTAAGGCATGACCAGCTTCATGATAGGCCGTAATCTTTTTATCTTCTTCGTTCATTACCTTATTTTTTCTCTCAGGTCCAATAGCAACTCTTTCAAAGGCTTCCGTTACGTCATCTTGAGCTATTTCATTATGACTATTTCTAGCAGCAATAATAGCTGATTCGTTAGCGATATTAGCTAAATCAGCACCAGAAAAACCAGCAGTTTTTGCTGCCAAAGAATCTAAATCAACTGCCTTTGCTAATGGTTTCTTAACAAAATGAACTTTTAATATTGCTTCTCGATCTTTTCGGTCTGGTAAATTAATATTAACTCGCCTATCGAATCGTCCTGGTCTTAGTAGTGCTGGATCAAGTACATCAGCTCGGTTAGTTGCAGCTAAAACTATGACGCTTTGACCCTGTTCGAATCCATCCATTTCAACTAAAATCTGGTTTAAGGTTTGTTCTCTTTCATCGTGTCCGCCACCCATACCGCTGCCTCGTTTTCGACCAACGGCATCAATTTCATCTACAAAGATAATACATGGCGCATTCTTTTTAGCTTTTGCGAATAAATCCCTGACTCTTGAGGCACCAACTCCAACAAACATTTCAACAAATTCAGAACCGGAAATACTAAAGAAAGGAACATTGGCTTCGCCAGCTGTAGCTCTGGCTAACATTGTTTTTCCTGTTCCCGGTGGGCCAACCAATAAAACTCCCTTTGGAATCTTAGCTCCTAGTGAAGCAAATTTCTTTGGAAACTTTAAAAATTCAACTACTTCTTCTAGATCTTGTTTTGCTTCCATTGAACCGGCAATGTCTTTAAAGACGACTTTGTCCTTTTCATTGCCATACAAACGTGCTCGACTTTTACCAAAGCTTAAAGCTTGATTACCTTGACCTTGAGCACTTCTTAGAATGAAAAACAAAATTCCACCAATTAATATTACTGGCAGTAGGGTTTGTAAAAGGCTAACCCATATAGAGGTTGAACTAGTTTGAGGCTTATAACTAACTTGAACTTTGGAGTAATTTAAGCCAAGCGTTTTAAGACTAACATTCGGATCAGTATAGCTCTTTAAAGTTGCTGTGTTTGAATTTTTTGGCGTGATATCAACTTCATTAGAATTAGCGATAACAGTTATGCTCTTATAGTCACCATTATTTGCGTTTGTTATAACTTGAGTAATTGGGATAGTCTTAATGTTGCTATTATTTTGGCTCGAAGAACTATATAAAACTAAACCCAATAATACTAAAAGGATAATAAACCCAAAATTCTTAAAGTATTTCTTATTATTTGGGTTATTTTTTGAATTAATATCAATCGGTTTCTTATTCATTATTATAAATTATACCTCATATAAATTAATATTACTAGCGCTCTCTGTATCTGAGTGCCAAATAATCTTTTGAAACTAAGATATAAGCATTATGTTTTACATCATACTTAGAACTCGTTGAACCTATTTTACTACCTTTTAAAATTCTTTGAATAGTTTTTTTATCAAAATCAATAATCTTATTTCTTCTAAGCCAACTAGCGATTATTTCGCCTGCCATATTTTGTGGTAAGTTATTTAAGATTTTTTTATTAATCAAATTATCCTCAGTAATTTGGTCTAAGAATTTATTAAGCAGAATATCTAGTTCATCATTAACTTTTAGTTGATCTCGAATTATTTCGGTTAGATCTTTTTTATTGCTTTCACTTAATTTTGGTATTAAAGTTTGTCTAATATAATTCCGAGCATATTTTAAATCTAAATTTGTACTATCTTCTCGCCAAGAAATATTATTAGCTTTGGCATATTCTAGAATTTGATCTTTTGAATACTGTATAAGTGGACGAAGAATAAGTGGCTGGTTTTTTAGTGACGTCAGACCTTTTCGACCCGTGCCTCTAATTAAATTAAATATGGCGGTTTCTAAAACATCATTCTGATGATGAGCAGTTATAATTGCATCTGCTTTATTTTCAGTAAGAATCTTATATAGAAAATCATATCTTAATTGTCGAGCTTTTGCTTCACTAGTTTTTGGTCCAAGTTTTAACTTAATAAATTTAAAATCTATACCATTTTTTTTTGCTATTTGTTCGACTAAAAAAAGATCCTTGGCTGAATCATTTCTTATGCCGTGATCAACGTGAGCAATCATAAATTTATACTCATTTTGTTTTAAATATTGCTTAACAATAAGATCTAACAAAACCATTGAATCAACACCACCACTAATAGCTAAAATATAACTCCCTGGTTTTAAATTTAAATCCATACTCTATAATAATAGTATGAAACGTCTATTTTTTGTTCGTCATGGTCTAAGTATTATGAATGAGACCGGGTTTTTTTCTGGTCGAACCGAAACTAATTTAAGCCAAACCGGCATCGATCAAGCGATTAAAGCCGGCAATAAAATGAAAGATTTCAAGATTGATCTTATAATATCATCTCCGATGAAACGTACAGTTCATACTGCCGAGTTAATAGCAAAGCAGATTAATTATCCAGTATCAAAAATTCTAATCAATAATCTTTTTATCGAAAGAGATTTTGGACCGCTTGAAGGTTCATATTATATTCCAAATCTAAAGGAACACCCTGGCGTAGAAACTTCAGAACAAATTCAAGAAAGAGCTAACGAAGCCTACTCATATCTAAAAAGCCTAACTAAATACGATAATATTTTAATTGTCAGTCATGGTTCATTTGGTCGTGCCTTAAGGCATAGTGTCAATAATAAAATACCCTTCTATATGTCAGAAGGTTTCAGGAATGGCCATATTGTTCAGCTTATTTAGGATATCTTTTTAGCCAAAAAGCATGTTATATTTATTGTTACCAACCAAGATATTATGGCGACGTAGCTCAGTTGGTTAGAGCACAGGACTCATAAGCCTGGGGTCGGTGGTTCAAATCCACTCGTCGCTACCATTTTAAATAAACAACTGTCTAGTAGACGACTTGACTAATTGTGTTACCTCATTCTTGAGTGTCCCTAATTTTGCTTCAATAATTGATTGTTCGACCGTAAATAACTTGTCTGGCCGTATATAGCTCTCTGCGTTGAGACCACCCTTTAAGAAATCTGCAGAACTTAGCTTAATAGCACGTTTACTTGTTGTTGCTTTTGATGTAATCTGACACAAAATTAAATTATTAAACTCAGCTTGCCCAATAACTAATACTGGCCTTTTTTTGTATCTTGTAAAATCAGCGTACGGGAAAGGTATGAGTACTACATCTCCTACTGTAAATACGCCCATGCTTTGTCCTCTTCGGGAGTGTCCCAATCACTCAAGCTACTCAAGCTTAAAATGTATTCTTCATTAAGCGATTTTTTGTTACTTTTGGTTCTTGCAATAATTTTTATCTCTCCAGGTTTAGCTTTAATCTCAACCTCTTTACCCAAGCCACTCTCTTCTAGTAGTGGTTTTGGAATACGCACACCTTTAGAGTTACCTATAGTAATTATTGCTGTGTTCATAGTAATTACATTGTATCTATATAATAAATTTTTGTCAAATTGTTGAAATTGAAATCCCCTCCTCCTCCTTTCAACACTCCATCCGGTATATATAATTTCGCGAAGTTATAAGCTTGGCATCGGTGATTCAAATCCACTCGTCTTTAGTAGTAAACTTATGATAATATACATAAAGATATGGATTTAAAAAAAGTAAAACGACTATTTTTACAAATCCTGATTGCCTGTTTGGTTGCGGCAGCTTTAGTAGCAGTTTTTGCCGTTTTAAAAGGTAGTTTCAATAACATCTTGGGTAAAGCTTTACTTACAATTGTTCTAGTAGCAGTTCATTCCTTAATAAGTTTTAGTCTTATTGTAAATAATGAAAGACAAGACAGCTTCGAAAAATTAACATTTTTTACGAACACGACATTCGTCATAATAGTTCTTAGTTTTATTACATCTATTCTAGGCACATGGAGTGTATTGCACGGAGATTTAGTCGCTAAATTATATGCCCTTTACTTTGTGCTCTTATTTGCTGCGCTTCACGGAGAGATTCTTACTCGAACACTTAAAAAACAAAACGTTATAGACAAATTAGTTTATTCAAATTATATTTTTATGGCCATCGTCGTGATAATGATTATACCCGTTATTTTTGTTTCCAATCAATCCTCTCTTAGTTCGATGTATTACCGGTCATTATCGGCAGCTGGGATTATTGATGCGACTTTAACACTTATAATAATTATCCTAAGCAAGTTATATGACCAGAAACACCCACCTGTCGTTAACCCTTTAACTTCTTATCAACCTGGTATAACACAATTAAATGCCGAAGGTGTTCCAATATTTATACCTAAAAAACAGCATCCAATCAGAAACATTTTTATCGGCTTTTTAGTTTTTTATGTAGTAGCACAGTTAATATTCTACTTAGCAATAATGTTTATTGGTAAACTTTAACAAAGATAAAAGAAACTGATGGTTATTGACCTGAATTGTTTTTGATTCGTCTAATGTACCAATAACACCATTAGATACAGTTATTTATTGTTAAATTCCAGCAGAAGTTATGTTGTTGCATTATTTCTTTTACAAATATACAATTATGTTAAATGACTAATAGTTCAGAACTATATTCTCCGGGCCATGCTAGGCACATTTTAATTAATTTTGTTGATTTAGCTGAACGAAACCCAGAAGTAGAAGATTATCAGGACCTAAAAAATCGAGTTGGCTTTGAAATAGGAAGATCGCTAGCTAGTCTCATCACTCAAACAGGTAAAACAACGAAAAAACACTACAGGTATACCCAGTTTTAAAAAATAGAAATAAACTTTCTGTAGCGACTGGAAGTCTAATTCTTAGAGATAACAAGGAAGAAAGACCATCGACTATACTACTTGATAAATATGCTCTTGGACCGATTTCGATTTTTCGTAAGAAACAATGGCTACATATGACTACTAATGGTGTGGAAGATGGTAGTGCAGCGTCTGATGGTAGCGGCTTATATATTCCCTATAGCGTTTCCGATAAATACATTCGATTTTTTAGAGATGAAGTTGGTACTACTATGGTCTACGGATCATCAGTTACTCAAACTGGCTTAGAGCTAGCGGGTGAAGCATCTAGAAATTCTGGAGAAGTACTCGCTAACTATTTAAAATTAGCAGCTGAAATAATAAAAACATTAGTAACTACAGATTAAACTATTCTCTGCTAGTTAGTTAAAAATATAATATTAAAAAGACCACCCGGTATAGTGGTCTATAAAAATATTATTTTTTACTTAGATTCTAGCTAAAAGTCGATCAATTTTTAGTAAATCTTCGTTTGTAGTTTCTAAGAACTCAAACTTTATGTTTGCTTTCATTTTATTCTCCCCTATTTATTTTTTTTGTGAATATTTTTTGTTTTATGATAATTAATCTTATTTTTAGATTAACTAAATCAATACTTATACTATAAGCATAAAAATTCAAAAATTCAAGAGGTAATTTTTAAAATTAGTTACTTTTTTTATAAGTATTCTTCTTTATCCTTTAAGTTATATAAAAATACAGCTATAGCGATTAAGATTAGTAAAACACCAATACCTAAATATAGGTAATTAAAGTTATATGGTTTAGCGATAATCGTTGGTTTAGCGACTTGTGAAGTTGTGTTATTGGTACTTGGGATAGGTATTAATTGGCTAGAGGAAGTATTTAATAAACTACCATCATTTGAGTTGCTCTGAATACTACCCGCTCCGCTACTCAGGGTCGAACTACTATTTGTTTGAGGATTGCCAGTACTAGACAATGACGAATTAGATGAGCTGTTAGTTAAAAGTGTATTATCCATAATCTATAAATATAATACATCAAGAAGGGTTAGAATCATTATGGATGAGTCAGAATTTCTCGCCAAGATAATATATTATAGCCTGAAGTTAAGGGGAAATCTGGCGGTGGATCATAAAGAAGATTATAGTCATACTGGGTTGTATCATTTAGAAAGCCTGATATGTAGTTGCCACTAACTGGGTCGTAACTAGCATTGCCACATTGATAACCACCATCAAGCCATGACCAAGTCCAAGTTTGTCTAGTTGCAACAGATCCATAAAATAAGAGCTGCTGGTTAGAGCCTGTCCACCCCGTCGTACAATACCAAGGCGCCACATTATATACATCTGGAAACCAAACATTGCCATTTTCAGCTAGTAACGCTCCATCAACTTCAAAATTAATTGGGCTAACTGTTGGTGGTGGTGGTGCATATGGGGCAATTGAAATGTTATTCTGAGCAATTAAACCAATGGCATCGGAACCATTTTTAGTACTATAAAGCAATGGCCCAGCAATGGTGATATTAGAATATGAGTTACTACTAGATGCAGTTAACCTACCTGCTGCAATTGTCACTCGACCATGAAAATCCGGATTTGAGATAACCCAAACATTATCCTCGACATAAATAACACCGTTTGTTGGGATTGGGTTACTGCTTGATATCAAGGTAGTCGATAATGCTGTTAAATAAGATGATTGGGTATCATTTTCGGAACTTACTCTATAAAGATCATAGGTGGTGTTAGGGTTTAAGACAATTAAATAACCCTTGGACTGACTAGCATTTGAGTTAGTTCTAGCTATGTAGGCTTGAGTCGAAGCACTTGGGGTTTGACTACAGGCATTTGAGTTATTGTTTAATGAAGAAGTGGCTGAACTAGAACTAAAAGCTAATTTCTTTAAAGTACAAAGATAGGAAGAAACCTGGTTAAAATCAATTGTAGGGACTGGATAGATCCAATCACTTTTAGATCTAGTAGAACAATTAAGCGGTGTCGTAACGGATGTACTGCACCAGACACCTGGGTGCGAATTACCATCACCTCCAACCTGATAAGATGGCGTATATGTACTATTAGCACTCGAAACTGTTGAAGTATTCGGTCCATCCATTCTAATACCTTGGTTAGAATGAATTGGTCCACTAGCTGTTTCAGTATTTCCAAACCAAAGAGCAGAATCAGAAACAACTGCATAACTGGCGAATGACGGAATACCAACTTGGGCTTGTACGGTTTTCGTAATAGCTGATCCAATAGGCTGGCCGATTGATCTAATCGTTACAATTGACGAGTTATTATTAAGCGGCGGATTAATATACAAAGTATAAGTACCTTCATTCGAACCATTTAGATCAACATACTGATGGACATAAGGTCCGTAACCATAAGACGTCAGAGTATTACCAGTTTTATTACCATCAGTATAATCAGTTGAGTTGTGGTTTAAATGCCACATATAGTAATTTATACCAGCTTCAGCCAAGTTTAAAGCCTGCTGAGTTTTAATTGAATTAGACACGACAGTAAAGTTTGTTAAGGTGACTTCTGTTACTGCAGCACCAATAATAGAAAAAGCTACAATAACTGATATGAGCGCTGGTAACATTAACTATTCTCCTTTTTTATTTTCATCAGGTTTTCCTATTTCTTAAAGTTATATACAAATTTAAAGTTTGGGCTTGGCTTTGTGAGTGATAAATTGGCTCCGCTAAATTAATACCAATATTTATAATTGATCGCTCATCACTAATTGGTGGGATCAAAATATTGTTATTAGCATCATAGTAAGTAAACAAACTCCCGCTAATCAGTGGGTTATAGTTTGAGATAATTGTATAGATTTTAGTATCAGCTGTAATCGGGGTACCAATTGGAGGATTAGAAGTCATGGGCGTAACAGAAGCTAGTAACTGATTACCGGCGCTATTTAAGTAATAGGTGACAATCGAAACATAGTTATCGACGGGTGAAAAATAAGCGTAAACGCTTAGTGAATTTGGCTGAGCTGAGATAATATCATATGTTCCACGAAGCACATCACCAATTCGCTGTGATTCATTTTGTAATTCCGTTAAATTCATACTATTTTGTTGTTGGTTCAAAAATAAAATTAAATTGTTATTAAAAAACTCAGCAAAAGTAGTAAAAAGAACTCCAATCACCATAATAACAACCAATAGTTCAACCAAAGTAAAACCATCCGAAGAAATATTACGGTGTAACACTTAAACCTCCTAAAAGTGGTGCTGATGGTAAATTGAAAGTATAACCATTGGCTATTATTTGTAGATTAAGATTTCCGGTTTGAGCACCAGTGACATTGACATTACAATTTAGACTTATGCCAGCTGATGAACCTTTACAGCTCGCTGCATAGGTACTAGCACCTTGAATAAAATTAACTTTGGTCGAACAACTAGCAGAATTTGAACTACAGGGTAAATTTGTTCCAGTTATTGTAAAGCTAAAGTTTGAGGGGGTACCGGTACTTAGGCTTAGACTTGAGGGAGACATTGAATAAATTCTTGGGAATGTAGAACTGGTTGTAAGGAGTAATCTAACTTTTTGAAGATAATAATTACTGTTATAAAGAAAAGTAGTACTGGGTGGACTTGAACTTAAATAAATTGGTACATTAACAGCATTAAATGAATTATTACCGCTATAGGGCACGGCAGCAGCTAAATAATAAGTTGTACCCCCGACACTACAGCTAGTTGCCCCACTATCGCCACAGAATATATAACTACCTGGCACCAAATTTGTCATTCCAGCAAAACCATTTGCATCAGTTACTGGAGAAGTATTGGGTGAGGTTTTACTATCATAATAATAGGTGGTATCTGTGGTAGCAGTATACTTTTTATAACCACCCTTTACATAAATTTTAGCGTTGGCGATTGGATTACCATTTACATCAGTTGTTTCAAGCAGCAAACTATATTGCCCTTCTGGTTTTATTGTTAAGGTGACATACGATGAATTCTGGGTTAAAAGATCCTGGTTAGGATATGTTGGTACTAATGATCCGCTAGATGCAATCGTTGAAAGTGTAGAATAGCCGCTATCCGATGCCATTACGACATAATCGTATCTTGAATCAGGTGTTAAGCCATAAAAGATAGACATGCCGTTACTATCAGTTGTCCCAGTTACATTAATGGCGGGTGAAACAACATTATTAACAAGATTAACGGTTGCTCCAACTACTGGGTTACCACTTTGATCAATCACTCGAACAAAAATAGCACCAGTATTTGATGGTGTTTCAGCTATTAACGAAGCAATCTGGGTGTCGATTGATGCTAAAATTAAATTAGAACTATCTGTTACAGTCACTCTAACGTCTTTATAATCTTCCGGGTTAGTGTCAGGACTGGGTGCGCCAGCCGGCGGTGGATAATTTCGACAATAAATTTTCTCAATTGCCAGAGTTGGGTATGACCCACAACCATCATAAGCATCATCAACATAAACAATCTGGGTTTTTACTGTATAGGTATGGGCGTTAGCAACTATATTAAAACTCCCAGGCACAGTACTATTTGATGGAATTGGGCCACCTGCAACGGCTAGATTATTATATGGTAATGATTTTAAGTACTCCATCTGATTATTAGCTAAACTAAGAGCAACGGCTTGACGCTGAGCCACTATACTACTATGCAAAACCGAAATATATAGATCAAAAAAAGTAATAGCAACAATCGTTAAAACAATCAAACTAAGTAACAACTCAACTAAAGTAAAACCTTTATTATTCTCAACCACAGTTTAATTATAGTTAAACATTAGGGTTTTACCAATAATAAACTGGCTTTAAATCTTGATAAACAAAACATATTTAATCAAACTTGCTATTTGACAAATTATAATACCTTGTATAACATAGTAGTATATGAATGATAATACTTACAATAATTTTCTATCTCAGGCCAATGTCCAAATGAGAAAAGGTATGTTGGTTTACTGCGTTCTGCTTCTGTTAAAAGACGGAAAAGTTTATACATCAGAGATTATAAGTTCATTACAAAATGCTAAGTTAATCGTCGTTGAAGGTACTCTATATCCCCTTCTTAATAGATTAGCTAAAGATAAAATTCTGACCTATGAGTGGCAAGAAAGTGAGCTTGGACCTCCAAGGAAGTACTATTGGTTAACTGACGACGGAATAAATTTGCTTAGAGAACTCGAGCTTTCATATAAAAAATTAAATAATTCAGTAAAATCCTTAGAGAAAGGAAAAAATTAAATGAATGAAGTCACTAAAATCCATTTAGGCCGCCAAGAATTTAGTATATCTTTAGATGCCTATCACCAACTAAAAAAATATTTAGAAGACATTAAAGACCAGATTAAAGATAATGATGTCATAAATGAAATAGAGCTTAGGATGTCCGAATTACTAATTGAACATGGGATAGATACAAATAAAGTAATCTTATTAAACGATATCGATTTGTTAAAAAAACAGCTCGGAGAACCTGAAGATTTTAAAGAAGATACCGATGAACTTGATGGTGAAGTTAAAGCAAATATAAATTCAAAAAGACTCTTTCGTAATACTAAGGGTGCAATGATTGCAGGAGTTGCTTCTGGATTAGCAAATTACTTTGATGTTGATGTATTGATTATTAGATTATTATTTATTCTAATGGCAGTTTTCACTGCTGGATGGGCTATTTTACTATATATTGTACTTTGGCTATTAGTCCCTGAAGCAAAAACTTCAAGTGATCAGCTTTTAATGGCTGGAAAATCTGTAAACGTAAACAATCTTAAAGAATTTGTTGAGAGAGCAGACGTCAAAAGCGCTGCTCACCGGGCAAACCAAGTACTAGTTCAACCAATCGATTATGCCTTCAAATTAATCCTAAAAATACTGGGTTTATTTCTAATCATACTTGGCCTTAGTATATTGTTTGGCTTACTAGCAGCAATTACATACTTTATTAGCAAAAATTCAGTCTGGGCTAAAAACAATATATTCCCAATTGGACTCAGGGAAAATATTTTACTATACATTGTTTTAACAATCATTGTTTTAATGACTCTATTTATTATCTTATTCGGTATAGCTATATTCAATCGAAAATGGCCCATTCATGCTTGGATTACCGGTATACTTATTGGGCTAATCTTCATTGGACTAACAATAAGTGGAGCACTAAGTGCTGTTGTATATCCAGATGTTAAAAATAGATATACCTCCGACTTCCACTCCACTACAAGAGTAGAAAATCAATTCCAATCAATAAATATTAATGGCAACAATGAAATTCCAATTAATTTTTCTTATTCCAGTAACTACTCGGTAACTTTTAATTACTACAGTAACCCAAATGTTTCCGCAATCAAAACATCTGTTAATAACGGTACTCTAAACATTGACTATAGCCACTTTAACAATCAACGAAATTGCCAAAGCTTATGTATACCAAATAATTATGTAATGTCTATAACAATTAATTCGCCAAGTAACATTAATCAATATAATAATTTGAACACTTACCCAACCGAATCTATGAAAGCAATTCCAACAGCACCGATATATTAAGAAAGATAACTTTTGCTTGATTATAGCCGAACAGGTAAGTTTGTGTAACAATATATCTATGATAAAACCGAATCCTATAATATTCTCCTTACAACAGATGGTAATTGATTTAGCTTTAATAGACCGAAAGCATTTTTTAGCAAAAACAGAAAGAAGAGAAAATGATATTGAACACAGTTTTTCAGTGACACTACTCTGTTGGTTTATACTCAATAAATACGAAATTAAATTAGATATTAGTAAAATCCTTAAATACGCATTAGTTCATGATTTTGTTGAAAGATATGCAGGAGACGTAAATATTTTTGCAAATCAAAAAGACAGGCAGAAAAAAGTTGAATTAGAAAAAGAATCTCTGGCTAAATTAAACTTAGAATTTAAAGACTTCACAGACTTAACTATAACAATGAGTAATTACGAGTCTAAAAAAGATGAAGAAGCATTATTCGTATGGACTGTGGACAAAATGCAACCCTAATTTTGGGTGATATGGATGATTGGAGACCATATCAAGAACTAGTTATAAATTTCGAAACATTTAAAGGTAAATACAGTGAGCTACTCAGTATTAGTTCTTCTTATTGCAAAGAAATATTCGAAGGACTTATAAAATATTGCGAATCAACTTATTATGACAGACCAAATATATTGACTAAGTGAGACTAAATCTAAATTATATTCTTAAGATATTGTTATCAACAAAAAACGTCTGTTTATTTAACAAAGGCAATATACTTATGGTTGTCAGAATGCGACTCGAACTTTAATATCCTTATCTGTTTATTAGCACTCTTGACATGAGAGTGCTAATTTCCTAGAATATTAGTAGAAGCTTATTATGCTTCTCTTGGCATTAAATAATTAATAAAAGGAGAAATATTATGGCTAATCTTGTAAGATGGGACCCATTTGCAGAGTTAACTGCATTACAAAAACAATTTTTTGGCGATGACTTAATGTCACCTTTTAAAGGTATAAATATACCTACAACAGACGTGTACACTAAAGATAATGAAATGGTAATTGAGGTGCATTTGCCTAACTTTAACCAAGATGATGTTAACATCCAGATTGAGAATAATGCTCTAGTTATTAGTGCAGAGCGACACGAGAAAGAAGAGGATAAGGATAAGAAATATGTTGTTCGTGAAAGTAGCACCAGTTTCTATCGTAGTATTCAACTTCCCGAACGTGCGAATGCCGATAAAATTGAAGCTCATTTAGAGGAAGGTGTGTTAAAAATAAGAGTGCCATTAACACCACTTCCTGAGCCAAAGAAGATAGCAATATCTGCTAAGAGCAAGAAATAACTTAAATCTAATATTTTAAGTCAAGGAACCCGGTCTAGAGTTCAACTGCCCAACCCTCATATAGACAATAAGGCACTTCTAGAACCAAATTCCTAGAGGTAATAAGGTAGTTTAAGCGTGATTCGGCGGTTCGAGCCAATAAGGATAGGACTCGAACCCAATAACAGTGGTGATATTTTAAGAAGTAATAAAAAAGACCGGTCTAGGAACCCGGTCTTCCTCTGTTAGTGCATGACTTGGTTGCGGGGACAGGACTCGAACCAGACATTTCTACCACCTATTTTATACTCGCTTTAATTTAGTTTACATCTGTTAACTGTAAAGTTATTTATCTACTTTTCGCGAAAGTCTGCAGCAATCATCCACTTTTCACGCATTCTAAATGCTGGGATAGTACCACGGCTTGCTTTATTGACTGCAATATTGCCCGCAACGCCATTTGCTTTAGCCCAAGCAGATACGGTAATGATTTTAGGTGCAGACAAGAGAGCGATTCGCTTATAGAGTGACTCAATCAACAAACTAGCAAATAGTTCCGTAAAATCATCATACCTTCCATTCATACGATAAGCATCGAAGGCCGGATAATAGTCGGTACGTTTACCTTTGTTCGGAATGATTATAGACGGATATTTTAGTTTCATTAGTTGTTGATTTATGATGACACGCCCTATCCGACCATTACCATCATTAAAAGGATGTATGGTTTCAAACTCAGCGTGAAACCAGGCAATTCTATCTAGAAAATATCGATTATCCGATTTATTATAATCTTTTAATAATGTATCCATTAGTCCGAATACGAAATCGGGACTAGCGCCGACATGCACACCAATTCGCACCCATTCTTTCCCACTACGGAATCTACCAGCCCAATCATCACGAATGCCTGAAAGTAACATTTTATGGAGTGATAAGACAAGCTCAGCGCTTAATGTTTTGTCTGTATTTTTGAGTAAGAATTCGGTAATATTAGCTAAGTTTTTTGCTTCATAAACCTCACGAATATCATGGTCTTTCTTAATTGTATCTCGTAACAAAATATCTTCAGTGTCCTTAAGAGTAAGAGTCGAATTCTCTATAGCGTTGCTGTTATAGACCATCTCAGGAATTTCAGCAATAGAAATTTCGTGAATCGCCCGCGCCTTATCTGCTGCTAATTTTTGGTATTGGTCAGACAGTGCTGCAATACGACTTTTAGTAATCTGGTTAATCATTGCATTACCATTATATCATACTTAGCGTGAAAAATAGTAATATCTCATGTACTTTCACGATTACTACGCAAACCGGTCATGAAAGACGGTCAGCTTTGCAAGTGTCAAGTCCACATATAGTCTAACAGTCAGTTAAAGAACCGGCGTAAGGAGTTAGTATGAGCAATACCGGCTATTTTGAAGATTCGAACCTAACAATTGCTGCTATTTAAGTTATTTTAAAATTTAAATCAAAATGCCTGCTTTAATAGGGGTAAATAAATAGAGACCGGTCATGAAAGACGGTCTCATATTTTGGTTACATAATCTGGTTGCGGGGGCAGGACTCGAACCTGCGACCTCGTGGTTATGAGCCACGCGAGCTGCCGCTGCTCCACCCCGCGATAAAAATTTAAATTGTATTGTCATATTATCACAAACAACTAAAAAGTCAATCTGTTATTGAAAATTTTAACCTTGAGTTGATCGATGAAGGAAAAAATTATACCAATCTTTTATATTCTTTTGCCATGTTGGTAAATTGGTGTTTTTACTATTATTTACGGTACTGGTTGGCGCAATAGTATATGATAGTGCAACATTTTTAGGGATAATGATTTCTGTTTCACCAGCATTACCTAAGCCAAAGTTTTGCCTAGCCGATAACTCTAAGAATTGGTTTGAACTATAATACTGGTTTTGATAAGAAATATTTTGATTAATGATTTTTTGAACATTTATCTGGGTATTTAATTTCAAAATTTGTTGTTGAAGATTATAGTTAAGTTGAATTGCTTTTACACCACTCCAACTAATCATTAATATAATTAAAACAAAAACTACCTGCCCTGAAAATCTAATATCTTGAAAGCGGTTAAAAAATTGAGTTAAGTTATTATATAAATTAAGCTGCCGAAGTTTATTGAACATACTTATATTATATTACTCTATTGATTGTCTGATATAATTCTATTTATAATAAAAATGTTTGGGGGCGTAGCTCATCGGTTAGAGCAGGCGGCTCATAACCGCTTGGTAGTTGGTTCGATTCCAACCTCCCCCACCACTATATTGACAAACTATCAAGCTTATGCTACTATGTTGTAATGAACGAACAAAATAAATACCCTAAATTTTATCAACCAAGCGAAACTGGATATACTCTATCGCCCGAGGAATCACGACAAGGTTATCGGATTTTTAATGATACTTTTGATAATTATATGCTCCGTTATATGAGCGACGTAAAACAATTTCATTCTATAAAAGATAGGCCAACGGCAAACCTTTTACAAAGAATTGTTGTTGATGGTCAATCATACACACTAAATCTTAAAGATGCAAGTCAGAATGAAACAAAATCATCATTAGATGAAGGTTTTAGGGCGAGCGAAATAACCTTAAGAGACATAAGCATACAGCGAACCGAAGGTGGTCGTGGTCGAGAATACTTAAGTTATAGGTTAGGACCTGATAATGTTGTTAGGCGCTGGGATGGTGGCGATGTAACTGCAAAAAGAGAAAAAGAAAGAGAATTAGGTATTGAAAAACCAATTAGATCTTATGGTAAACAAACAAACGAGGAGTTGGGTAAATTAATGCTCTCTGGCTTAGAGGATCTTATTAAATACAATATACCAAACTCAAGGCTTGAAGAAGATTTTGGCTTAAATAAGCAGCCCGTACCAAACAAAGAACTTCTTGGATTAAGAGAATTTATGGAGAGAGCAACGATTGTAGGATAAGCTTTTTGCAAAAGTTTATTCGGTTAGACAAAGCAATTTAGCTTATTTTCTTGCATTATTATTAGGCTTTATACTCGTTGGATTACAATTTATAATCTCGTAAATAGCGCTTTGAGTATTAATAGCTTTATGTCGAATATTTTAGGTTTACCTTCTCTGTTTTTGTAGGTTTAGAATACTTTAAAGTTGTTGACTTAACTATGTTGCTCTTAACTCAACTTAATCATATAACATATTAAAATTTAATCTTCGGTTCGTCGTTACATTAAACGCAAGTAATTAGTATAGGTTCTAAACACTACTGGTAGTTAATATATTGCTATATACGGTTAGATTGGATAATACTCTATACCAGGATGTAAGTTGTTGATATACTTGGTTCCAAAAGAATCCAGTTTCCCCCACCAATAAATGTTACTCCTGTTTTCTTTAAAATGTTTAACACCAAAATATCATCTCATGTAAGGATTTAATTTGTTCAAATTAACTCAACTTGTAATTGTAGTTTACCATGAAATTGACATACTATCACAAATATGATAGTATTTTATTATTGAATTGCAAAAATAAAAATGTCAGAACAATTACCTACCAGCAAAGTACCTATCCTTACTAATAAACGGTTTATAGAAGGTAGGCCCGAATCAACACAAGAAGTTATTGAATTAACTAAGGGAATATACGAATTAAAAGCTATCAATCCAGAAATAATTGGTGCTAGCTTATTCGGTTCTGTACTAAAGGGTACGGCTACTGAAAAAAGTGATTATGATACTAATGTATTTGTTGATGCAGATAGGCTTTCTAAATTGGGTATCGCAGTTACGGTCGATAACAAAAATGATGCTAAGTTAGTGGATGAAACATTAAAAAAAGAATACTCTCACTATATTGGTGATTATTTAGGTAAAAAGCTTGGTAAAGATCATACCCTTATCGAAGGTGGTATATTTATCGTGCCTTTATCTGAAAAACTCATAGTTTATCAATTAGAACAGTATTTTCGGGCGGTCAAGCTTAAAGTAGAATACCGGGAAGCTAAGGAACAATGGTACGAGGGCAATATGTACGGACAAGAACCTGAGGAGCCTGAATATCCTATGATGGGATGGAATATAGGTACACTGTTTGGTGCAGAATTGACCTCGGGTTTAGAGGGTTATCGACAACTAGTACTTGATGAGTTGCAGCAAGCCGGCCAAGCAGGTGAAGATGCCTGGAATGACATCATGTTCTTTGTTAAGTTTGGCGAGGGTCACCTGGATGATAAATACTACCCATCAACAGTAGACGAGGCCATAAACGAGTACGGCGCTCGTAAAGTGGCCTGATTTGCTACAATAACTTTATGGATAATTATTTACCTCAAACAGCCACTGAATACATTGAATGTTTTAGACTCCTAGCTGCTCTAACGAATAAAGCGATGGATAATATAGATAATAAAATGGACTGGGTATCAGATAACGATAGAGACAAGATGTTATCTCGTCTAGCTGAAGCGGTTGAAACCTTATCATTGTTACGTGGTGATTCAAGTATTTTCATTGAGTTACGACCTGAAGGTCTAGATGAATATCAGAAAGAAATGTACTCAACTGAAGACACTCTTCGTAATCATTTACTAAAATTGGGTTTTAAATATCCAAAACAGTAATATTGAACTTGATTCAAGTTTTAACATAATTAATCAAATTTAATAGTTTTTTTAGAATAATATGCTCTGAAGTCGTCGATATCCTTAATGCAACCAACCCTGTACTTATACCAAAAAATCAATTCTTGATGTACTTGGTTCCAAAATAATCCACTCTCATACAACAAAATAAGCACATTATTCTATCGCAGATTAAACGGTATTTGCTTTCAACCTGATGTAAGTTTATGCTTAAAGAATATGAGCAAGATTACAAAAATAATTCTACTTTCCTTTATTTTTGCAGTCTTAATAACTTTCGGTTCCTATTTTATAAGTAATAGCTCGACAGTGTCTTTTACACAACCCTTCGGTGAATGTGCTTTGACTATTGATATACTTTTGCCATCTCAATCACAAAATATAACAAGCCATGGATTCCCCGTTGTGTATAAACAAGATACCCCACACCAGTTTGCCAATGGTATATGCGGGCCAATTTTAGTTTATACACATAAGTATAATTATGCTTATGTAGGACTTGATGTACTCATATGGTGGGCCCTTGTATTCACAATTTTTCAAGTATTTAGATCTAAAAAGAAAGAAAGAAATTCTAACTTGATGCAATGTGTTGCACCACTATATTGAGTTTGATCGTGTACTATGAAATACTTATGTAATGGATGAGAATCAAAATCAATCCGAAATATCGTCAAACAATTCATACAAACCTGAAACAAATAATAAAACGCCCGAAAATCAACAAAATATTATAGATTCTGCTTCAATAGTCGTGCCGGTATCTAAGGATTTTAAATACAACCTAAGACATCGAATTCTTCTTTTTACAAGTATACCCCTCTTAACCTTAATTGAATTTATCATATCTCATATTTTTCCTAGTTTATCTAGTTTCAACTATATCTTATTTTCTTTGACTACTATACCATTACTTGCTTTATCCTCTCTTTTGTATGGTTACTATTATCAATCAAAATTTATGCAACAGGTTTTCTTCAAACGAAATTTTATTAAAAACTTATACTTACCATTATTTAGCATAATTATGTCGTTTTTAGCCGTATTTATAGGCAATATTTCGGGGGAAGTTAGTTATGGATATTCTGCTAAACAATCACCCTTCTGGGTGGCGCTATATATTGGATTTTTCATGGCAGCTATAATAATTTATTTATCTGCTGTTGGAAATGAAATTATTATTGCTAATAAGAATAGGTACAAAAGCTTTCTATGGGTATATCAAGTTCTTTACATATTTGTCTGGATAGTTATAACTATTCTTAGTTTTATTTTTTATTTATTGATCTATAGCTATAATAATCCTTCAGCTGAATGAATTTTTATATCGCATTGGAACAAGGTCAATTACTGGCAAAACTTTCGCGGCCTCAGAATATTGTCTATTCAGGTTTACTGTGTTCTTTAACAGCTTTTTTACTTAAAGCATCTATATTAAAATCAATCACAAGTTACTTCACAATTTTAATTTTATATGCAATCGCAGCTAGTTATAACAATTTAAGTGATATAAAAACTGATAAATTAAACTCTCGGTTCGATAACCCACTTATTTCTAATAAAATAAGTAAAAATACGCTAAAAACATTTTTTAGTTTTTGTTTTATCGCACTTTTGATGACTCAATTATTACTATTACAACCAAGTAGCATCTATATTTGTTTGATATATTTGGTTTTAGCTATTTTATACTCTCATCCAACAATAAAATTAAAATCAAGAAGCTGGTTTGCGATTTTTGTTTTAAGTATTTGCTATGGTTGTCTGCCGTTTTTACTTGGTCTTGCTCAAACAAAAACTTTGTATAGTTTTAAAATATGCGAGTTTCTAATATTCCAAATCCTTTTGCTTTTCCCGGTATTATTAGCCAAAGATTATAAAGATATTAAGGGTGATAGACTAACAAATAAATTAACACCTTTGATTGTATATGGTCAAAATATAGTTATTAAAGTAGCCAGATTAAGTTTATTCGTGGCTAGTTTTTTATATCTATATTTGTCTATCAAAAATAAACTTAATATACCCCTCTCTATTTTGATGATTTTAATTTATATATCATTAGGCTATAAACTTCATAAAAATAAAGGCCAACTAAATAAAATACTTAGGGATATTTTAACTATCGATATGTTGCTATTAAGCTTAGAGTTACTTAATGTACTTTCTTAATAAATAAGGTTACAAAACTTAATTTAATGCCAGTTATTTACGAAGTCTATTAATTGGACTATCTGCTCTTTCTCAAGATCAAAGAATGTTTCTGGATTAGGAGTCTTAAGATCTTTTAAGATTTTATCCTGGACCTTATCACCTTTAGGCAATAGTTTTAATTCTTTAATTCGACGATCTTCAGTTGATTCCAAACGAGATATTAAACCTTTACTAACTAAGGCTTCGGCGATATTAGTAATATTAGAAGCATCACAGTTGAATAATTTTTTAAAATAATTCATTGACTGAGATTTATGTTTTTCTAAAATTAAAATCATAATCAGTTGCATGGCAGATAAATCATTGATTATTGCAACCTCATAGAGTCGATGCTTAAGGTGCATCAAAAATTCGATTAAATTCTTATAAAAAAGTTTGCTGTTATTATTCATAAAATTATTTAGTTTCTAAATAGTTGACAATCTCAACTATTGCATTATACAATTAAGGTAATTATAAAATCAAGGGGCAAAACATAATATGAAAAATCAACCTAAAAATCATTGGCTAATTCTAATAATATTAGCTGCCGCTCAATTTATGGTAGTACTTGATTCGTCTGTTGTAAATGTTGCTTTGCCTGCTATCTTGCGATCTTTCACTATGACTACTAGCAGTCTTCAATGGGTTGTGACTGCCTACACTTTAACTTTTGGTGGTTTTTTACTACTTGGTGGACGTGCTGCAGATCTTTATGGTCGTCGTAAAATTTTCTTGATTGGTGTTGGATTCTTCGGTATAGTCTCACTTCTAGATGGGTTATCACCTAATGGTGTTTTTCTTATTAGTTTAAGAGCGCTCCAGGGTCTAGCTGGTGCATTCATGTCACCTGCTGCTTTATCAATCGTCTTAGTTAGTTACCGTGAAGGTCATGAGAGAAACATTGCTCTATCTGTTTGGGGTGCTGTTGCTGCTGGTGGTGCAGCTGCTGGAGTTTTACTTGGTGGAGTTCTAACACAATACTTTGGTTGGAGATGGAATTTCTTTATCAATGTCCCTATCTCGCTAATTATTCTCTATCTTGCATATAAAAATGTTCCAAAACACGAATCTGAAGAAACTCATAATGATCTAGATTTGCCAGGTGCTATAAGTGTAACTCTAGGCATGATACTAATTGTTTATGGACTCGTAACAGCACCCAGCCATGGTTGGACCAAAAGTACTACACTAACATACTTCGCTGCTGGTCTTGTATCACTTATCTTCTTTATATGGAACGAAAATCGAGTAAAAAACCCACTTATTCCACTTTCTGTTTTTAAGATTAGGAACTTAACTGGTGCAAATTTAACTATTTTCCCAGTAATTGCCAGTATGTTTTCACTTTTCTTTTTCTTGTCCCTCTATATCCAGAATGTGCTACATTATTCACCAGTCAGAACTGGACTTGCATTCTTAGTCGTACCAGTCATGATTGCACTAGCAGCAACTAATGTACCACGTATTATTGCTAAAATTGGTGCTAAACCAGTCTTAATTATTGGTCCACTTTTTATCGCCGCAGCTTTAGTTTATCTAACTAGATTACCTGTTGATGGGAAATATTTTACTGATGTATTACCTTCTCTAGTTCTTTTAGGATTAGGTGCAGGTGCAAGCTTTGTCGCCGGTACTATTACTGCTACGTCAGGTATATCTGCTAAAAAATCTGGCTTGGCGTCAGGTATATTAAACACCACTCAACAAATTGGTGGCTCACTTGGACTAGCAATTTTAAGTGGTATAGCTACCTCAGCAACACTTAATTCCCTAAAGCACTTACCGAAGAATATAGCGGCTAAGTCAATTCCAGCTTACACCCAAGTTCAGGGGACTCATAAGGCATTCTTAATCGGTACATTTATTGCTCTCTCCGCCTCTCTTGTAGCCTTTCTAGTGATTAAATCAGTTAAACCAACTAGTAATGCTCCAGTAGTAAGCGCAGCCCACTAGAGTTAACCTAAATAGCTGTTTAATATCTTAATAGCTGACTCAGTGTCTTTAACTAGCATTAGTTCATTTCTGATTTCACTGGCGCCATCAAAACTATTTAAATAAAGTTTGGCAAATTTGAATAGTTGGTTAACTCTTCTTTCTTGATTAGGCCAACTACCTGTAAATAATTGAATGTGTTTTTTAAATAATTCTATTTTGTTTTCTTTAGGCGTACTGGCCCATGGGCTATCACCAGCAAATATATATGGATCCCTCAGCGCACCACGCCCAATCATAATTCCATCCAGTTTGTATATGTCTGCTTTTTGTTTTGCTTCTGCTAGATTATTGATATCTCCATTACCAACAATTAATGTCTTTTTATTTAGATCATCTCTTTTTTGTCTGACCTGAGCTATCATTTCCCAATCAGCCGGAACTTTTGACATTTGTTTTCTTGTTCGACCATGAACAGTTATAAGAGCGAGATCAAATTGTAATAAAAAATCAAACCAAGTTAAATCAACAGTGCTAAAACCAATCCTTGTCTTAACACTAACTGGTAATCCATTAGAACCAGCGATTGTCGCATTTATAATTTCAGATGCGAGGGCACGATCATTAATTAAGGCTGAGCAACAACCATTTTTAACGATAGTTTTATCAGGACAACCCATATTAAGATCAATACCATCAAAGCCCATATCTTTGAGCTGGGAGGCTACTTCTTTGAAGTTTTCAGGCTTGCTACCCCATAATTGAGCAATGATTGGTTTTTCGTCTTTGTTAAATTTTAATTTAGGCATTAATCTGGAGCGACCAGCACTTACCAACCCATCAACATTAACAAATTCAGTAAAGAAAAGGTCTGGTGGGGCTAGAGACTGGATTATTTGACGAAATGAAGTCTCGGTAACATCGTCCATTGGCGCAAGTACCATAAATGGTCTTGGTAACTTATCGTAAATAGAGGCCACTTAAATCTATTCCCAACGAAAAACTCTAAACGCAATAATATAAATAACGACAAACCAACCTAAAACTAACCCTATTTCGGGCATAATTTGAAGTAAGCTTTTACCTTCAGTCGTCAACAATCTAAGTCCATCAATAACTGGAGTTAAAGGTAAATAAGTTGTGACTCCCTGTAGCCAAGTCGGCATATCAAAACGTGGGAAAAAAGTACCTGATAAAAATAGCATCGGGAAAACTATTATGTTACTAAGTGGGGCTGCTTGTCTTTCATTCTTTGCCCAACCACCAATTGCTAGACCTAAACCTAAAATCATAAAAATACTTAAAACTGTAAAAGCACAAATCTCTAATAAATTACCGTTTATTTTTAAATTAAAGACTGTTATAGCAACTATAAACTGGATGATAACAGATAATAAGCCGATGATTGCCTGAGATAACATTGTTGAAATAAAGTATTGCCAAACTTTTAACGGAGTAGTGTGTAGACGACGTAGGATCCCCTGTTTTTTTAATTCTGGGAAAACATTAACCGGACCGAATATACCAATTCCAATAATCGAGAAACCTAGTAAGCCAGCAAAAGTATAATCAAAAGTTGTTAGACTATGGTTATTTAATTGACTAGACTTAACGACAAATGGAGCTTGATAAGTTATATATTGATTATTAAATTTTTTTAGAATTGGATCTTGAATTAAGGATGATATAGTTTGGCCGGCTACAGCGGAATTCTGTGAATAAAGTAGACTCACCTCACCAGATGGTACATTTGTTTGTTTATTAATACTGCCGAAATCCTTATTTAGAACAATTGTGGCGTCAATTTGAGAGTTTATCATTGCTTCCTTAGCAGCCGAGAGTGTGTTAATTGTAGTATTAACTTTGAAAAAAGGTTGACTCTTTAATGAGGTAACGAATTGTTTGGAGCTAGTATAATTAGACTGATTAATGATAGCAATGTGAAAACTCACATGACTATTACCACTACTAATTGAACCAAAAACAAATAAGAATATTAATGGGAATAAAAAACCAAAAAATAGGGCTAATCGGTCTCGAAAAAACCGCTTGGTATTAATTTTGGTAAAAACATAAACTGTAAATAAATTATCTCTCATCTTTTTAATCCCTTAAAGCCTTACCAGTTAAATCAATGAAAACATCCTCCAGGTTAGCCATTTCAACTGGCGCATCTTTCGTGAAACCTTTTTTTAATAAATTCTTAATTAGTTGACTAGGTGTATCAAGAGCAATAATCTTGCCATTATCCATGACAGCCACACGGTCACATAAAAGTTCTGCTTCATCCATATAATGAGTAGTCATTATGACAGTTACACCACGGTCTCTGACCATTTGAACTAATTCCCAAAGATTACGACGAGCTTGGGGATCAAGCCCAGTAGTTGGTTCATCTAAAAAGAAAACTAATGGATCATGTACTAAAGCAGCCGCAATTGATAATCGTTGTTTTTGACCACCGCTTAAAGTTTCAGCATAACTATTGGCTTTATCTTCTAAACTAACTTCCTTGAGCAATGTTAGCCAATCAACTTTTTCGCCATATGTTGCAGCAAACATCTCTAATATCTCTTTAATTTTTTGTTTATCTTGAAAGGCTGGTGTCTGGGGCTGAACACCAATAATTCTCTTAACTGCTTCTGGGTTTTTAGTGACATCGATGCCATTAACTGTTACCTTGCCTTTATCGATCGGACGAAGAGTTTCAATCATTTCAAGTGTTGTAGTCTTACCGGCTCCATTTGGTCCCAAAATACCAAATATCTCCCCCTTCTTTACTTCAAAAGATATACCCTTAACAACAGTCTGATTATTGTAAGATTTTGTTAATTTTTCAACTTTTAGGATTACTTCAACCATTTATAAACTCTATTTAATCTGTTTATAATAACAAAAAACTCGGGTTATTAAAACCCGAGTTTTTGCTTTTTAAGTTAAATAGTCCTAAAAACTATTTTCGCTTAACAGTAAGAAAACCGTTTCGTGGATTTTCATTAACCATTCGATCACTTGGTAAGTCAGTAGCTTCTGCTCTCTGGTCCTTACTAAAATAATAAATAGTTTGAACTTTTCCGCCTCTTAAAGTAACATCTTTTGAATTTAAGTAGTATGTTACACCTTTAGAATTTGTGTGCTTATATGCCATTACTATTACTCCCTCACTTTAAATTAATAATGTAACTTTAAAATACTCTGATATCTTATATCTTGTCAACAGTTTAAATTAATTCACCTCTTATAACAGATAATAAAGTGAGAGTTATTCACAACACTTTTAGCAATTTTAATATTTACACTTGTCATATATAAAAAGCTGTTATAAACTTAACCTTGTAACCATAAAAACTTTAAAGGTGGAGTTAAAATAATGGATTTTTCAAATCGTTCGAATTCCAGTTCAGACAATTCATCACAAAACATGAATCAAATGCCTGGAAATACAAATCAACAAATGGCTGCTCGTAAAACGAAGCCAGCAATGGGTAGCAATAATAAACTAGTTCGAATTGCCAGCGTCGTTTTTGGCGGTGCAGTTATGATTCTAGTTGTAGCATTACTTGCTTATCTAGCATTCACTAACAATAATAGTTCGAATGAAAGTAGCTATATTAACAGCTCTAAGTTACAAGCTGTCTTTTTGAATACTGGCCAAGTCTATTTTGGAGACCTGAAGAGTATCAATTCTAACTACTTTGTTTTAGATAATATTTATTACCTACAAACATCATCGAATTCTTCGACTACTTCTACTGCATCAAGTAGCTCAAGTGTTTCTCTAGTTAAACTAGGATGTGAATTACACGCTCCTTACGATCAAATGGTTATAAATTCATCACAGGTTACATTCTGGGAGAATCTACAATCAACTGGTCAAGTAGCTAAAGCAGTTGCCGCATTCGAGAAAGCTAATCCAAATGGCCAAAAATGTAGCACTACTTCTACTGCTGCAACAACTAACACTAATAGCGTTCAACCATCAACCGCTACTACTGTTAAATAGTTTTACACTTACGTAAACTAAATAAGAAACCCTCACTGGAAAAATCCAAGCTGAGGGTTTTTTATTTAGTTAATTTTCTAATTATCTTAGTGATAATAAATAAAGTAATCGAGATAATAAAAAGGATAATAGATAGAGCTAAGCTTATACCAGCCAAGTCTGGTGACCAAGTTGGTGAGACAAAATCGAACTCATAGAGGGCTGGGTCGATGGTAGTTGGCTTAGCACCATGAGTTGTGACGTATTGTTCAATACAAGGCACTCTAATACCCCCACCAAAGCCGACTGTACCGATTGGAATGACTGTTTGACAGTAATTCTCAGCAGCCGTGTATAAACTACTATTGGTAGCTGAAATCTGAGCTGACTGAGCGCTGACTAGGCGCTGATAGGTATACTTCAGTTGAATTGGTGGATAAATACCGTTTGGAATTGCTAGATTTGTGTTCATATGACTAGTAACATAATCCTGTAAATTATTGAGTGCACCCTGAACATCACCATTTATCTTATCGGCAGCATAGACTTGATTTCGAAGGACTATCATATGTTCGTTATTAGCTCGAAGAGCAAAGATCGCTACAATCATTAATATAACGGCCAGGCTAAATATCCAGCCAAGTTTTAACTTTCTAAAGAAAACTCGATAGTAATGATGCAGAAACTTTTTATTCATGTTTACATTATGCCACAATCAGGTACACAAGGCTGAACTTGATTAATCGAGGTATATTTAAGATACTTAAGAGTAGTATGCATATCTATTTTTCCGGTATTGGTGGCGCGGGCATTGGTCCTCTAGCTCAAATTGCTTTTAAAAGTGGTTACAGTGTTAGTGGTTCAGATAAACGTGGTAGTGATTACATTTCATATCTAAAAAAACATGGCATAGATGATATTGTTCTAAGCCAAGACGAGGCAGCAATCAAGAGTATTCATCAAAAAAATCCAATTGACTGGGTAGTTTACACCTCTGCCCTGACTCTCGAGAATGAAAATCCAGCAGAGCTACAGTTCTGTAAAGAGAATTCAATTAAATTCAGTAAAAGAGATGAGTTTTTAAATGAATTCATTAAGCTGAAAAAACTCAAGATGATTGCCATTGCTGGTACTCATGGCAAAACAACTACTACCGCCATGTTAGTTTGGTTATTTAAACAATTAGGTCTACCAATAAGCTACATCCTGCCAGCCAAGACAAACTTCGCCGATATGGGTGAATATGACCAGCAAAGTCAGTATTTTATCTACGAAGCTGATGAATTTGACCGAAATTTTCTAGCCTTCAATCCATTTTTATCAGTTATTAGTGGTGTCGCCTGGGATCATCATGAAATTTACAAAACTCAAGCTGAGTATCTTGAAGCTTTCAGACAATTTATTAATCAATCGAACCAAACAATTATTTGGCAATCAGATTATGATTTAATTAATCTAGCCCAGAAACAAACTATCATAAAATTATCCGATAATTTAGCGGAGGTTGATAGAATCGATTTAATTGGGCTATTTAACAGAAGAGACGCCCTTCTAGCTATAACAGCCTTAAATCAGGCTATAGATGGCTTAAAACTAACAGATTTAACTGATCTTATTAAATCTTTCCCAGGTTTATCACGTCGAATGGAAGAAATTAGGCCAAACCTCTACAGTGACTATGCTCATACGCCTGAAAAGATTACTGCTGCTTTAAATGTTATTAGCGAAATAAAAGATAAAAAGAAACTAAATAACAGTAAGATAATTATTATTTATGAACCGCTGACTAATCGACGCCAACACTATATCAAAGACAGTTATCGTCATCTCTTCGACCAAGCTGACTTTATTTACTGGGTTGATAGTTATCTAGCTAGAGAAGATCCCAACCAGGAAATATTATCACCAGCTAAACTAATCAGTTATCTAGCCAATCCAAAAAAAGCCAGTCCGGCCAAAATAGATAATGAATTAAAGACTAAAATAACCAAGCATTTAGCTAAAAATGATCTTGTTCTAGCGATATCTGGTGGCGGCGGTAACAGTCTAGATGAATGGTTAAGACTTAATTTTCTATGAATGCGGACTTTTGTAGTAAGCGACAATACTAAGAGCGATTAAAATAATTACGATCACTACAATTGTTGTGACGAGGACGGCGGCATTAGAACCCTGTTTTTTTTGTTTAATAACTTGGGGTTTTGCTTTTGGAGACTCAGTCTTTGGTGGTTGAGCTGGCGCTTGACTTGCTTCAACTGGTCTAGTCTCTTCCCTGGGTGGAGCAGTAATGTCTTCGATTGGTTTTTGATTATCCATCTTTTAAATATATCACAAAAAGCTAATGCTTAAAGCCTAATACTCCTACTTAATCTCAAAATATGTTTTAACAATGTTACCAGCTGAGGCGTTATTTATCTCAGATAAATTGGTTAAATTACTGATTGGTGATAGATAAAAAGTATTATTTTTCATCAGTAGGAGATAGTTATTCCATAAACCAATCAGACTATAAATGGTTGTACCGATTAACTTTGGTGATGGTGATGAAATACTAGCGGTATAGATTTGATTTTGGCCCGATGAGCTTGATTGCATCCAGTAATAATTATTATTTGCCGACAAGAAGAATGATGAATAATTAATTGTACTTGGTGAAATTGTAGTTGATACGAGTGTTTGATTATTTTGATCATAACTATAGTATTGGTTCTGATTGCTGGTAGCATTTAGTAGTGTTAAATTGAAATGATTTATACCGTCCTGGCTTAATTTAAGACTAGAGACTGTATTAGCTGCTAAAGTCAGTAAACTAGTCTTAGCTAAGGTAGTTGAATTAATCATATTGACCGTATCATTTAAGGTCGATAAATCATATGTTCCAACTGCCAGGTAGCTAGAGGTATAGAAAAGATTACCGTTTACTATAATAAAATTACTAAAATTCTGATAGGCATAGTTCGTCGCTGTGCCACTGACCTGCGAACTATCAAGCAATGATATCTCATTAGTCAGAGCATTATAGACCTTTATCTGCTCATACCCAGGCTGAGCTGAGTTTAGAGTGCTCGAGGTGACTAAATAAACAAAGTCATGCCCTATCCAGCCAATTGGGCTATAGCTATTATTACTGTCAAACTCACTAAAATTATTATTTGAAGTATCTATAATATATAAACCTTGCTGATTTTGAGCGGTTCGATCAGACTGCAAAACTAAATAATTCCAATCACTAGAAGCATACAAATTCTCACTGCCTATATTTTCATTACCGGTTGAAGGTAGAACAACTTTTTCTTTGCTACCATCTAAATTAGCACTCATTACATTAAAACCATTGCTGGCATTCGACAGATAATATATTTGACCGGTCGGGACTAGTTTAATGAGATTTTGACTAGACATCAGATTGGTTATTGATGAAGATACTTGAACTGTATTAAAACCAGTCGAAGAAATACTAAGCGAGATATTATTTGAACTTGTTGGTACAACTAGATTGGCGCTACCACTGCTACTGGTTGTAGTCTGGGATGAACCAAAAGATATACTGGCACCAGAAACCGCTGAATTATCGATTGAATTAATAACTTTAAAACTAATCGTTCGTCCAGTTGCCTTTAATTTATAGTCTATTTTTTTACCACTCCAAAAAACAAAAACACTTGAATATAGATTTGTATAATTAGCCTTAGAGATAACTAATTTATTATTGCCAAGTTTAAATTTAACGTTTGCCTGACCATTTGAATTTGAAACATAATTCTTACCATCTACCTTTATATTTGCGTCAGATATAAGGCTATTATTTTGGTAGTCATAGAGACTAATTGAACCAGTTGGTTTAAAAAAGAAGTAGGCCAGTATAATTCCAATTATTAAAAGACCGACCACTAAACCTATGGCTAACATAATTGTTTTGCGTCGAGATTTTTTATTCTTTGGTTTAGTAACAGTAGGCTGAGTGGTTTTTGAGGAGTCTTCTAATATTTGATCTGATTCATGATGAGTTATATCATCAACGGCCTGATCAAGAGTCATCTTAGCTGTTGAAGTTGGAGCGTATTTACTAACATCAATTTTAGCCTCTTCAGTTTTTATTTCTTGAACAGGTATCGATTTTTCTTCAATACCATCAACCATCATTCGATCGACTTTTTTTACTAAATCAGTATTAAATTCTTCAAAACTTCGAGGAACTTTTTTCATAAGTAAACCACCACATTTATGTCTGATTTAAGCATATCAATCTATTGCCAAATCAACAACTAGTACTTAAGGTACATTGGTTACAAAATCAATAATCTGACTTTGACTAATACCTTGAGACATGTCGGTTCTTATAGCGATACGACTGATACCCCCATTAACATCTTCCCAATGTTTATACGGTGGCTTTGCCTGATCCCAGGATTCATGAGCACCAATTTGTTCTATCATTTCTACATCAATAAATTCACGAATTATATTAGGATCATTTTTCATAGCTTGAATTAGCTCCACAGCATCACTGGTTGGTAAAAATACTAGTACATCTAAAGAATTACCTGGGCGTCCATCCGGCGAAAGATAGCTAAATTTTTTATCATCAAATTTATAAGAATCAAATCTTGATAATGTATAATAATGTATTCCTATTATCCCATCTTCACCCTTAGACGATTCGGGTACTACTTCTTTAAATTTAACATTGTCTGGTGCGATAGAAATTGTGACTAACTCTGAAATTCCTGCATCAACGAACCCATTTAATAACTCTGCACTACTCTCTTTATAAAAATTTCTTGTATTGTCTGATTGTCTTTGACTCATTCGCCTATTTCTATTATATAGACTTGTCCATTGACCTCCACCATTAATTTTATCGTTAGGAATCTCACGACCATATATCCACGTGTGGGCAGCAAAATCAGATTCATTAGCAATTTGACTGATTCGTTCCCTACTTAAACCAACTTTATTTTCTAGACTATAGTTGGTGTCTAAATGTTCACTAAATCTATTCTCGGAAGTTGCAACAACCGATAAACCCTTATGAGCAACTTGTTTAGCTATTTCTAACTTATTATCTTGTATAAAAGCTAATTCTACATCTTTAAATGGTTTTTGGAGATGTGCTAAATGATAAGCTAAAGCTTTGTCATCTATACGTTCTGAAATAGGTTTTAAAGTTTCTGACATTTTTTTTATTTATACTACTAATATATTACCATAATATAGCCTAAATAACAAGTATATTGTTAGAACATTACTTTGCTAATTAATTGAGTTGTAGTGAACTAATTATTCCTACTGTCTGATTACTAAATAATTGGTTAGTTTCAAAACTGTTAGAGACTGTTAATGGCGCAGTCGAACTACAACTTGAATCCTTACAACTAACAAACGAGATAATGATTAATGGGTTTAGTTTAGCGATATCAGTCTGTGGGATTACTTGGTTTTTAGTATAACCAAAATCACCTGTGATATAGACTGCATCCAAACCATTGCTAGCTGTCGTAGCTGGATATTGAACATAGGTTAGATAAGTTTGATTTCTTTGATACTGTGTTGGACTTTTATAGCTTAGTTTAGCTGAATTATCTATGGCAACTGAATAAGTCCCAAATGTAGTTGGAATAGTTGTTTGTTGATTAATTGTAATAACTACCCTGCCTTTTATATTCTGATTGGTGGTTTGTGGTAACTGACTAATTGGTGATGATATCGTTATTAGTCCGCTGTTATTATCGTTAACAATCCAGTTTGATGGGTAGGAAAAATCTAATGAGGAGGAGGTTGAGTTATAAGTTAACTGACTAATTTTAGTCTGAGACTTTGTCGGAGCATTGGTCTTAGTATTTGAATTTTTTATTTTTGGATGACTAAATAAACTAAACAAAACAACTACAACAATGATAAAAATTACCGCAAAAATAAAAAGAAATTTTTTAGATTTATTTTTGGGTGGTTTTTGACTAGGACTAAACTGATCAAAACGTTTTATGGGTATTTCTTTAATCTTTTCATCATCTAATGATGAATTCTCGAATTTTGGATTATATGATTTTAAATCCATCTCTAAAATTAATCATACCAAAAAATAATAAAATCAAATGTGATAAATTTCATTTTATTAAGCTTTTACTAAGGATTGAGCCGATTTATATCTCTTGGGAAAAGAATAGCTTCCTTGACGTTTGATAGACCAATTACTTTTTGAGTTAAACGGTCAATGCCAAAGCCAAAGCCACCATGGGGAGGTAGACCATACTTAAAAGCGGAGACGTAAGCTGAAAAACCAGGATCATCAGGATTAATATTGGCTTTTTTCATTTGTTCAACTAATTTTTCATAGCGGTGTTCTCGCTGAGGTACAGTTGAAATTTCAATACCTCTAAAAAGTAAATCAGCTGAACGAGCGACATCTTTTGTATCGTTTTTCATATGATAAAACTTCATTTTTTGAGCTGGTAATTCAGTGGCAAAAACTGCTTCACAACCTAATTTTTCTTTAGCGTAAGCACAGATCCATCTCTCTTCATCTGGCGTTAAATCAATCTCACTGGAGACATCAATTTTAGTTTCGGCTTGATACATTTGATGAATTTCAGCCATTGTAAATCTTGGGAAGGAATCCTTAATGACTAGTTCTGGTGCATTTAATTGTTTCAAGATAGTGGCTTGATCTTTATAGAGTTTGGTTAGAACGCTAAATAACATCGATTCAACTAACTTTAAAACATCTTCCTGCGACTCAATAAATCCCATTTCAACGTCAAGCATCGTCACTTCAGAGACGTGTCTAGTTGTAGCACTTAGTTCTGCTCTAAAAGCTGGACCTATTTCAAATACTCGCTCAAATACACCTACCATAATTTGTTTATACAGTTGAGGACTTTGAGCTAAGGAAGCTTCCTTGCCAAAATAATCTAATTTAAATAGCTCTGCCCCACCTTCAGCTGAACCACCGACTAGCTTTGGACTATTTATTTCCACAAAATCCTGCTCGGTTAAAAACTGCCTAATATAGTTCAGTAAGAATGCTCTGATTCGAAAGATATTTGCTTCATTTATATTACGAAGTCCAATTGCCCTGTTATCGAATAAAGTATCAAGATTATCTGGTTTATGGGAAAGTGGTTTATCAATTTCAATCGGTAGCTCTTCAGTTACTGATACAACTACTTCAACATTTACGTTATGTAGTTCATAGCCACCCGGTGCCCTTGGTTCAGTCTTAACTGTTCCATTAACTTTTAAGATAGTCCCGATCTGACAGCCACGTAATTTCTCAACTTCATCCTTGTTATTAATAACAGCTTGAATTAAGCCATGTCGATCACGAATATTAATGAATGTAATACCGCCAAGTAGCCTTTTTTTATGTAAAAAGCCTTCAACTAATATATTTTGGTCAACATACTGACCGATATCATTACTAAGTATTCTCATATTTATCCCGCTTTAAGACTATTTTAACATATCACGGGCCATTTTAAGCTTGGCGAAGTGATAATATGAAACTTAAAATTAAGCCAAGGTCGATGACACCAATAAGTTCCAAATCATTGTAGACTGGCAAAGCATAACTATTATCATTAATTAATCTGATAACTGCGTCATATAAACTATCGTTTTTATTTAACTTTTCCGAAACATGATCAATATAATTTTTAATACGTCCTTCGCTTTCAAGCCCCAATCGGTTTTTATTGATAAAACCAAGGATCTGATTATCGTTATCATAGACCGGTATATAGCTACCTTTAATCCGATGAATTTCATCAATTACTACTGGAGTCACTAAATCATCTGACTTAATAATTGGAAAATTACTAATTTTAATCATTAATTTACTGACAGGTTCCTTGCTCAGAGAAAGTAAATTAGATATTTGGACTAAATCTTCTTCTATAATACGATTGTCTTCTTGGGCCAACTGCTCTTTAACTAATTCAGTTAAATCATCTAAATCATATAGTCCACTGTGCTTTGGTTTGTTTTCAAAAAAAGCCAGTAGTTTAAGTGGTAAATATTTTTTAAACTTAGTTAAAAACTTAGCATACAGTCTCAAAAAAATTAATCCAACTTTCAAAATAAACTTATTTGGTTTTTTACCAATTAGAAAATAGCTAACGACTAAGTAACTAATTAAAGCGATGATTCCAAACCAAACTGGGACTGATCGGGCAATAATAACTAGTGAAATAGCTATTAGAATAATCAGCTTGATGATTATTAAGCCCTCTATCTCTGTTTTATAGGCAATACTTGGATAAATTCTAATGGCAAACGAATCATCTCTATTCATTCGTTTTTTGATTTCCCGAACTGGCAGATAATTTAAAGTTTTATAGATAAAAAATAGCAGAAGACAGCTAAGAAGTAATATAACTAAGACAATAATGCTAATCATGGTTTACCATAACTAGTTTATAATTTAATACTAAATAATCCTAGCCACAAGAATTTTAACTCTAGTAGACTAAGAACTTGCGCCAACTTTCATCATTGGTATAAACAGGCACATACTGTTCGCTATCATCGTAGTATTTTATTTTTATTGACATTTTTATCTCTCTTTTTTAATTTTTTCTTTTTCAGAAGCATTTTTTATGCTTATGATAATAACTTTAGTTTAAGTAAATATTTAGATTAAGTCAAATCATTGTACAGACTGACATTGTAAAATATTCTGCCTTAAATTATAGCTATTTTACTTGTCGGATACTTGAGTTTACTCTCATCTGTCACGAACTTAGATAATTATTGTTTTATTAAATATTAATAAATTTCTGCTTATAATTTATAGGAGCCAAACATGAAAGGGATAACATGAGCGTAATTAGTTTCTCAGTTGATGAAGGAACAAAAAAAGAACTCGAACAGTTAGCACAAGAAGAACATCGCTCAAAAAGTGATATTTTTCGCGATATGTATAAAACTTATATTTTTAACAAAACTCTTGCTAAAATACAGCGAATTGGAAAAGAAAAGTTTCTTGCTCTTGGCATAAAGTCCATAGATGATGCAGAGGCCTATCTAGGTTAGTAATTCTATGAAACCTTTAAAGGTAGTTTTTGATACAAATATCCTCGTGATGGTAGCTGGTATGCCTGGTAGGTATGTTGATTATTGGCTTGGCTTTGCCAAACCTCCTAAAAATAAGTTTACATTATTTACTTCACCGCCAATACTTGCAGAAACACAGAGAAAATTGGAAGAGGTTATTCAGTTTGATAGGTTAATTGCGGTAGAGTATATAGAAGAGATTAAAACAATTGATACAGTGGTTAATCCTAAAATTAAATTAAACGCTGTACCCACTGACCCAGACGATAACCACATTCTAGAGTGTGCAGTCGAAGCAGGTGCTGACATTATTATTTCAGCCGACAAAGATCTAATACACTTGAAAATTTTCAGGGGCATACAGATCATCCATCCTAGTAATCTCAAATATATATTTATATACTTAGAAAACAAAAACTAATCACATTTCAACTATTCGTAAATCTTCCCTGTCGCTTAAACTTAAATGACAATGAAGTGGTTAATCTTGAATTTAGACTATTTATTTCAAATTAAAGCTATTAAGTATCTGATAGAAGGTTGTAAAATCGGGGTTAATAGTATTGTTAATGTAGACAAAAAAGAAATGATGTAGTCCGTTAAGATTACCGGTTAGGCCAATACTGTTAATGCCATCTAATGAACCAGTACCAACTACATCCCTTTCATAATTAGCTAAATCACATAAAAAGTTTACGCCTTGCCATTTGGCTGGTGTGCCGGTCACCATGTTGGAAGTTGGCTTTGTGAAACTAGCACAATTATCTGAAACTAATCCAATAATAGATAAGTGATTCCCCTCTGATTGAATTGCCAGTTCACGATTAACCGCAAAATTAGTTGGTATAGTGTCCTGATAAATATCTAAAGTTTGACTATCGGTCGATAATGTTCGCCAGGAGTAAATATGATACAAGCTACTTGGTTGACTTACCTGCTGCCAAGTCTTTGGCAGAGAGACACTAAATAAACCCTCATCATAATTTACGGTAGCAGAATTAGGGATATCGACTCTAACGACTGTTCCAGCTGATTGGTGTAAGGTAGTTTTAGTATGACTAATCTGATAAACAATGTAAGCCGTGACTAGACTAATTAATAAAATAGCCATCAAAATAACAGCCATCAAATATTTTTTTCTTTTTTTTCGATTTAACCTCTCACCAAGTCGATACATATCTATTCGCTATAATATTTTTTAGTATAACGATTTTTTTAAAATACTACTAATGCTTTAAAGTCTAAAAGTATCAATAATATCTTTTATAGGAAAATATTTATCCAATAATTAATTGTATTTATTTTTGCTTGTCTTATCTCCTTTTCTGTATTCTTCGGATATAACACCTTTAATGAATGGAACAAACCCAAATACTGTAGTCACTAGCCCTAATGCTATCAAATCCTGGGTATTATTATAATTTCCAGATATCGCCCAGTCTATCCCCCCATAAGCCGCTGTTACAATACCGCCTAGAGCAATTACTGATCCACCTATAAAACGAGCTTTATTGAGTAAATAGTCACTTCCTTCTTCTTTATATCCACTTCTTGCATTTTCTAAAGCCGTTTTAAATTTTCCCATTGTTGGTTGTAAGCCATCTGTTTGAGCTATATTTTCATTATTCATTTATATATAATAGCATATATTACGATAAAATACAAGTTTTGGTTCTTAATTAAGTTGTGAGGTTAATCGATTCAATCTATTAGTAAAACTAAAGGCAGCTTTTTCGAAGTTAAAAATCTTAAGGGTCTCTACTAGAATCACTAATTTTTCTATTTCAATACCGCTTTTGATTGAGGACTCTTCTATTTGTTTAAAATAATAATCAATTTTTTTGATTAACCACTTCTCTTCAGCTGGGCTTATTTGATTAGTTACAAGCTGAGTACTTTTTTTACTATCACTTAGTTCAAGTGAGCGAGCTGAATGACCACGTTTAATTAAATGTCCTCGACTAATTAAATTATTAATATGGAGAGCAACCGTTGCGACTGAAGTGTAATTAAGCCCAACCATTATTTCACGATAGCTTGGACTATAACCGTGTTGGTTGATATAGTCTGCTACAAAAAGTAGCATTTCTTGTTGTTTTTTGGTGGGTCTTATTTTATTTTCCATATTTTTTTGCCTAACTAATAATCATATTATATAATATGGTCCATGTCTGAGATTCTGCCAAAGGCCAATGATGGCCAATATTTTAATTGTATACCAATTTTAACATCTAACGAAGTCTCTTTAATCCAAAATATTATCAACAAAGGTAATCTAGTTTATGAAACTTTCAACACCTTTGTTCGACAAGCTGACAGATCTCATCAGCTTGATGATATTATTCGAGGCGCCATGACACTTCATCAATTTCAAAACAGCATAGATGTTTCGGAACGTGAAAGAAAAAGCATGATGGTAGGTATGAGTGATGGCTACATAACAACCTTCGGTTTACTTGAAATGATAAATGTCATTAGAAGAAACAGAAACTCATCTGATGAAGCAAAACCAATGTTTCCACTAAGCTTAGATGAAGCCGCTACAATTGAATTCATTCAAACTGAACGTTTTAACTATTTTGATATATACGAAAACCAGAATGCAATTTCTGATAATTTTTATCAATATTTTGATAAATCACCTTCAACAATTGAATTATTAACCCAAATATCTGAAATTACTTATGAGTTAAAAGGCTTTGATGATATTGAACCTCTAAAGACTAGTTATAATATGGGTTTTGATCAGGCAGCTGATTCAGTACTATACATTTATAAACATATTCATAATAATCGAATGTTTTCAAAAATAACTGCTATGTTATTGGCCTGATTTTAAACTATATCTACTAATTATTAGTCCAGCTAGTCCCCACCAAACATAGGCAATAGTTTGATCTGCCCAGGCATGAGACAGTAAATTAACAAAACTAATACCAATAAAACTAGCCAGCATGACTAGGCTTATGTTGGATTTTATTTTAAATAATCGATAAATAACTAACAATTGAATGCATAGAAAAACTATTAATCCTTGTACGCCTGTTTCTTGTCCAATTTGAATATAAAAATTCTCAGCAATCCTCGGCTGAGCAACATTATAAACCGAAGCAGGACCAGCCGTACCGGTACCACTACCAAGTGGGAACTTAGCGATGTCATTAATGCCAGATTTTAGAGCGCTTAAGTGCCCACCATCCGAACTTTGAGCTGATTTTGAATTTGCCTGAGTGTGAAAAACTAAATTAGAAAAAACTGTATTATTTCTAAAAACTATTGTGATAATTGAGATGATTATTAGAAAACCAATTGTAAGGTAGATTAGTTTTTTTCTAAGGGCGGTGCTGGGGATTTTGAAATAAATAATTACGGCTATAGCTAAGACAACCCCAATCCAGGAACTCCTTGAAAAACTAAATAGTAAGACTAGAGCTGCCGCCAAAATAGCAATAATTATTTTTAACCTATCTTTAGACTTTGTTATAAGCAACATGAAAAGAGCAGAAAATGGCAGTATTAAATACGTGCCTAAGGGATTTGAGCCTCTTAAGAAAGAGATTATTCTGACATATTTACTATTATTGTTAATCGTTTCGAACGGCAAAATAGTTGATTTATTATAACCAAAATGACTTAAGAAATTATTTGGTAAAACTAATATTTGTAACAATCCAAATCCAACTACAGCTATAGCAGGATAAAGTATTAATTTATATAGTGTTGATTCTTTTAATTTAAATTTTAAAGAAATTAAATAACCAACCGTAAAAACTAAATAAATTCTTAAATCAATAATTAAACCATAGCCAAAAGCTTTTAAACTAACGCCGTGGTTATAATAAGCGATTAAACCAGCCACTATGTCGATTATTGAAAATAGGATTATTAATCTAATTAAATTATCATTAAAAAATACTTTAGCCTGAGACTTATTCTTAATTAAGTAGTAGCTAGATAAGAACATTAAGATAAGAAGAACTGTTTCAGGATATAGCCTAATAGCCGTGTAATGACCAAAAATTGAACATAAAAAAATGGTGAGAAAAGCAAAGAAAGGTAGGCTCAAAATTAAAAAGAAAAGTCCGTTTTTTATCAAATTATTTAAGGACATTTCTTTAATTGTTTTTAGCATTATTTAATTATAGCCTAACTTTAACCGCTAAAAATTAATTTATGCCTATTCCTGACAAGAATTTGAGAATATAAAGACAACGAATTCTAATGAACTATACAATTTAGTATAGAAGAAGGGCTAACCGAGTAATAGTCCATGAATCTTATAGTCAGCCATTTTTTTATCTGAGGATAATAAGACAGATTGACTTTCAATTGCCTGCCAAATTAACATTCGGTCAAATGGATCTTTATGCTTAATGGATTTCGGTAGATTATAAAACGAGGCATATTGTACTGGAGAAGGATTAATTATTTTAAAACCCAGAGCAAGAGCTGTTTCTAAAAACTGTTCCGGCGTATGTCCACCGAGTGATAATTTTTGAAGCGAGAACTTTAAACTAATTTCCCAAATACTAATTGTACTAATATATTTCTGTTTATCGCTACTAGATAATATATTTAATTGTGATCTAGATAATCTTTGTGGATCTAAACGAGCCCATATTAAAGTATGAGTATCTAGAAGGTACTTCATAGCCCAAGTAAATCTTTATCGCTTAATTCGAACTCATTCATAGAATATGTCCAACCCTCTGACATAAGATCACCAACTGCTATTGAATAGTTGTTCTTAGCTAGTTTGCTCTGAGGTATAATCGTAGCCAGTGGAACCTTGTTCCTACCATAGGTAATCATTACCTCTCGACCCTCTCTAAGATCGCTCACTACCGAAGAGAACTGTGATTTAAAATCGGCAACTGACATTGTTTTCATATTATCTATTTTACTTAATCAACACCAAGTTGTCAAGTTGACACTTTACTTATTGAATAAAGCTACTTACTAATAACTTAGTTTATTTTTTTGCGGAATATTTATAAGCTACTAAACTAGGATTTTGTGCTAAATCAGTATACATTTGAAAATTAAAAGGGTTTGCAGGATTAGATATATCATAAGCAGCATTATTCATTGAAGGAAATATGACTGGATTTTTAGCGGGCATGCTTTTAGGGTCAGCTGGATCATGCATCTCTTTAACCGTTTTAGGGTTTGCTTCGAACAATACAACGTCTGGTCCAGCACCACTTCCTTTTGGTTCAATATAACCAATTAACTGTGTTTTCTTATGACTTTTCCCAACTTGAACTGTTGCAGTTAAAGGATTTTCAATATAGAATCCACCTTTAGGTGAACTGGTAACATAAGCTATTGTATCTTTAAATTCAACCGGTATTCTTTGAGCTATATCCTTACTTATTGTCAGCTCTTCGTTTAAAATTGCTTGATTAAGAGCTTTGTTGCCTAGTTTATCAGCATATACAGTTGCTGCTGGTTTTTCAACGCTCTTAGTTGGAGCAGCACCTGCTTCATTACTAATAGCAATCGATGGTAATAATGCACCTAGAGCTAAAGCTCCAGCTGTTAAACCTTTAGTTAATTTTTTGTTTTTGTAAGTTAATTCATATGTTTTCATGAAATTAATAATAGCATAAGCTTTAAATTATGTCAAATATATTTTAATTACTTTTATCTTATATTCTGTGCTCAAAAACATCTATTGTTATCGTAAATTAATTATTTTAATCAGCCCACAAACTTAAAGATTATAAATTACAAAATAAATAGAGGTATAATGAAAATTACATAAATGCGTAACAACAACCTACTCATATTTAATATATTCTTAATTATTGGTGATTTTCTAGCTTTAGTCTTGGCTTTTTCTATCGCTTACATTCTAAGAATTAGTTTGGATCATCAAGCATTTACTGTCGTAGTCCACTCTAAAACCTACCTACAAATCTTCTTAACACTAATGCCTTTTTGGGTTTTAATTTTTGCTTTATTCAATTTATATTCTGCTGAAACACTAAGTAATAGACTTTATGAAATAAGTCGCATATTTGTCGGATCATTTGTTGGTATATTATTTGTTGTTTTTTATTCTTATTTATCGAATACGGCTATTTTTCCAGCTAAGATTATAGTTTTATATGGTTTCTTACTGGCCTTCTTCTTTGTACTAATTTTTAGAATAATTGCTAGAAAAATTAGAAAAGAATTGTTCAGATTTAATATAGGTATAAATGAAGTGGTCATTATTGGTAACAATAAGGTTACGTCGAGTTTAATTAATTATCTAAAGGATACGCCGCGTTCTGGCTACCATGTCTTGGCTGTTATCGGTTCTCGTCAAAAAGATAGTTCAATAGTCAATTTTCCTAGCTTTAAAGTTTTTTCCCAAAGTGAGGTTGCTGCAAAAACCCTAACTATCATTCAAACTGAATTATATAGCGATGGTGAAAAAAATGATGAAATACTTACTTTTGCTCAGGAGAATCATGTATCGTATCGTTTTGTACCTGGTAATGATGAAATTTTTACCGGTAAAATGACAATCGATTTATTTCACTCTATCCCTGTCATTGCCGTCCATCAAACATCATTAATTGGCTGGGGACGAGTTGTCAAAAGGCTTTTTGATATTTTCTTAGGTTTAATCCTTATTATCGTGACTTCCCCTTTTATGCTTTTAGTTCTAATTATTCTTTTCTTTGATCACGGTGATCCAATTTTCTCACAAAAAAGGCTATCTCGATTTGGTAATACTGTAAAAATATATAAATTTCGAACAAACTATCATGCCTATAACCGCATGACACCTGAAGCTGGTTTTAATAAAATGGGTAAACCTGAACTGTCAAAAATTTATCGAGCCAATGGTGATTATTTAGAAAATGATCCAAGAATTTCACCAATTGGTCATTTCTTAAGAAAAACTAGCTTAGATGAATTGCCACAATTATTTAATGTCGTTAGGGGCGACATTAGCCTAGTTGGACCAAGACCACTTGAACCATTTGAACTGAGTCACTACGGTAAAAAGAACTTAATTTTAAGTGTAAAAACTGGCCTAACTGGTTTAGCTGTCATATCAGGACGTCGAGATATTTCTTTTGAAGAAAGAAGACAGCTTGATTTATATTATGTTCAGAACTGGACTTTTATGGGTGATTTACTAATTCTAGCTAAGACAGTTTTTATAGTCTTAGGTCATAAAGGAGCCAAATAAGATGGCTGAAAAGAAATTATCGGTTGCTATTGTTTGCGATTGGCTACTTGGAATCGGTGGAGCTGAGCGAGTTGTGCTTGAGATGCATAAACTCTACCCAAACGCCCCTATTTATACCTCACAATACGATAAAACAGCCATTGATTGGTTTGATGATGCCGATGTTAGAACTACCTGGCTACAACATTTACCTAAAAGTCTCAAGAAATTCCTACCAATACTTCGAGCCTGGACATTTGCTCGCTTAGACCTAAGTGAATATGATTTGGTTATTTCTTCCAGTGGTGCTGAAGCAAAAGGTATTCATACTAGAAAAGATGCTATTCATATAAATTATTGTCATTCACCGACTCAGTATTACTGGATCAGAACAAATGAGTATTTAAAGAACCCCGGTTTTAGCTATGGTCTGAATTGGCTAGCTAAATTAGGTCTAAAATTTTTTATTGAACCCTTGAGACAATGGGATAAACACGCAGCTAAAAGACCAACAGTGATGATTGCTAATTCAACTCACACCCAAAAGATGATTAAACGCTACTATAAAAGAGATTCTATTGTTATCTTCCCTCCAGTTGATTATGATCGTCTAAAGTTAAAATCTAACCCACCTGCTAGGCATGGTCTAATGGTTGCTGGACGACAAACACCCTATAAAAAATTTGATTTAGCTATTGAAACTTGTAACGAGCTCAAAATTCCTTTAATTGTTATTGGTACCGGACCAGACCATAAACGTCTAGAAAAAATGGCTGATCGAAACATTACATTCTTAACCAATGTTAATGATAGTGAAATAGTTAACCACTTCCAGTCTTCACTTGGTTTTATAATGCCAAATATGGATGATTTTGGTATTGTAGCCGTTGAAGCCTTGGCAGCCGGAACTCCAGTCCTAGCCTTTAATAAAGGTGGTTCAATGGATTATGTTAAAGATAATAAGAATGGCTTCTTCTTTGAAAAACAAACAGTCAAAAGTCTTAGTGAAGCAATCGATAAGTTGCAAAAAAGAAACTTTAACTACGAACAAATATCAGCTGAAGCTGAAATATTTTCAATCGATAACTTTAGAATTAATCTTAAAAATTTTATCGACCAACTGTTAGCAGAATAGAGTTTAGACAAAGTACTGTGTCCTGCCATTTACTAACTTCAATACAATCTATGTCTAGCATTTTGACTGGATAATCATTACCACCTGGCTGAAGTTTATCACCAAAAAATAAAATATCTTTTTTAGTAAGATTTAAATATTCCATCAGTTTTTTCATACCATAGGCTTTATCGATTCCAGGTAACGTTACATCAATTGAGGTTGTACCACCAATTCTTGCTTCTAAGTCTTTTAAATCGGCTTCGATGAGTTTAACTATTTCTAGTCTTTTCTTACCGTCACTATCCCATTTATATTTATCTTCAGCTGGAGCATTCTGCCCTAGGGCTGAAAATGTTATTTGACTACCCCTATCTTCAATTATTTCACCATAAGGTTTTTCAAGCCAATAACCGGCTTGTTTAGCGGCTTTTTCTAGCAAATCTATTATTGTCTTTTTTTGTTTTTGACTTAAATTCTCAGCATAAACTTCTTTCCAAATTTTGTCGAAACGATAATATCTTGTGCCACAAGTCGGCATTAGATGAAACTTTTTAAGTTCTTTATCTTCTATAATTAATCTTTCTATAACCTGCCTATTAAACTGTTCGAAATTACCACCTGAGATAATACAGACATCAAAAGACTTGGCAAGTCTCACTAAAGTCTCAGCCATTTCATCGTGAATCGGTGATTTAGTTATTGCCAAAGTATCATCTAAATCAAAAGCTATTAATTTCTTCATTTATTTAATTTTTTACTTAATTCACCAACTTTTTGTGATAAATCTTTTCTAGTTATCAAGATACCGTTTTTAGAATTTATAATAACTAAATTATCAACTCCAATGGTAATTAATGGTTTTTCCTCATTGTTTATAATATAACTGTTTCTTGTTTCACTTATTTCAACTAAGCCCGAAATTGAATTACCTATTTCATTAGAACCAGAGGATTTAGCCAGATCATCAAAAGTTCCGAGATCCATCCAATCAAATGTAGCTGGGATAACTAGTAGATCCTGCACTTTTTCAATTAAGGCATAGTCGATTGAGATATTCTCAAAATCTAGATAGTTGTCTAGATTATCAGGATTTATGTTTAGATAATTATCATATAGTTTTGGCGAACTGTCTTTCATTTCTCTCTCAAATGTTTCTATTGAACCAACAAAGTAACCACAGTTCCATAAATAATCACCGCTCTTTAGATACTTAGCAGCCACTTCATAATCTGGTTTTTCTGTAAACGAATCAACACTAAAGACTGATAAATTCTCATCAACTAGACTACCCTTCTTAATATAGCCAAAGCCAGTTGACGGATAGGTTGGCTCAGCCCCGACAAGTACAATACGGTTCAACTTAGTTGTTAACTTAGCTGCTAGCTCAAAACTATATTTAAACCCTTCAACGTCACGTACATAATGATCGGCGGCGATAATTGCTATTGGTTCACTGCTACCTATAATTTCTTTAATCCTACTTAAGGCTAAGGCGATACAGCTGGCTGTTCCTCTCCTGGCTGGTTCAATAATAAAATTAGTTTCTGGGACTTCCGATAATTGGTCTTTAACATGTTTGATATGACTACTCTCAGACACAATAAAAATATCGCTCGACAAACTTTTAGCTCTTAAATAGGTGTTTTGTAATAAACTATTTTCATCACCATTTAGTTTTAGGAGATGTTTTGGAAAATCTGGGGTTGATAAAGGCCACAACCTAGTACCAGAACCACCGGCAATAATTAATACAATCATTAAGCTAAATTATAGGGTATTTAAGCTATTTAATAAACCTAAACTAATCTTAAATGTTATACTAATAACTAATGAAGGGCATTATTTTAGCTGGCGGCTCAGGCACAAGATTATACCCAATAACTTTAGCTATTTCTAAACAATTAATTCCAATCTACGATAAGCCGATGATTTACTATCCGCTCAGTGTTTTGATGAATGCCGGCATTAGAGAAATTCTTATAATCTCTACTCCACACGACATACCTAGGTTTAAAAATCTACTTGGTGATGGATCTCGTTTAGGCTGTAACTTTAGTTATAAAGTACAGGAAGAACCAAAAGGTCTGGCTGATGCCTATATTGTTGGTGCTGATTTTATTGGCAAAGATGCTGTTGCTATGATTCTTGGTGATAACATTTTTTATGGCAATGATTTAGACAATAAAGTAAAAGAAGCAATGAAAGATTTAGATGGTGGTGTTATTTTTGGCCAACAAGTTGCTGATCCTGAGAGATATGGGATTGTCGAGTTCGATAAAAATATGAAAGCACTTTCTATTGAAGAAAAGCCACTAAAACCAAAATCTAATTATGCTATTCCTGGTCTTTATTTTTTCGATAATAATGTTATTGAAATTGCTAAAAATGTTAAACCAAGCCCTAGGGGAGAAATAGAAATAACCGAAATACACAATGCCTACCTGAAACAAAACAAGCTAAAGGTTCAGCTACTAGATCGAAGTACAGCCTGGCTTGATACCGGAACATTTGATTCAATGAATGATGCGACGGAATATATTAGGGTTATTGAAAAAAGAAATGGCATAAAAGTTGGCTGTATTGAAGAAATTGCATATAGGCAAGGATTCATTAACAAATTGCAGCTTAAGAAGATCGCTGAATCATTAATAAAAAGTGGATATGGTAAATATCTGTTCGGTTTAATCAAATAAAATGTTTAAAAACTTAATCAAAAAACATATATACTTTAGTAAATTTTTAGTTGTAGGTAGTATAAATACTTTAGTTGATATTATTTTCTTTTTTATATTCGCAAATTTATTACTAATAAATCCTATAATTTCTAATATATTATCTACTAGCATTTCTATGTGTCTTAGTTTTTATTTAAACCATCTGCTGGTTTTTAAATCTAATAAGAAAAAACGTCAAACTATATTACATTTTATAATTGTTACCGTATTTAACGTATGGTTGATACAATCAATAGTAATTGACTTAGCGCTTAATATCATGAAACATATATCGTATTTAGAAGGCCATCATTGGATTATTAATATGCTAGCAAAATTTTCTGGTATTTGTGTGTCTTTTATACTAAACTTCATTATGTATAAACGAATATTTAAAAACGCTAGTCAAAATGCAGTACCTATAATATGATTAAGGGTTTAACCGTAACTGTTTGCTTACCGTGCAGGAATGAAGGTAATCATCTAAAACAAGTAATAAATCAAATACCTAATTATGTTGATGAAATTATAGTTATTAGTAATAAATCTACAGATAATACCGTCGAAGTTGCTAAATCGATAGGTGGGAAAGTCATAGTTTTAGAAGACAATAGATCTATTAACGGTATTGGGTATGGTTATGCTCATATAACAGGAATAAAAAAAGCAAAAAGTGACATAATAATTGGGACTGATGGAGATAGCACGTATCCCATAAAAGATATTAATAAAATTATCAATTACTTACTTGAAAATAATTTAGACTTTATTTCATGTAATAGATACCCCGTTAAAGACGGTACTGATATTCCTCTAAAGTTGAAGATAGGAGTTAAATTATTAAACTATGAGATTTTGATACTATATGGCATAAGAATTAAAGATGCCCTGTCGGGTATGTGGGTCTTTAAAAAACAAATAAAAAATAATTTAAATCTAACCATGGGAGATTGGAACTTAAGTCCTCAAATAAAAATTAATGCTAGGTTAAATAATAAAATACGATTCTCAGAATATTCAATATCCCAACATCAAAGGCTTGGAAACACAAAACAAAATTATTTTAAGACTGGACTCAGCCATGCTATATGGATATTTAAAAATAGGTTTAAAACCAATCAATTATTACAAAAACCCAATCCATTAAAACCAATTTCTTCTATATTGAATTGGAAATGGTTAATGTATTTAATATTAATAACTGCTAGTTTATTTAAATTATTTTTAACTAGCGGGCAACATCTCTTTATTATTGGTTATGCAGCACAAGATGATCGATTATTTATTAATCTAGCTAACAATATAATGCATGGAAACTGGCTAGGAAATTACAGTAGTGTAACTTTAATCAAAGGCCCGTTCTATCCAATATATTTATCATTAATGAATTTTACCCATATACCTTTATTAACGTCAGAACAAATTCTATACATTATTGCCTGTATTGTTTTTTTAATAAGTATCTATCCATTATTATATTCATTTAACAAAGTAAGGAATTCAAATAAATTAAAATATATAATTGTTACAGTTTTAGGTTTATTGTTAATTTTTAATCCAATTTCTTCCGATGTTGAACCTGCTACACGAATAGTTAGAAACGGAATTTATCCGTCACTAACACTATTAACTATCAGTTTATTTATAATGTTATTTTCCTACAGAAACTCAAAAATTTGGAAAAATATCACAATATCACTATTAGCTGGTTTGATATTATCTTGTTTTTGGCTCACTAGAGAGGATGGAATATGGTTATTACCTATAACTATTGGCATCATAGGTTATACTGCATTAATAATTTTCTTAGAAAAACAAAAAATATATTATTGGAAATTAAAATTAGTACTTATTATTTTGCCATTTATGGTAATGTGGTTATCGATTTTTACAGTTTCAGCGATTAATTATCATTATTATGGAGTTAGGGCAGTTGTCGAAGTTCAATCACCTCAATTTTTAGCCGCTTACAGCTCATTGACACGTGTAGAAAGCGGAACTTGGATGCCAGTCATACCGGTTTCAACAGCAAGTCGAAATGCTATTTATAAAGTTAGCCCAGCTTTTCAAAAACTAAAACCATATTTAGATGGTAGTGTTGGTGCCGCTTGGACTAATGTATCTACATCCGTTTATCCTCAATACCCTGGTCAAATTGCTGGCGGCTGGTTTATGTGGGCTTTTAGGTATTCTGTTGAAAGTGCCGGATATTATAAAAATGGTCAAACTGCTATGGGCTATTATTCCGCACTAGCTAATCAGGTCAATAAAGCTTGTGCTGAAGGAAAATTAAAATGCACTTACTCCACAGATAATATGTATCCACCTTTAAATAAAAAATATATCAAGCCTTTTATTACTGCCATGGGACAATCTTTCACATTTTTTACCGGTTTTCAACAATATAACCCATTACCACCAAATAACGCTGGTACCAACAACGCATTAAATTTATTTTCAAAAATAACAAATGAACCTATCAAAAATCATAATAATATATCAAAAATCAATATGCTTATTTTTGTTGGAAAAATATATCAACAAATATTTCCTATTCTGACTTATCTATCTGTTTTATTTTATATTATATTATTTTTCACAAAACAAATTTATAAAAGTCCATTATTCATACTAACTGGTTTTATAGGAGTGGCCATTGTAATTAGAATAGCATTGCTATCTCTCGTAACTGTAACCTCTTTCCCTGGTATTAATACTCTTTATTTTGCATGCGCGTACCCATTGTTAATCATATTTGATATTAGTACATTATTTATATTTTATGAAAATTATATTGAAATAATAAAAAAGAGCTATAAAATTTAAAATACTCTTAATGTAAGCAAAACATTAAGTATATAATATTTGAATATTATTGTTAAAATTGTTACATTTAAAATACAGGGGGTAGTTTTATGAAAATTAAATCGATTGTTCAATTACACTTACTTATTATAGGTTTTTTGTTTGTATTTTTACTTAGTTTGCCGTCTTTAGTGGCAAACGCTACCACAACCTTTACCGTCACAAATACTAACGATAGTGGAATAGGTTCATTACGACAAGCTATCTTAAACTCTAACGCAAATACTACTGGTTCAAATATTATTACATTTAATATTGGGACGGGTGGTCTTGTTCAGATTATACCCACTTCTCCTCTACCACCAGTGACATACCCAGTGACAATTGATGGTACAACTCAGCCAGGTTATACAAGTACTCCTATTATAGAAATAAGTGGTAATGGCGCTGGTGCTAACGCTATAGGACTATATGTTACTGGTGCCGGTGCTGGTAGCGTAGTAAAAGGTCTAGATATTAACTTATTTAGTGCGCAAGGTATTTTTATTGATACAAGTAATGTAACGGTTCAAAATAATTATATAGGTGTCGATCCAACTGGGACTATACCTGAAGGTAATGCCGGTGGAGGAATCGGCATATTCTCTGGAACTTCAGCAGCAAGTGCCAATAACAATATTATAGGTGGGACTAGTGTATCAAACGGTAATGTTATAAGTGGTAATCCTCAGAATGGAATAGTTATAAATGCTCAGAATGGTGGAAATGCTTCAGGGAATGTAATTGAGGGAAATTATGTTGGTACTAACGCTGCCGGAACAGCTGGTATTGGAAATGGAGCCGATGGAATCCTAGTTAATGATGCTGGTGGTGGAACAATTACTGGCACACTTATTGGTGGGACAAGTGGAGTTACTCCTGGTGGCTCATGTACTGGTGCTTGTAACTTAGTTTCAGATAACGGTGCAAATGGAATTGGAATTTGGCATACTGGTGTCACTAACTCTACTATTGAAGGAAATTATGTTGGTACTAATGCTGCCGGAACAGCTGGTATTGGAAACGCTAATATTGGAGTTGAGGTCAACGAAACTGCTAATAATACCGTCGGTGGTATAACCCCTGCTAACAGAAATATACTATCTGGTAATGGTGGTTCTGGCGTATTCTTAACTGGTTCTGCGGCAACTGGTAATGTTGTTGAAGGAAATTATGTTGGTACTAATGCTGCCGGAACAGCTGGTATTGGAAACGCAAAAATGGGAATTGGAGTTGGATCTTCACCTGGAGATATTGGGGCTAATAGTAATATTATTGGTGGT
>DAIEGT010000007.1:0-9400 GCA_027356105.1 Candidatus Saccharimonadota bacterium
GAATAATAACTGATTGATTATTCTTCAAGCAATATTTTATTAATTCAATATAGACTCTTGTTTTACCGCTACCAGTTATACCATGTAAGAGGAAGGTACCTTTATCCGACATTAATTTAATGGCTTTTTTTTGATCATCGTTTAGGGAAGGTTGAGCTAGAGGTTTAAACTTTGTACTTTTAATTTCTTTCTCCGGTTCTATTTTTTTAATAAAGACAGGCAGGATAAGTTTAGTAATTACTCCGATATTTGATGGATAATAGTCAATCATCCATTGCCCTAGCTTTATTAAATATTTTGGTAATAAACTGATTTGGTCATGGTATTGTAATATTTTTTTGGTTTTAAATCGTGGCTTAGATACATTTTTAACAATGATTGCGTTAACTATCTCTGTTTTTAATTCAACATCGACTATTGATCCGATGTTCATTTTTTCATTAAAATGATAGGTTAAGTTTTCTTTTGAATGGTAGTTTAAACTTGCGACCCAAACTTCGTAATAATACATTATAACCTAAAGTATAGTTGGAATATTTAAACATACCAAAAAGAATGTTAATAAAAATAGGGTTGTAATAATTAATACATAACTTTATACTTAATATTATTAACGGTCACAACATATCAAGGGAATAATTAATTATGTTAGATGTATTTATTACTTCAAGGGTTAGACGAAAAATCATTGTTATTTATGCTAAATACCCTGATTTTAAAACCCATGTAAGAGGTCTAGCGAAATTAATTAAAGAAGATGCAGGTAATATTCAGCGTGAACTTAAGAAATTAGAAAAAGTTGGATTTTTAACAGCTGAAAAACAAGGAAATACCAAGGTCTATTCAACGAATAAACAATTTCCAATTTTTAAAGAACTACAGGGTATTGTGCTTAAATCTCAAAGAACAAATCAAAAAAGAATTACTAGCTAGGCAAATATCTAAAAATTTTGTTTGCAATACGAAGATAAATAGGATAAAATTGTAGTTATAAAATGATTCAAGTAAACCGAAAAGATGGCAAAGAATCCCTGGAGAATATGCTCCGAAGATTTAATAGAAAAGTCCAGCAATCTGGAGTAATTTTAGTTGCTAAAAAAAATCAATATTTTGAAAAACCTTTATCTAAAAGAGATAGAAGGGCTAAAGCAATCATCCGACAAGAACGAAAAATTATTAAAATGAAAAAAATTAAACTAGGCTTGCGATAGATATAAAAATGATTGAACAAACAATCAATCAAGATTTAAAAGAAGCATTATTATCTGGTAATAAAGAAAAAGTTAGTATCCTTCGCTTTATTAAAAGTATCATTCAAGACTATAAAGTTAACAAACAACTTGATCGTCAAGAATATTTACCCGACAATGAAGTAATAGTTATTCTAAATAAAGAAATAAAAAAATTAAATGAGAGTAAGGAAATATATATTACCGCAGGTAGTTTAGAAAAAGTAGAACAAATTGATAATGAGAAATCAGTTATTTTAGCCTACTTACCTGAACTAATATCAGATAATGATTTGGAAAAAATTGTTAAAGAAGTTATAGGTTCAAATAGTTCAGCAAATTTTGGTGAGTTAATGAAATTAGTTAAAGACAGAGCCGGTGTGATGGCTGACGGATCTAAGATGGCCAGCTTAATTAAAGGTAATTTGAATTCATGATTATTTTAATGGGTGTTGCAGGTGCTGGTAAAAGCATGCAAGGTAGGATTTTTGCTGATGAACATGGCTATTCATGGATATCTACAGGGGAATTATTCAGAGTGCTCGTTACAGGAGAAAGACGTCAAAAGATGCTTCAAGGGCATCTCTTAAGTGATTCCGAAGTTATTGAATTAGTAGATAAGACATTTAATTTAATTGATCTTAAAGAAGAATTTTTGTTAGACGGATTTCCACGGACTGTTCCGCAGACTAAATGGTTACTTGAACAAATACATAAAAAGAGATTAAATTTAACAGCTGTATTTAACCTGGAAGCTTCTTTAGATATAGTTGAAAAAAGATTAATTAATAGAGGTCGTCTTGATGATACTCCGGAATCAATCAAAAGAAGGTTTGAAGAATATAAAAATACTACACTACCTATCCTGGAGTTGTTTAAGAATGAAGATTGTTCAATATACAATGTTAATGCTAATAATGATCCACTTTTAGTCCACGATGAAATAAGACAGTATATAGGTTTATAATAGTTAAAATATATGAAGACAAAAGTTAAAACCAGTCAAGAGATCGAATTAATGAGAGTTAGTGGAAAGATGCTCGCAACAGTTTTAATATTTTTAAAGAATAACTTATCTGCAGGGATGAGTACTAAGGATATTTCACTTTTAGCTGAACTAGAATTGAAGAAAATTGGAGGGCTACCTGCATTTTTAAATTATCAGGGTTTTCCTGATGTCATATGTATTTCTGTTAATAATGAGATTGTGCATGGCATACCAAAGAAAGATAAAATTATAGAAAATGGAGATATTATATCGCTTGATTTTGGTGTAAATTATCAAGGGATGATTACAGATGGAGCTATATCTGTAATATTGGGTGAACCAATAAAAGAATCACATAAAAATTTAGTGGAAAATACATTGAAATCTTTAGAGGCAGGTATAGGTGTTTTGAAAAACGGGGTTAGGGTTGGCGATATATCAAATGCAGTTGAAGGAGTGCTAAATAAATTTAACTACGGTATTGTTAAAGACTTAGTTGGTCATGGAGTCGGCCATTATCTACATGAAGATCCAAATATACCTAATTATGGCTTAAAGAATACAGGGCCAATTTTACAAAAAAATATGACTATTGCAATTGAACCTATGGCGACGTTGGGTACCGATAAGATTAAATTTTCTGATGATGGATGGACAGTAGTAACAGCTGATAATTCATTATCTGCCCATTTTGAACACACAGTATTGATAACTCAGACTGGGTTTGAAATTCTGACGCAAATTTAGAAAAAGTGTTTAAACTTGATGAAAATAGAATATTAGGTTTATACTTATAGTTAATTTAGCAAAAGTTTAATGCTTTAAATAAATTTAAGAATAGACATCCAAGGAAAATAATAAATATGCAAAAAGAACACTATGTTGGACTCGATATCGGTACAAGCCATGTTAGATGTGTGATTGGTATGTATGACGAATCGGGCGTTAAAAATGGGATGCCATCTATTATTGGCCATGGTGAATCAATAAACCAGGGCATGAGAAGAGGTATGATTGTTCATGTTGATGATGTTGCGGAGGCAATTAATAAAGCAGTTACAGAAGCAGAGAGACTTTCCGGTATCCCAATCAGCCATGCGACGGTAAATGTTAATGGAAGCCAAGTTCAGGGGATGAATTCTCATGGTGTAATTGCGATAAGTGCAGCAAATAGAGAAATTACAGATGAAGATCGTATTAGGGTAGAAGAGGCCGCTACAATAGTCAATCTTCCGTTAAATCGTGAGATTGTTCAATTTTTTGCAAAAAACTATAGTTTAGATGGTCAAAAAAATATTAAAGACCCTGTTGGAATGCACGGAGTTAGGCTAGAAGTAGAAGCACATATTGTTACTGCTTCAACTCCGAGTTTAAAGAATCAAGATATGGCGCTTAAAAATGCCGAGATTAGGCCTTCGCATCATACCGTATCAAGCTTAGCAGCAGCCGAAGCTGTATTATCAAGACAACAAAAAGAAGCCGGTACTGCTTTGATCGATATTGGAGCAGGCACAACAAATTTAATTATTTTTGAAGATGGAGAAGTTCAGCATATTGCAGTTATTCCGATCGGCGGTCAACACATAACAAATGATTTAGCTATCGGCTTAAAAACTGATTTAGATATTGCAGAAGAAGTTAAGATCCAGCACGTAAATTTATCATCAGATGCTAAAAAAATGAATGCTATGGTTAAGGTTGGTAATAGAGCCCATAATTTTAAATTTGAAGAAATTTCAATGATTGTAGAGGCTAGAGTTGAAGAATTATTAGAATTTGTTGATAAAGAACTACAAAGAATTAAACGATCTAGAAAATTACCCGGCGGGATTGTTTTAACTGGCGGTGGCTCTAAATTACCAGGAATTACTGATTTTACTCGTGAAAAATTACAACTTGCTGCTCGTTTAGCTAAACTTGAAGGAGTTGGTGGTTTAATTGATACTGTGGATGATCAAAGTTATATACCTGTTGTAGGGTTGATGCTACTCGATATGTTGCTTTTACCAGCATTGCCACCGATTTCACTTGATAATAAAACCAATGCCAAGAAAATCTTTTCTAAATTGTTTCTAAGGGATAAAAAATAAGTATAAGTTGACTATTTTAGAATTAATTATTGAAGTTGTATTTTTTTTGAGGTATTATGAACAGTAATAACGTTTTTAAATAATTTTTAAAGAGAATAAATATATGCCACAGATGATTGAACCGTCTATAGAAACTTTTGCACAGATTAAGGTTATTGGTGTTGGTGGTGCTGGTGGTGCAGCTATCAATCGAATGGTTGATGCTGGGGTTGAAGGAGTACAGTTTATTGCTATAAATACTGATGCTCAAGCACTACATCACTCAAAAGCTCATGTAAAAGTTCATATCGGTAAAGATACAACTAGAGGCTTAGGATCTGGGGCGGATCCCGCTATTGGACAACTAGCAGCGGAAGAAGCACGTGATGAAATTAAAAAGGTCTTAGAAGGTGCGGATATGGTTTTTGTTACCATAGGGGCTGGTGGAGGAACTGGTTCTGGAGCAGGTCATGTTGTTGCAGAAATAGCTCGTGAACTCGGTATTTTAGTGGTCGGTTTTGCTACAAAACCCTTTGCATTTGAAGGTGAGAAGAGAAGGAGTAATGCCGACGACGCGATTAATAAATTACGTGCTGCAGTGGATACCTTAATTATTATTCCAAATGATCGGCTATTACAAACAATTGATCGCCAAACTCCATTATTAGAAGCTTTTAAAGTAGCAGATGATGTTTTAAGACAAGGTGTTCAAGGTATATCTGATTTAATAACTGTTCACGGTCTAATTAATCTTGATTTTGCCGATGTTAAAGCTGTTATGAGTAATGCAGGATCTGCTTTAATGGGTATTGGTAGGGCCAGTGGTGAAAATAGGGCCGTTTTAGCAGCTCAACAAGCGATTGAGTCACCTTTACTAGAAGTATCAATTGATGGTGCCAGAGGGGTATTATTTAATGTTATAGGTGGCAATGATCTTTCTATGCATGAAATTAATGCAGCCGCCGAGACTATAACTAGTGCAGCAGACCCAGCTGCTAATATAATATTCGGTGCTACAATTAGCCCAGAACTAGAAGGCGAAGTGATTATTACTGTGGTTGCTACTGGATTTGATGCTTCATATTTTTCCCAACAAAATGATAATACTAAATACAGTAGTTCAGTCTTAGAAAAAAATAATGAACCAGTCCCAACTGACCTAGATTTAGATTTATCGGAAAACGAAGATGCTCAAAATGATTTTACTAAAGAAGTTGATGTGCCTAATATTTGGACTATAGACGATGATTTAAGTAGTTCAAGTAATAATGAGGAAGAAAAAGAAAAGGATAGCCATAATATTGAGGGTCAAAATAATAACTTATTAACTAAGCCTGAAATTTTATCTGTTGATAAAAATGATTCATTCGATTTATCTGGTGGTAATAGTATTGAGGATGAATTAGATAAACCTTCATTTCTAAGACGTTTAACAAAGAGACATAAAGATAAGACTTCAACTGAAAATAACGTTTCAGATGATAAAATCGACAAATAAGTTGATAAATTGTATTAAATAATACACCACTAATTAGTTGCATAAACACTACCAGTGGCGTTATATTATATATGTATAACGCTATATATAGATATAGATAGTTCTTTAAATAAAAAATAATTCAAAATGATAATAATATTAAAGAAGGGAACTTGGTATGAAATGTAGCCAATGTCAAAGTGATGATATTAGAGTCATTGAATCAAGAGATGTGAATGATAATCTAGCAATAAGAAGACGGCGAGTTTGTCAAAGATGTGGTTATAGATTTACGACCTATGAGAGGATTGAAAGGCCACAACTTATAATCGTTAAAAGCAATAAAACTAGAGAATTATTTGATCGAAATAAAATATTGAATGGATTATATAAAGCTTGCGAAAAAACACCTGTTACAACAATTGAACTAGATCGTTTAGTAACTGAAGTTGAACAAGAATTATATAATTTAGCAGATCAAGAAGTACAGTCATCTCAAATCGGAGAAATTCTGATGGACAAATTGGCAAGATTAAACGAAGTTGCCTATGTCAGGTTCGCCAGTGTTTACAGAAGATTCAGTGATATTGCAGGTTTCGAGAAAGAGTTATCGATAGTTAAGAACGCAAGGAAATAAATAAAATTTTTTAAAAGAGGGTTTTAAAATGTCGCAAATTAACGAATTGAATATAAAGAGAATGTTTGTGCCGCAAAATTCACAAGCTTATGATCAAATAAAATGGGTAAAAAAAGATTCATTATTAGTAAACCCAGCTTCAAGTAAGCCAGTTTTTGAACAAAAAAATGTTGAATTTCCTGAAGATTGGTCGCTTAATGCTATAAATATTGTTTCTCAAAAATATTTTAATGGTACACCCGGTACAGCAAGTAGAGAAAGTTCTTTAAAGCATCTAATCAATAGGGTGGTTGATACTATAACTAATTATGGTAAAAATGAAGGTTATTTTGAGAATAATTTAGAAGCAGCTGATTTTAAAGAAGATCTTAAATATATACTTGCCACACAAAGAGCTGCTTTTAATTCTCCCGTCTGGTTCAATATAGGGGCTGATGATCGAGCTCAACAAGCTAGTGCATGTTTTATTTTGTCTGTAGAAGATACAATGCCATCAATTCTAAATTGGTATGTAGAAGAGGGTATGATATTTAAAGGGGGCTCAGGTTCAGGAGTAAATATTAGTCCAATCAGATCATCGTATGAAAAATTAAGTAAGAGTGGTGGAACAGCGTCTGGACCACTTAGTTTTATGCGCGGAGCTGATGCCTCAGCCGGTGCAATAAAAAGTGGTGGTAAGACTAGAAGAGCAGCTAAAATGGTTATATTGAATGTTGATCACCCTGATATCCTAGAGTTTATTTGGAGTAAAGCAAGAGAAGAAAGAAAAGCAAGAGATTTAGAAGCCGCTGGATGGGATATGAGTTTAAATGGCAAAGATATTACATCTATACAGTATCAAAATGCTAATATATCCGTTAGGGTGACTGATGATTTTATGAAAGCGGTTGAACATGATGATGATTGGGATTTGCGAGCAGTTAGTGATGGTGAAGTTATAAAAACCGTTAAGGCTAAAGATATTTTTCGAGAATTATCTGAAGCAGCTTGGGAATGCGCAGATCCAGGTATGCAATTTGATACTACTATAAACAAATGGCATACTACACCTGTAGCTGGCAGAATTAATGGTTCTAATCCATGTAGTGAATATATGCATCTTGATAATTCTGCTTGTAACCTCGCTTCTATCAATTTATTAAAGTTTTTAAATGAAGACAATACTTTTGCTATCGATGAATTCAAACACACAGTAGAATTATTGATAACAGCTCAAGAAATTTTGGTTGGCTATAGTGACTATCCTACCGAAAAAATTTCTAAGAATGCTAGAGCTTATAGGGAATTAGGAATTGGTTATGCTAACCTGGGTGCTTTATTAATGGCTCAAGGTTTACCTTATGATAGTGATGAAGGTCGGGCTCAAGCTGCCGCTATCACGGCTTTAATGACTGGTTATAGTTATGCCGTAAGCGCAAAAATTGCCAATAGAGTTGGGCCATTTGCTGGCTATAACAAAGATAAAGCTGGTGTTATGGACGTATTAAAATTACATAAAGACTCACTAGTTGATATTAATGTTAATTTGGTTAGTGAAGATCTTTTGAACGCCGCTATAAGTTCTTGGGATGAAGCTTTAGAGCTAGCAAAAATGTACGGAGTTAGGAATTCACAAGTAAGTCTTTTGGCACCGACTGGAACAATTGGCTTAATGATGGATTGCGATACGACGGGAATTGAACCAGACTTAGGATTAATAAAAATCAAGAAATTAGTTGGTGGTGGAATAATGTCTATAGTTAACCAGACAGTTCCGAGAGCTTTAGTAGCGCTGGGGTACACTGATTTAGAAATAAAAGAAATAATTGATTATATAGATATTGAAAAAACTATAGTTGGTGCACCTGAATTAAAAGCTGAGCATTTAGCAGTATTTGCTTGCTCAATGGGCGATAACACAATTCATTACACTGGTCATGTTAGAATGATGGCTGCTGTGCAACCGTTTCTGTCTGGAGCTATAAGTAAGACAGTTAATCTACCCGAAGAAGCTACAATAGAAGAAATAGAGAAACTTCATCTTGATGCTTGGAAAATGGGATTGAAAGCTGTAGCTATATATAGAGATAATTGTAAAGTAGCTCAGCCTCTTTCGATGGAAAAGAAAAAACTGGATAATACAAACGAAACTAAGCTTTCAGAGGAAGAAAATAACAAGATTATTTTAAAGGGTGCAATTAGAAGAAAGTTGCCTAGAGTAAGAACGAGCCAAACTTATAAATTCCAAATATCTGATTTGAAAGGTTATTTTACTGTTGGACAATTTGAAGATGGTGCTCCAGGAGAATTGTTTATAAGTGCGTCTAAACAGGGCTCAACTCTGTCAGGTTTAATGGATTCGTTCGCTATAAGCGTTAGCCATGGTTTACAGTACGGTGTACCGTTAAAAAGCTATGTTAAAACCTTAAGAGGTACAAGTTTTGCTCCTTTTGGTTCAACCAATGATCCTGAGATAAAAACTGCTACATCAATTATCGATTATATTGCTAGAAGATTAGCATTAGATTATTTAAGTTTTGACGATCAGGTTGAACTTGGGATAATATCTCTCGATGATCTTATTTCTACTCAAGCAAAAAGCCAAGAAGATATTTTAGAAATAAAAGACAGTGTATCGACTACTCAGAATAATGAACAGGTGTTAGAAAATAATGAACTTCAAGAAATAGTTTTAAATACTAATAATAAGTTAGAGAATAAACTTTTTGATTCTTCAGCACCACTTTGCTTTAATTGTGGTAATCAAACTCAAAGGTCCGGTAGTTGCTATGTTTGCACGTCTTGTGGAAGTACAACGGGTTGTAGTTAAAAATTAGAGCGTGCACTATGTGCACTACTGTTGTCACATTAACACCACAATAACTAACTAATCTCTTACTGGTATCTGTTAGACTAGGTATATTTTAATTAAATTAGATGGATCTGTAGTATTATCTACATCTGTGTATAAATAGATTTCAATGTATTTTTGTTTTAGTTAATTGTTTTTAATTAGTATAT
>DAIEGT010000008.1:0-6861 GCA_027356105.1 Candidatus Saccharimonadota bacterium
CCTTTCTGTAGTTATTTGATAGTATTTACAGTATACGGAGCCTACCTTTTAGGTTGCAATGCTGGTGAGTTACTACGGTATTATTGACTTATATATAATATTATGGTATTATTTGTTTAGTTTAAATAATAGAATTAATAATATATATATGTTTGAATTACATCCAAGTGATAAAGTTGAATCATTCATCTTACATGATAGAATGAAACATTTTAAAGAAGAACAATTAGTTTTAGCTGAAAATTTTTCGAATATAGTGGCTTCTACTGAAGATAAACAAACATTAAATAATTCAGAATGTATGTTAAGAAATCCTGTTATATTTTTGGGGCAAGAGGGAATTGATTCATTAAACCCTACTTTACAAGTAGGATGGATTGAATTATTGTATGCAGTTAATGATGAATTAATTGATCTAGGGGTTAATGATTTAAGTGTTTTTAGGCAAAATATGTCTAGTTTAGAAAAATTACAACACGGTTTATTTCTTGGTGTTATCAATTTAAGTTCTAGACCAAAAGTATCAGGATTTATTGAAACATCAAATAGTCTTCTTATTGATTCTTTTGATAATGTTTCTAAAACAACTTTTGATTTTATGTTGAAAAATCAAAAGTTATCCAAAAGAATTTTAGCTGGCATAATCGGTGAAACTGAATTTCAGAAAATAATAAAGACTCAGTAGTCAAAAAAATATTAAAGACAATTAATTAAATTTTTTAAAAAGCATCTATTATATTTATGATAAATAATTTATAAATGCTAATCTTAGTATAATGAAAAGAAATAATACTTTATATTGTTTCTCGCCACCTATAATGTTGCTTACGATGATAATAGAAGTGACGATGTTTTTTTATGTAATTTATCGATATAAATTGAATTCTGTCACAAGAATTATAGCCGCTATCTTGATCTTACTAGCAATATTTCAACTAGCTGAATTTAATGTTTGCGGTGGATATAAGTCTGAGCTGTTTATGCATATTGGGTTTGTTGCAATTACATTATTACCTGCGCTAGGGCTGCATTTAATCTATAAGATTGCTAAGAAAACGAATAACTGGTCAATTTATTCGACTTATTTAGTTAGTTTTATATTCGCTATAACTTTAGGATTTCAAAATACTGCATTTTTAAGCCGCGTCTGTGGTGGAAATTATTCAATATTCACACTTGCTAATAAAGTTGGTGGATTTTACTTTGCTTATTATTATCTGCTCCTTATTCTTGGTATTGGGCTTTGTCTTTATTTTGCTAGGTCCTCATCTAAAAAAATAAAAAAAGCGCTATATCTACAAGCATTTGGTTATTTAAGCTTCTTGCTTCCTACAGGTATAGTTAATACGATTAATCCAAAAACAATTAATGGGATTCCTTCGATTATGTGTGGTTTTGCAGTTATTTATGCTTTAATCTTAGTATTTGCGATAACTCCAATTATTTCTCCCAAAACAAATAATCATAGAATTTAAATAACAAAGTTAATTAATCCAGATTTGATTGCCTGCCATTTTTCTGGTGAGCATTTTATAGTCCATTTCTTCCAATTATTTCTGTATTTGCCAAATTCATATTCTTCGACCCAATGCAATTTTGAATTATCTGTTATTCTGTCTGGGAATCTAATTCCATTTAAATGATCGATTTCATGTTGCGCAATTCTTGCAGGGAAACCTTCTAGAGTTATAGTTACTTTTTTAACATTTCTGTCATATGCTTCAAATACTATTGACTTTGATCTTTCAACTATTCCACAAACCCTAGAGGTTGAAAAACAACCTTCACGGCCATCCTCTGTCTCTTTTGATAATTTTAATATTTTTGGATTTATAAAGGCTCTTAGTTCAGGCTGCTGACCATCACTAACCGAGTTAATTCCAATTATTATAATACGTTTTGATATACCAATTTGTGGTGCAGCTAAACCAACTAATGTTGGATAATTCTTGTCGCCTTGTCTGCCATATGCGATACGAAACATTGTATTTATGATGTTTTGAGTCTCCGGATCTTTAATTTCTTTAATTTTTATCGGTTTAGCTACTTGGCTAAGAATCTTACTACTAGGTGGCACTTGTTCAATGAATTCTTCATTTTTTCTAATATCATTTAATCTTATATTTAGAAGTTCAATAATTATTTTTTCTGGTAATGGGTTGTCTGCAGTAAACTGGATAGCACCTTTGGAAGTCTTAAAATTTGTTAAGCCTTCTTTCATTACTTTTATTGGTCTAGAAGTTGGGAAAAAACTTAAATGATTACTGAACGCTGCTATATAAACAAGAGGTTCATTATCGACCTTAAAAGCTGGCATTTTATAACTGATTGATTCTTCTACGTCGGGTGCAAATTGATGTATAATTTTGCGTATTTTTTTAAGTTCTTTTCTTTGCTGTGGTTTTAAATTGTTCAGATAATGATCGACTGATTCCATTTTTTAATAATAACAAAATATTTATTTTAAGAAATAATGTTTTGAGTCTCCGGATTTTAAATTTTAAATCAAACAAATACTTAACAGTTAAATTTCGTGTCCGATATAACGAAATCTTGGAATTTCTTCACCATTGATATTAATTATTTCAGTAAACATTTCTAGGGGTCGAGCTTGAAGCCTTAGTCCAGGAGTATTTTCTGTAAGATAAAGTGGGATATAGATAGTTAATATTTCATTTGTTTCTGTATGTCTGGCGAAACCTAATATTTGGTAATATCTTCGATCTTCAGGAGTACTTTTATAATGCTCGTAAATTCCGATTTTGGGGTAATTATCTTCTTTTGTCGGTTGTCTTTCCATTTAAAAAAAGTATATCAAATTTAAATAGTCACCGATAGTATCTCTACTTTTATTAATTTAAAAAGTAGTAATTTTATTTTTTCGAAATTATATCTATATTTCAGAAGCATTATCTACCAGGTATGCTTGGTATTTATAAGGGATAAATCTAAGAACAAAATTTACTAAGAATTTATTAAAAAGACCATAAGTAACTTCTATTTTACCATTCATCATTGCTTTATAACCAAGTGCTGCAACTGAAGATGCAGGTGCGCCTTTACTAAAATTAGTAGCCCCTGAAGCATTAAAAAAATTAGTTTTAGTCACTCCCGGATGAAGGGTAGTAACTGTAACATTCGAGTTTCTTAAATTATAAGCAAGTGACCTAGATAAGTTTCTAACAAATGATTTTGTCGCATAATATACTGCCTGTTTAGGTCCTGGCAAAAAGGCAGCAATTGATCCTATGTTTAATATTTTACCGCTATTTTGTTTTAAAAAATAATTTCCATATAGATGAGATAATTCCATTAGACTGATCATATTAAGTTGTGCTATTTGGATAGTTTTTGATAAATCATCATGGAAGAAATCTCCCTTAAGACCCACCCCGGCATTATTAATAAGAATTTCAATACCTTCTTTTTTAGTTTCATTGAATAATTTTGCTGCAGAACCATTTTGGGATAAATCTGCTTGATAGAATGAAACATTTACGCTTGAGAAACTATTGATCTCATTTTTTACAGCTAATAAATTATCTTTATTTCTTGCAACTAAAACTAAATCATGGTTAGACTTAGCCATCAAAATAGCTAATTCTTTACCTATTCCACTTGTTGCACCTGTAATTAATGCCTTTTGCACCACTTAATATTAACATAAAGATAAAAGCTATTGAGTCATTCATTTGATAAGAATTGTTTAATAATGTTAAGATTTGATTAATGATATAAATCCACCTTGCAACAGCCTAGTCATTACTCGTGACATATTAGGAATGTGGTATTCACCTAAAGAGTAGATAGTATATGGTCGATAGTACTGTTTTAGGTTAATTATAAGAGGATAAAATTTATGATTGATAAAAAAACTGATACAGAGTGGTATGACCAACATCACCGAGAACACATGAAAAATTGGCGGGCTTGGGGAAGTTGGTTTAGTTGGGGTTCGCCAGTCGGCCTTGGTTTATTCTACGCTTTAGTAGTAATTTCCACCGGCGTTACAATATGGCTCATACACCATAAGTAACCATCTCAAACTTAAAAAGAACCGTCTTAATAAGTCGGTTCTTTTATTATGATAAATAAATAATGTATATTCCTTGACAAGAATATACTCAAAATAGTATATTATAAATATGGATATAAAAACTTTTAGTGCGTTAGCTGAACCCAATAGATTTCAAATAGTAGAATTGTTAAAAAATCAGTCATATTCAGTCAATGATTTTGTGAAAATTTTAAAAGTAAGACAACCTCAAATATCTAAACACTTACGAATATTAAATAACAGTGGATTAGTTAATGTAAAACCGGTTGCCCAAAAAAGAATTTATTCATTAAACCCTGATGCATTTATTGAATTAAATAATTGGATAATTTCTTTTGAAAGATCTTGGACTAGTCGCTTAGATAATTTAGAAGAATATTTAAAGTTAAGTAAACAGGAAGGATAAATTATGAATCCAATTAAAGAACTGGAAATAAACAAAATCTATGAGGCATCAACTAGTTTGGTTTGGAATGCATGGACAGATCCAGAACAATTACGTCAATGGTGGGGACCAGATAACGTCGATATAGCTGAATGTGAAGTAGATTTACGTGTTGGTGGAAGATTTTATATTGTTATGGTTGCGGGTGAGGCTATGGGCCCCTATAAAGGTGTAAGATGGCCGATGGATGCCAGATATACAATTGTTGAGGAAAATTTAAAGTTATCCTATGATGCTAAGGCTTGGACTGAAGGACAAGAAAAAACAACTCAAATTGACCAAACAACACATATAGAATTATTTGACGAAGGAAATAAGACCAGAATTTTATTAAAAGCAACAATTAACAATACTGGCCCAAATGCCAAAATGGCAGTTGAAGGTATGGAGATGGGATTTAATCAACAACTTAAAAAGCTAGAGAAATTTTTAGAATAATAAAATTGATTTAAAATAACATTTCTAATTGTAGACCGATCATCATAAGCTAATCGTGATTTTTAGCTATCATACGGGTTATTGCTATTATAATGAGGCTCCAAGTTTATTAAGTAATTTTGTCCGTAATTTTTAATTATATCTTGATAATGTACCATGTGATAAAAACCACATCTATTTAATTACTACAATAGTATGCTTATGAGAGTTATCAGGCATATCTGCTAAAGAAAGGTAAATATGGAGAAACAACGAAAAGAAGAGTTTAGAGTTGAAGGCGAAGAACTGTTAAAAAGAGTTAAAGAACTTATTAAGCAAGGGAATATTCGTAAGATTACAATAAAAACTAAAGAAGGTAAATCAATTATTGAGATACCCCTAACGATTGGTGTTGTAGGAGCTGTTTTACTACCAGTATTAGCTGCCGTTAGTGCAATTGCGGCTTTGGTTACTGAATGTACGATTTCAATAGAAAGAGAAGTTTAGTGAGTTGTTATGCTAAATAAAGATAATAAATATACTAGCTCGAGAATGATAAATGTAAGTCAACATGGTGGCATAGGTGGAATTTGGTTTCTTGGTTTTATCGGTACTCTATTTTATTATCTGCACTTTCATTCAGGCACCATTAAGTTAGTCGCTTTTGCGATATTTAAAGCTGTATTTTGGCTAGCGTATCTTATTTATTACCTATTTCAGTTTATGAAAATATAGGTTAACAGTAGTTTTATTAGCGTTAGTTAGCTATAAATATACTAAATGATTGACATAAGAGTTATTGAATGCAATCGTGCCTGCTTTTGTGTATAAATTAAATTAAAGTTAAAGTTATCTATATACACTACTAGCGATTGTAGCTAAAAGCCAACCTACGAAGTAGAAAAATAACCAAACAGCTAATGTTTTAAGTTGTGGTGGACTACCTATCGTCCAATGGGCAATTAAAACGACACCCCAGACAAAAAATATCGAAAGGCTAAAAATCCAGTATTTTCTTGAATGCGATATACGCATATATCCATTGTACAATGGATGTCGAGAAATCGAATCTTTAACAAACTAAAATGCTTATGTTTGGAGGACCATCGTGCATGCAGATGCAAGTATATTTGGTTTTCGTAGAATTGATTATATTTCTTCGAAATATGGGTTTGTAGTAGGTTCGGCGGAAACTAATAAATCAATTAGCTCTTCGGCTTGATGTTGATTAACATTCAATAACCCCATCTCTAATGCGTTAGGGTCTAGTCCTCCGATTACTCTTCTTCCTATTTCTATCAGCTGCTCTACGCTATTATTAGTACCTTGAATTTGTTCAGGTAGTCCCTCGAAAGACTGTTTCATACTAGATATAGCTTCGTTATTATCTTCTAGGTAAACAGGCAATCCATCATTTTTATCACCACCAAATAATGGAGAGTTTACCGATTTTCGAATATTAAATATTCTGATACCTCTAATTCCATCATTGCCAACATAGAATTTAAAATTAAAGAATTCATTCAGTCCTTTACCAAGTTGAGTGGGGTCTAGCCAGTGAGTAATATCTATTTCGATATCGCCCAAGCCCAAACGTTGTCTCGTTTCTTGGCTGTATCTATCATATGATACTACGCATATTGAAGTGTCCAAAGTTCTTAAATAGCCAAAACCATCGTCGTTTGTTTTGTCGCCAGTATTTATAATGCTATTAGCTAAGTCATTCTTAATAGTACTTTTAGCTAAATCAATGATGGTCGATAAAACATCCTGACTTGCGTTTTTCGCCTCTGGATTTTCGATATAATTGTTCGGCGTTACCATTTTTATATCATAACATAATATTCGGTAAAAAGCAATAAATACGTAGTAACTCACCAGCATTGCAACCTAAAAGGTAGGCTCCGTATACTGTAAATACTATCAAATAACTACAGAAAGG
>DAIEGT010000009.1:0-6612 GCA_027356105.1 Candidatus Saccharimonadota bacterium
GACATCATCTTTGCCTCTAGACTAGTTGGTAGAGTCAGTTTGTAGCTAAGTTTAATGGTGCCAGTTGGTGCACTGCCATAGACTATGTTTTCTTGAAGTCCATTAGCTTTGATGGTATAGACATCTTTAGTTGTACCTAGTCCCATTGGATAGACTAGATGTCCGTTAACAAGCTTTCCGTTATTCGCATCAAACTGTGGTGTGAGAGTGAATGATAGTCCAGAAGTATTGTCATAGGTTGTAAAGCCTTGATGGATGTTAGTTGGTATAACTAGACTAAAAGCTGAATTAGATTTAGATCCAATAGTTATACTACTACTTGTTGTTGGCTGGTACTTAGCCCCAATACCAGATTTATCTATATAGTAAGTTTTTGTCTTAGGGTTGTAGCTTAGATCTGACTTCATTAGATTAGTGTCAGGTTCTCCGATCATTGCCTGGATAGATACTGGTAGTTGGTAGGACTTGGTTGTTAGTCTATTTACTATACTAGTAGCGATGATGGTAGCAACAGTTAGAAGGATAAGAGAAGGTAGAGTGTATTTAAGGGCAGTCTTTAATCTTTTAGTTCTTCTTTTACCTAGTTTTAGTTCCAGAGGATATATGATCCAATCATCGATTGGTTCAAATAGATAATGGTATAGATGTTTGGTTAACTTAGTTAAGTAGTAATCTTTTTTTACAATGACTGGTTTTAGATAGGGTTTTAAAAACAAAGAGACTGGTTTAAACAAAGAAGATAGGTTCTTTAGAGAAAATTTAATAAGACTTTTTAAGTCTGATGATGTCTTTGGTTTTGTTTTTTTAACTGTCGTACTCATTATTACAAAAACCACTGGTATTTTTTAGAAGAATATACCAATTAAATGGCCATATATTAAGCTATAATATCATTGGCTAAAAACAGGAGTTGCCTGGTACTCCATGACACGAGTACTCCCTCCCGTCTTTATATATTTATATTAGCATAAAAGATTTATTATGTGTTAATGGTTAAAAAACTTTCAAATATTTTTAGTGCTAGTAATATGTTGTATCGGGTTTGTTTTACGAGCTTAATTAATTATTTGAATTATAGGATTTTATCGGCAGCTTTAAATGATAATTGATTCAAAGTATCAGACCTTCGAATATTTAAGACACTTAGAGCTACAGCAGCACTGCCTCCCATAAATGCTTTAGTTTTAGATTTAAAACGGTTAAATATAGTCATATTTTCATCTCGTGGATCAAGCCTAGGAGATTCGCTCATACAAGATAAGCCAACTGCCAGCATGCCAAGTTTAAAACCTTTTATTTTACTGCCATACAATGTTTCAGCAATACTATTACGTCTTAAACCGTTAATCTCGTATTGGTCAACATATTTATTAATACCGGCAGCGAGTGGTTTAGCTTCTTTTATGTCAGACCGAGATATAGTTAAAAAATCTAGAGCTGTATCACTTGCAGTATTTTTAGTATGACTCTGGCTAATTGCTTGACGAAGACATATTGATCCAACGTAAAATGCACTAGCACTACGCTCCCTATATGCTTCTCTAGTCGGGCTTTCTAATTGCTTAAGAATCTCTGAATGGATATCAAATGCTATGTAGGCATAAAGGGAAGCGCTGAATGATTCCCCTATCCTATCGTAATTAGCTGCACTATCACGAGCTGCCCGACCTTCTTCCGAAGTGTTTGGCGATGACATTTCATAAGCTGCTAGGGTGCTCTTAAGGGCCTCATTAAAATTGCGCTTATTATGAAACGCCACACCAGCACTCATTAGATTCTCGAATTTGAGCTTATCAAAACTTTCCATATTTAACTTTATATTATATAGCTTTATTAGATAAACTCAATTTATTTCATTACCAACACCATTTGTTAAAAACAACTGTAGGTGCTATAAATTATTAAATGAGTGAACTAAAAGAAAAAGTTTCCCGTATTAGTAATTCTATTTATGGTATATACATGGAGGCAGCAAGAATACCACCAAATTTAAAACGTGATAGAAATATTTTAGGCGGTATTGCCCTTTCGGCTATAACATTTGAATTCACTGAACTTCTATTTAAATCCGACATTAAACCTGAAGTAAAGACAAGTTTTGTACTTGGAGCAATAATTGGAACAACTGGCCGTCTTGCCCTAAAAACACTAGTAAAAGCTGGCAATGAAATTATTAGTGATATTAAAACCCGTCAAACTGAAATTAAACAAGAAGTTTCAAACCAAGAATAAATAAAATAGTAGAACGATATTAGTTTTACTATCTACAAGCCAAATCTTGAAGGATTAAACCGACTGACAGTGTCTTTATCTATTACGAAAGGTATGACTACTGCCTCTTCGCCATTATTATCTATCTCGCTTGATTGATCTATAGCACTGGACAAGGCATTCTGTTCATCGATTGTTTGAGGTGTTTTTGGTTCTTTCATATAACTTATTATAGTCTATTTATAAAAAATTAAACTTGCTTTGGCTTTGGTACAAAATCTAAGCTAGCGGAGTTAATACAAAACCTTTGACCAGTTGTTTCTTTAGGGCCATCATCGAATAAGTGGCCTAAATGTCCGCCACAATTAGCACAGATTACTTCTGTTCTAATCATACCGTGACTAGTATCGGTTGATTGTTTAACTGAACCATCTACTGCCTGATCAAAGCTTGGCCAACCTGAGCCTGAATCAAATTTAGTATCAGATTTAAATAGTACTGCTCCACAAGCAGCACAAGTATAATCACCGCTGTCTTTATTATGTAGTAATTTGCCGCTAAATGGTAATTCAGTGCCCTTACCTTCAAGTATGGCAATTTGTTCACTTGATAAATTAACTAGATTGATAGTTTTAGTTTTATCCATATAGTCTCCTATTAAATACTTTGTTATTTAAGCAAGCTTTCATCACTACGCAGATAGTGACAAGTATAACCACCGGGATGGTTTTTCAAATAGTCTTGATGATATTCTTCAGCCGAATAAAATTTGCTAAATTTCTCTAAACTGGTCACAACTGGGTTTAGATAAAGTCCTGAAGAGTTAACTTTATCAATCATTTTCTGAGCCAAATTAAACTCATCTTCGTCTTGATAAAATATCGCCGAACGGTAAGATGAGCCAATATCGTTACCCTGTTTATTTAAGGTTGTTGGGTCATGAATTCTAAAGAAAAAATCTAGCATTGCACTGAAATTTGTTTTATCTAGGTCGTATGTAATGGCTAGAGTCTCAGCATGCCCGGGGTGAAAATCATAACTTGGGTTATCGTTTTTACCACCACAATATCCAACCTCGGTATCAACCGCACCAGGTTGTTCTCTAAATAAATCCTGTAGGCCCCAGAAACATCCACCGGCTAAATATATTATTTTATTAATAAGCTACTACCATTTCATTTTAGTTTAATTAAATTATACCATTTTTAATATTTCACCCTGTAGCTCAGAGATCTCAAATCTAAAATTTTTATATTAATATTATTAAAAATATTTTAGTTATTAGTATTAGATTAATTAGTGAGACTATTTAAATTTAATCAATTAATACTGTTGGGTGAAGGTGAAAATTCTTTATATTAAAGATAAATAAATCTCGATCAGCGTTACTGCTGTCGCCAGAATTGTAGTTTTCAATGATTGAAAGTTTTCCTCTGGAATCAATAACTGCTAAGGGTTTTCGTCCACTGTAGCCAAATGGACTGCCTAAAAGAAGTACTGGATGGACTTTGTCATGAAATGTCTTTTTTTTCAAGATCTTACTGCGTCTGTGCATTTCACTAAATAGTTCGGCCGTCATACCGGTTGCGGCATTATACGTTTGTCCTTCGGCATTTATTGATATCTGATATTTACTAGCAAAAATTTTGTTAGGCATATCTCCACTAATTAGGCGTTCAGCATCATAAGGAGTGTAGCGAAAAGCTTTCATTGCTTTAATTGGCCGCATTGATACTAAATTAAAAACTCTATTACCCTCAGCATCTTGACTCATAATTAGTGGAAAAGATTTAATAGCTAGTTCTGGTGATATGTCGTGGCCAAATCTGGCTATTAATTGCTGCCGGATAAGAGGAACTTTTGCTTGTTGTTTTTCGGTCATAAATTTTTTAGCAAATTCAAAGTCATCAAATTCGGATTTAACATATTCGATTTCTCGACCGGGGAATAGTCGATTTGCACTATTTAGATTACTATAAAATGAATCTTCTAATACTGCTAGATTATTTTGATCATTTTCAGAAATAGTCGATTCATCATTTGTTTGCTTGAAAAATATTATTTGGTTTCGTAGAAAATTGGCATTCTGAGCAAAATCATATGCTAACTTAAAATCTTCCAGCTTACTATTTATTCTCTCATTGGACATATTATTATTTTACCATCTTTTCAGATAATAATCAAATAGCTCAAAATAGGCTAAATTTGTGCGAAACTATTTAATAGTTGAAACTGTGGCTAAGTGAAGTATCTCTAAGACTTTAACCTTTGTAAAACAATCTCTAGAATCAAAATAACTATATTCTGGCGATGATTGATTATCTGCTACAGCTTTAACTGCTTGATCTAGTGGTAAATCGGAATTAATTCTATTAGCCAAAATTAAATCTAAAAGCTGCTTACGTGAATTATGATTAAGACCTTCATTCATCAGTTTCTTTTCAAGACTAAGAATTAGTGGGCATACTATTGGAGTAATCGCTGTTTCTATGCTTAGTCCAGTATTACCAGATTTTATAGTAGAGATAACACTTTCACCCCTTTGACTACCTGTACAGAAAATGCCAAGTTCCTCAGCAATTCGATCACGTGCTGGTAAACATTTACTACTGTTATTATCACATCCATAGCAACCATTAATCTCGCTCATCGTATCTCCAATAATTAATTATCTATTTATAACTATATTTTATCTTTATTTCAATACCTAGTTTTAAAATATATATTTTAAAACATTTGTTAAGGATAAAGTTCGGGGTTAACAAATGGCACTAAACTTAGTACTACCACTTCAACATAAAACAGTTCACGGTTGGAAACATTTTTAGTTAAAATACCGACAGATCCGATGCCTTGTTTAGAATTTGCCAGACCAAAAACAATATCATCAGCTTCACCTAGTTCTTTACCGCTTAAGATAAGTTTTGATACTTGGGGTGGCAAGAACAAACTAGCTGAGCGGGCTTTACCGATTTTACCGCTTTTAGATTTTATAACTACCCAAGTAAAGGTATGCATTTCGTCGTCCATACTTTCAACGCCACTTTCTATTCCGACATAATAGTCAGCTGTTGATATTCGCTGACTAGCTTGATTAGCTCTGTTTAAGGCGCCTTGAAATGTTTCATTGTTAGTAAGTGGTTGTTCACTGACTCCTGATGGCATAGAAATACCTTCTACCTTAAAAGTTTCATCTTTAAACATCTTTTTAAAACCTTTGAGGCTAGCATTAATTTTTACTGGGTTAGTTGAAGCTATAACAATATTTATCATTTATTCAAATCCTTTGCGACTAACTTTTTTAATAATAAATATCTGTCTTTGGTTGACTTATCCGATAATCTTTTATTTCTAACTGAGTCAAAGTTGGCTAGATTAACGGGTTTAATTATCATTTTAACTGGTTCTTGGTACTGACAAATAGTTAAATCAATCAGGGATTTATCTTCAGTTAAATTGGCGTAATGTGTTTCTTTAAGTCGTTTAGTTGATACTTCGTATCTAACTAAATCCCCTCCTAAATAATCTTGAATGACTAGTGCCGTTGGTACGCATTGACCCCTAGCTGGATTATCTTTAGACCATTCATTGGGATTAGATGAGGTTTGCTTTGACCAAGATTTTTGAAGTGCGTGACTTAAATCATCTATATCAACTACCATACTTATAATAGTATCAAAATCTATAAACAGTTAGACTATAAATTACCTATATCTAAACTGTGATTAATCACAAATAACGCAAGTCGTTTTTCAAGCTCATTAACATTACAGTTCCTACCTCTTACTGAATCAGTTCCATACCATTTAATATCATTCGTTAAAGTTAACGGTGGATTACCGTTAGCAATCTTTCCAAAACTAACAAAATCACCCAAATTTCCTTCTATTGATATCAGATTTCCGGATGAAGTCTCAGGGGGTAGACTTGAATAATCTGGATACCAGGGGGTGGGATCATGTTGACTGTATAAAATCCAACCATAATATTCTGAGATTGAGAAATGAGGATGTTTATTTACTTTATAACCTCTCCACTTGTCTATAGCAATAGTCACTAGGCTACGTTCCTCTGGAATTAATCTTTTTCTAATGAAGGTTGTTCGACTTATATCAGATTGTATTAAAAGTGGAACAATCTTCTTAGAGATTTCGAGTAATGAGCTTAATTTGTCAACTTCAGCTTGCTTCACATTTTGTTGTTTAGTTTTAAATTCTAAAAATTTTTGATCAGCTAGTTCTTTCTCAGCCTTAAATTTCGAAACTTGCTCACTAAATTCTGACATAATTATATTATACCATACTAATGTAATATTTACTATAGTTACGTAGTAACTCACCAGCATTGCAACCTAAAAGGTAGGCTCCGTATACTGTAAATACTATCAAATAACTACAGAAA